>JAUYHA010000059.1 GCA_030690265.1 Dehalococcoidales bacterium | reverse complement strand
ACCATTGTAGTAGCCCGGTCTCACCTTACTCCCTCTTTTATAAGCTGTTATTCAAAGTCAACAACACCATAAGACAACTAGCGGGCGATGTCAAATTCCTTTCTTAACATCACGCTCAAATTGAAGCTAATAACTTGCGTTATTTTTGCGTTAAACTGATTAAAACGGGTTAAAATAAAAGGGTATGCTAGGCACAAAACGGTATACAGTGAAAAGTCAATTTAGCTACGCAAGCGTAAATACATACAATTTCAAGACCGTCCCCATAGGCCTCTCGGACACCCCTCCGGAACGGTTCGGCAGCCTCAGTATGCCTTAACCGTAGAGCATCGTCAATCCGCCTGGCCGTATGATTCCCGGAATGTTGTCTTGCTGACTGTAGCCTCAGGTGGTCTGCCTCGGAAAGTGAGGAAGACCACACAGCGTTCTGATGGCGGGGCATGTCCCAGCTTGACTTTTTATGCTCTACGCACCTATAATACGAGGGTTGCTGATAGTAAAGAACGCCCGAGTGGCGCAATGGTAGCGCAACCGATTTGTAATCGGTAGGTTAGCGGGTTCGAATCCCCTCTCGGGCTGTTAGACCCAGCTATCACCAGCACCGGGAGGGATGCCGGAGTGGTTAATCGGAGCAGTCTGTAAAACTGCCGCCTTGACGGGCTACGCAGGTTCGAATCCTGCTCCCTCCACCATCATACAGTATCAACAGGCCAGACCCGCTGATACTCCCACAGTTCACCCGCCACAATACCGGATAGCAACCTTTTCTTCAGGAGGTGCCCGTTAATGTGAGCTAAGCATAAGTTAACGAGTTTACCCGCCTTAGCCCGGTTCCCCTTGCTCGTCTCACGGGTAACAATAATTACCGAATCAGGCTTAGCCTTGCTTAACACTCCGCAATATCTCTTCCCAACCCTCTTTTCTGGTCAGAGCTTTTCCCCGCGTCCATTTCTGCCGTTACCCGCGGCATCTTAGTCACTTTGATATGTGATATTTTAAAGCAACCAGGCGCCGATACTATCCGCCTCTTTCCATATCGTAGCGGGTATTCAGGTAGGTCTGCCACGGGTCAGTCTCATCGACCGAAACTCCCATATCCACCATACACTCTTCGCAGAGCAACTTACCCTTATGGACATAGGCTTTGCCCGGGTATATCACTCCCCCTTCTTCGGAAAACTCGCGGTCACACTTATCGCACTTACCAACTTTACCCATAATGACCTCCTTGCTGACTCATTCAGTGTACTGCCGGGAATATCCCGCTATCTAAAATTTTATTAACCTCAGGATGTTCAGGCAACACGCTACTATCATTATATTATATCGAAGCCCCGGAAAGTAATCTAGCCGTAACCGAGTTTCCGCATATGACTGCGGAAGTCAGATATCATCGCCTGTATTTGATCAGGGTTCGTCAATATCAGCCGCCTCAGTTCACTTTCCCGCAGTTCTGCCGCTTCTTCGGTAGCCACAATCTGAACATACTGCAGCTTAAAAGTCTTTCCCGGGTTAGTAGACTTTCCTTGCTTTCGGTATTCGGAAAGCTGTTTACTCAGGTCCCTGGTATGTCCGATATATAAAGTACCGTCATCAACCTCAAGCAGATAAACGAAAAACCTGTCTGGTCGGTGATACCCATCAATCCAGGCATCAGAGTACGCTACTTTATATTCCTTCTCCCGGGCGGGGATTTCAACAGGCGGCTTGTAGGATGCAACCGGCCGCCCGAAATAACAGTCCAGGCACACCTGATAGGCGATATCCTTAAAACGGGTACATTTCGGGCAGCGGTCAATCAAACCGTCTTGCCAGACTTCATAATGCTCAGCGCAAAGAAACTGGTCGTCCGGAATACGTTTGGAGCAATTCCAGTACCCGCACACATTCTTGTTCTTTCGTCGAAACATAAATATAGTATATCCCACCGGCAAAAACGAGACAAATTAGCGTGCTGGTTCACAGGATTAGTGACATATTTATCCAGTATTGCGGAGTATAATGCCATCAAAAAGGGGCCAAAAGGAGTGCCCCGTCATGATATGTACCATCTTTTCTTCCCGGCGTGGAAAACAACTTACCGGGTTGTTTCACGGGGACTGCTATCCTCAGAGTACCACTGGAGAAATTCAGATATACGAATAATGTCTGGGATTCGTACTTTCGGCTGTAAGCCAGACATTTCTTGCCTAGTCTTCCCATATCGATAAGCTACAAGGATCCCTCCTCAAGCGCTATATTGCTCTTCCGTATCTTGATAAGGTTCCGGTAGCAACTCAGAAGCGAATCAGTGTCTTGTTCCTGTTGAGTGACGTTTATCTCCCTGTATGAAGCGGAAACGGGCAGCCAGGGTTTGGACTTGTGGAACTGTTAGCCGTGTCACACCTGGATTGTAAGCCCGTAGGGCTGACTTGACAAAGTATATAGGGTTTGCTATTGTATTACTGTAAGTTCAGTACCTTAACAATTGGATAGCGAGAGGAAGGTTCAAACTAATAAGTTAATTTTTTTAGAGAGTTTGATCCCGGCTCAGGATGAACGCTGGCGGCGTGCTTTATGCATGCAAGTCGAACGAGTTACCTTCGGGTAGCTAGTGGCAAACGGGTGAGTAACACGTAAGTAACCTGCCCTCAAGTAGGGGATAACTCTGAGAAATTGGAGCTAATACCTTATGTGATGATGTGGGTAAAGCCGCATCATTAAAGCTTTCGAGCGCTTGAGGAGGGGCTTGCGTCCGATTAGCTAGTTGGTAGAGTAACGGTTTACCAAGGCATAGATCGGTAGCTGGTCTGAGAGGATGGTCAGCCACACTGGGACTGAGACACGGCCCAGACTCCTACGGGAGGCAGCAGCAAGGAATATTGTGCAATGGGCGAAAGCCTGACACAGCGACGCCGCGTGGGGGATGAAGGCTTTCGGGTTGTAAACCCCTTTTCCCAGGGAAGAATAATGACGGTACCTGGGGAAGAAGTCACGGCTAACTACGTGCCAGCAGCCGCGGTAATACGTAGGTGGCGAGCGTTATCCGGA
>JAUYHA010000046.1 GCA_030690265.1 Dehalococcoidales bacterium | reverse complement strand
TCTGATCCATTGATTGAAAGTATTTCCGTTGGTAGCGATTGAGGGTACTGAATTTTAACGACTTAACGTAATATCTCACTACCTCCGGGACATTAGCCTCGGCAAACATATCCTGCTGAGACTGTAGCGAATAGTTGCGGTCAAGGTAAAACGAAGCTAAGGGGAACTTCAATTTCCCTCCCAGAAAGCCCCTCTTAATCTTCAATTCTAGAACAGGCTCTTCAATTAAACCGAATAGCTCACCATACCAACGAATGCGGACCTTCAAACGATCGCTTATGCCGATTAGATTATCTTGGTAAGCCGACATATCGACAGTATCAAAGTAGATGTTATTGACAAACCGAGGGTGGTATATTTCTGAAAAGACTGCGGGATTTAATATAACCATAGATTCAATTTCATGTCTACTAAGTTGGGAAATCAGGAACTTTCTTTCGTATCTGAAGCTTGTTGGGTTCAGGATATTTACAATCATTGTTTTTTCAACTTCTTAAACAAAATACGTCCACCTATGACAATACTTGCCAACGTAATGGTGTTTCAGCCTAAAGTAAATGGCCAAGTATAGCTTTAATTAAGTGGCCGTAATGGTATAAGATGCGGGGTAAAAAGGAGAGAACCTACTCTTCATGAATGCTCTGGAAGGGCTGGTTGAAAAGTAGGTTCTGTAACTTGCGCTCTGATATTACCATATTCGGTTGAACCTGCACAAGATAAAATAACAGCATGCTCCTGTTGTGGTGGGAAAGTCTATAAGCATGGTATACGCAAACGTATCGCAAAGACTCGATGGGAGGAGAAGTGGGTCAATGTCTGGCGGTTCAGGTGTGCAGCATGCAGTAAAACCTTTACTCGCTTACCCTCATTTTTGCTGCCATACAAGCATTATGTGGCACCAGAGATCGAAGGGTCCCTGCGTCACTTATACGGCGGCGGTATGCTTTCCGAGTCACCTTCAGGAGCCGAAGAAAGCACCCTGTGGCGATGGCGGAAAGAGTACAGCCACAAGATGCAGGAATGGGCTGGCTTACTGGAATCTAAGGTATTCAAGGTATTCAACCGGGCTCCAAGCTTCGTAAAGCTGTTGTCACATCCCCTGAGGAGGCTGGAAAAAGCGTTATCATGGTTGCCGGCTTTGCCTTCCCAGTGGGTGGTGATGGTCAAGACTTTATACTGGCTGCTCCGATCCCACCCACTTTGCCTTGGGTGACCGCCAAGATAGGGTCTACACTGGTGTCAAATCTTGGAAAAAGGAGTTTGACACCTATGAGAAAGCCAGAATTAGACCGCTTAAGGGAGGAGGCCCTTCGCCGCTACCGGGTAATTGTACCGCTGCTGGATGAAGGTTTGACAGAAAGCGAAAGACGCAGTATCCGGTGGTTGATTTGCCAGCAAGAAGGCATATCGAGCCGGACCTTACGGAGGTATGTTGCCGCTTTTAAGCAGGGTGGCTTTGATGCTCTGTTACAGGGGGGACGCAAAGACAAAGGGAGTTGCAAAGCCATTCCCCCTGAAGCAT
>JAUYHA010000041.1 GCA_030690265.1 Dehalococcoidales bacterium | reverse complement strand
AATAGTAGCACTACTAAGAAAATGATTCGGGACTTGAAAGCAAGAGGAAATAGCATCAGCGCTCATCATACGCTTGAACACTGGTATTATGAGCTGGATGATTAACAGTAGCCAAGTACCGTTGGAGGTGTAAAGCATGGTTAACAAGTATATCAAACAGGGGGCAGCAGCGGTCGGTCAGTGGATAGAAGAGCATGGTGACGAAACCGACTACTCTTGTGATGAGTACGAGGGGCAGGCATGGATTATCTTTCCGGCGGAGGTTGCGGCGATGAAGCGTGGGGAGCTGCCACAGCCTGAGGACAGATTTAAAAAATAACAGTATAAGCATACCGTGAGGGGAGAGATGCTAATCAAAATTGAAATTATCGAGATAGAGCCGGGGGAGGCATTCGTTTATAGGAATCCTTATCCAGATAGAGATATCTTTGTTGCGAGTAAACAGCAGGCAACCCGGCTAACTACCCGCGAGCAGGATATCCAGTTTGCGAGTGAAAAGAAAAGGAGTGCATGGCGACTCGGACCGAACAAAGAAATCGCTTACCGTGCGGCGGTTGGCGCTCTTATCTACGTAAAGACAGAGCGACCTATAAACAGTAGGTGAATACCGTGAGAGAACATATATTTTGTCCGTTGGAGAAATGCCCCCACTACTCGGAGGCCACCAAATACCCGAGGAAGTGCTATTATGGGGAGCCGCAGTGCTGGAAGGGCTGGTTGGATACAATCATTCTTCTAATCAGGTTCCGGTTTGGCAGAGGGAATAAACCGCAATGAGTAGTTTCACTACCCCGCTGGTGGTCTCGCCTTTAACTGATGGCCGGCGCTGGCGGCTCGTCTTCCCGTTCGGCTATGATGTAGGCTACGAGGGCAGCGGTGACCGGATCACTGTCCCGCTAGGGTTTGTGACCGATTTTGCCAGTACCCCTTTCCCTATATGGGGCATAATCCCGCCCTGGGGAAAATATGGGAAGGCGGCAGTTGTGCATGATTATCTGTACATGGTAAAGGCACGAACCAGGAAGCAGTCCGACGATATCTTCCGCGAGGGCATGGTTGTTCTGAAAGTCGACCCGGTGAGGGTCTTCCTAATGTACTGGGCCGTGAGGCTTTTTGGATGGCTGGCATGGCTCAGGGAATAAACAGTAGAGGAGAACTATGGTTGATCCTATGGAACAACTCAATAAAATGGCCGAGGAGTTAGGTGTTGAGAAGATATGGCAGCAGAGGAGGCCAGTCCCCATAGAAGTCGGCCCTGGAGGTTCAGGGATTGGTCGCCGGCGCAGGAAACGAATAAACGAGGCTGGTCATCGGCAGCGCGTTCTTAAGGACAAAAGGGAACAGCAGAAGCGAAGTGATGAGGTCAAGAAAAAATCGAAGATTAAAGTTGGCTCGGGCCATACCAGCCCGCGGCCGAATCGTGGAGCCAAGAAGAAAGGTTATATCGGACAGTAGAGGGATACTGTGAAGGAGGGTTAAATGAAACACGCAAGACCTGACTACGACAGAATTCAGGACCCGGACGGGAAAATCTCCGAAGATGAGCCAGTCTTCCTGCTCAGGGCACAGGATGTTGTAGCCCCGCAGGTGGTTGAAGCATGGGCAATAGGCGCCCATGCGGCTGGGGCTAAGGACGACATCGTGCAGCATGCCTATGAGCATGCGCAGCTAATGAGAAAATGGCAGGCAGAGCACGGCAGCAAGGTTCCGGACATGCCCAATCAACAGTAGTGCAATACTGTCGCAAAATAGCATCCGGCCAGTAGGCCGGAAGGGAGGGAATAGATGGCAGAATTGATATTAACCGAAGGAGAAGAAAAAGCGGATTCATGGCTTGAATTGGATGATGCGTCTTTGGGGAAGGTTATAAAAGCATTAATGTTGAAATTCAAGGATATCTGCACCGAACAGGAACGGTTGTATTGGTATTCAGCCGCCATTATCCTATGTAGTGCGGCAGCGGAAACCAATGCCGATGTAATGAAGCAGACGATTGCGGGGCTTACGATTAAGGGGAAGCCATTTGGTAGTTGGGCTGTGACCGTTAAGAGACTCAAATAACCATCAGGTAGTTTAACAGTACAAGGGAACTGTAGAGGTGGTTAGTGAAACAGGTTGAATGCTTAAAATGTCCCTTTCGGATAGATGATACAACGTGCCAGCTTCCGATAGGGAAGAAGGGGAAACCGAGTTCTCCGGAAGAACACTATCGACAATATTTCGGCTGGTCATGTCATCGGACAAGACTCATTGACCCAAATAGAGATTCAAAAACAGGAGGTGTAAAAGATGGCCAAGTACCCGAGGGTAGAAATCAAACAGATTGAGAAACTGGGGATATCTTTCAAGTCAGGCGTAGCGAGGATATCCTTTGAGGTTCCTCTACCTGGTCCGGAGCTGCTGAAGTTGATCTATATGCAGGCGACCGCTGTGCCGATGAGCGCGGTTATCGAGTCCCCGCAGGCGGAGCTGGATCTGGTGCTGACGACGGTAAACGTGAAGACTGGGGAAGTGGTGAATTCGTCAAAGGTGTCCAACGATGTCTAAGATTGAATGGACTGACATCACGCGCAATCCCATCAAGGGCAAATGCCCTACCGCCTGCCCATATTGCTACGCCCGAGCAATCTACGATGAAAATAAGTGGGACCCGGATATCCGCTTCCGCCCCGAGGTTCTTGACAAGATCCCCAGGAAGCCATGCCGGATATTTGTCGGCAGCACCATGGAGCTGTTCCTGTTCCCTGAGTGGTTACCGGTAATTTTCGAGAAATGCCGGCATTATCCGGAACATACCTTCATATTCCTTACCAAGCAGCCCCAGGAGCTGCCTCAGTGGTCACCTTTCCCCAGGAACTGTGAGGTTGGGGTATCTGTCACCAATGATGATATGCTCAAGCCGGCATTTGACGGACTTTACGACATAGAGGCGAAGGCCACCTTTATCTCTTTCGAGCCATTACTGGAGCACATAAACACGGATGTTATCTGGGCAGCGCAATATTCCAAATGGCTCGATTGGGTAATCATCGGTGCTATGACCGGGCGCAAGGGCAAGCTTCTACAGCTCCAGGAGGAAAGATACCCTCAGCTACGGCTTGAGAAGCTCGATGCCGTTGGCCGGAAGTGGACGCTGTTACCTCGCCTTGAATGGGTGAAGGATATTGTGCAGGCTGCCGATGGCGCCGGCATACCGGTCTTCCTGAAAGATAACCTCTATAAACTGGCCATGGACCGGCCTGCCGAGGATCATGATCTGTACTGGGAAGACTTGGCCAATCTTCGGCAGGAGATCCCGGGAAAGGAGGTCATGGTATAAATGGCCAATCGTTTTCAGGTCCGTCAGCACGATATCGCCTATAAGTTTATCGCCGCCAGGGATGGCGAGTACTGCCTTCAATGCAAGAGGAAGCCGCCGGTCAAACTACAGATAGACCATGCGGACAATAATCCGGACAACTGGGATCCCGAGAACCTTCATCTGCTTTGCCAGAAGCATAACCTGGAGCTCCGCGGCAAGCCTGTGGCAGAGCACAAAAAGGCAATTCGAGACTATAGTGCTAACAATGAGAGAGAGAGAGCGAGAGAGAGAGGGAGAGAGAATACCCACCTGGTCAAGGACATGGTAGATTTCAGAAATGCCTCACCGGAGATGAAGGCAAACTCCTACTACGAGACACAGTTTAGGGAATGGTTACTTACTGTCATAAGGGAGCAGAGGCTCATCACCAAGGTAGAAGCAGCTAACTCTGGTGCAGAGGTTGTAGGGTGCTCACCACTTACAGCAAACCGGTACCTGGCAAAGCTCACCAGCTCGGTAGGTCCATTAAGGGAAAGTAAGGATGCTACTGGGACTATTATCATAAGTTTTAAGTAGACAGCTTGACAAGAGACGCTATAAACGCTATAATGGGGAATAATGGCTATGGGGACTGTAAAGAAAGAAAAAGAGGCAATGACCACGATTCAAGTTAAGAGGTCAGTTGCAGCACAGTTACAGGGCCTGGGGAAATGGGGTGATACCTATAGCACGATTATTGAGCGTCTCTTGAATGGAAGTAAAGGAGACGCTCATGAAGACAGGGGAGGTGCAAGAGATGAGCCTACTGGGAATAGCGATTAGGAAACAGGATAAGAAGGACCCGAGAAACAGCATCTATGTGGAATATCATCGGTGCGACCGGTG
>JAUYHA010000033.1 GCA_030690265.1 Dehalococcoidales bacterium | reverse complement strand
TTTGTGCTTTTGCCACACTTCCTTCCCGAACTCAGCCTTTGCCGTTTCATCCAGAGATGAAGCCAGGGAACCCATGTCGCCACTCATGTGAATGATAGGCACAAGATACAGCTTCCTCATCATTTACCACCCACCGTCTCTCTAAGGCGTGTAGCCTTCAGTTTATCACCTTCCTGTGCTGCCTGTCTCTGCTTACCTGGGATATTGCCGAGCTTTTCTACTGCCACCCCGCAACCGGGACAGAATTTGAAGAATTTCCAGAAGCGCCAGCTTGCTCCGCTCGGGAGCACTTTACCGTCCAGGGTTTACCACAATTGGGACAGTAAGCAGCCATACTACTGATGGTAGCTCCACACCCAGGGCACTTATTCCATACTGTCATCTGCACCTCCGCTTCAGTCTTCCTGTGTTTCGCCACGCTTACGCAGTTTTTTTCTCTCAAAACCAAGAAGGGTACCTTCGCTATCCAGACGAACCTCATAAAGCCCTAACACGTCCATAGTATCCGGGATAGCCTTTCTCTCCAGTGCCTCCAGTGAGACCACCCATCCTTCCTCTCTCTTAGCCAGGCCGATAACCGCGTTCACGGGCAACTTATTGAGGATAGCAAACTCCTCTTGCGCCTTCTTGATTAGCTCATTAGCATTCATATTTCTATTCTCCTTTTCAGCCACAGGATCGCACCACGGATAGCCTGCTTGGCTATCGCACTGGTAAATATCTTTAACTTACCTTACGCCAAAGGTTCAAACGTCCTACCTTTTAGCCCCCTCCTGTCCACTGGCTTCAGTAGTCTTTTTTTCTGCAACCTCAGTTGCTGGTTTCGGCTCGACTTTGGTTGCAACCTTCCCTCGTTTAAAGAGTGCCTTAATCTTCTCTAGTACTTTCATTACGTACCTCCTTATTTCAAATCAAGATTATCCCCAGTCGCTACACAGTAGTGATTCCAGTGCCTTCGGATTTGCGGCATAAGGCGGCGACTTCACCTTCTGGAGCTATGGCCATCTTCTTCTGCCGATGCTCTTTCGTAGCTATCACCCGCTGTTCTTTGTCCCAGTCTTCCCATATGCCGTACTTCAACATGGTCTCCATCCCGGCAATAAAAGCCCTCAGTTTTACCCCCAGGAGAGGGATACCGGCCATCTCAATAATGATATCAGCATCGAGTACCAGCCCCTTGTCCAGCACCCTGTCCAAAAGGTCTACCAGTGTTGCATGCGTATCTCTTGTGGGCTCCATTCGTTATCTGATTACCCCGCATTCCTTCTTTACTTCCACTCTTCCCTTACCTTTACAGGTCAGGCAGTAAACTCTGCCATCAATCACTCTTCCTCTTCCCAAACAATCGGGACATAACACATTTGGCTCCTTTAAGGTAACAACACCCTTACCTCTGCAGGCATGACAGGTAAGCAGGGCATAAGGATAGGCATTGGGCTGCATACCAGTCCCTTCACAGAAGGCACAGGTAATAACAGGCTCTTCCACATAAACTGTCCCCTTTCCAGAACAGACCTGACAAGTGCTAAAAGGAAGTTTGAAGGAACGGCGAACTTCTCCTCTTCCTTGACAAAAGCCACATTTATGTAGCATTAGACACCTCCTTTGTCTCGGCGGCAGTTATGGTCGGTTGAGCTACAAAACTATAGGGAGGCCAGGGGCCGGAGAAGTGAACCGAGAAGCCCTCCGTGTCGTTGATTTTCTCCAGATCTTCTCCCAGGTCAGTCACCTTCTCCCTTTCTACCAGGCACGAGAGATTCAGTAGCATTACTCTATTCCTGTCTGCCTTCTTAGTCTTTTCCACCACGATATCATCACAATGACCCTTAATTTTCCTGTAGAAGTCCGTGAACCATTCACCGGCAAGCCTTTCTATCTCAGCCTTCACCGCTCTTTCAACCTTTTGCTTATACAGATATGCCATCCCCGGCGATTTGGAGGCCATATCTTCCCTGATTTTGCGAATCTCCCAGCTTTCTTCCGAGATTTGCTTTGCTGTGACGCGGGGGGCGTAGAAGATTTGCACCCCATACTCATCCCTGCCCTTTATCCTTTCCATTATGGCTTGAAACCGGTCATGGTCTCCCTTGAGCCAGTCCTCCACGACTCGGTCAGGGGAAATGTCATCGCCTTTTAACTGTAAAATGGTATCGAATCCCATAGGGATCACGGTGCCAAGTGTTTTTTTTGCCTCGTCCAGAACGCCCTGGTGCGTCCTCACCCACTTCTTCACGGTCTCCTCGCCGGATTGATACGGCTCGGCAGGACAGCTATGGACGACGGCACAAAAGCCCCCGCAGGGGATGGTGTATACTTCGTTGCCTTCTATCCCTATAGGACCCAGACTGACTGCCTTTACGCCGGCAGCGACTCCATAGATGTATCGCCCTCTATTCTCCATTTATCATCTGCTCACCTGGCACACAAAATCTGCATTACACCGCTGGCTTTATCAGCGGTGACATCTAAAATAACGTAGACCCGCGGACTCGGGTGCCAGCTCTCGTATCTCAATTATCTACCTCCAGCAAATATCCCGGCCCTTGCTTGCTTACCATTTCCCTGCTCTTCGGTTTCCTCCTGCCACTTTTCCGGGTTGATTAGCTTGTCTATAACATCGTCTACAATTTCGTCCAGCCCGTCCCTTACTGCCCGAACTGACTCGGTTATCCCCTGCTCCTCCTTGATTTCTTCAATGGCGATATCGAGTTCCATCAGGGCTTTTCCCAGCCTCTCACACTCCTCCTCACTCAAGACCCCGCTCTCTATCCTTTTTAATGCCTGGATTCTGAGAGCATCCCTGATGACCTCAACCAGGGCTAAAACCAGCCCCAGTACGCCGCTCTTCAGATTATCTTCGTCGATATGAATAGCCATAGCCTAAACCAACCTTCTTACTCCTAAGTCGCCTTCAGTCCCGGAATTGTCCAGGCTTTCTTCACTTTTGCACTAACCCATCCGCACCAGGGGCAGCCGCCTTCTCCCAGAAGCTCCTCAACAGGGACTTTCTTGAGGCAGTCAGGGCATTCCTC
>JAUYHA010000031.1 GCA_030690265.1 Dehalococcoidales bacterium | reverse complement strand
GTCGGTATCCAGACGTGTAGGCTCATCCGGTATCGCCTGGATTCCGGCTGGAGTTTATCCCGTACCTGATACGGGGCCGGAATTGGGGGGCTGTAGCTAACGTTATTTTGAAGACGCTACACTAGAGGGAGGAGTAAGAATGCCTGAACTGCCTGAAGTAGAGACGGTAAAAAATGAGCTTTTGCCCTATGTTATTGGTCGCAAAATAACTAAGGTTACCTTATTGTGGGAAGGGATAGTGAAAGAACCATCGGCTGAGGAGTTTCGCTCCCGTCTGGTCGGACAGGCTATCACCGGCATCGCCAGGCGCGGGAAGTATCTACCCTTTAGCCTGAGCAGTGGTGATGCGCTAATCATCCACCTGAAAATGACCGGCTCGCTGCTCATCAAGCAAAATTCGGCGGAACCGCCTGAGTATACCCGGGCGGTACTCTATCTGGATAATGATACGGCTCTTTGCTTCCGTGACCCGCGTAAATTTGGGGTAATGCGGCTGGTGAACGATAAGGATACTATTATCGGCAAGCTCGGCCCCGAGCCGCTGGAAGCCGGTTTTACCCCTCAGCTTCTGGCACAAATTTTGGCTAAACGAAAAACCCCGATGAAAGCTCTGCTCTGCGAGCAGCATCTTATTGCCGGTATCGGCAGTATGTATGCCGATGAAGCCCTGTTTGCTACCGGAATTCACCCCCTGAGGACAGGAGAAAGCCTGACCCAGCGGGAGATAGAAAGTCTTCACCGGGCGATTCGCCGCATACTATGGGCAGCCATCGAAAATAAAGGAGCCAGTGTCAATACCTACTACCGCCCCGATGGAACCAAGGGCACGGCACACAATCAATTCAAGGTAGCCCACCGCTTCAAGCAGCCCTGTTTCGTTTGCGGCACACCCATCGAGCGAATCAAAGTCCGCAACCGGGGCAGCTACTTCTGCCCCAGGTGCCAGCCCCTATCCACCTAGCACTTGGTATATCCGCAGGCGTGGCAGATGAAGCAGCCTTCCTGATAGGCAAGCAGGCTGCCGCAGTCGGGGCACTGCCCGGCTATGTTCCTGGTCAAGCCAGAAGACTCCGTCTTATGCGCCATCTTAATGCTGCCATTACTGCTGCTGCCGCTATCACCCTTGATATGTTTTTCCAGGACGCTGGCGATGGCATCGGCACAGGAAAGCACTGCCTTGCCCTGCTCCCAGGCGATGGACGGACAGCGGATGCCCTTGAGCTGCTTTACCGCCGAGGCAACATCTATTCCGGACCTGAGTGCCAGGGAGATAAGACGGCAGATAGCTTCAAGCTGAGCGGAGGCACAGCCCCCGGCTTTGCCCAGGGTGGAGAAAACCTCGCATATCCCCTGTTCATCGGAGTTCACCGTGACATAGATATAGCCGCAGCCGGTGGTCACCCTTTCCGTTACCCCGGTAGTTACCTTCGCTCTCTCTCTGGGGGTAATGCCGACCTTCTCCGCCTTTTCTTCTACCTGGCTCACCGGGCTCGTACTTAACGGCTGTTCCTCCCGGCTCTTGTCCCGGTAGATTGTTATCCCTTTCAGCTCCAGTTCATAAGCCATCATATATACCCTGGCTACATCTTCCCGGGCAGCCTCTTCGGGGAAATTGACCGTTTTGGATACGGCGTTGTTGGTAGACTGCTGGAAGGCGGCCTGCATCCTGACATGCCATTCCGGGGCTATCTCGTGAGCGGTCACGAATATCCGCTTTATTCTGTCGGGAATTTCTTTCAGGGTATGGAGTTGAGTGCCGGTGGCTAGCTGCTGCATGAGCTCTTCCGAGTAAAAACCCCCGCTCCTGGCCGTTTCCTCGAAGAAGGGATTGACCTCCACCATCCGGGCTCCGTCAAGGATATTGTGAATATAGCTGAGAGCAAAAAGAGGCTCGATGCCGCTGGAGCAGCCGGCGATAATGCTCAGGGTGCCGGTGGGAGCGATGGTGGTCCTGGTGGCATTTCTCACTTCAAAGCCGCCCGGCTCATCGTAGACGCTTCCCTCGAAAGCAGGAAATTTACCTCTTTCCTGTGCCAGCTCTTTGGAGGCTTCGGTGGCGTAACGCTGTATCTCTGCCATTACCTTTTCTCCCACCTGTAAAGCCTCTTCTGAGTCATAGGGAATACCCAACTGAATCAGCATATCGGCAAAGCCCATCACACCCAGCCCGATTTTCCTTGTTTTTTTGGTCATTGCCTCTATCTCCGGGAGGGGGAATTTATTGACATCAACAACATTATCCAGAAATCTTACTGCCGTCTTTACTGTTCTAGCCAGCCTGGCATAATCAACCTCGACAACCCCGTCTTTGCTTTGCAACATCCGGCTCAGGTTGATAGAGCCCAGGTTACATGACTCGTAGGGAAGCAAGGGCTGCTCGCCGCAGGGATTGGTGCTTTCAATCCTGCCCAAGTGTGGGGTGGGGTTATGCTCGTTTATCCGGTCAAGAAAAATGATGCCCGGGTCACCCGTTTTCCATGCCATAGCCACTATCTGGTCGAATATATCTCTGGCTCTGGCTTGAGAATGGATTTCTCCGGTATGCGGATTTACCAGGTCATATGTAGTATCGGCTTTGACAGCCTCCATAAACTCACTGGTTACGGCTACCGAGAGATTAAAGTTGGTGAGGACATCGCCGTGTTCTTTAGCCTTTATGAACTTCTCAATGTCAGGGTGGTCAACATTAAGGATAGCCATATTGGCACCGCGGCGCATGCCTCCCTGTTTAATGACATCGGTGGCGGTATCAAAAGCTCGCATAAAAGAAACGGGTCCGCTGGCGACACCGCCGGTAGAGCCAACCCGGTCCGTTTCCGGTCTCAGCCTGGAAAAGGAAAAACCGGTCCCCCCGCCGCTCTTGTGAATAAGAGCTGTATTCTTTACGGCGTCAAAAATAGACTCCATTGAATCCTCAACAGGCAGGACAAAGCAGGCGGAAAGCTGCCCCAGCTCCCGGCCGGCGTTCATCAGGGTAGGCGAGTTGGGCAGAAACTCCAGGTCAGCCATCACCCGGTAGAACTCCTCTTCCCTGGCTTGAACATCTGCTGAAGGGTCATAGATAAGCTCGGCGGAGGCAATAGCCTGTGCCACACGGTGGAACATATCCTCCGGAGCCTCGGTAGGCTTCCCCTGCTTATCTTTCTTGAGATACCTTCTTTCCAGAACGCGGAGGGCGTTTTCGGTAAGATTAATGCTGGAAGCAGGCCGGGCTTCCGGCTCGACCTGAATAGCTGGCTCTGGCATTGGTTCAGCCTCCTTTTTTATACTGACCGGTCCTCTCTCCGGCCCGGGAGCGGCTGGTTCTTCAGCCTCCAGTATTTCTTTGACAATCGCCTGGATTTCGGAGCGGGTGGGTGCAGGCCGGTGCCTGAGGGGAATCCTGGCAACAAGGTGCTCCATTCCCGGCAGCGTTTGCGGGCGCTCCAGGCGCTCGATTACCCGGCTGGTAAGCTCCTCTATCTTTTCTTTATCCCGCAGTCCCATCGATTCGGCATCGGCAACCACCGCCCGCAGAATCTCGGTGCGATTGAGGTCGCTTAATGGTTTGTTACCTGATTGATTAGCCATACTTATCTCCGTACCTTCTGGCGCTTTTTTGCCATTCCCCCTATGTCCTCGTCAGGGAGTAAGGATAGCTGGCTGGTTGGGTGAGATGGCGCGCTTACCAGGGTGTCTATTTCATGTTTCAGGGCTGTAATATCGGCAAAGTCCCGGTAAACGCTGGCGAAGCGGATATAGGCAATATAGTCCAGGTTCTTCAACCTTTCCATGACCATATCGCCGATAACCCGGCTCGGTATCTCTGCTTTACCCTGGCTGTCGAGCTCAGCCTCTATGTCATCAGCCAGCTTGTCAACAGTGCCGGTAGGCAGGGGCCGTTTTTCACAGGCTTTGCGGATGCCAGTCAATAGTTTGTCTTTGTTGAACTCTTCCCGCCTCCGGTCTTTTTTAATAACAAAGAGATTGACGGGCTGTAACCGCTCGTAGGTGGTGAAGCGAGAGCTGCAGCTCAGGCACTGGCGCCTGCGGCGGACGCCGTCATTTACATCTCGGGAATCTATCACCCGGGAATCAGGATAGTTACAAAAAGGACAATTCATAATAACCTCTACATTATATAGCGTAGGGATTGTAGAATACCACAATCTGTAGTGTTTGTCAAGACTTTTTGGTTTCTTTTAAGAAAGTTGCTGAGGCTGGGTTTTTACCGGGAGTCAACTTATCATCTTTTTTAAATCTTATCAAAGTGCTATTCTTAAATAACAAATGCATAGCGGGAGCATAGCAATCTCAAAAATTTTAGAGATTGCTTCGTCATCCTTCCAAAGGAAGGATTCCTCGCAATGACAATTAAACGGACTCATAATAATGAAGAATCTCACATGTTTTATCAAAGACACCACGAAGAATGAAAATACCGCTTATGGTGAGCCGTTAGCCTGTCCTGGTTCCACTGAGTCACCACGAAGTGAGCGAACTCGTTCCGACTTGCCTCGACAAGCTCGGAGCAGGTTGTCGTCTTCAGACTTCAGGCCGAGCCTTCAGTCCGAGGCCCGAGTTCAGCGTTCGACTGAGCTCACTCGTTCCGATATGTCAGAGTGAACGCCGAAGTCCCGAGGTCAGAGTGAAGCCTTCAGGCCGAGCCTTCAGGCCGAAGCCGAAGGAAACCATGAACAGCCCTTCGACAAGCTCAGAGCCTGCCCCGTACTTGATACGGGGGCGAACGGGGGGACAATCCATTTTCGAAGCAACCTTTTAAGCAAAGGGGAGATATGAAAACGAAAGATAATACTGTATTGATTACCGGCGGTGCTACCGGCATAGGCTTTGCCTTAGCAGAGATGTTTGTGAAATCGGGCAATAAAGTAATCATCTGCGGTAGAAGAGAAAAGAAGTTAGAAGAAGCCAGCACAAAGCTGCCCCGGTTAGTGACCAGGGTCTGTGATGTAACCAGTCAACAGGGCCGGGAGTCATTGTATCAGTGGATTGAAGAGCATTACCCGGAACTGAATATCTTGATAAACAATGCCGGAGTACAGCGGAGCATAAATCTCAAAGCGGGGACCCAGGCGTTTATTACCGGTGATAGTGAAATCGACACCAATCTTATCGCTCCAATATATCTGACCATGCAGTTCATACCGCTATTATTAAACAAGGATGAAGCCGCAATTATAAACGTTTCATCTGGACTGAGGTCCAGGCCGAGCGCCCGGATGCCGGTCTATTGTGCGACTAAAGCCGGTTTGCATTCTTTTACCGAGTCTCTCCGGAACCAGTTAAGCGATACTAACATTAAGGTCTTTGAACTGGTACCACCGAGGGTTGCCACATCCCTGGGACGAGAAGACGATGCAGTATCCGGCGGGATTCCCCCTTCTGCTGTTGCAGAGGCAGCTCTCAAAGCACTGAAAGAAGATGAATATGAGATTATTGTGGAGTAAGTGATATCAGCGATTTTCTATCTGTTTTCTTTATAGCTTTAGGCCTGTCGGCTGACTGTTTCGCAGTAGCTCTAAGCGGCGGAATTTCAAAAATAAACCATTCCTGGCGGAAGAGACTCAGGGTAGCCTCTTCCTTCGGCATATTTCAGGCTTTCATGCCGGTTCTCGGCTGGTCAGTCGGTAAAACGGTGGTCGAATTTATTGCGGACTATGACCACTGGGTGGCTTTCGCCTTGCTGGCGATTGTGGGCGGCAGAATGCTCCGGGAATCGTTTCGCCCCGAAGGCAGCCAGGAAAAAGAAGTGGATATCTCCAGGGGTATCCTTCTTGTTACTTTATCTATAGCAACGAGTATCGATGCCCTGGCTGTTGGCTTATCCTTCGCTTTCCTGGAAATCAATATAGTTATGTCAAGTCTAACTATCGGCGTGATTGCCTTTTTAGTTACAACAACTGGTTTTGTGGTCGGCAAGAGAGCAGGTAAGATAGCCGGTAAAAGGGCTGAGGCAATGGGGGGTGTGATACTGCTGGCTATCGCGGTAAGGATTCTCTTGACCCATCTTCTCTAAGGAGAAGGTGGCACTTTAATTTTAGGGAATTCTAACGGACTATTTGACTATTAGCAGGCGTAATTTTTCAACAAGATTATTTATTGACAACTGCCAACTGGAAGGCTAAACTCAAATTACAATTTGATTATGGAGGGAAAAGTATGCAAGGAATGAGAGCTGACCAGGAAGGGCGGAGGTACAAGCTATACAAAGAGTGGATGAAAAAAGAGGGGATACCGGTCTATGAAACCTTTGCCGGCGTGGAAGATGTGACCGAACTACCACGGGGGTCCTGGGCTCGCACCGGAGGCCTGGGTACCTTTATCGAGCTGGATGGGATGAAGGAGGCAGGGTCGCTTCTCTATGTGGCAGAAATACCCGGCGGGGGCGCTCTGGAGCCGGAGAAACACCTCTATGATGAATTTATCTACGTATTGCGGGGCCGGGGTATGTCGGAAGTGTGGCAGCAGGGAGGGGAGAAGCGTTCTTTTGAGTGGGGTGAGGGAAGCGTATTTTGCATGCCGTTAAATGCCTGGCACAGGATGGTGAACGGAGGCCGGGAGCCGGCCATCTTCTTCGCCAAGATAAATGCTCCTCTAGCCATGGAAGCTTTCCGCAATATAGACTTCATCTTCAACTGTGACTATAACTTTACCGACCGCTTTTCAGGAGAGGCTGATTATTTCCTGGCCAGCGAGAAACGGTATGATGATGGGGACCGGAACTACTGGGAGACAAACTTTATACCCGATGTGCGCACCGCCTTCCTGGGAGACATATTATCACCCTACAAAGTTGAAGGCGGGCAGCAGACGCGCATCGAAATGGCTGCCTGGATTTCCCTGCACACCTCAAGCTGGCCCGCGGGGATGTATCACAAGTGTCACTTTCACGGAGCCGGAGCCCTGATACTGGGAGCCCAGTCTGAAGGCTACGTCCTCATCTGGCACCGCTCTTACGGGATACACCCGTACCAGGACGGCAACGGGGACAAGGTAATAAGGTTCTACTGGAAGCCTGGCAGTATCTACTCCCCGCCCCACGAATGGTTTCACCAGCATTTTAACACCGGGAACGAGAGAGCTTTGCACTTAGCCCATACGGCCGGCCAGCTTCCTGTCTGGCTTCTCAATCCCAATATCCAGGGACAGGAGAAAGGCGTCCCGGGTGGTGGTGAACTGGGGAGAGGCGTCCGCAACGGTGGCGGTCTCATCGAATATGAGGACGAGGACCCGGAGATACGGCGGGCGTTTAAAGAAGAAATAGAGAAAAAAGGCATTAAGTTTAACATGAAGCCGGTGGTCTATAACACCGAGCCATTCAAGTTCGCCTATTAATGATGCTGTTTAGTAAACTACTCTGTCATTGTTCAGTAACTATTCTGTCATTGCGAGGGGGCGTAAGCCCCCGTGGCAATCTCTAGATTATTCATATAGATTGCTTCGTCACTAGCGTTCCTCGCAATGACATGGGGGAAAGGACTGCTTCGTTACTAGTGTCGCGTCAGGTAAATAATGTGTCATTCCCGCGAAAGCGGGAATCCAGCCGCACCACCCTACCTGGATTCCGGAACAAGTCCGGAATGACAATGGGAAATGAGTCAGTGATTAGCCTGACAGGACACTAGCGTTCCTCGCAATGACAGGAGGAAGATTAACGAGAAGTTCTTGACAAGGGGAAAAATCAAGTACTATGATGGCTCTACTCGCAAGGAAATTGACCTGCGGACATGTTTTAACAGACGATTAATGACAGGGAAGGGGGTAGCATTGAGATGAAGCTGATTAAGGTTATCCACAGCAGGTGTGTCGGTTGCAGGCTATGTGAGATGATGTGCTCTCTGATTCACGAAGGCGAGTGTAGTACCAGCAAGTCACGAATCAGAATCGTCAGGGATGAGGAATTCGGCAATAATCTGGCATCACTCTGCACACAGTGTGACGAAGCCTACTGTGTTGAAAGCTGCCCGACCGGTGCCCTCAACCGTGACCCGGGAACAGGGGCAGTACTTGTTGACGAAGCGTCATGCAATGGCTGCGAAGCATGCCTGGTTGTTTGCCCGCTGGGGGCTATATACATGAATAACGAGACCAGCACTGTCTTTAAGTGCGACCTGTGTGGTGGTGACCCCGAGTGTGTCAAGTTCTGCAGCAGGAATACTCTTAGTTTAGAGGAAGCCGATATCGACTCACCGGATAGGAAGTCATTTATGGCGGAAACAACTGAACTTCTTGCGGCAGTGTAAGACAGGAGAAACTAAGTAGTCGAAGTCGTGAAACTACCAGGAGGAGGTTAGAAATGTATGGTTGGGCAGGTCAACGTCTAAAGGTATATCTGACAGAAGGCAAAATAGTCAAAGAACCTCTATCTGAGGAGCTGAGGCTCAATTACCTGGGGGGACGGGGGCTCAACTCAAAAACCCTTTTCGACGAGCTTAAACCGGGTGTTGACCCCCTGAGTCCGGATAATGTCTTTATGGTGGGGATAGGGCCTCTGAATGGCACTGCCACACCAACCTGCGGGAGGTGGACAGTTACTGCCAAGTCTCCCCTTACCGGCATCCTGGGCGATGGTAACGGTGGTGGAGATTTTGCCAGCGAGTTGAAGTTTGCCGGCTATGACCAAATCGTTTTCTACGGCCGCTCGCCTAAGCCGGTCTATTTATGGGTTAATGATGACCGGGTTGAATTGAGAGATGCTTCCCACTTATGGGGTAAGACCAACGGGGACACCAATAAAATGCTGTGGGAAGGACTGGGCGACAGAGAGGTGCGGGTGCTCAGCATTGGTCCCGCTGCTGAGAATCTGGTCCGCATTACCAAGGTGTTCTCCAACATAACCAGGAGCGGTGGGAAAGGTGGTATGGGAGCGGTAATGGGCTCCAAGAATCTCAAGGCGGTAGCGGTACGTGGAACCGGTTCTGTCAAGATAGCCAACCCCAAAGAGTTCTACCAGGCAGTAAAAGAAATCTACGAAAAGCTGATGGCTTCACCCGGACAGCAGCAATTCAGGGAGGTCGGGACGATGGGCGCCATTGTTGGAGCCAACAACGGGCGCCGCCTCAATACCAGAAACGCCCAATCGGGCTACTTTGAAGGGGCAGACAAGCTGAGCTCAGAAGCCTTTCATTCCCAGTTTGAAAGTAAACACAGGGGTTGTGCCGCCTGCCCTATCTCCTGCAGTCACTATTACCGGGTGACGGAGGGACCCTTTGCCTGTCACGGTGAGAGCAACGAATATGGCACCACCTATCCTTTCGGTCCCAAATGCGGCATCGATAACTTTGCTGCCATACTTAAGATGGATGTTATTTGCGACCAGCTGGGACTGGATACCCACTCTACCGGTGCCACAATATGCTTCGCCATGCACTGCTGGCAGGAGGGACTAATCTCAGCAAAGGATACCGACGGTCTTGAGTTAACCTGGGGGAACTACGATGCTGTGATTCAGTTATTGCCCCGGATTGCCTACCGCCAGGGTTTTGGTGACCTTTTGGCTGAAGGCTCCTTGCGGGCCTCCCAGCAGATTAAAGGGTCGGAACCGCTGCTCCGGACGGTAAAGGGTATGGAAGTGAGCGCTCTCTACCTGGGTCCTTCTACCAATCTGGCTGAAGCCTTAGCCTATGCCACAGCCAGCCGGGGTGCCGACCACAACCGGGGACTGGGAAGTGGCGCCATCGGTCTGCCTCGCCTGAAAGAAATCCTGGGCGAGGAGGCGCACGAACGCCTGTCAAGGGAGCCCCGTTCCATTGAGGGCAAAGGAGTGGAAGTAGCTCTCGACCACTACCTGCGGGCTTTCATTAACTCGATAGAAGTCTGCAAACGCACTGCCGATAGCCGAGGGGGCCCAATCCGTGATGAACTCCTGGCAGACATTGTTCCTGCAGTTACCGGCGTTGATATGAACATTGACGACTTCTTGAAAGTAGGTGAGCGCATCACCAATGTGGAAAGGCTAATTAACATCCGTGAGGGGGTGCGTAGAAAAGATGACACTTTACCCCGGTCATACTTCGTCGAGGAGGAGACTCCCTGGGGCCCCACCGGCATAAACGAGGACAAGTTCCAGGCAATGCTGGACGAATATTATCGCTTCCAGAGTTGGGACCACGAAGGAATACCCACCAGGCAGAAGCTGGAGGAGCTTGGCCTGGGCTACGCTGCAGAACAAATCGGGGCTGCCTAGTGTAGTGTCTTCAAAATAACGTTAGCTACAGCCCCCCAATTCCGGCCCCGTATCAGGTACGGGATAAACTCCAGCCGGAATCCAGGCGATACCGGATGAGCCTACACGTCTGGATACCGACTTTCGTCGGTATGGTT
>JAUYHA010000024.1 GCA_030690265.1 Dehalococcoidales bacterium | reverse complement strand
GCCCTGGTTTTATTTCCTTTTCCAGTCAGATACACACAGGGCGTATCAGCCTCCAGATAAATATCTTTCAGTTTAAAATCCAGCATTTCCTGTATACGTGCTCCGGTATCATACATCAAAATCATGAAAAACCGGTTTCTCGCACCGAAGCGGGTATCTGGATCAGGTTGTTCCAACATTGTCTTTAATGCTTCGCGTGTCATATAGTCAAAGCCCACTTTCCCAGCCCTTTTTTGTGCGGATATTTTTTTGATGTCCATATATACCGCCGTTAATGCTGAATTTTCCATAGCGCAATAGTGAAGAAAGGATTTTAAGCCGGCGAGTCGTTGGTTTGTGGTTGTGGCGCTGCAGTGCCGTTCATCCTGAAGCCATGTAATGAATTTATAAATGAGGGCATGGTTGATAAGATCAAACGTTATTGCCGTGAAAGCAATATTCCTTTTATCAAGTAGAAATGCCCGGAATAAGTTTAGAGTGTCGCGATATGACTTCACTGTGTGATAACTGTAACACCTGTTCCGGGGCAGAAATACAGTTAGAAATCCCCTTACATATTTATAAAAGCTGTCATCATTATTTTTTCGCATAGTTCGCCTCCGGTATCAGATCGGCACATGCCAGTGTTGATTTTTTCTTGAATGTCGGAAAGAATTCCGAGGCAAAGTGCATATAATAATCGGTATCGGTGAGATGGACATGTCCGAGATACATGCCCAGATATGGTAAGTAGGCGTTGATATCACTGCCTTCGTTTACCCAGAGATTCAAACGCCTCACAGAAAAGGCGTGGCGAAAATCATGTACCCGTGGTGGATTGCCACTACAGTTACCAGCGACTTCAAGGTGGTCCCAGAATAGATGAAACCAGTAATCTGGAACTGAGCGGTTATAAAATCCACCCTTTGAGTTGGGGAAAAATGCTTGCCTGTCTGGAAATACATGGCTTACTTTTGTCTCATACTTACGGCATAAAGCCAACACATCTTCCGCCAACATGACGGTACGGTCTTTATGACCTTTTGATTGCCTGATAAACATCCTGCCTGTCGCCAGGTTTATATCCCCGGTATTCAAAAGTCTGGCCTCTGATGAACGCAGACCGCAGCAATACAAGAGCCGGAAGAATACCGGTATGACAAGGTGCTTGACCGGGCTAAATGGACTTGGAAGGCATTTATCAATCTCACTGCAAAAGGCACGAAGTTCAATTTGTGTAAATATGTGGGGAATATAGCGTATCTGCTTTTGGGGGATCTTTGGTGGTATTACATATGCCTCTACGCCGATGCTGTTCATATATTTTGCCAACTGTCGGACCGGCGTTATACGCCGAAACAGGTAATTCACATGCTCGTCTGTTCTTTTGGCAGCCCATTGCATCGATATTTCCGCGGTTAAGACAGTAGCGGTCGGGTAATGTTTGCTGCAGAATCTGTCAAAATCCTTTAGAATCCGGGATGAAGTATCATAAGGATATCCAACGTCCTGCTTTTGTTCAATTAATCCTTCTATAAAGGGCTTAAAATTACTGGATAATTTATATCTCATCGTAATTCCTCCTGAGCCACTTCTATCCCATCGAGCGGCAGGGCACAAACCCGCAGATGCTCCAGGTCGGTAGACAGATAAGTCTTGGTTGATTCCGGATTTCCATGTCCCAGGATGCTTGAGATTACAGGTAGGGGAACTGCCTGCGCCAGCATCCTGGCAGCCAAGGAATGGCGCAGGCAATGGAATCCCTTTCTTTCATTGTCACCCTGTCGTATTCCGGCATCATGCATTACTTTACAACTGACCCCATAGCAGGCAGAGCGGCTGGAAAGTTTCTGATACGGCGCCTGGGTACGGAGAAAAATGTAGGGTTCATTAGAATAAGGCCTGCCATTCAATATATAATCAGCCATGGCGTTGCCTACCTCATCAAGCAACGGGAGGATAAGCGGCCGCCCCGTCTTTACTTGAACGATTTCTATTGTACCGGCCTTCCATTTAATATCCAGCAGCTTAAGATTTGCAATATCAATGGAACGAAGGCCGGTTCTTAAAGCCAGCAACACCATGGCATAATTGCGTTTCCCCATGACGGTACTGCGGGCTGTGACACTCAGGATATCCTGTTCCTCTTGAACAGTGATAGTCGGAATAACAATGGTCTTTCTGGCTCCGCTGCTTGGAACCGCCAGGCTCAAGCGTTTTGCCGTAAGTCCTTTTTCTTCAAGATAGCGCAAGAAGCAACGTAATGCGGATAAAAGTGCCCTCATGCTTGTTGATTGGTAAGACTTTGAGATATACGGAATGAACTGACTAACATCCTCCAACCGTAATTCCGCAGTTGCTTTATGCTGTTCGAGTTCCGCGTATTTTAAAAACTGTCTGGAAACAGTCTGGTATAAGCCGATAGTCCCGCCACCTTTCCCCAGCATCGTCATTTCAGTAATATATTTCTGATGCAGTTTGACCATGTCACCTGAAAGCGACCCATTGGGATCTTTTTTGTGGTAACACCATGTATAATCCTTTTTGATTGACCTCAATCAACATCAGTACAGCAAGACGCCTCAGCTTGTAGCGCCACAGTTTTATGCGGCCATTGTCAAGCGCATCTTTAGATAGGCTAACAAACTGCTGTGCCAGCGGTTCTGCAAACAATACATGTCCATTCTCTCGAAAATATGCGCTTAATTCCTTCCACGCAAGGTCATACTGGTACAAGGTAGATTTGCTGTGATTAAGTGGCTGGATTTTGTCCTTCGTCTGGTTAATCAGCTCTGACAATAGTAGCTTCTGCATTATGATAAAGCCCTCCCTAACGAATTAAAGGATGAAATCCTTTTTCCCATTATGAGAGGTCATGCAGAAGGCTGCATATTATCCCGAAAATATGAGCAACAAATGGCTGGCTACCAGACTGCTTTGGCTATTCTTCGGGATAACTAAATCTTCGTGATAATCTTTCTTATCCTGAATTCAGGATAAGAAAGATAAGGCCAGGGTAGAGCGGGTAATCCCTTATATCAGGGACAGCTTCTGGTCGGGAAGAAACTTCACCAGCCTGGACGAAATCAACCGGCAAGCCAGAGAGTGGTGTCTTCGAGTCGCCGGAATGCGGGAGCATGGCACCACGCATCAGCTGCCGTTGAATCTCTTTCGATTAGCTGAAGAAAAAGCGCTCCGGCCGTTGCCGGTGGCGCCATTTGAAATCGTTACCTGGCATCAGTCTAAAGTGGCTCTCGATTGCCATATTCAGGTGGCTAGCACCCTCTATTCCGTACCTTACCAGTATGTTGGAAAAACGGTAGACGTCAAACTGGGGAGCAAAACGGTAGAGATTTATCTCGATTCCAATCTGCTCAAGACCCACCCAAGAGGTGAAAAAGGGCGGAGGGTGACCGACTGGAATGACTATCCCCCGGAGAAAGCGGCCTTTTTCCAGCGTACTCCGGAATGGTACCGGCAGAAAGCCAGCACGATTGGTCCAGCTGCCAGGGAGACGGTTGATAGTCTCCTAAAACTGCACGCTTTCCATTACCTGCGCCAGTGCCAGGGCATTTTAAGGCTGGAAGAAAAGTATGGGGAGGTAAGATTGGAGCAAGCCTGCTCCCGGGCCAATGCCTTTGGCGACCCCTGTTACCGGACGGTGAAAACCATCCTGGAAAGGGGACTGGATAAACAAAAGCTCCTCTTTGAGCCGGTCAGGGAAGCCGGGGCTTTCTTACGCGGAGCCGAGGAATTATGTGGCTCAATCAAAAATTAAAGGAGAAGATAAATGACTGACAAGCACCAGATAGAAAACAAAATGAGGCTACTCAAACTCGGTGGGATGCTAGAAACCCTGGACATGAGATTAGACCAAGCTCAAAAAGACGGGGTAAATTTTACCCAGTTTCTTGAGGTATTATTGGAGGATGAGGTACAGCACCGGACAAACAAGAGACTAGCTACCCGAATTATCCGGGCTCACTTCGAGGAAGAGAAGAGTTTGGAAGGCTTTGATTTTAATTTCAATCCTAAACTACCCACCCAGTATATCCGTGAGCTGGCTACCTGCCAGTTTATCGAACGTAAGGAATCGGTTATTCTCTGTGGTCCGGTGGGCGTGGGTAAGACACATCTCGCCCAGGCGCTGGGGCACCAGGCTTGCCGGACAGGATACAATGTCCTGTTTATGAAGGCCAGCCGTCTCCTTGCCGACCTGGGCGGCGGTCGTGCTGATGAAACCTGGGAGAAGAGGATACAGCATTACCTGAAACCTGACTTACTGATAGTGGATGACTTCGCCATGAAAGAGTTTACCAAGACCCAGGCCGAGGACCTCTATGAGCTTATTGACCGTCGTTACCACAACAGCTCTCTGGTAGTCACCGCTAACCGGGCGCCCAAAGACTGGTATCCCCTCTTCCCAAACCCCGTCATCGCCGAGAGTACCCTCGACCGTCTCATCAGCGGCGCTCATATGATTACTCTTACCGGTAAAAGTTACCGCTCTTTGCTTCGCCCCAATAAAGACCTTGATAAGGAGGTGGTAACTGTGTGATACTTTGATTTGTAGTGCACCAGAGGTGGCACTTTAGCATGAGAAAACGGGTGGAACATTAACTTGAGACAGGGTGGTCAATTAACCTGAGAAACGACACGTCTAAAACAGATTGTCGCCGAGCAGGCCCTGGATAATCGGGCGTTGAAGGAATTACTCTCAAAAAACTTCTAAAGCCTGAGGCGAAGCGGATTGCGGTGAGCCATATTATCGGCAGTCTTGGGCTGAGTAAGAGGAAGGCATGCCTCCTGGTGGACCTGAGCCGCACAGCCTACGGCTACCAGCCCCACAGGGAGGACG
>JAUYHA010000021.1 GCA_030690265.1 Dehalococcoidales bacterium | reverse complement strand
GCTGCAGCGCTGGAAGTAATGCCTTTTTTTCAAATAGAAGTTCGGAAAGCTTCTTGATTGGCTGCCGAGCCAGGATTCGAACCTGGGCTAAAGGATTCAAAGTCCTCTGTGCTACCACTACACAACTCGGCATCCTGTTCCTGATGGGACTGTGCTCTATCCGACTGAGCACAAGTAACAAGTAACAATTACCCAAGTAACAATTCAACTGGTTATTGTATCCTGGCTACTTGGTTATTCTACTTTGGTGCCGAAGGTCGGGCTCGAACCGACACAGAGGTTTCCCTCCAACAGTTTTTGAGACTGCCGCGTCTGCCTATTCCGCCACTTCGGCCTCTTCAAGGTAAGTAACAAATAACAAGTACCAAGTGATAATTACCAATTTAATTGGTTATTGTATCTTGGCTTCTGGTTATTTTACTTTGGTGCCGAAGGGGAGATTTGAACTCCCACGAGCTTTCGCTCACCACCCCCTCAAGATGGCGCGTCTACCGGGTTCCGCCACTTCGGCACTAAAAGGCGGGACAATGTCCCCTGGTATCAGTCAGGCATTATTATAGCAAAGGCTTCATTATAGCTCAATAGGATGACTCTCAGGTTGTTTAATAACATTTTTGTGTCATCCTGACCGTGAACCCTGGACTATCGTCAGGACAGGCTTCTTCAGGGGCTGGCACTGTTGACAAACACCTTTCTTTTCCTGTATTTTTGGGTAAGGTAACTGGCAGGGGAGAGGTAATTTGTCCAGGTTAGAATCATTTCTGGGGTTATTGCGCCGCTGGTTTACTTCCATTCCTTTTTTTATTCTGCTTGGCCTGGTTCTGGGTTATGTTATTGCTATCCCGGCAATACCCAGGCCAAAGATTGCCACCATAGTCATCTCCGGCACTATTTTTGACCAGGTTCACACTGATGAAATTCTGCAGACACTGAGAGAGGTCAACGAAGATGCCAGTGTGAAGGCAGTGGTTCTGGAGATAGATAGCCCGGGTGGCTCAGCCAGTGCTGTTGAGCAGATATACTTGGATACCCTCCGTTTGAGACAGAAAAAGCCGGTGGTGACCTCAGTAGGCACGGTAGCCGCCAGTGGGGGCTATTACATCGCCGTGGCAACTGATTATATCTATGCTCATCCCTCCTCCCAGCTTGGCAGTATCGGCGCCTTTGTTTTACTGCCTGAAGCCGAACAGGTGGACGAGGAGTTTGGTGCTACCGGGCCGTTTAAGGAGATAGGGCGCTCAAAGCGAACTGCCTTTGAGTCCCTGGAGATGGTCAGGCAGGGATTTGCCGGCGAGGTCGTCTCGCAAAGGGGGGAGCGCCTTCATCTGGCCGAGGAAGAAATTTCTCAAGCCAGAGTTTATCTTGGCATTGAAAGCCTGAGGTATGGACTTATCGATGCCATTGGCACCAAGAGCGATGCCCTAGAAAAAGCGGCCAGTCTCGCCGGTCTCAGGAGGTCGGGAAATTATGAGGTGGAAAGACACTATATAGCGCCCCGCTTTTTCTTTCTCACTTCTCCTTCTTCGAGCCTGGACGAGCTTAAGTCGAGAATCAGCACTTTCCCGATGTATTACTACCTTCATCTTGAACTGGAGTGAATGATGTTAAAGTCAGTACTGATAAGGATTAGCATAGTTCTGGCCGGGATACTGATTGTGGTAGTGGGGCGGAGCCTTTTCTTTTACCAGGGTTTGTCGGTTTCATCCCCCGGTGAAATGCCCGCCTATCAGAATATCACTGTCCCAGCAGTACCGACAGCCGAATTCAGTGATAACTACGAAAAAGGAGAGGGTACCATCCTGATTGACCGGGCCCACGGAAATGCCTTTGATAAAGAGGAGCTTAATGTTCTGATACTGCGGCTCGTTTCCCGGGGCTTAACCATCAAATTCTTCACTGATGGGGACGACCTGGAAAAGGAACTTCTGGCCGCGCAGGATGAGGAAGAGGGTGAGCCGGAAGAAGAACTGAAAATGCCGGACGCTTTTATCATTGTTTCTCCCCGAAGTGAATTCTCCAGAGAAGAGGTAAAGGCTACCGCCAACTTTACCAGCCAGGGTGGCAAACTGCTCCTTATTGCTGACCCAACCAGGCCCAGCCAGATAAACAGCCTGGCTCTGGAATCCGGACTGATATTTGAATCTGACTACCTCTATAACATGGAGGAAAACGATGCCAACTACCGAAATATATTCGTTAGCGAATTCGAGGAAAATGAGCTAACCGAGGGGCTGGAGAAGATAGCCCTTTATACGGCCGGCTCCATCTCTTCAGCGGAGAGCAGCCTTGCCTTTGTTGATGGGAATACCTTCTCCAACCTGCTAGCCACCGGGCAGAAACTGTCACCCGTTGCTCTGGTTGAGAAATCTAATGTCCTGGCCATTTACGACCTTACCTTTATGACCGAGCCTTACAACGGCATTCTGGATAATAACCAGTTTATCTCCAATATCGCTGATTGGCTTATGTCGCCCGGTGAAAAGAGAGAACTAAAATAAGCTCAGCGGGCGTGGAAGCCCGCTTTGCTGAAGAATACAAAACCTCTTATTTCTGTTCTTAACGCTCTCATCCTGACCTTTTGGCCACTTTCCGTTTAATTATAATTGGTTGTAACATAGTCATATTATATATAGTTATAATATATATAATATAGTGATAATATATATAGCAACTTCAAGCACAGGAGATTGGTCATGAGAATAAGAGAAAGAAAACTTTGGCAGTTCCTCACTTCTTTATTGGTTTTTATCGTTGTTTTTGGGCTGATAGGTAGTTTTGCCTGCACACCCGGGCAGGAAAAACTGGTGGAAGGCATTCTCCAGAATGTTGATTCCGCCAACGGTGAGATAACCATCGTCACCAGGGATGGCAGGACGATAACCCTGACCATCGATACTGAAGGTACGGTAGAGACCGAAGAAGGAACTTCGTCCCTGCGAACTTTAGAGCCCGGTGCTTCCGTGGAAGTGAAGGTCAGTAAAGATGAGCGGGTTGCCCGTGGTATCAAAGCCCACCAGGCAAAGGTAGAGGGCACCATTGTCAGTATTGAGGGGAATGAAATCATCATAGAATCCGAAGGCGGGCGTCAGGTCACGGTTTTGGTCACCGAGCTTACCCGCATCGAGCTGGAGGACGATTTCACGGGGACCCTGGCTGACCTTCAAACCGGATTAGAGGTGGAAGTCAAGTTCGACCCGGAGAGCCAGGTTGCCTTCAAGATTGATACTGAAGAAGGGGAGGAGGCTGAATCATACGGGCTTGCTCCTGCTCCCGGTGGGGGCTGGGGTATTCTTGAAATTCGGGTTACTGACCCACCGCCGGCAGATGTAAAGAGCGCCGTTGTTCACCTGACCAATATAGAAGTCCATAGAGTGTCAGGGAACACCAGCGGCTGGATACCGGTAATCGGGGCTCCCCCCAGCTTTGACCTGATGGCTGTTGCCGAAGTGGCTGTGGTTCTTGGTAGCGCCAATGTTACTGCGGGAAGCTTTACCCAGATACGCATGGATGTGGACAGGGTGGAGGTGGAAACGATTGATAATGTATCTTATACGGCGAATGTCTCCAGCGGCAAGCTGAGAATCGTCAGGCCCTTCAATGTTGGTGGGGGCAAAAAGACGGTACTCACCCTGGATTTCGACGGGAAAAGGTCACTGGTAATAACTGGCAGTGACCGGTATCTTTTCAAACCCGTGGTTAAACTGGAAATAGAGCACGAAGTGAAAGCAGAGTCAGAGGACGGAAAGGACAAAGGCAAAGGACAGGAACAAGGACAGGGACAGGAGGAAGGACGGGGACGGGGGCGAGGAGAGGAGCAGGAAACTGAGGAAATAGACTTTGAAGGAACTATTGAGTCTGTCGATGGTAACATCTGGACGATGACTATTGAAGGTGAAACCAGAACAGTGGATGTGAGTGAGGCAGAGATTGAGGGAGAGCCTGCCGCAGGGCTACAGGCTAAGGTTGAGGGGGTCGTGGTGGATGATACCATAAAAGCCAGTGAGGTGGAGATAAAAGAGGCAGAAGGATAAGTATTTAGCTATTGACTCTTTTCTAGCAAGGATATTAGGATATCAAAATAACAATAGTTGAGGAGGAGTGATGAAAAAGTGGTTATATCTTCTGGCAATCCCTTTGTTGCTGGCGTTGCTTTTACCGGCGCCGGTGCTGGCGGCGGCTACGTCCCAGAGCCTCTTACGTGTCGCCTGGGACCACAACCCTACGGTCTATATCTCTCTGCAAAAAGGCGTGGACCCGGCCTATAAGACTATGGTGGAACAAGCTTTCACTGACTGGACAAGCGCCCTGAATGATGCTAGTGGCACAAACTTCAGCTTCGAGTTTCTCGCCGAAAAGCCCAGAGGGAAGAGAAACGCAAACTCTCCCGATATAGAAGTAAAAGTGCGGAAGAATACCGGGATGATTCTGGGGAGCACCTCGGTAGAATCGTCAGGTGGGGTCATCACATCAATCTCGATAACCCTGTCCGCCTATAACGCCGTGGGGCTGTCTCTGGGAGCTGAAGACTTCAGGAGTATCGCCCGCCATGAAATCGGACATGCCATCGGTCTGGGGCATACCAATGATGACGGTAATACACCCCTGGATTTGATGGCGCCCAGCCTCGATTTCGTTGGGGTGGAGTATGATATTAAACCCTCAGAGCTAAATACCGGAGCCGTCCTCTTTATTTACGGCAATGACGGTTTCGGAGGGAATAACACTTCTCCGATACCGGCAAGTTATCAACAATAGAGTAAAGCAGGTTTCGTTAGCAGAACGGTAAAAGGGGGTGTCGATAATGTCACCCCCTTTTGTTAAACAACTGCTAGCTTCTTAGCGGGACAGAACTTACCCGGCTATAGACAGCCCCCTGTCTGGTTAGCTGGCTTCTCATCAGGCTGATAGCATCTACCTCAATAGTACCGGCTTCCAAGCTGGTGGCGGTGATAAGCTGTCCCAATCTCTCTCTTTCGTCTCGTGATGCCTGATTGCGGACCCGGGCTAAGGTCAGGTGGGGGGTAAAGGCTCGCCCTTCAGGAGCAAAGCCCAGGCGCTCCAGGTTGGATTCGAGGCGCTGCTGGAGCCGGCTTAGCTTATCTACCTCCCCGCTCAGCCCCACCCAGACCACCTGGACCAGTTTCAAACTGGGGAAAGCTCCCAGTTCCTTGACCTCCAGGCGGAAAGGAGGTATCCCCCGGCCAGCCTCCTCCATTGCTCTGGTCACCTCTTCAGTCCTGTTGATGGCAATATTACCCAGAAACTTCAGGGTTATATGAATACCAGTCGGCTCAACCCACTTAACCCCGGAGTGTCCCGATTTTAATTGAGCTTCAAGCTGGCTGAGCTTCAATTTCACCTCTTCGGGCAACTCAATAGCGATAAAAGAGCGAATCTGCTCCATAGCTTAATCCTCACCCCCTTTTAGGGAGGGATTTTGTCCTCTCTCCTTTATTTACTTGAGGCTGTCTGAAAATGTCATTCTGAGGGAGCTTAGCGACCGAAGAATCCGTTTACCGCCAACGGAGAAATACGGATTCTTCGCTTCGCTCAGAATGACAGTTTACTCTTTTTGGACAGCCTCGCCAGAGGTTCACCCTGAAGGGGACGGGTTACTAAATGAATTCTTAATACCCAATAACTTTTGGGCATTACCCGATAGAATCAGGTTTTTTGTTTCCTCGGACAAGTCCAGAGACTTGATTTCTCTGAGCAGGCGACTCTGTGACAGCAAGGGGTAATCGCTGCCGAAAAGAATCTTATCAGTTCCAACCAGCTGTATCACCTGACTGTATATCTGCGGATTATAGAGGAAGGGCGAAGCTGCCGTATCAAAGAAGACATTACCCAGCGCCTTTTTTACCTCGGGCATCAGGGCATAAAAGGGCAGACCCCCACCCCAGTGGGCACAGACTAAAGTCAAATCAGGATAACGGGTAATAAACGGGTAAAGCAGCTCCGGAGTAACATCTCCCTTGCCTGGATACTGGTGACCCACCGGCTCAGAGATGTGGGTGAGCAGGATTAGCTTACGACTGATTATTGTCTTGATAAAGGGCTCCATTACCTTCTCATTTTTGAGGTCAAGCAACTGTATGTCCGGTCTCATTTCTCCAATTCCTTTTATCCCCCCTTTAGCACAGCGCTCAATTTCAGCTAAAGCGGATTCAAGCAACTGAGGCTGAACAGAGCCGAAACCTATCAGGCGCTCCGGAAAGCGGGCAACTGACTCCAGGATATAGTCGTTAGTCTCAACGCATAGCTCATGGCTGGTCCAGCCGAGGTTAAGCACCACCGAAATATCAACTCCATGCTCATCCATACTGGCGATGAGTTCATCGGCGGTAGCCAGCCTGGCTTTCTCATCGGAGTAAAGAGCAGCGAAACAGGGGTCGCTGGCAATATACTTACTCCGCTCTTCCTTTATCCGGGGGGGCAAAATATGAGTATGAAAATCAATAATCATTGCTAAATTATAGCAGAAGACCCGGTGTACCTTCTTATTTGTTAACCTCACCCACTTAATCCCCTTCAGGGGTTCACCCTGAAGGATTCACCGTTCGGCTGAGCTCAGTTCTGGCGACAGTTCTGGTGACATCACTGGAACCATCACTGGAACCACGGCGAAGCCCTGAAGGGGATGGGTTACCAAACGACCCCATAAGAAGATTAGTAGAGTGAAGCATCTAGTATGGTATCTCGCTTAATGCCCACCTTTTCTTCGATCCTCGGTAAATAATCGGAGTTTAGTTCTATGCCTGCCGAGTTCCTGCCCAGGTCTTTTGCCGCCTTCATGGTCGTGCCACTGCCCAAAAAGGGGTCCAGTATCCAGTCCTCAACATAGGAAAACATCTTTATCAGCCTGGCGGGCAATTCCACCGGATATGCAGCACTGTGGCTATCTTCAACCCCATTGATGTCATTCCAAATAGCATCCCTGAACTTTCGGTGTTCTTCCAGGGTAACCTTTGACCGGTCTTTAATTTCCTTGGGCACTTCTCTTTTGCCCACCCTACGGAAAATATGTATTGGCTCAACGGCGTTGGAAATCATAAAATTGGTTGGGTAGGGATAGCTCCCGAAAAGAACAGCTCCCTGTCTGGAGGTTGTTTTCTGCCAGTAAATCGTGCCCATAAATCTCAGACTTTTAATACTGTTCAGTTGCTGCCAGGTCAGAAGGGACAGGTTAGCCGTGGTTCTCCGCTTTTCGTCAGGCTCGGAATAATAGATATTGCCGATATTCAAGGCAATCTTCCCATCGGGTAGCAGGGTTCTGGCTACTTCTTTCCAGACTCCGTTCAGTTTAGCCAGATACTCGTCTAAAGTATCGTTTAAGCCAATCTGGTCTTTATGCCCGTAGTCCCTGACATTCCAGTAAGGCGGAGAGGTAACCATCAGCTGAAAGAAACTGTCCGGTAATTTCCTCAACACCGTCTCGGCATCACCGATATAAATCTTGTGAGTTGTTGCCATCTTGCTTGCTAGTCTATCAGAATTATTTCCTTATCTCAAGGAAAGGGCGAGAAGTAGAGTCTGGAAGAGCTTTATGTAGATAAAAGCTAATTTGATAAACTAAAAGCCTTTCAGTTTCTGTCACTGCTCCTCAGCAAGAATATATGGAGTTGCGGTAGATGTTTACCTACGCTATTATATAGTAGTTAGCAGTCGAAGGGTTAGAGTGCTAATAAATTGACCTGTTAAAGGGCTTATTTAATTTTAGGAAGGAGGATTAGAATGGCGATTAAGCTTGAGCCGTTGGCAGACCGGTTGGTTGTCAAGCCTATTGAGAGGGAGGAAGTGACCAAAAGCGGTATCGTTTTACCTGATACTGCCAGGGAGAAACCCCAGGAGGGGAAAGTGCTGGCGGTGGGGCCTGGCAGGTTGTCTGAAGATGGGAAGCGGATAGCTATGGATGTTAAAGTAGGGGATATAGTGCTCTATGCTAAATATGGAGGCACTGAGATTAAGATTGAGGATGAAGAAGTGATAATCCTGCGCGAGAGCGATATTTTAGCTAAGAAAAGTGGGGCGGTGGTTTCTTAGAAACCACCGGCGCCCGTCTCAAACGTCACGGGGAAGTCGGTAAGAAGATAAGAAGGTACAGGTTAGGTTAGTATAAATGAGGAGGACAAAAAATGGCTAAACAGATTATCTTTGGTGAGGAGAGAAGACAAGCCCTGAAAAAGGGTATAGATATTTTAGCTGATGCAGTTAAAGTAACTTTAGGCCCCAAAGGGCGCCCGGTGGCGCTGGATAAAAAATGGGGAGCCCCTTCAGTGGTTGATGATGGAGTTACCATTGCCAAGGAAATTGAGCTTCCTGACCCCTTTGAAAATATGGGAGTGCAGTTAATTAAAGAAGCCGCTACCAAGACTAATGATATCTGCGGTGATGGCACAACTACTTCAACTATCCTGGCTCATGCCATCATTACCCAGGGTTTTAAGAATGTGGCGGCCGGTGCTGACCCTCTGGCTTTAAAAAAGGGCATTGAGAAAGCAACCGAGGCTATTATTGAAGAGCTAAAACGAGTATCTACCGAAGTAAAGGGGAAGGAGCAGATTGCCCAGGTAGCCACCACCACTGCCAAAGATACCAAGATTGGCGAGCTGATTGCCGAGGTTATGGAAAAGGTAGGCAAGGACGGGGTTATTACCGTTGAAGAGTCCAAGGGCCTGGTGGATGAAACAGAGTATGTGGAAGGAATGCAGTTTGACCGGGGTTATATCAGCCCTTATTTCGTTACCAATGCCGAAAAGATGGAAGCGGTGATAGAAGACCCCTATATTCTTATCACCGATAAGAAAATTTCCGCCGTCGCTGACCTGCTGCCTGCTCTGGAGAAGATACTCCAGGTATCAAAGAACCTGCTTATCGTCGCTGAAGATGTGGATGGGGAAGCCTTAGCTACGCTGGTGGTCAATAAGCTGCGGGGTACTATTAATGTTCTGGCTGTCAAAGCCCCCGGCTTTGGTGACCGGCGTAAGGCAATGCTGGAAGATATGGCTATTCTTACCGGTGGGCAGGTAATTTCAGAGGAAGTGGGACGCAAGCTGGACTCGGTTACCGTGGAGGACCTGGGTCGGGCACGGCGGGTGACCTCGGACAAGGAGAATACCACCATTGTTGAAGGTAAAGGTGACCAGACGGCAATCCAGGGGCGAATCAAACAAATCAAGGCACAGATAGAGGAAACAACCTCTGATTTTGACCGGGAAAAACTTCAGGAGAGGCAGGCAAAACTGGCTGGCGGAGTAGCCGTAATTAAGGTAGGCGCCGCCACTGAGGTGGAGCTAAAGGAAAGGAAGCCCCGGGTAGAGGACGCCCTTTCTGCCACCAGAGCCGCCGTAGAAGAAGGTATCCTGCCCGGTGGTGGAGTTGCCCTGCTCAACTCTATATCGGTACTGGACAAAGTTAAGGCTGGTGGTGATGAGGCAACCGGGGTTGACATTGTAAGAAAGGCTATAGAGGAGCCAATCCGGTGGATTGCGGTAAATGCCGGCCGTGACGGCTCGGTAACAATAGATGAGGTCAAAAAGAGCCCGGCCGGTGTCGGTTATGACGCTCAAGCCGGTGAATTCGTCAACATGATAGAAAAGGGTATTATTGACCCGACCAAGGTAGTCAGGTCGGCTCTGCAAAATGCCGCCAGTATCGGCGCTATGATACTGATTACCGAAGCACTGATTACCGATATTCCAGAAAAGGAGAAGATGCCGGGGATGCCTCCTGGTGGTATGGGTGGCGGCATGGAGGGTATGTATTAATCGGTTCTAAACCAGGGATATTGAAAAAGGGCGTGGTTTGAGACCACGCCCTTTTTGTTTACAGTGTCAACAGTTCTTCCAGAGACTCTTCATTAGCCAGGGGGCCAACTACTGCCAGGCGCAGATATTCACCGGTGAACAGCTCCCGGGCTAGCTCTTCCAGCTCTTCGGTAGTGATGGCATCAATAATAGCTACTACCTGGTCAACAGTAAGGATATTTCCGGTGAGAATTTCCTGTCCTCCTATCCACCCGGTAACGCTGCGGGTATCCTCCATACGTAACCATAATTGTCCCTTGGTCAGCTCTTTGGCTTTAGATAGTTCAGAGTAAGAGATTGGCTCCTTGAGCTGGGAAAACTGCTCCAGGATAGCCTTTATGGCTACCGGCAGATTCTTTGGTTCTACCCCGGCATAAACGGTAATGGCACCAGTATCATGAAAATGGTCGATAGCGCTGCTGATGCTGTAGGCAAGTCCCAGTTTATCCCGGATTTCAGTAAACAGACGACTGCTCATTCCCCCTCCCAGGATAGTGTTAAGCAGGTCAAGAACATAGCGCTTGGGGTGGAGGAGGGGCAAGCCGGGTAACCCCAGGCAGAGATGGGCTTGTTCGGTGTCCCTTCGTTCCACCTGCAGCCGCTGGTTTAGCTGCTCTTTATAAGCCGCATATTCGGGATGAAGGTGCTGATTGCTCCAGTTACCCATAGCCTGGCTCACGGCGGTCACTGCTTCTTCATGCTGGATATTCCCGGCAATAGCAACTACAGTGGTTTCGGGTAGATATTTATTTTCAATATACTCAAGCATCATTCCCCTGCTCATAGCGGTTACTGACTCTTTAGTCCCGATTGTATCCCATCCCAGGGGGTGTCCCGGCCATAAAAGCTGGTCAATAAGCAGGTTTACCTGCTGTGAAGGGGAATCTTTGGTCATATTTAACTCTTCAAGGATGACCTGGCGTTCCTGCTCTATATCGGCCGGGTCAAACCTCGAGTGAAGGAGCATGTCAACCAGCACATCTAAAGCCAGGAGAAAGTGGGGCTGAGCTACCCTGGCCCAGTAGAGAGTTAGTTCCTTGTTGGTGCCTCCATTCAGTGACCCTCCCACCTCTTCCACGGCCAGCGAAATGTCTTTCGCTGACGGCCGCCTGGCAGTTCCTCTGAAGTTCAGGTGTTCAATAAAATGGGAACCGCCAGCCTGTGCCTCACTCTCATATCTGGAACCGACACCGATGAAGAAGCAGATAGATAGCGAACGGGTATGAGGCATGGTGCTGGTGACAATTCTCAAGCCGTTATCCAGTATTGTCTTCTGGTACAATATTCATCCTTAGTTACTTCAAATGTTAGCTTAATTGTAACCGCATCTTTAGCCCAGGTCAATGTAAAGAAAGACTGCTGAACTCTCCCAATGTGAGCGTCTGGGTGAGTCGAACCTGGAGTTGACGAATATCTTCGGGTAGATTAAAGTTAAATAGCACTCAAGCCGAAGTGGCGGAATGGCAGACGCGCTACGTTCAGGGCGTAGTGTCCGCAAGGGCGTGAGAGTTCAAATCTCTCCTTCGGCACCAAAGTAAAATAACCAGAAGTCAAGATACAATAACCAATTGAATTGGTAACTGGTTACTAATTGGTTTTTAGGTTCGGGCGCTTGTAGCTCAGCTGGATAGAGCGCAGCCCTGCGGAGGCTGAGGCCGTGGGTTCGAGCCCCGCCAAGCGCGCCAGAAGAGAGGGTTCCCAAGAAGTCCAAAGACTTTTTGGGTGTATACGGGCGGTTAGCTCAGTTGGTCAGAGCACCTGCTTTACACGCAGGGGGTCAGAGGTTCAAGTCCTCTACCGCCCACTGTACTGTACAATAGGCAGAACTCCTATCTTCTGCTCTATCAAACCATTCAGTGGCATCACGTAAGTCAGCGTCGCTTCATCTCCAACAACTTTGATGCTCTCAACAAAACTCCGGATGAAGGCCCTTTTTTCGGCTAGTTCACTAACCGTGAGCAATTTACGGAGGTCATTAACATAGCGGTTCAGTATTTCCGGGCCGGCTAATTCAATATGCCTGTCTGATAGTTGTTGCTCGACTTGAAGCCTTCTTTCATTCAACTTCTCATG
>JAUYHA010000015.1 GCA_030690265.1 Dehalococcoidales bacterium | reverse complement strand
CGACTGGGTCCGCCGGCTAGGGCCGATATCCACTGTTGAGAACGTCAGCTCGGGCGAGTATGATGATGTTATTCCTGCCTTTGGCGTCGAGGCCCGGGACCTGCGCAAAGAACTCTTGGGAACCCTTGACCCTAAGGCACTTTTCCCCGAAAGGCATGAAGAAGAGCAGGAAATCACCGAAGATGAATTCGGAAAACAGCGTAAAGACCTTCTTACCCGAGGCATAATAACTTGAGACTCGCTGAAATAGAATCAAAACTTTCCCCTGCCATACTAAGGAGTTAAGATGAAACTTATTTTGCTGTCAAGTGATGATTGTGAGATTTGTGATGAAGCTGAGAAAAAATTCAAAAAAGATTTCTGGCGAGAACTTGACAGCGGCGAGGCAAAGATAGTAAATTTAGACCAGGATGAAGAGTTCCAGGAAGTGTTCATCACAAACGACCTGCCCCTGGCGCCAATCGTTCTAATCGTTACGGACAAGAATAAGATAGTAGCTCACATCGATTCTAAGGACTTTTTTGAAGGACTAAAAGAGGCTACCCCGGTCACTGCAGAGGCCGAGAAGCAACCCCAGGTCGAGGGGTAATAAAAATCTTAAAGAAGGAGGGATGACCAAATGCCCGCACATTGGAAGAGAATTAACCCAGGGATGGCCCCGCCTGTTGGTCAAATCCAGGCAGTAGCGGCAAAGAAACACCTCACGGTGTTCCAGCGCTCGCCTAGTGCTCCTGGAGCCGGCAGCCCCGAGCAGAAGCTGAAGTTCTCCAAATGCGCTGCCACAACCAAGGGAGTCTCCAGCCGCCTCGAGCGCAATTCGATCATGCGTTCCTGCCTGCGGTAAAAGCGCGTCGGCTTTTATTTACTCGACAAAAAGAAGGGGAGTGGTTAAAACCCGCTCCCCTTCTCGTTTCTCCGTATTGATATTCTTTTGAGGCCCCGGTTACTCATCCTTCTTGGCCAAGTGGGTTATCTGCTTGATAATGTCCATCGGCAGCCAGTTCGTTATTCCGGTGCCATCTCGAACCTCAATCTCGTGAACCTGCTCCCAGCACGGCATGCAAAGTCCATCCCTTGACCTGAAGACCTCGCGGCCGCAGTTCAAGCAAATAATGCCAGCAGCCTTCTCCCAATTATCAGCACCTTGTTTTGACTTCCAGTGATGTCCCCCAGGGGCGATATTAAGGTTGGGGTCAACGGCA
>JAUYHA010000005.1 GCA_030690265.1 Dehalococcoidales bacterium | reverse complement strand
GGCTAACCCTGGCGGGCCGTACGTGGTAGACCTGGATAATCCCATTACTCTGGACGGCAGCGGTTCTTCAGACCCTAATGCTGCCGCCGGTGACTCCATTGTCACTTACCATTGGAGTATAAACGGTGGAGTGCTCATTCTCAGCGGGCCAACCCCTGTCCTGACCGCAGCACAAATCAACACCCTGGGGGTAGGAGTACGCCCGGTAAGCCTCACAGTGACCGATGAGTTCGGCGCTACTGGAAGTGCCTCCACTACTCTCTCTATCTACGACAACACGCCGGTGGCCGCCTTTACCGCCAGCCCTAATCCGGCGGCGCTCCCGGTCAGAGCATTGCCTTTGATGCCAGTACCTCCCATCACAACCGTCCCGACCGCAGCATCGTCAGCTATGAGTGGGACTTCGGGGACGGCACTACGGGCAGTGGAATATCGGCAACTCATGCCTATGCCGCTTTCGGCAGCTATACCGCTACTCTAACGGTAACCGATAACAATTTGCCGCCGAAGACAGACACCGAGAGCACTATCATCCAGGTCAACCAGGGCAACCTGCCCCCGGTGGCTAACCCTGGCGGGCCGTACGTGGTAGACCTGGATAATCCCATTACTCTGGACGGCAGCGGTTCTTCAGACCCTAATGCTGCCGCCGGTGACTCCATAGTATCTTACAGTTGGAGTATAAACAGTGGCGCGCTCATTCTCAGCGGGATTACTCCTGTCCTGACCGTAGCACAAATCAATACCTTGGGGGTAGGAGTACATCCGGTCAGCCTCACGGTAACCGATGAATTCGGCTCTACCGGTATCGCCTCTACCACTCTCTCTATAATTGCGACACCGGCAGACCCGCAGGAAATGACGGAGGACCTTATCGGGGTTGTTAGTAGCTTGGGTTTACCGCAGGGAATCGAGAATAGTCTCACTTCCAAGCTCAGCAATGTTATAAAATCTCTGGGAAAGGGCCAGACCGATGCGGCAATAAATCAGTTGAACGCCTTTATCAACGAAGTACAGGCACAAAGTGGCAAAAAGCTTTCCGAAGCCCAAGCAAGTGACCTGGTAGACAAAGCCCAGGATATCATCGCCAGTTTGTAGAACGGCAGAAGCCAAAACGTTACTAAGGGGCTGGACTCCAAACGCAAGAGTCCAGCCCCTTAAGTTTTCGAGCTGCCCGCAAATCATCTGTTCAGGCACGCGCCAGAGAGCCGAGAACCGTGCGTTTCTGATTTTATGGTAGGTCACCATGAGTGTATGTTTACCGTGCCTTATCGACTTGGCCGTGAGGCCAGAGTATCCTTGGTAGAATGATGTTTGGGACGCAAATTTATTTCTACTTCGGCATCAAGCGCTTCCGCTACTTTCCTGACGGTAGATAGAGATGGCAGCGAACCACCGCTCTCCAGTCTGGCAATACTCTCCTGCTTTGTGTTCAGTAGCTGGGCCAGTTGCTCCTGGGTTAGTCCCTTCGCCAGTCGCAGTCGAATCAGATCAGATGCCAGCTTATATTCAGGCTCAAGCGCCTCGTATTCTTTCCTGAACTCAGGGTTTTCCATTAGCTTTTTCTTATGTTCTTTCCAGTTCATACGCTCTACCTCCTAGATAAGTAGTCATCTCGCCTACTTTCCGCCATTTCCGTATCTGCTCTGGGTACCGGGCCCGTCTTCTTGGTAAACCCGTGCAGCAGAATAAAAATCTGTCCGGTGTACAGAAAGTAGATGATGCGGTACCGGCTTCTGCCATGTCGGACCCTTAACTCCCAGAGTTGCTTTTCAAGATGCCTGGCATACGGCATTCCCAGGTTGACGCCAAATTACTCAAGCAAGTCTAGAGTCCTGATTATTCTGGCTTTTGATTTGGCGTCCAGCGAATCAATGAACTCCTCCACTGGAGACTTGCCAGTTCCCGATTGGTAATACTCGATATTCCACACTACGTCATTAGTATAACAATATTGTTATATCCTGTCAATGGCCAGACAGTGCCGGGCAGGTCGCTATCCCCTCTAGAAATACGGTGTCTTAGTTTTCAATTAGCATTCGAAATTCGCCCCCGGGGACTGTCGATATAGCTTTTTCTTTTTAGGACACTTTATGTATTTTTGTTGGACAATGAAGCTAAATACGGACAAAACACGAAGCACTTTAACAACAGAATACTGAGTAAAAAACCCTGACCTGAACCTGGATGGCGCAATTGTGTCACAGGACTTTCCCCTTTTCGATGTAAATAATGAAGTTGTCGAACCGGATTTTCTGCGCGTGTTACTGCATTCACATAGCTTTCTCGAAGCATGCAAACGTGCGAGCCGAGGGACCACTAACCGAAAGAGGCTGAAGGAAACGTTCTTGCTTGGAGAAGTTGTGCCTCTACCGGACAAACCTGCCCAGAGAGCAATCGCTGATTTCACAACACTGGTGGGGTCTTTCAATGCAGAGGTCGAATCACTAAGCTATATTACCGAGGAATCAATTCCTTATCTAGCTAATTTTCTATTCAGTTGAAGTACGATAATGCTGTGGTCAGTAAAAGCGTGTAACGCAAGAATAAATGAATATGAGACGATGTGACCTATGACAGTGGAAGATAATGCTCTAATTACCACACAATCAACTGCTGACCACCTTTTCATCAGCTACGCTACCGAAGACGGCGAGCTTGCCGAATGGCTCACGTTGAGACTGACTACCGAAGGCTATAAAGTCTGGTGCGATAGGGTAAAACTGCTCGGTGGTGAATCATATCCCAGGGACATTGATAAAGCTATCAAGACACAGACCTTCCGAATGCTAGCTCTTATATCTAAGGACTCCTTAGCCAAAGAAAACCCGCTAAAAGAGCGGACCCTAGGACATAGTATTACCCGCCAGAGAAAGATAGATTTTGTAATTCCGCTCCTAGTCGATACAATTCGTTCGGACGAACTGGACGGGATGAACTCTGACCTTACATATATTCCGTTCCGTGATAGTTGGGCTCAGGGTTTACTTCAACTCATCAAGAAACTACGGTCGATTAATGCCCCGAAGCCGCTGCCTAACGGAGCGAAGCTCGTGAGCGATTGGGTAGCGCAGCAATCGAGCTTACCTGAAACCCAAGAGAGGCTATGGTCAAATCTCTTTGAAATCAAATCCTTGCCTTCTAGCCTCTACAAAATGACTGTACCTGATGACTTTAAGCTTCCAACCAAATCTTGGATACATCACAGGCAATCCAGTGGTGTTTTCTGGGGCTTTGAATTGCCGGACTCAAATGTAAATTTTATCCAGGTTGATTGGGATGACAATAGGCGCAATATACATGGTATTGCACCCGTAGACGTAGCTGCCATGCTTGTTAAGGAGCACGTTCGGAAATTATGCCTTCAAAAAGGTGCCCGGGAGACCCTAGACAGGAGCTTATACCTATATCAAGAAGCGACGACAGATGGTTGGTTGCGCTTCTTGGATTACAGAGGGAAACAATCTCGTTTATTGGCTTGTGTAGTCTCTCAAGTGAATTGACCGCTTTCCAAGCATTTTTCTCAAGCTAATTTACCGGGTAAATTCTCAGGGTAATTTACCACCTTCTGGTGCACCAAGACCATAGATATTGCATTATTGGCTCAGCTAGTTTTAAGGAGGTTGAGCCATTGGCAAGAAGGAGGTTTCTGGTGCGGGATATCGCAGAAATTTTAGAGCACTGGCAGGCGGGAAGAAGCATCGGTGCTATTTCCCGAAGTCTTGATGTTTCCCGGGCTACCATCCGTAAATATGTTTATGCCGCCGAGGCCAGGGGGTATCATCAGGGAGATCCCACGCCACCACAAGGCTGGAAGGCCTTTATCGCTGATGTTATACCTCGGCCGCCGGACGCGGCTACCCGGTCACCGGTGTTTGCCGCCCTGCTTCCCTACCAGGATGAAATCAAAGCTGCCTTGGCCACCACCAAAGCCTCGACGATCTGGCAGAGGCTGCGCGACGAGAAGAAAGTAAAGGTCTCTCAGCCCAGTTTCTACCGCTATTTGAGCTGTTTTCTTGGGGAAGCCTGGAAGAAGCCCCGGATTACCGTTAGACGAGACGACCCGCCCCCAGGTGATGAAGCCCAGATAGATTTCGGTTACCTCGGTACCTGGCAGGACCCGAAGACGGGTAAAAAGTTCCGGCTCTGGGCCTTCGCTATGATTTTATCCTTCAGCCGGCACATGTTTGTTTGTGTGGTAACCCGGATGGACCAGAGGGAGTGGTTAAACTGCCATATTTCAGCCTTCCAGTTTTTCGGCGGAACTCCGCTACGAATTGTCCCGGATAATCTGAAGACCGGGGTGATCAAGCCTGATCTCTATGACCCGAAGTTTAACCAGGGCTACGATGAGCTGGCGCACCACTACGGCGTCATCATCGACCCGGCGAGGAGCGGAAAGCCGAAAGACAAGCCCAGGGTAGAGCGGATAATCCCTTATATCCGGGACAGCTTCTGGTCGGGCAGAAACTTCACCAGTCTGTATGAAATCAACCGGCAAGCCGGAGAGTGGTGCCTTCGAGTCGCCGGAATGCATGAGCATGGCACCACGCATCAGCCGCCGCTAAGCCTCTTTCGTCTGGCTGAAGAAAAAGCACTCCGGCCACTGCCGGTGGCGCCGTTTAAAATTGTCACCTGGCATCAGTCTAAAGTGGCTCTCGATTGCCATATTCAGGTGAGCGCTACCCTATATTCGGTACCTTACCAGTATGTGGGGAAGACGGTAGACGTCAAACTGGGCGGTAAAACGGTAGAGATATATCTCGATTCCCATCTGCTCAAGACCCACCCCAGAGGTGAAAAAGGGCGAAGGGTAACCGACTGGAATGACTATCCGCCGGAGAAGGCTGCCTTTTTCCAGCGTACTCCGGAGTGGTACCGGTCTAAAGCCGGCACAATTGGTATCGCCACCAGGGAAACCATTGATAGTTTACTAAAACTGCATGCTTTCAACTACCTGCGCCAATGCCAGGGTATTTTAAGGCTGGAAGAAAAGTATGGTCAGGTAAGACTGGAGCAAGCCTGCTCCCGGGCTAATGCCTTTGGCGACCCCTGTTACCGAACGGTAAAGACCATACTGGAAAGGGAACTGGACAAACAAACGCTTCTCTTCGAGCCGGTCAGGGAAGCCGGAGCTTTCCTACGCGGAGCCGAGGAATTATGTGGCTCAATTAAAATTTAAAGGAGATAGTGTATGACTGATAAACACCAGATAGAAAGCAAGATGAGAGTACTCAAACTCAGTGGGATGATGGAAACCCTGGACATGAGACTGGACCAGGCACAAAAGGACGGGGTAAATTTTACCCAGTTCCTTGAAGTACTATTGGAGGATGAGGTACAGCACCGGACAAACAAGAGACTGTCTACCCGGATTATCCGGGCTCACTTCGAGGAAGAGAAGAGTCTGGAAGGCTTTGATTTTAATTTCAATCCCAAGATGCCGGCCCAGTATATCCGTGAGCTGGCCACCTGCCAGTTTATGGAACGTAAGGAATCAGTGATCCTCTGTGGTCCGGTGGGAGTGGGTAAGACACATCTGGCCCAGGCGCTGGGGCACCAGGCTTGCCGCTCTGGATACAATGCCCTGTTTATGAAGACCAGCCGTCTCCTTGCCGACCTGGGCGGAGGTCGTGCCGATGAAACCTGGGAGAAGAGGATACAGCATTACATGAAGCGCAACTTACTGATAGCGGATGACTTCGCAATGCGGGAGTTTACCAAGACTCAGGCCGAGGACCTCTATGAGCTTATCGACCGGCGCCACCACACCGGCTCCCTGATAGTCACCGCTAACCGGGCGCCCAAAGACTGGTACCCCCTCTTCCCCAACCCCGTCATCG
>JAUYHA010000002.1 GCA_030690265.1 Dehalococcoidales bacterium | reverse complement strand
GCCGCTGGCCGGAACGAATTTCTGGCTTGCCGCTAGGAGTACGCACGGAGAAGTGGGACGGACATACAATTGAGGGGTGGCACTCACTGGTTAATGGGGCTGATGCCATCGTCAACCTCGCTGGTGAAAACATCAGTTCAGCACGCTGGACCGATGAGCGTAAGCTCGCCATTCTCCAGAGCCGTCTGAACGCGGGTCATGCCGTGGTAGAGGCAGTCAGAGCGGCAGCACGTAAACCCCGTGTCGTCATCCAGGCTTCAGGCATCGGTTACTATGGGCCCTGCGGCGATGAAGAAATTACGGAGGGCTCACCGCCGGGGCATGACTTTCTGGCGCGGCTCGCTGTAGACTGGGAGGCCTCGACTGCCCCGGTGGAAGCGCTGGGAGTGCGGCGGGCGATTATCCGCACGGGAGTGGTCCTCAGTAAAGAAGGAGGTGCCTTACCACGGATGCTGCTGCCGTTCCGTTTCTTCATTGGCGGTTGTCTGGGGAGCGGGCGGCAGTGGTTCCCATGGATTCATATCACTGACGAGGTTAGCGCCATCCGCTTCCTGATAGAAAACGAATCTGCCAGCGGTCCGTTTAATCTGACGGCGCCAGCTCCAGTAACTAATGGGGAATTCAGCCGCCTGCTAGGACAGTGTCTCAGGCGACCGGCATTGATACCTACACCGGCGTTGGCCTTACGCCTGCTTTTTGGCGAACTGTCAACCGCTCTCCTGGACGGGCAGCGGGCTATTCCACAACGCTTGCTACAACTGGGATTTGCCTTCCGGTTCCCAGACGCTCGTTCGGTATTGAGTGACCTCTTGGACTGAAACGGGTGCTGGTTTTCGAGCCCTGGTTGTCCAATGTTTTAACATACCTTGCACGCCGTCTGGCGACGCAATAGTTTCCAAAGAGAGAATCCCAATAGAACCATTAACCAGCCTATACTGAAGAAGGCCATGCCGAGAATCCCAGGAGCAAAATGGCAGCCCGTACTGATGCTGTCCGTCGCTCCTTACCCCCTGTTCATCAGCTAAAATAGTTTACTATGAATATCAAGAGTCCCTTATTCTTCAATTTTTTCATAACCCGGTATGGAGGCAGCTACCTTTATCAGTTCGTCTCTGGAGAAATCCCTGCTGGCGTAGACTTGTACGGTTGAATCGAGAAATTCGCCGTAGCTTGCTTTCCACAGAACATATTTGTCTTCCTTTTCCTCCAGTCTGCCGCCTGCCTCTTCTATGAATTCGGCCCAGGGCATCTTCAGACCAAGTGTTGCTTTGTTCCACCCGATATAGACAACAAGTCGACAGCGGAACTGTGTACCTTTCCACTCTACTGGCTGGTCGGAAATCAGTAGGTAAATGCTCGTTACCGGTGGAGAAGATTCTGGATGATGCTTATAATATACTTCTTGTATCTCGTAACTGGGCGGCAAATAAGTTGGCACCTGGAGCTTGCTGCGAATGAATGACTCCACTTCTTTGATGGTTGTTTGCTGGTAGCCGTCCATCAGGGAGTCGGTAACTGTTGGCCCGGAATAATCTGGCACGGGAGTATCCTGGGATTTAGCAGTACAGCTGACGGTCATTGCTATAAGCGTTATCATAATTATTGTCAGTATAGTTTTCATTAGCCTAACCGTCTATTACCCGAATTTTCCACGACCAACTAAGTTATTCATCATCCAGTCTCAGCGCATAAGTAGGAGGGTCTACCTGTCTGACAAACGTATAGACGATAAAGTCACCATGCATCACCGGGTTCAACTAGACCTGTCATGCCGTGCTCTTTATCTCCTTCTGGCGCAATGTTTCGGTAAATTCAGTGCTTTCCTAATCATTTTGCAGTTTGGTCCTGTTCAAGAATCTTGAAATCAATAATGCTGTAAGAATATGTGCCGGGGTCGCCAAGTTTGTGAGGGTCGCAAAGAGCGATATATGTGGGGTGGCCTGTGTCTTCATTGTACTGAATATCAAGTTCATTAAATCCGCTCTCATCCTTTGCTATCAGAGCTTTGCGGATGACATTAAAGAGGTCTGGGACCGTATCAAAGCTATCAATATCCCGAGAGCCACTTCTCACTATTTCTTCCGAAGCAGCAGTGCCGCCCTCTACTCGTATGGATAATTGCGAATACCCTTCTGTTGTCGACG
>JAUYHA010000180.1 GCA_030690265.1 Dehalococcoidales bacterium | reverse complement strand
CGGATAGTTTGATGCCTTTTGTGTCGGGACTTAGAATGCGAAATGGTATTCCTTCTAATAGTTGAGACAATTCCCTGAGTTTTGCCTTGTTTTCCGTTGCCAGGAGAAGCTCAGGATATTTAGACATGGATTTTATATGTTCTGCATACGAGTGACAAGCTTATTCATGACCATGGGCATATATGAATGCTTTCATTGTCCTCACCTAACGTGTGAGTCATAATAAGTTCAAGGTCATCCCCGCATCTTGTAACGTGATAATCTATGAGCAACCCTTCCTTCTTTGCTTTTGAAAGGTTGCTGTCGGCTTTTTCCAACAACCTGGGATGGGAACTGGAGTGGCCTACGTAGCCCCCGACATCTGCCTTAATGACACTGAGGGTTACCTTCATATACGCCATTCCTTTCTTAAAGAGCTTTGGCTTTGATTCTGTGGGAAGTCTATCAGGATGGATTGCGGTTGTCAAGAAAATCAGATAGGTTTGAAAACGATTGACTTCAACACAGCCCTTTGATAAAATCAAGCATCATCGGGCGGTTAGCTCAGTTGGTTAGAGCGCAGCGTTGACATCGCTGAGGTCAGAGGTTCAAGTCCTCTACCGCCCACCATACTGTACGGTACGTAGAACTTCCAAAAATATTTCTTATCGGTGACTTAATGGCATGCCAGAACCCATTAAACCATACCATGTCTTAGCGGGCTATCTCCACCTCATTAAGATATTAATGGACATTTACCATGATAAGGCATTTGATATGATACGACGTTCACTTTATACTGTGAATGGAAAATATTGATGACTGAAAACGATACTATTCTGGTTGTAGAGGATGACCGCAACCTGTTGGATACCCTCCGATACAACCTGCATAAAGAGGGCTATGAAGTAGTCACGGCAGCTGATGGTGCAGAAGCCCTGGATATTGCCCGCAGAGAAAAGCCCGACCTCATAATTTTGGACATAATGCTACCAATAATGAGCGGCTTTGAGGTCTGCCGCATTCTTCGTAAGGAAATGATAGTGCCGATACTTATGCTCACTGCGAAGGCTGATGAGACCGACAAAATAGTTGGACTCGAAATAGGCGCAGATGATTACATGACCAAACCTTTCAGTCTAAGAGAGCTAATGGCTCGCGTAAGAGCTATGCTTCGGCGGTCCAAGATGGTGGAAGAGCAACCTGGAACCCGGGAGTCATTACTGATGGTCGGCGACATTGTAGTTGACGTCGCCCGTCACAAGGCTTCAAAAGGAATCACAACGCTGGAGCTAACACCGAAGGAGTTTGACTTACTGGCCTTTCTGGTCAGAAATCGGGGCTTCGTGCTCAGCAGGGACCAGCTTCTTGAAAAAGTATGGGGCTATGATTTCGCCGGAGATACTCGGACAGTAGACGTTCATGTACGATGGCTTCGGGAGAAGATTGAGGACAATCCAAATAAGCCCAAGCTTCTGGTAACGGTCCGAGGAGTGGGATATAAACTGGAGGGATGAAGGTGTCGCATAGTATCTATTGGAAAATTACTGTTCCTTTCATATTACTTGTCCTGGCCGGCATGGGTATTTTGGGATTCTACATGGTTGATTCTGCAAAGAAAACTCAGATTAACCACCTGGAGGCTCAATTAACCAATGAAGCTAAACTTGTTGCCAAGATTAGCCTACCGGCTTTCGCGGACTTGGGCAAACAGAGTGAACTTGACAATATTGCCAAGACAAACGGCAAAGAAATTCAAGCCAGAATAACGCTTATCGCCAAAGATGGCATTGTCCTGGGGGATACCGACCAGGACCCGCAAACTATGGAAAATCATGCTACCCGCCCCGAGGTAGTAGCGGCGCTTTCGAGTGGACTGGGTCAGTCGGCCCGCTATAGCGCGACCCTTCACAAGAATATGATGTATGTTGCCGTACCTGTAATAAGTCAAGGGCAAGTCTTGGGGATAGCTCGAGTTGCTCTTCCACTAACAACAGTAGAAAGCTCGGTAAATAGTGCGGTTATGACTATTGTCTCCGGGATAGCTGTAGTGACCATACTGGTCATTCTTGCCGCCGCGCTCATCGCTCGAATGATAACCCAACCTGTGAGGCGAATCACCAAGGCGGCTGAGGGAATCGCTGCGGGAAAGCTGGACCAAAAGATTCAAGTACGGTCCAACGACGAAATAGGCCAGCTCGGGCACACTTTCAACGAGATGTCATCGAACCTGCGCAAACTAATAGGAGAAATCTCTACCGAGAGGACCAAACTGCTGACTGTTCTCGCCAACATGACTGACGGTGTGGTGATGGCGGATGCCGAAGGCAAGATAATACTGGCAAACCAGGCAACCGAGAGGCTCTTCAATTTCCAGGAAAAGGATGCGATAACCAAGCCCTTGATAGAGATCATACGAGACTATGAAGCAGATGAAGTACTGAAACTGTGCCTGAGAACGGGCCGGACGCAAACCACTCAATTTGAGTCAATTGAATCGAAGCAATTCATCAGGGCTATCGCCATACCCATTAAAGAGGGTAATTTAACTGGGGCGCTACTTTTGTTTCAAAACCTGACAGAATTGAGAAGTATGCAAACAATGCGGCGGGAACTCATAGGCAACATATCTCATGAATTGAGGACACCGATTGCTGGGATCAAAGCTATGGTCGAAACCCTGAAAGACAGTGCTATTAACGATAAAGAGGCGGCAATTGATTTCTTAACAAGAATCGATGGTGAGGTGGACCGTCTAACCCAAATGGTATCCGAGCTTACTGAGTTATCCCGTATAGAGACCGGCCGGGTTGAACTCAGAATGGCGCCGACTAACCTTAACCTTCTGGTAGAAGAGGTGGTGGCTCAGATGCTGCCCTTGGCGCAGAAGCAGGAGGTGGACATAGTTACCGACCTTGCTGCTACGCTTCCCCTCGTTAGAGCTGATAAAGAACGGATTCGACAAACTGTAATTAACCTGGTTCACAATGCGATAAAATTTAACCACGCCGGCGGAAAGGTAACAGTTTCTACCGGGGCTGACATGGAATCTGTCACAGTTAGTGTATCTGATATCGGTATAGGAATCTCCAAAAAGGATTTGCCCCATGTTTTTGAGCGCTTCTATAAATCCGATAAAGCCCGGACGAGGGGTGGTAGCGGCCTCGGACTGGCTATTGCCAAGCATACAATTCAGGCTCACGGCGGTAGCATCCATGCTCAAAGCGAGGAGGGCAAGGGTTCCACCTTCAGGTTTAGTCTTACTCTCAATGCAAACTCCGACACAAACAACCCTTAAAATTTAACAAATCCTTAACAAAGCCTTAAACCGCTCTTAACGACTATCTTTTATGCTGGTTATAAATGGATAGATATGGTTTAAGGCTTTTCTTTTTGGGGTATTTAAGTGAGAAAGGACTGGCAACTTGAGGACCCGGAGGGGATGCCTATAGGTCAGGTCAGGCAAATTAGGGATGAGGTGAAAGCCAGGGTTGAGAAACTAATCAAGGAAATCTATGTATAAAAAAGTTTTACATAGATTTAACAAAACCTTAAACAGCCCTTAAAGTCTGCCATTTATTCTATTAATTAGTAAAAGATGGACAGAAGCGCTTCGAAACCATCAAAACTAAATTACTAAAGGAGAAAATAACTTGCCCAAAACTATAAGGAAATGGTGTATACCCCTTGCGATGGCGCTGCTCTCGGCTGTTGTCCTTGCCGGATGTGGCAGCACACCAAGTTCTACGACACCTTCAAAACCCACATCCATACCTGCAAACTCTGTTCCGACATCATCACGACCTGTAAACTTAAACGGCGCAGGAGCCAGTTTCCCGGCACCGCTCTACACCAAGTGGTTTGATGAATACAACAAACTCACCGGGGTTCAAATAAATTACCAGGCGATTGGCTCCGGAGGTGGCATAAGGCAAATCACCGAAGGCACGGTTGACTTCGGCGCCAGCGATGGCATCATGACGGACGAACAGGTCGCAAAAGCGGCAGCGGCACATGGTCCGATCCTGCATATACCCATGACCAGCGGTGCCGTGGCCGTTGTCTATAACCTGACCGGCATCGGCTCGGGACAACTCAAGATTTCCAGTGATGTTCTAACAGACATCTACCTGAAGAAAATAACCAAGTGGAACGACTCCAGGATAACCGCCATCAATCCGGGACTTAACCTGCCGAATACAGATATAGCAGTCGTGCACCGCTCCGATGGTTCCGGTACAACCTTCATCTTTACCAACTACCTTTCCAAGGTAAGCGATGAGTGGAAGACCAGGGTAGGCAACGCCACCTCGGTGGCCTGGCCGGGCGATATCGGTGGTGCGGGTAACGCCGGTGTAGCCGGCCAGGTGCAGCAGATACCCGGTGCCATCGGTTACGTGGAACTGGCTTACGCCGTGCAAAACAAGATGGCCTGGGCTCAGTTGAAAAACCTCAGCGGCAGGCACTTAGAACCATCACTGGATGCCACCACCAAGGCTGCCGAGGGTGTAACCCTGCCTGATGACATGAAGATAATGATTACCAACTCACCAAACCAGGCTGCTTACCCGATAGCAGGCTTCACCTGGATACTGGCGTATGTCAACCAGGCGGACAATGCTAAAGGTGAAACACTGGTGAAGATGCTCTGGTGGGCAATCCATGACGGACAGCAGTACGCACCAGGCCTAGACTACGGGCCGCTGTCAAGTACCGCTGTCTCTAAGGCGGAGAAACAGATAATGTCCATTAATTATCAGGGGAAACCACTGCTCAATCGTTAGGAAGCTAAGCAGACGCCATCATAACAAATGCAGGCGAGGAAACCGCCTGCATTTTGCCATTGGAGGAAAGATAAGTAGATTTAGGTTGAGAAAAATGGAGGCAGCAATATCCCGGACAGAACGGAGAAAAGGAGTGAGGGACCTTGAGTCCGGCCGCCGTACACGTTCAGGCGATAGTATCTTTTCCAATCTGACGCTATTTTTTGCCCTGGTAGTGGTCGGGATACTGGTAGGCATGGTGATCGCCCTTAATATCGACGCCATGCCCGCTATTCGCAAGTTCGGGGCTGAGTTCCTCTTCAACCAGTCATGGAACCCGGTCACGGAGCAATTCGGCGCTCTACCTGCTATCTACGGAACGTTACTGAGCTCGGCTATCGGCCTTTTAATAGCTGTACCAATAAGCCTGGGAGCGGCCATTTTCCTTGTAGAGCTGTCGCCTTCATGGATACGCGGGCTCGGCTCTTTTCTCATCGAGATGCTGGCAGCAATACCCAGTGTCATTATCGGCCTTTGGGGGCTATTTGTCCTTGTGCCCTTCGTCAGAAACCCGATTGAAAAATGGCTGGGCGCAAATCTGGGCTTTCTGCCCTTTTTCCAGGGTCCGCCCTTCGGTTTAGGCTTTCTGGCGGCAGGTATCATTCTTGCCATCATGGTGTTACCCATTATCACGGCCATGAGCCGGGATGTCATCCGGGCCGTCCCTGCCAACCAGCGCGAGGCCATGCTGGCACTGGGAGCCACGCGCTGGGAGATGATTCGCCGGGCGGTTCTCCCCTATTGCCGCTCGGGACTGGTTGGTGCGGTCATCCTGGGTCTGGGTCGCGCCCTGGGTGAGACTATGGCGGTGACAATGGTCATCGGCAATTCGTATGCGTTAACCGCCTCGCTCTTTTCTCCGGGGGCTACCATCGCCAGCAAGATAGCAGGTGAGTTCAGTGAAGCAACCGGTGATATCTTTATCGGCAGTCTGGTGGAGTTGGCGCTGGTGCTTTTCGCCGTAACGCTGGTGGTGAATGTGGTTGCCCGCCTGTTGGTGTGGCGCATGACAGCAGTGAAGGGAGCAAAATTATAGTGATGTCCGAGACGGGCTATTTGCGCAGAAAATGGGTTAACAAGCTGATGCTCAGCTTGACTGGTGCCGCGGCCGGGATAGGTATTCTTATGCTGGCGTTAATTTTGGGGTACATTCTGTCCCATGGTATTGCTTACTTCGATCTGGATTTCTTAACCCAGCCTGCCAGGCCAGCAGGCGAAATTGGCGGCGGAATGCGCAATGAACTCCTTGGTACCCTCATCCTGGTAGCCCTGGCTTCGGCGCTCGCCATGCCGGTGGGACTTGGAGCAGGTATATTCCTTTCCGACTTCGGCAACCTTAGAGTGGCATCTGCCGTCCGCTTTGCCGCGGACATACTTGCCGGAGTCCCTTCCATTGTGGTCGGCGTCTTCACCTACGCCATCGTGGTGCGGCCAATGCATTCCTATTCAGCCTTAGCGGGGGGCGTAGCGCTGGCTATTATCATGATACCTATCGTTGCCCGTACAGCCGAAGAGTCCTTGCGATTGGTGCCGAACTCAATGCGCGAAGCGGCGCTGGCCCTGGGAATAACACGGTGGCGGGCAGTGCTGGGAGTGGTAGTACCCGGCGCGCTCACCGGGATTACCACCGGAGTTATGCTGGCAATCGCTCGCGTTGCCGGAGAAACGGCCCCGCTCATCTTTACGGCACTCGGCAGTACCTTCGGTTTCCAGGGCCTCCTCAAGCCGGTTGGGGCCCTGCCGCTGCTGGTATACCGGTATGCCCTGTCGCCATATAATGACCAGAACCAACAGGCATGGGCTGGTGCTTTCTTACTGGTAATACTGGTTTTGGGTATAAGTATCCTGGTACGCTGGATTAGCAATCGGAGATATGGGTAACCTGTCCGAAAAAAAATCTATAAAAAGGAAAGTAAATGGCTATGGTATATGACCTTATCAGTCAGGATAGAAAAAGTAAAATCAAAGAAGACACACCTTTTGCTGATGATAAAAAAGGGATTTTGGAAGTCCGTGACTTGAGCGCCTGGTATGGCAATGCACTTGCGATTAAAAATATCAACATGGGAATCCAGTCACAGGCGATCACTTCTATTATCGGTCCTTCCGGCTGCGGTAAGTCAACTTTCATTCGCTGCCTTAACCGAATGCATGAGGTCTCGCACGGCGGACGGGTGACCGGCTGTGTTTCACTGGATGGCAAAGATATCTATGGCAGAGACGTTGACCCTGTCATCGTCCGCCGCCGTATCGGCATGGTCTTCCAAAAGCCGAGCCCTTTCCCCACGATGTCCGTTTTCGACAACGTGGCGGCTGGTCTCAGGCTAACACGCCTCTGGAGCCGACGATGGGAACTGGAAGAGGTTGTGGAACGCAGCCTGCGCCAGGCAGCCCTGTGGGATGAAATGAAGGATAAGCTCAATCAGTCAGGAGTTTCCCTTTCCGGCGGGCAGCAACAGCGCCTCTGCATTGCCCGAGCCATAGCTGTAGAGCCAGAGATAATACTGCTGGATGAGCCCTGTAGCGCATTGGACCCGGCAGCCACTCTCAAAATCGAGGAATTGATGAGAAATCTGGCACAAGAATATACCATCGTTATAGTTACCCACAATATGCAACAAGCCGCGAGAGTGTCTGATATGGCAGCTTTCCTGTTAATGGACCATGACCGGGCAGGCACACTGGTAGAATACGGGGAGACATCTCAACTGTTTACCAATCCTAAAGACCAACGTACGGAGGACTACATTACCGGCCGGTTTGGATAAACCTGCCATGGAGAACACACATGGAAATGAGGACAGCTTTTCACAAGAGACTGAGGGAAATCGAGGACGAATTCCTGGGTATGTGGAGCATGGTAAGCAAAGCCATACTCCGCTCCATTGAAGCTCTCAAGAACCGGGACCTGCAGTTAGCCCGCCAGATTATCGCCGACGACCAGAATATAAACGGAAAAAGATTTGAGATTGAAGAGAAGTGCATCGGACTCATTGCCACTCAGCAACCCATGGCTAGCGACCTTCGCATCATTATTGCTATTTTTAATATTACGACCGAGATAGAACGGATAGGGGACTACGCAGAGGGTATTGCCCGGATTGTAATAATGATTGGCGATGAGCCACCACTCAAACCGTTAATTGATATTCTCCGTATGGCGGAACAGACCGTAAGCATGCTTCGCTGTAGCCTGGATGCTTTTGTAAACCGGGATGCTGAGGCTGCTAAGAAAATCGCCGCTGAGGATAACATGGTAGACCATTTATACGACCAGGTGTTTCGGGAGTTGCTTATCTTGATGGCGGAAGACCCGAAGACTATCACACGAGCTACGCGTCTTATGTGGACAGCTCACAACCTGGAACGTGCCGCCGATAGAGTCACCAACATCTGTGAGCGAGTGGTCTTCATTGTTACCGGAAACATGGAAGCGATAGGCACTTCGAAATACTAACAACTTATCCAGTCGTCGATTGGGCGTTTCCATAAGCCTCGAATTCAGATAAATATAATACTAAAGCGGAATTCCAGCAAGAGCCCTCTTACCTGGAAGGCTTTGCCCCATGTCTTGCCAAAGGCTCATAAAGCAACGTGTTTTTCTCATTAAACTTTCAGAAAATATGGTCAACGGTCAGCTTACAGGATGCAATAGTGAAGCATTTTCCACGCCATAACAATCACCACCTTCGACAAGGTTTGCCAACAAAATCCTAATTTTGTGAGAACAATCTTCGCGAAGTTCAACGAAAACGAAGCAGCATAAAAAATGAGACCATAATTGGGGATAGAAGCTGGGTGAAAAATCCCACATATGAATTGTCTGAGTAGTAAAAAAGATCAGAGATTCTGTAAAATTAAATGATGTTTTCAGTTGATATTAAACCACCCAAAAGGGGTATTACTTCTTTGCCCGGGGACCGGCCCAGTCAGGGTGAGCCTCTACCTGGGTGATTCCGACGCAAACCTGGTCGAGCATAGTTTCGTATCTGAAGGCCATCCACATAACCGGTGAATCCGGGCCCGTATTAAAATGCTGGTGTTTAACGCCTCCCGGTTTGATGGGCAAAATAATCAGGTCGCCCTGTTCCCAGTCGAATCTCTGGCTGTCAACTATGCTGTACCCTTTACCCTCCAAAACATGTATCACCAGACCCCCCTGGTGGATATGGCAGCCCGAATGTTTGAGTATCCGCTGGATAAAAATCTCCCAATCGGGAGTGGCAATTTCATCCCAGTTGTCTTCGTTTATGTATGTTTTGGTCAGACCTTGCCTGCTCTGCTCCCATGGTACCTCTTTGCCCTTAATAATAACTTTTCCTTTCAGCCTGCGCTGGATTTTCTCTTCCTTTATCTTTATCTTCCTGTCGTATGCGGTTTCCGTGGGCTCCGGCTCTTTAAACCTTTCGATGGTTTTTTCTATCATTGTTTTCTCCCTATTGTTCTCTTTTTATCAGTTAATTCCGCAATATAGCCGGTCTCTTTTGCCATATTATAACAATGACAAGAAGGACAGCGCCGATGATATCGGTCCAAAGGCCGGGCAAAATGAGGCCGGGTGGAATAAGCAATCCGATTCCACCAAGAGTAAGCATAATTCTCTGGAGCCAGGTAGCCGTTTTTAACAGGTATCCCTCGATACCCCCGGCAAGCACAATGGCGCCTATTATGCTGGTAGTAACCGTTAATACAACTTTTAGCGGCGAACCAATCAACAGCAGTGAAGGAGAATAAACGAAAATAAACGGCAACAAATAAGCCACGATTCCCAGACGCATGGCTTGTAATGCGGTTGGAAACATCGGCGCCCGGGCGATGCCGGCCGCAGCATATACCGCCACACAAACCGGGGGTGTTAGAAATGAAAGGATACCGAAGAAAAAAACGAATAAATGGGAGGCGATAGGCAGCAAGCCGGCTGCGGTTAAAGCCGGAGCAACGGTGACGGCCAGAATAATGTAGCTTGAAATGGAAGGCAGTCCCATCCCAAGTATTATACCTGCTATGGCGCCGAATACCAGCAGCAGAAACAAATTGCCACCTGAAAGTTGTAAGAGGCCCGATGAAAGTCGCAAACCCAAACCGGTTAGAGAGAGGGCACCAATGACTATCTGGGCCGCTGCGCAAGCGCTTCCGATTTCCAGCATCGTTTTTCCTGTGCTCTGCATAGCTGCCAGGAATTTTCGTGGATTGATTCTCGTATATTTTTTAAACTGGCTGACTACGATTAGGGATACGAGTCCGAACAGGGCCGATTTTTCAGGAGAATAAAACAGGACCAGCAGGAAAAATATTAATACTGCCAGAGGTAAAATAAACTGCCATCCTTCCTTGACAGTTGCCCTTAAAGGCGGAATATCCTCTCTCGGCAGCCCAACCAATCCCATCCTGGCAGCTTCGAAATCAACCTGCACAAAAACGCAGATATAATAAAGTATCGCCGGAAGAAGAGCTGCAACAACTACCTCCGCGTATGAAATACCGAGGAATTCTGCAATTACGAATGCTGTTACACCCATTACAGGAGGCATAATTTGTCCACCGCAGGAAGCTACGGATTCCACCGCCCCGGCAAATACGGACCGGTACCCTGCCTTTTTCATCATCGGTATCGTTATCATGCCTGTGGTAACAACGTTAGCCACTGAACTCCCGGACATAGTGCCAAAAAGGCTGCTGGCGATAACGGCAACTTTGGCTGGTCCACCTCTTACGCGTCCAACCAGGGATAAAGCTATCTTGAGGAAAAACTCCCCCGCTCCTGACACCTGTAGAAAATGTCCGAAGAGAATGAAGATGACCAGCAAACCTGCGGCGACAACGAGGCTGATACCAAAAATGCCATCCGGGCCGAAATAAACAAAACCAATAACTCTGGCAAGGGAATACCCGCGTCCGTGCAAGAAACCGGGAACAAGATTTGAAACCAGCGGGTAAATTATGAATACCCCTGCTACCACTACCAGAGCCCATCCAACGGTACGCCTTGCTGCCTCGAGAATCAGGATTATTGTTATAACACCAAGAACCTGTTCCCAGACACTGGCCATTCCAATGTAATAAATAATCTTGCTATAAAATACTAAAACATACCCGCCTCCCGCTATACTAAGGATAATCAGCGCGAAATCGTACCAGGGAAGCTGGTTCATGTTTATTCCCTTTTTAGCCGGTACTATCAGAAAAAGGAGTATAAGAAGGAGAGTCAGGAAAAAAGCCAGGTG
>JAUYHA010000172.1 GCA_030690265.1 Dehalococcoidales bacterium | reverse complement strand
TGCCTGATGGCGACCCCTTCTACGGCTTGGACTTCGGCTTTACAGGCGACCCTGCCGCGTTATCAAAACACGTCATAATCGGGGAGAACCTTTATTCCCAGGAATTGTTTTATGAAACTGGTCTTACCAATGACCAGATAGCACGGAAGATGGATTTGTTAGGTGTAAGGCGTAATTACGATGAGATATGGGCGGATAGCGCAGAACCCAAGAGCATTGAGGAGATTTACCTTAAGGGCTTTAATATCAAGCCTGCGGAGAAGGGGCCGGGTAGTGTTGAATACGGTATCCAGAAGGTGAATCAGTACAAACAATTCTGGACTAAAGACAGTTTGAATGCTATAAAGGAACAAAGGAACTTCAGGTATATCAAGGATAAAGAAGGCCGTCTGACAGATAAGACCATGCACATATTCAGTCATTTGATGGACAGCCGCAGGTACGCGCTAAGCAGTCATGCAATGAATATTAATGTCTACTGCGAGGCTGTTAATTATTGATAAGGAGCTAATATGGCAGAAAATATAAAAGCTGCGGATGAATCGGCATCCGCAGATAGATGGGCATTAGTCCAGGGACGGATAGATGAGACCAGGGAACTAACGGAACGTATGGATGCTACCAGTAGTCTTGTGTATTTAGACAAATATACATTAATGGACTTCTCAGGTAAGAAGAAACTTGACAATGTAATCAGTGTTACCGGAAACCGTCCTTCTGTATTCACCAATGCTCTTGTCAGTGACCTCATGGGCGGAACATGGCAGACAGTTGTAGAGGGTAAGGGAGTTACCAAGAGACAAGCCAGCAAGATTGAACAGTTCATAGACGATGCCTTCGCTGATGGTGATGAAATGCTAATGAAGAAGTTTGGCATGAGTAGTCTGCATGACTTCCATTGTAACCATATATGTATAAGAGGCAGGATAGGCGTTAGATGGCTTGTTACCATAGAAGATGGCATGTTAAAGGTAGACTGCTTGCCGGTGGATATGCGATGGACACCATACAGATTCGGGACGGATGGATTGAAGTGGATAGCGCCTATTACATTCAGGTATGCTTCGGAGTTGCAAGAAGAGTATCCCGATATAGCAATCCCTACTGGCACGACCTCTGACGAGTTGGAGGTTAGGGAATACTGGGATAGTGTTATAAATGATGTAATGATGGGTGGTGTGTCAATGAGTTCAAATGCCAACCCTTATGGTAAACCCCCGTTTGTAGTTGCCATTGCGCCGTCTGGCTTTATGTTGCGTGACCGCGGCTACATAAAACATGAAGGTGAAGATGTACTATTTCAAAATAGAGACCTGTATAAGGAACTTAACAGGTCATTGTCTATCGAGCAGTCAATCGGCATGGATATTCTCAGACCGCCTTATGAGCAGGAAGTGGATGTTATGGATGGCAAACCAGGGCAGAAACCCCCGCTAACCAACCAGACATTGAAGGTCCCAAAGGGCCAGAAGCACCAGTTACTCGAACGCAAGGACTTGAACCAGGCTTTCATAGGTGCAAGAGGGGACTTACAGAGGATGGAACAGGAGGGCGGAATCAGTGATGCGGAACTTGGAGCCGTATATGGCGGTGAGACTACCGCAGCAATGATTGGAAGACAGTGGGAAATACGAGCCAAGATGATGAGGTCAAGACAAACTGCTCTTAGGATTTCACGGGAAGAATCGGCAAGAATGATTATAGAGCAGACTATTAAGGCAAATAAGGATGAGACTGGCAAGTTGAAGATTGGCAGACGTGGGGCAAAGAACGAATACAATATCCAAGACCTTGGAGACCCTGAGAGTTACAGGATTACCTGCACACTTATGACCAAAAGCAAGGAAATGGAAATTGCGAACTGGGCAGTTGCCGGGGCCGCACGAGGCATAGCGCCAGATAGTATTATTATCCGTGATATTCTGATGGCAGACAAGCCCGAAGAGTGGGAAAGGGCTATAGAGTTGCAGAAGGCAAAGGAACTCGACCCTGTGATTGGCTTAATCCAGATGGCTTTACGATATGCTGAAGAAGCTGAAAGTCTTGAAGATGAGGTTGAGGCTGATATTAAAAAGTTAGAGTCCATGAGGTTGACAGAAAAGGCAGTCCAGATGATTAGGTTGGAACGACAACCTCAACCAGCACAAGGACAGACATCCCCGCAAGTCACGCCACAAGTGCCTGCCAAGCCTAATATGCAGGGATTACAGTCCATACCGAAGTTACTCGGTTCTGGTGGTGGCAGAGGTGGCGGTAGTGGCAACGGCAATAGAACACCTCAAGGAGTAATATAATGATTAAATGGGGCAAAAAAGACGTAGTAAAGAAAGTCAATGAGGCTATGCAGGAGCCGATACCTGGCGAGCCGACACCTCCGAATGAGGTGGCAAC
>JAUYHA010000067.1 GCA_030690265.1 Dehalococcoidales bacterium | reverse complement strand
GCTCTCATAACGCTGCGCGTTGCGATTGCGAAAGTTGTGCGATTCATCAACCAGGATAACATCGGCGTCGCCAAAGGGAGCAGGGTCAAAATCGGCCTGGCCAAGTTCTTCCTGAGACAGAATAGTAGCTGCAATAGTGGCGGAAGCCAATTCATCCGTCCACATCCTGCGCAGTGAAGCGGGACAGACGATAAGGGCTTTCTGTCGCAAATGGTAGGCGTAGTCCTCGAGCAGCTTTTTGCCAATCCAGGTCTTACCCAAACCCACTGAGTCGCCAATCAAGACTCCGTCATATCGGGCGAGTATCTTGCGGGCCTTCTTAACGGCGTCTTCCTGGAACTCCGCCAGATCAACAACAGAACGGGGCGCTGATAGCGGCTCGGCATTCAAGTCATCCTTAAAGTATTCAAATGCGTATTTCGGACTAAATCGGCCGGCGTTTCGGAGCAAAACGGCCACCCTGACGGAGCAAAACGGCCACCCTACCAGGTAACGGGCAGAGTAGCCTGGAAAGAATCAGGGAGCGGCGCTGGGTAACACAATGCCATAGAATCACCGTAAAGGAGGTCATTCTATGGCAAACAGGAGGTTACCCATGCGCAAGATTAAAGAAGTTCTTCGTTTAAAATATGACTGTGGACTAAGCGATAGAGAGATAGCCCGAAGCTGCCAGGTCTCACGGAGCACGGTAGCTGATTATCTCATGAAGGCCAAGGCGGCAGGAGCAAATTGGCCTGAATCGGCGGCCCTCACTGAAGCCCAGCTTGAGGAGCGTCTGTATCCTCCCCAGCGGTTACCCCTCTTGATGCAGCGTCCAACGCCGGACTGCGAATACATTTACAACCAGCTGCGCAGCTACCGAAAGGTCAATCTGACACTGATCCAGTTGTGGATCGAGTACAAAGCAAATCATCCCGACGGCTTTCAGTACACCCAGTTCTGCGAGTATTACCGGCGCTGGAGGAGCAAGCTCGACTACTGCATGCATCAGGAGCACCGAGCCGGTGAAAAGGTATTCATCGATTATTCCGACGGTCTATCTATCGTTGACCTCTCCACCGGCGAGTTGATTCCCACCCAGTTATTCCTGGCTGTCTGGGGAGCCTCCAACTATACCTATGCTGAAGCCACTCTATCCCAGACACTGCCAGACTGGATTGGCGCTCATGGGCGAGCCCTCGAGTATTTCGGCTGTGTACCCCGGCTTCTTATTCCGGACAACCTCAAGAGCGGAGTAAGCAAAGCCTGCAAATATGAGCCAGAATTAAATCCCACCTATACAGATATGGCGGAGCACTATGGCTGCGCTGTTCTGCCAGCCCGTCCTCACCATCCGAGGGACAAGGCAAAAGTTGAAGTTGGCGTGCTGATAGCCAAAAGGTGGATTCTAGCGGTGCTACGCCAGCGCACTTTCTACAGCCTGGTGGAGCTCAACGCTGCCATCCGCCAGCTCCTGGAGCGTCTCAACAGTCGTCTCCTGCGCCGGCTAAAACAATCCCGCCGAGAGCTATTTGAGGCTACAGACCGTCCCAATGCCTTGCCTTTGCCCGCCAGTCCTTATGAATACGCCGAATGGTGTAAGGCCAGGGTGAACATCGATTACCACATCGAAGTAGATAGCCATTACTATAGCATGCCATTCCAGCTTTTACGTGAGAAGCTTGATGTCCGGCTGACGGCCACTACGCTGGAAGCCTTCCACAAAGGTCAGAGGGTCGCAGCTCATGCCAGGTCCTATGTCCGGGGCAGATATACCACCCTTCCAGAACATATGCCCCTGGAGCACCGCAGCTATGCCGAGTGGAGTCCTGCTCGCTTTATCCAGTGGGCTGGCAAAATCGGTACGGCAACTGCCCGGCTGGTAGAAAAGATACTGACTACCCGTCCCTATCCCGAGCAAGGCTACCGGGCCTGCCTGGGTATTATCAACCTGGGGCGGGACTATGAGCCAGCGCGTGTAGAAGCAGCAGCCCAAAGGGCTCTCCAGTTCAATGCCTGCTCTTACCGGTCCATGAAGGCAATCCTGTCCTCCGGCCTGGACCGGCAGCAGGATACAGGGGAACAACTCCGACTCCCGAGCCTGCCCCCGCATCAGAACATTCGAGGACGAGAATACTATCAATAATAAAAGGAGGAAAACTATGCTTAATCAGCAGACTATGTCTATACTGCACTCACTCAGGCTAACCGGCATGGCTAGAAGCTTTGAGGAACGCCTGACTGACCCTAAATATGCGGAACTCTCCCATGCCGATTTCGTTGGGCTGCTGGTGCAGGACGAAAAGACCCATCGTGATAACCGGCGGCTCCGGAGGCTGCTTAAAAAGGCCAAACTGCGACAGGAAGCGGCGCTGGAGGATATTGACTATGGCGCTTCCCGAGGTCTGAGCCAGCAGGTAATCCTGGATTTAGCTAATCCTCAGTGGGTAGCTGCCCACCGCAATGTGCTCATCACCGGCCCAACTGGTATCGGAAAGTCCTTTATAGCCTGTGCCCTGGGTAATTCCGCCGCTCGCGCTGGTTACACGGTGCTCTATGTGCGCTCTCCCCGATTGTTTGAGACACTGCAGCAGTCCAGGGGAGATGGCTCCCACCTCAGGACGCTCGCCAGGCTCTTGAGAGTGCAACTCTTGATTATCGATGACTTTTTAATCACACCTCTGGAAGACCGGGAACGCCGTGACCTGTTAGAAGTTATCGAGGACCGATACCAGCTGGGAGCCACCATCATTGCCAGCCAGTGCCCCATTGGTGACTGGCATCCCGGCATTGGCGACCCCACTCTGGCTGATGCCATCTGTGACAGGTTGCTGCACAACGCCTATAAGATAGAGCTTAGAGGCGATTCCCTGCGCCGCAGGCCCACCACCCCAGCCACCCCATCCACGGTGAGTAATCGGAAAAATGGAGGAAAGGAGGCAATTGCAAATGAGAGTAAACTGAGTTAAACTAACCCCATCCCAGTGCCACTCTCTGGCCCTTTTCAGGGGGTGGCCGATTTACTCCGAACAGGCGGCCGATTTGGAGCGAAACGGGTGGCCGATTTGAGCGGAATACGCAGCAGTTTACGTCTAATGACACGCACGGCGTGAACAAAGGACAAATCATCTGGGTCCATATCGCCCTTGATTGCGGCTTCATGCATCAGCCCACGTACGGCGAAGTGGGTCATCATCAAGCTATAGAACTCTTGTCTTACAAGGTCGGGTGTCTTGCTGCGTAGCTGGATTCGGGAACCTTTCAGGTGTGTCTTGAGTTCATCCAGAGCGCTCTCAATTTCCCAGCGCTGGTGATACAAGGCTGCCAGTTCATCAGCGGGAGCTTTTTCGTGGTCCAGGATGGTGGTCAACAGGCGATAGACCTCCTCAGCGTCGGCAACACCCTCCAGCCTGTACTCAACGACGCGCACTGCCACACCTTTTGTGTTGTGGCGCCGGTCTGCGGAGGGATAGATGCGACTCAAATATGAACCATCGGGTAAACGTTCCTGGCAGGGGAGGACCAGGTTTTTTCTGATCCTCCAGAGCAGGTCAGCCTCTGTACTGTGAGCTTTGCCCCACAACTCAAAACCGAAGAAGTTACGGTCGGCAAGACACAACATGCCAGGCTGGAGATGGACTATGACCTGTTTCGCCAGGGTGATTTCTCCCGTGCGACAATCCCCCATCTCAGTCCCGAATAAGACGTGGGTCCCGTTCTCCACCAGAGACACGAAGCGTAGCTGGGGATAACCGCTCTTGCCTCGAGGCGCTCCCGGTAGCCCGAAGGCTTTCTCATTTTCCTTAGTGTCTGCCGTCTCCATCGTGCTCCCATCCAGGGTTACCAAATGCCATTGCCGATACCACGCTCCTTTTGTGTCATCCCTGGCAATGGGTTTGACCACCTGATCATGAAGCTCCTTCACAGGACCGTAGCCAAGCCGTGTCCGCGCTTGGGAAATCCCCGATTTCCCGGCTACCTTCACTTTTGCCCCTGGCGATTTCAACCAGGTGACCCCCTCCAGCAAACAGCGCAGCACCTCCCGGTAAGACACCCCCATGAACAATCCCAGCGCCATCACATAATAGACAACCACGTGGGCAGGCAAATCACGCTGCCTCTGGCTTACCTTGCCCGTCCTCTCAAGAACCTGGGCCACCTTCTCCGGTGGAAAGGTCTTACTCAGCACCCCAAGACTGATATAGTCTGTGATCCGAGAGCCTTTGGGAAGTTCCGCAAGGGTACGCGCCATCTTTAGTATCCTCCTTTCTTCTTATAAGGATACCACAAAAGACGTTAAGTGAACAGTATTGCCCTATATCCCCCTTATTAAGGGAGATATAGGGGGTTTACTTCGCTCGTAATTACCGGGCAAATAGTCCCATTAAATAGATTCCGATGTCTTTATCAGAGCCAGTATGGTGTCCCAGGAGTTTTCCAGGTCGAGGGTAGTTGCTGGAGACAGAGACAGGCTTACATCTCGGGTTTCGGTTTTATAGGTCTCCATTCCAGCCATGAGGGAGTAATTAACCTCCACCCGCAACTTGCCGGCCTCGCGGAAGATACTCAAACCTTTGAGCGCCAGGCTATCCAGGGTAACCTGTTTAGGCATATTTCATCTCCTTTTAGGGCAGACACCCTTCGACAGGCTCAGGGTAAACTCAGGTCTGCCTTACTATTTGGACAGGCATCCCGATTTATCGGGGCCCCTACCTTATGAGCGCAACTACGGTACCTTCTGAGCCAGC
>JAUYHA010000163.1 GCA_030690265.1 Dehalococcoidales bacterium | reverse complement strand
CCATGCCGTTACAGGCTCTCAAGGCGTCTGCCAGATACTTGCCGTCAAGCCTTACCATGTTCGGCTCACCATCTATGTCGGCTGGTATAACCGCTTGCCCCTTATCATCGGGGCTAGACAGTATCACCATACCGTCTTTCGTGGTGAGGTCTATCGGGTAATCCTTGCTATCGGCTAGTGCCTTAAGCGAACTTACCGCCTTGACCGCCTCAACGGTGTCAAAGTGAATAGCGGTTTTTGCCTCAGTGGGGATTAGCTTCTCATAATCGGGGAAAGTACCATCGGTACTAATGAAGCTATACCGGATTGCTTCGGTATCAATGAGAAGTTTCACTCCGTCAAGGCTCTCTCCGCTTGCCTCAAAGCTCAGGTTGACACGGCGTGCTTTCCGCAGGGCATTGGCTATCCCCAAAAGGTCGTCATGCATTATCAGGGCTTGCCCTTCACCGTCAAAGTCTATAGTCTGGACTGCCAGCCGGAAGCCGTCAGCACTTATGAGATTTAGCTTTCCTTCACCAGCTTTGAAGAGGATACATTGTAACACTGGTCGGTTATCCTCTTTAGCGGTAAAGGGTAGCGTTCTCTCTAGTGCCTCGGCAAGCTCAACATTCCCGATGTTAGGCTTGACGGTATTATTAGGGCTAACCCTAACGTCAGCGTGAGACATGGGGGTATTTTCGCCAATCCAAGCCATGTCCTCAAGGTAACTGGTATTGCTTCCGCAAATCACCTTAAGGCGTTTCCCGATGCCATGCGTCTCGCTATCAGCACCATTGGCAGGGACTATCTTAACAACGTTTGACCCCGCTATCGCCTTTAGGTAACCAAGTAAGCCTTTCCGCCCCACAGTAAAGTCCAGCAGCATCAGCCTTTCGGCTAATACTCTGGACAAGGCGTTTACCAGTGTAGCTCGATGAGCTACAAAGCCGTTACCTGAACGCTTGCCCACAATATTCAGTTTTTCCAGTTTATTCACCCCTTTTGGCTATCCGGTGATTGGGCAATCTCCGGCTTCGCCTAATAGTAAGCTACCGTCTAGCTGAGATACTCTAGCCTAAACGGAGCTTCCATTATATATACTGTAAAACAGGGGCTTTTTGGGACATTCGCCTTGAAGCTATTTTAAGAGGTCATAATCATCGGGACTGGCGGGGAAAGTGTCCAGTTTTGGATTGTAGCGTGTCAATTATGTTAAATAGCCTCAAAACAGGGCTTTTTGCTTAGTTTTCTGGTAGCGGTATAAGTATTTGCGGTCAGCATCGGAAAGCGACTTGTGCTCACGTTTTTTATAGGCTATCTCCACCAGTCGGGGCGGTAGGGCTTGGGTCAGCTTTTTAAGGTCATACCACCTTTCGGGCATATCCTCTACCCTATCGATGGCTACCGTGTCCAGTAGCTTCACCCTGTAGCCGTCAGGGTCAATAACCTCACCGTCAAGCCGCTCTACTGGTCTAACCGCTAGCCATGCGCAACGGCGGCTTTCGGTATGGGACTGGCAGCTTCTACAATGCGGTTCGGTAGCATAGCCGTTGACGATGCAAACCCGTTGCGCATAGCGGTTAAGGTTGCGGAAGTAAAGGGCTATCATTAGAGAAGCTATCCGGTAGGCTTTCAGGTCTGGCAGGGGCTTGCCGTCTCTTGCTTCTGCCTTCTCCAGCTCCAGCATGGTATCGTGTCGCCAGTCATCACGGTCTTGGACTGGTATATGGCTTTCGTATCGGCTGGTTACATCATAGTAGCTTGCCCAAGCTCCGGTCAGTCCGGCGTATTCGGGCTTTGTCTGGTCGGGCTTCCGGCGGGGTCGGCTCTTGATAGAGCGTTTGCGCTTTGACAACAGGTCGCCAACCTCTTGCCTCAAGAGTGCCGATTTTCGTTTGGTGTCCAGAACGGCGTTATATTCGCCCTGGGAAAGTTCGCCACTAGCTTGCTTTGACTTCAATTCGGTCATAGTAATTGCCATCATCGTTACCTCACTTTCAGTCTGGCAAGCGTTCAGGACTAGGCTTGGTCATATTCGGTTGTTAAGGTGCTAACTGGACTAAACAGTACTCTAGTACTGTCATAGTTGAAGCTAATTCAAGCCTAGCATAGGCAATACTGGCTTGTCAAGTCCAGGGTCAGCCGGTGCTGGCAAAGCCGGTGCTGGCATAAATCATTCATTATCTTGAATATGGCTATCGCCAGCGGAAATCCGATTTTGGGGGGAACTTTGCGGGGAACATTGTGGCGTAGTCACCGCCCGATACCGGCGGCGCCGGCGTAGGCATCCGGGTATAGGCAAAGGAAGGCAGCACAGTATTGAGGCTAAACAGGGGTGCTAATGCCGGCAGCGGTTAATGCTTACAACCTGGTGAACCGGTTAGAAAGGTT
>JAUYHA010000154.1 GCA_030690265.1 Dehalococcoidales bacterium | reverse complement strand
GAGCGGTTGCTGCTACAAATTGGGTGCTTGTTTGTTGCTACCGACTATCTCTCGCCGGAGGCCGGGCGAATGCCGGTAAACTCAATAGCTGTTAGCGACTGGGAAGATTTGAAGGCAGGCAAAGAAGCAGCCATTGAGGGAGGGAAGCATGATTAAGCTCATCCTGAAAAGAGAGGTTGTCTTATCTGGATTGTGGTGTTCAAAGCAGGAATTCGATGGTGTTTATAAGGATGATTTTCCGGCACTAATCGAGCTTCTGAATGAGGATTTGGTACAGGTCATCAAAGAGGCTGGCGGCTTAGAGGGCCTGATTGAATCGGCAGTCTGGGAGGAAGCATGAACCTCTCGCAGAGTGAACTGGCCGCCAGGCAGACGGAAGCCGAGTTTGAGTCGGCGGTCGTCCAGTTTGCCCAGTTGCATCACTGGAAGGTAGCTGGGTTCCGGCCCGCCCGCGTAACCAAGGATGGGAAGGAAACCTATCGGACCGCTTGGAAGTATTCAGGTATGGGCTTCCCTGATTTGGTATGTGTAAGACCACAGGACCATCGGCCCGGTCGGATTCTGTTCATCGAACTCAAGAGCGAAAAAGGCAAACTCTCCCAGGAGCAGGAATGGTGGGCGCGGGCTATTACCGCCGCCAATGGCGAGTGGTACAGTTGGAAGCCGTCCATGTGGCCGCAAATTGAAAGCGTGTTGAAGTGACCCCATCCTTAGAGCGGAGGTGAAAGATGAGTAAAGGTCCGCTTATGAATTTAGTGCTCGTGGGGCAGGTGAAAACGGGCCAAGGTGGGTATAGTATCCCTATAACTGCTGCTGTCTTGGATGAGTCCCGTTTGCCTGGTGGCAGAAAAAGGTTGTGGCTTAATATTCGGGATAAGGAACTTACGCAACTCAATGAGGCAATCTTTAGAGCTGGGCTTGACCGCTATTGGCTGGAAGGGAGAAATTACGCATGAGCATTAAATTCGACTCTCACTGGCGTCTCTATCCACCTGAGTACCGTCTGCGGTATTGGCATGAGGAATATTCAGGTTGGAGGTATTTGTTCATCAGTTTGTGGCAATTCCGGTGGCAGTTAACTTTGCCGATGCGCCAGGAGAGGCCGGAGTCCCAGCAGGTAGAAAGAGAGGAGACATGAGAGAACGAATTATTGAACAGATGGCGGATGCTGAGGCAAAAGCATGGGAAGCCCTAAGTGGTTACAAATTCTGGATGTTTGGCTACCATGCAGCCCGATGGGTGAACTATAAGCAATTACTCGGTGAAGCTATCCCAAGCCCCTTTCATCAACTTGTCGAAATAGGACGTTTCAAAACTGATGCGTCTATACCAGGAAAAGGTGCACCAATAGGGGATATGGGGTTATGACTCCTCTCCGTAAGCAGACCGCTGCGCCAGGAGAGGCCGGAGTCCCAGCAGGTAGAAAGAGAGGAGACATGAGAGAACGAA
>JAUYHA010000063.1 GCA_030690265.1 Dehalococcoidales bacterium | reverse complement strand
GCATCGTGGGAAGACGCCGACATCATTTACGCCAGCCCTACTGCCTGGTTGACTGCTAAGGATATAGCCAGTAATTCTAGTGCCGGAGCTGGTTATCCCTCAATTATAAAAGTCAGCACCAAGAACTACTTTTATGTCTATGGGAAACAGGTAAGCAGCACTGATACTGATACTTGGGGTGGCAACCTTGCGGTGACCACGAGCATGGATGGCACTGTGGGGAAGAGATTGACCTGGACTGGTCCTGGGGAGTCATGGGCGAACCTTATTTCTGCTGCGACAGCAAATTTTGTTCAGGATAGTCAGGTTGACCTTTCATGTGTTATAAGTGAAAATGATGCTACCCATCCGAATACTTGGATAAATTTTGACCGTAGTGTCCTTCTTTTTGATACGTCGTCGTTGCCTGACAGTTGCACAGTCACGGCAGCCATACTATCTCTTTATGGCTACCTCAAAAATGATGATGCAGTAGCCATTGCCCCAAATATAAATGTCTATGCCTCAAATCCCGCCAGCAATATTAAACTGGCCACTGGAGACTTTAACTCATTCGGCCCTACCCCCTTCTGTGATACTCCTATTACTTATGCGGCATGGTCACTAGCTGGCTATAATGCCTTCGCTCTTAATGCTGCCGGTATAGCCGCTATTTCCAAAACAGAAGTTTCAAAGTTTGGGGCTAGGAACGCTAATTACGATGTGGCAGCCACTCCTCCCACCTGGACAGCAGGTGGAGCACATTACTTAATAGCTTATGCGACTGAACAAGGAATTGGCTATAAGCCCAAGCTGGTAGTTACTTATACAGTGCCACCTGTGGAGGTAGTGAGCTCATTGGTAGCCAAGCTGATAGCAGCGGGGGTAATTTAAGGAGGACAAAATGAAAAGCTGGAAGGTGTCAAAGACACTCTTGTTGGGAGTGCTAACCATTGCTGGAGGCATCGTAGAGTTCATTTATGGTTTACCAATCGGCGCACCAGTAGGCACGATAATTGCTGGCATAGCTACCATCATTATTAGATTCTATACCAACACCGCTATCACAGGGACACCTGGCGCAAAGCCGAAGGAGTAGACAAATGCCGACAGACAAAGAATGGCAAGAACTACGGACGGATGTTCAGGAGATAAAAACTCTGCTAAAGGGCTATGACAATAAGAATGGTTTATGCGATAAGGTAGCTAACCAGGGAGCTAGTATTATTCGATTATGGCTCATTCTGGCTGTCATCACTGGCGGAAGCGGAGGGGGCATCTTTGCTCTCTTCAGAATGTTTGTAGTAGGAGGCTAAAAACATGGCAGGCAAAAATATAGGTATAATAGCATTGCTGAGCTTTTTGGCTATCTTCTTGCTGGTAAAGTC
>JAUYHA010000148.1 GCA_030690265.1 Dehalococcoidales bacterium | reverse complement strand
TCAGCACTGCCGCCTACTGAAGTGGCATCGGGGAAGGCGCCCATATTGTTGGTGGATGTGGTTACCGGGTTGGGCAGTAAGGACAGCTCGTTGTCGACCATCATAGCACTCACCGCTGCCTGCATATTGGAAAACTCGGTGTCTTTTGCCTCTTCGGTTCCCCGTCCGATGAACCGCCCGACATTGGGGATAACCACTGCTGCCAGCACGCCGAGGATAGCCACCACGATGAGCAGCTCAATCAGGGTAAAACCTTTCTCACTTCTCTTCGGTATTCTCATTTTTAACCTCCTCCTCTCCTTATTTTTTCCTGTGGTCAATATACCTCACAGATTATGGGATTACTCTCCAGTGGTGTCAATATGTCCAGTAGCAGTATGCTGTATTACCGTCCCCTGTTCGTCAACCGTGTACCAGTAGGAAGTAGTCTGCGTGGCGACATAGTTGCTCAGGTTGCCAGTGGCACTGTCGTCAGCAACTCTATCGTGCTGGTAGAGAATAAACCCGGCCTTGTCGGTGGCGGTATATGTAGCTCCAGCAATGTCCGTTAGCTTGTCAGCACTGCCGCCTACTGAAGTGGCATCGGGGAAGGCGCCCATATTGTTGGTGGATGTGGTTACCGGGTTGGGCAGTAAGGACAGCTCGTTATCGGTCATCATGGATTGCACCGATGACTGGATAGTGGAGAACTCGGTCTCTTTCGCCTCCGATTGCCCCCGGCCGATAAAGCGTCCGACATTGGGGATGACCACCGCGGCAAGCACGCCGAGGATAGCCACCACGATAAGCAGCTCAATCAGGGTAAAACCCCTCTCCCCTCTCTTAGGTAGTCTCATTTTCCTCCCTCCTTTTGCCATATTTTCATTTTCTCTCTTACACATTGTCCACGAGTTATGACCTGCGGCTTGCCTGTGGTTCCGGCAATCATAAGCCTCAAGGACAACTCCACAGACCTCACATTTCATAACCGGCTGCATATCGTAATATAAGGCTTGAGGCTGGTGGTGGCAATACTCTAAGTGGGTGATTTCAGCAGGCGTGGGGTTAGCTCTTTCGGGGGATAAAAAACGCTTCGCTTAAAGTTTCAAATGCCAAATACTAAACTCAACTGTCATTGCGAGACCATCCTTCCCGAATGGGAAGGAGGCGAAGCAATCCGGGTGGAGGGGTAACTCCACACCTCCCGGATTGCCACGGGTTCTTGCGAACCCTCGCAATGACAGTTGAAGAGATTGCCCAAGTTTTGTCATTTGGATTTCGTGCTTAGAGTTTTTAGCTCATTCTCTGTCTGGAAGAAGCCCCTTCTTAACAGCGTAAGCCGCTGCCTGGCTGCGGTTCGCCAGATGCAGTTTCTCCAGAATATTCTGCAGGTGGGTCTTGACCGTGTTCTCGGAAATGAACAGAGCATCACCGATTTCCTTGTTGGTTGCTCCTTGAGCTACCAGTGTGAGCACCTCTCCTTCTCTCGGACTCAGGTCGGCATTGGCTTCGTCAATGGGTTTCCTGTCTGCCTCACCGGAGAGGTCTTTGAACTCATCGAGCAGTTTTGCCGCCATAACCGGGGAAATTATCACCCCGCCCTGGGCGATATGGAAGATAGCACTGGTCAGCTCCTCCGGCTCGGCATTCTTGAGGATATACCCCCGGGCGCCAAACTTGACGGCGGCGAAGAGGTCAGATTCGTTGTCGGAGACGGTCAGGACCAGGATGCCGAGCTGGGGCATTTCTATCTGGAGAGCCTGGGTAGCTTCCAGCCCGCTGCAGTTTGGCATATTGAGGTCCATTACTACCACATCAGGGGTGATTTCCTTGGCTTTCCGTATCGCATCCAGCCCGTCTACCGCCTCTCCCACCACCTTTAGCCCATTATGATTGGACAGGACATCAGCGACACCGCGGCGAAACAGGGTGTGGTCATCCACCACCAGCACTTTAATAGGCTCCATTTCACAACCTCACTTTCTCAAGAGGCAGGCTGACCATCAATGCTGTCCCTTCCCCCGGGGCAGTAGAGATGGTCAAACTACCGCCGAGTGTCTCTACCCTTTCTTTGATGATATTCAGTCCGTGGTAACCGGGGGGAGATTCTTCGAGGTCGGAGAGGGTAAAACCCTTGCCGTTATCCTTAACAATCATCTCCACCGCTTCTTTATCGTTTTCCAGCTTTACCTCTACCTCGGAGGCTTGAGCATGTCTCCTGACATTGGTCAGTGCTTCCTGGGCGACGCGCAGTAGTTGCAGTTCAGCTACCGGGGAAAGCTGGGGAAAAGGTTTGGGATAGTCAAGCTGGACCTTGATGCCGTTGTTATTACCGAACTCCCGGATATAGTTTGCCATGGCGGGTATCAGGGGGAGGGTCCTTATCTCGGAGCTTAGCTGGTCAATGGACTCTCGTATATCGTCATAGGTATTCTGCACCACCTTCTGGATATCATTCAGTTCGGTGAGGGCTTTCACAGTGTCCTGGGAGGAAACCGAATCGGTCACCAGCTTTGTTTTCAGGTTCAGGTAGCCGAGTGATTGAGCTACGCCATCGTGTATCTCGCGGGCAATTCTCCGGCGCTCCTCAATAATAGCCACCCTTTCTATGCGCCGCCTGATATTCAGATTAATGCGGTAAGGCACCATGGCAACGACGAAGCTGAAGAGGGTGTAAACGATGAGCAGGGTGAGATTGAGTCCCTGCATAATCGGGTCAATCCTCTCCGTGACCTGGCTCAGTGCCAAATGAGCAATGGAGAGAGAGATGGAGGCAAGAGCTGCCAGGGAGAGGGCTACCTTTTCTTCAAAGAGAAGAGCGGCGGTCATAATGGGGGCGAGGGAATAAAGCAAAAACGGGCTGTTCAGCCCCTTGGTAAAGAGGACCAGCAGGATAGAAAGTAAAAAATCACCCACCAGAATCAGGTAAGTTATTGTGCTCCGCTCCCGCCAGCGGAGCGGGGAGAAGACTTTCAGGACGGTATAGACGGCGATGGTACTCATCAGGATGATATAGAGTCCCAGGTTGGGCATTACACGCAGATAGTTATCCTGTGGAACCTGGGTGAACATCACCGCCAGAGCGTATGCCAGGAAACGGTAAACGGCCAGGAACTGGTAAGCTTCTCTTTCGTACCGGCTAAACATTTTTTTCTGCTATTAAACTAAGGTTTTTTGCTCAAAGAGTCAAGTAAAGTTAGCTCCTGCTATAGATACCATTGCCAGATAGCCTCTCCCCAGAGCAAGGTGACCATAGCCGAGACAGCCAGGAAAGTGCCCGATGGTATAGGGTCTTTAGTGCCCTTTATTTTAAAAGCCAGCAATATGCCCGCCACCAGCCCGCCGCTTATCCATGCCAGCAGGACAGCCAGAATTACCAGCGGGAATCCGGTCATCAGTCCTACCAGTGCCGCCAGTTTGACATCTCCCATGCCCATGCCGCGGCGATATAAGATAAAAGGCAGTGCCATAAGAGCCAGCCCGAAAACTCCTCCAATGAGGGAACTTTCCACGCCAAGACCGGGCCAGAAGAAGGAGAAGCTTCTCAGTTCCGGCCTGAAAAAGGAGAAGGCAAGGGCAAGCAGCATCGCTGGATAGGTAATCTTATCAAGGATTAGCTGGTTTTCAAGGTCAATAACAAAGATTACAGTTAACAGACTGGAGTAGGCGAGCAATATACCCAGCTCTATGCCTAGCCCGGATTTCCAGTAGAGGAAGGCAAAGAGGAAGCCGGTCACTCCTTCCACGATGGGAAGCCGGATAGGTATCCGGGCCCGGCAGTAGCGGCACCGGCCCCGCAACCACAGGTAGCTAAATATGGGGACGAGGTCAAGGATACCCAGCTTACGATTACATGCGGGACAGTGAGAGGGGGGGTTGATTATAGATTGTCTCCGGGGCAGGCGGTCGATACACACATTGAGAAAGCTGCCCACGAATAAACCCAGCAAGGCAAAAACCACGAGCAATAAGGACAACTTTAGTTACCCCGCTTCAGGATGTTTGAACTGTTTTGATTACTTAGAGCTATGATACATCAAAGCGGGCAAAACAGGCAACCACGCGCCTTGAGGTTAATAAATAGGGGATAGTTTACATAAAACAAAGCACGGTAGTCACCAGCTATTCATCTAAAAAACGCAAAGATTCATAATATTTCTCTGCTATCTTCACCGTTTCTTCAAGTCTCCTTGATATTTTTATAACTGAAAGGAGGTGCCAAACAGCGAGATTATAATGAAACGAAAAGTAAACAAAAAAATAAAGAATATAGAAGGAGGAATGATATGAAAAAATATGGATTACTGGGACTGGTGATTACGATTGTGGTGCTGCTGGGGTTATTAGCCGCCGTACCGGCTTTTGCCCACCCCTGGGACAGCAGCGAAGGTGCTTATAACAATACCTACGTTGACAGCCCGACTCTGGGCAGAATAGCCGAAGCGCTGGGATTGGATACTGAAGAACTGATTACAAGCCTGCAGGCAGGCGAAACCCTGGCTGAAATAGCCAGGAATCAGAATGTATCAGAAAACGCTTTGATTGATGCTATCGTCACTCCTTATGCCGAACAACTCGGCCTTCAAGTTCAGTATGGTTATCTTACTCAGGAACGGGCTGATGTGCTTCTTGAAACTGCCCGCGGACGTGCTACCTGGTTGCTGGGACAAGACCTGTCGACCACACAGGAAGATGCTGACTGGTGGCAGGAGATGGAAGACTACTGCAACGGTATGATGGGCAATTATGATGGCTCAACAGGTTACGGTGGTATGATGGGCAACTATGGTGGTTCGAGAGGTTACGGTGGTATGACGGGTGGCGGTATGATGGGAGGCTGGTGATAGTCAGAAAGTAAACCGTTTCTGACTTGCAGGCGGCGAAGAACTTTCGCCGCCTGCTTTTTGAATAAACTGGCATACTCTTGTATTCTATAATATAAAGAGGAAGTAAAGAATGGCTAAAGGCACAATCCTGGTAGTGGATGACGAACCAAAAATTGTAAGCACAGTGCGAGCCTATCTTGAGCGTGATGGATACCGGGTTCTTGATGCCCATGACGGGAAGCAGGCACTGGAAATCTTCCAGCAAGGGCAGCCTGACCTGATTGTGCTTGACCTTATGCTTCCTGAAATTGATGGACTGGAAGTCTGCCGTCAGATACGCCGCTCATCTGATGTTCCCATAATAATGCTTACCGCTCGCCAGGAAGATGCCGACAAACTTATCGGGCTTGAGATTGGCGCCGATGATTATGTTACCAAGCCCTTCAGCCCCAGAGAGCTGGTTGCCAGAGTACGGGTGGTTTTACGCCGAGCTCGCCCGGTAGCAATTCCGCCAGCCATGTCCCGTCTGACTCTGGGTGAGCTGGTACTTGATGAAGAGCGATTTGAGGCTACCTGTCACGGTCAACCTCTCTCGCTGACCGTGACCGAGTTTCGCATCCTGGCCGCTCTTGCCAGGAGACCAGGCCGCGTCCTGTCGAGGTCACAGCTGCTCGATGCTCTGGGCGAAAACTACGAAGGGTACGAGCGTACTATTGACGCTCATATTAAAAACCTGCGCCGTAAACTGGCCACGGCCGGCACTGCAGAAGGCTGTAACATAACTACCGTTCACGGAGTTGGATATAAACTTGATGAGGTTGACCAATAATGGGGCTTAAAGTATTAAACAGACTCTCTGTCAGGCTAACCGCAGCCTTCCTGCTGGCGGCTACTTTAGGTGTTGCACTGGTAGCGGTGCTTACCTACCGCACCACATCCAGCGATTTCAACGTCTTCATAAGCCACATCGAGGCGATGCAGGATATGATGGGTGGTATGATGGGAGGTGCCGTCAACGAGGCGGCACTGGAATTCATCAAAAATCTGGGGCGGACACTCTGGTTCGTCGGTCTCCTCGGCGTGTCTTTGGCCCTGCTCCTCGGCTGGCTGCTCACCCGGCAAATCGTTGCGCCACTGGGAGAGATTACAACGGCAGTCCATCACGTTGCTAAAGGCGATTTGAGCCATAAGGTAAAGGTACGCGGTTCCAATGAACTGACAGACCTGGGCGAATCCTTCAACAAAATGGCGGAGACTTTGAATCGCGACCGGGAGCTAAGACAGAACATGGTAGCTGATATTGCCCATGAACTGAGCACGCCGCTGTCGGTGCTGCAAGCCAACATAGAGGCAATGCAGGACGGTGTTATTGAAGCCAGCCCGGAAAATCTGGCTTCTCTTCACCAGGAGACCTATATGCTGGGTCGGTTGATTGATGACCTGCGTATGCTGTCCCTGGTGGAAAGTGGACAGCTGGAGTTCCATCCCGGAGTCACTGCTCTGGAAAAGCTGTCGGCACGGGTGATAGAGGGGATGCAGCCAGGGTTTGCTTCAAAGAATGTCGAGCTGGCGTTAGAGGCAGCGGATACCGGATTGCAGTTACTTGTCGACTCTGACCGTATTGAGCAGGTGATACGTAATCTTTTGAGTAATGCCTACCAGTACACACCGGAAGGCGGTCGTGTAACACTGGAAATAACGACCGATAGCGAAGGCGTGGTTGTTTCAGTAAGTGATACCGGTGAGGGAATAGCAGCCGAGGATTTACCGCACGTTTTCGAGCGTTTCTATCGAGTTGACCGTTCCCGGACCCGCCGGACCGGTGGTTCCGGACTCGGTCTGGCTATTGTCAAGCAGCTTGTGGAAGCCCAGGGAGGGCAGGTCTGGGCGACCAGTCAGGTTACAAAAGGCAGTGTATTTTCCTTCCGTTTTCCCGCCGGTATGCTGGTAAGCTGAGGAATAACCCAGAATTGGTGAGCGAATTTTGAAGCGAAAACAATCCAAGATGACTCAGCCGCTGTCTCACAACTTTCCCGCTATCGCTGTGGCTCCCGGTTTCAGAGTTTACTCCGGACACGAGAAAATGTGGGCCATGCTGGTAACTTATCTGCAGCTATTCAAGTTACGTTCTGCTGTCTTGAACTTACTTTCTGCCCTGGTCGGTATGTTCCTGGCGGCTGGCCCTGATATCCCTGCAGGAACGGCCTTTTTCCTGCTTGTCTCAGGGTTGCTCGCCGCCGCTGGATGTGGTGCTCTTAATTCCTATATCGACCGTGACCTGGACAGGATTATGTACCGGACCTCCCTCAGGCCGTTACCTATGGGTAAGATTAAATCCGCCCGGAGAGCACTCTATGCCGGAGTTTTTATGGTCATTGCAGGCTTAATAATTTCAGCGCTCAGGGTGAACCTGGTGACTGCACTTTTCATAGCTTCGGGAAGCGTAATCTATATCTTCGCTTACACGATATGGCTGAAGAGAAGAACCCCGTGGAGTGTAGCCGTCGGTGGTCTGGCAGGTGTTTGTGCTTTACTGGCGGGCTGGGCGGCGGTTAGCACTCAGTTTAATTTGTCTTTGCTTCTTTTCAGCGTTTTTGTCTATCTGTGGACACACGCCCATTTCTGGGGGCTGGCAATTAAGAATAAAAACGAGAGTCAACGGGCGAAAATACCCACTCTCCCCGTTGTCTATGGGGTAAAAACAGCTTCCAGGTGGGCCGCTCTGTCCGGTATGTTTCTGCTTCCCCTGTCAATTATTCCTTATTCAATGGGAATTTTGGACGGAGTCTATGTAATAGTAACTCTGACCATCGGGATTATCGTGCTGGCAGCCAATATCAAGCTGTATTTTTCCCCAACAGCCCAAAACGCCTGGCTGGTGTTCAGGTTATCCAGTCCTTATCTTGCCGGTATCTACCTGGCGGTGATAATAGATATTCTGGGGGCACACGCTTAACATAAAAAGAAGCAGGGCTTCCTCAATACGGGAATTACTTGTATGAGAAGCCCTGCCTGCTCCACATATAGGACTCTTTTCCGGAAGAGTTTTTCAGTTGGGTTATCGCTCCACTGTGAGTGTTCCCCTCATCCCCTCCTCCCAGTGGTCGCCGTCATCTTCGAAGCAGCCAAAAGTCCATTCGCCTACTTTATTAGCTGGCACTGTGAAAATAATGGTGGCGGGTGAGCTACCTGCTTCTAGCCAGACCATAAAGCTATGCTCAGCCATCTCCTCCTCTGTCATACCTGGCTCCATCAGCATCATAACCGGCACAGACTGGCTGTCACGTTCTGCTGTCACCTCAACACCTTCGAAGAAGTCGGTCATAAAACCGTCAGGAATGCCATCCTCCATCCTCACATCGCGCCCTACCATAAATTCATGGTCTTTTTCCCCCATATTACTCAAAGTGATTCTAACTTCCTGGCCAACCTTCAACATTATCTTGTTTGGAATGAACTCAAATTCCTTCTCGGTAATGGTGAGTTCGCCTGAAGGTACTGTGGTAGCTGGAGCCTGACAGGCAGCCGCTGCTAAAAGCATGGCTAAACTAAGGGGCAACAAATACTTCCATATTCTGGTCATCTAAATCTCCTTCTTCCTATTTTTTCTGATTATATTGCTAATAAGTCAGCCGTAAAAACGACTTTAGTCACACAATTACAAATAGTTAACTTACCAGATAGAGGGTAGGGAAGATGAATACCCAGGCTACATCAACAAAGTGCCAGTACTTAACGGCTCCTTCAACACCCCAGTAGTTCTCCGGGGTGAAGCGTCCATTCTTATCCATAATTAAAATTACCAGTAGCGCCAGGAGGCCGGTAATCAGGTGAAAGGCGTGAAACCCGGTCAAGGTAAAGAACACCGTTCCGAAAAGAGTGGAGGGGGGAAAGAAATGAAATGCCTCTGTCCACTCCAGTCCCACCCCCATCAGGAAGAGCAGTCCCAGGCTTATGGTGAAGATTATGTTGCGCCGGAAGCTTTTCTTCTCGCCATAAGCAGCGGCAACCTCAGCCCGATAAGCGGTGAGACTGCTCAAAAGCAGGATATAAGAGATAGCCAGTCCCAGTAGCTGATTTAGCTCAGCAGGTCGCTCCACCCCGAGCAGGTAGAAGCGAGTGAAGATAAGGGCGATAAAGAGAAAGCTCTCCGAAAGAATGAACAGCCAGAGGCCAATGCGATTGATAGCCAGCCGGTGTTCTCCCTGAGTCAAATTTGCTGTTACCATTTTTTTTTCAATCCTCCGGCGCCTGAGTTGAGTAATGTGCATAAAAAAGTACAGTATCGGCGTGAAGCCTGGTATTACCAGAACAGCCAAGATAGGCCAGGCACCGCTCGGCATGTTTACCCCAACGAGAAACTCGGTGAGCTCAACAATGAAAAGGAAGCCGATTACAATGAAACCAAGACGTAATTTCTTTCTTATTTCTGATTTATCCATTGAGTCGTCTCCTTAGCTAAATAATAGCCGTCTCCGGCACTTATTCCCATTTTTCAAACTAGTGTCCTGTCAGGCTAATCATTGACTCCTTTCCCATTGTCATTCCGGACTTGTTCCGGAATCCAGGTAAGGTGGTGCGGCTGGATTCCCGCTCCCGTATCAAGTACGGGACAAGCTTCGCGGGAATGACACATTATTTACCTGACGCAACACTAGCCTTTCTCGTCACTGGCACTCCCTGCGGGCGGGATAATAGCGTGAACGGAGTCGGGAATGCCGTAGTCGTAAGGGTGTCCCACGACCTGCGGAATATGGGTGAAGTTTTCTGGCATCGGGGGAGAAGAGGTCTGCCATTCCAGAGTCCTGGCCTGCCAGGGGTTAGCTTCAGCCGCAGGACCGCGTCTCCAGGAATGTATCATATTGTAAACGAAGATGATGAAGCTGGCTCCAAGGACAAAGGCGGCAAAGGCTTCCCACCACATGATACCCGCCAGGTCAGGCAGGTAGTCAGCAATACGGCGGTTGGCTCCGTGCAGACCGGCATAGAACATAGGCAGGAAAGTGGCATTAAAGGCCAGAAACATCCACCAGAAGTGTAATTTTGCCAGCCGTTCACTATACATCTTGCCTGTTATCTTGGGAAACCAGTAATAGATACCGGCAAAGAGGGCAAAGATTTCCCCTCCAAAGATGGTGTAGTGGAAATGAGCCACCACAAAATAGGTATCGTGCAGGTGCAAATCAGTAGGTACGTCAGCCTGGAAGATGCCACTCAGCCCGCCAATAAGGAAATTAAAGGCAACGGCCAGGGCAAAGAGCATCGGCGTTCGCAGCCAGAGGCGTCCTCTCCAGATGGTTCCCAGTGCCGAAAGAAAGACCAGTCCGGTAGGGATTGAGATGATTTCCGTAGTTGCCATGATGATACCGCTAAAACTGGTGGAGACACCGGCGGAAAACATGTGGTGCCCCCAGACCACTGCGCTCATTGTGGTAATACCCAGGAAGCCAGCCACAGCCCACCAGTAGGCAAAGAGAGGTTTCCGGGAAAAATGAGTGATTACCTCCAGGAAAATTCCCAGCCCGGGTAGCATCATGATATAGACCGCCGGATGGGAATAGAACCAGAAGAGGTGCTGGTAGAGCAGCGGGTCACCTCCCAGGTCAGGGTTAAAGAAACCCATGCCTGCTATACGGTCCAGCAAGACCATAGTCATAACGGCGGCAACAAACTGGGTAAAAATCAGCCCCAGAATTGAAGTGGAGAAGATAGACCAGACAAAGATTGGCAGCCGGCCCCACTTCATCCCCGGAGCCCGCATGGTGAAAATAGTGGCAAGAAAGTTAATGCTGCCCAGAATCGAGGATAAGCCAAGAGTAAAGAAAGCCAGGTTGTACAGGATTTGTCCCGGTTTATTAAGCTCGCTCAGAGGCGGATAGCCTGTCCAGCCGGTATCCCACCCCCCGGCTAAGAAAGTAGCCAGCAAGAGTACCGCCACCGGCGGAGTGAGCCAGTAACTCAGGGCATTGAGCCGGGGAAAAGCCATATCCCGGGCGCCAATCATCAGGGGAACAAAGTAATTGCCGAAGCTGCCGGTAATCACGGCTATGGCTACGGCAATCATCATCATCCCGTGAATGCTGACGATATGATTATAGCCAGCCGGACCCAGTATTTGCCGGCCGGGATACATCAGCTCTGCCCGGAAAAGCATGGCAAAAGCCGCGGCCAGCAAAAAAATGACGACAAAGGTAACCAGGTACTGGATACCGATGACCTTATGGTCAGTGTTAAAGCTGAAGTACTGGCGCCATCCTTTTGCCCGGTAGGGTTGCAGGCTGCGCCCCAGCCATCCTTTTGCCCAGGCATCCCAGACCCCCGCTCCCAGCAGCCAGCCGGTTAGCCCGAAGATATAGCCGATAACCACCACAGGCCCAAAAGAGATGGCATCCAGCCCCTGCACCAGCCGTACCAGCAGAGTCAGGCCAGCCCCGATAAGAAAGCCGGCTACTCCCCAGATGAGTCCTTTAAGCAGAGGGAGCATTTATAACCTCCTCATAAACTTATTGTTCCGCTTTAATCTGTGCTATCCATTCCTCAAAGTTTTCAGGCTCGACGACAGCCAGGCGCATCCGCATTCTGGCATGTCCGGTACCGCAAAGCTCGGCACACTGAACCCGGTACATAAAATCTTCATCAAAATTACCGATACGGTTCGGTGTGAAGTAAAGGTTGTTGACCTGTCCGGGCACAGCATCCTGCTTCAGGCGGAAGGCTGGCACCCAGAAGGAATGAATCACATCAGTCGAGGTCAGTTCGACACGGACTGCCTGACCCGCAGGCAAAAACATCTCTTCCGCTTCTTCTATGTACACCCCGTATTGAGGGTAGGAAACATTCCAGTGCCACTGCTCAGCCTCTACCTGTATTTCCAGTTGAGCGGCAGGGTGGCTGGCAAGCTCTTTCAAGCCGGTAAGACCGGGATTGAAGATGACAAATATTGACAGCCCGGCAGTAATGGTAAGCCAGGCTATTGCCACACCGGTATTCCTGCGAAAAGGAGAGCCTTCATCCGCCGGACCTCTGCCCCGAAATCGCAGTAGGCTATAGACTATGATAACTACGACAAGGGTGAAAACTGGTATGGCTAAATACATCAGGGTCTGGAAGGCTTCATCAATTAGATTAGCTTCTTCACTGGCTGCCACTGGATAGATATTAACATTGGCCACTACCATTTCCAGTACCGTTGTCAGGACTACCCAGGCAGCAGTAACTATCCCGATGTGACGCCACATAATTGTCCCCTATTCTATATTGTAACCGCTTGTTTTTCAAGAGTTAGTAATAACAAGGTCGCCCCACCCCAAATATACTTGTCATCAACTCCTGCTTCCCCTGGAGAAGGCTTGCTTTTGTTTTTAACTACAAAGTGTTAAAATTTTAGAGCTAAGCGGGTGACAGGGAAGTGGATTTTATGGCAAAGCAGAATTATCAGACTGAAACGTTAAATGCTTGCGGGCTTTACCCCGAGCATATTTCAATTGAAGAATGGGACAATATCGCCGGTATGGAGCGCGAAAAGCAGCTCATCGAAAGTAAAATCCTGCTGCCTCTGCTTAACCACGAGCTAGCCAAGAAGCACGGTGTGTCCACTCCCAAAGTGCTTCTTCTCTTCGGTCCACCGGGGACGGGGAAAACTTCCTTTGCTAGAGGTATCGCCAGCAAGCTGGGTTGGAGCTTCATTGAAGTTAGTCCCAGCCAGCTTATCTGTGATGGGTTGGATAAGCAGGCATTCTGGCTGCGAACTGTATTTGGAGAGTTACAGGGCGTTGATAAGGCGGTAATCTTCTTTGACGAGTTTGAACAGATGGCACTGAGACCTGACCAGGCTTCGCCCGTTGAGAGGATGGTCTCCAGCGAGATGCTTCGCCAGCTGCCGCGATTCCGAACTCAGGAAGAGGTTCTGCTCGTTTGCGCTACCAACAATATTAAGATTATAAACCCGGCTCTGCTCAGGGTGGGGCGTTTTGACTATATCCTGCCGATAGGAGCTATAAACGCTCAAGAGCGCCAGGAGGTCTTCTCACTCTACCTGAAACACATGAACACTGGAGAAATTGACCTGGGACTGATAGCCCAGAGAGCCGAGCGCTACACCCCAGCCGACATCGAAGCGGTTTGCACTAACGCCGCCCAGTCCGCTTTCGAGAAGGAGACGACGCTGGGCAGTGACTATAAGCTAGGAACAGAAGACTTGCTTCAAGCTCTAGAGAACCACAAAGCTACCATATCGGAGGAAGACCTCGGGCGATTCCAGGAGGATATTGACCAGTTTTGCCGGGCTGATTATTGCCGTCTTCTCCTGGAAGATGAATAAGGGCTGCTAAAAAATGGTTGACCATCATCCGTATCATATTCATCTATGTCGATATCACTAATCGTGGAAATATCACGCTCTATTCCAATGATGAATTGTCTTAAGTGATGGGTTATAGCAGTCTAACCTGGCTGTGATTTTTTAACACGAACTGTGGTATCATAATAATCGGGGTTTACTTATGAAGAAAAGGGACTTCTTAGCTCTTTTTGTGCTTACATTTTCATTAGCTTTCGTGGTGAATGTGTTGGTTGTGTACTTATGGGATTTCCTGGTGGCAGACGAGGCACGTTCGACTGGTACCAGTCACTAACTGTCGCCTTTTTTTATCGGTATCTTTTTGACTATTGCACGTGCTTGGAAGAAAAAATGACTATCAAACCAAGGGGGCTGCCATCTGACATCTACGATTAAACTGGACGTTTATCCTTATGGTATGATGTACTTCCTGATTTGTTCACATATTCCACTCTGAGTTTTATTCTCGACCTTTATTGCGGATTTATTGAACGGCGTTAGAGTCTTGCGAGCACGTAGCTAAATCCTGCAACATTGCTGCGCGGGGGTGGTGGGCGGTACTGTACAATACGCAGAACCAGGAGGTTTGAGTTAGCTTTCAACCTGTCGGGATAATTGACTCGTCGGTGATTATCCTAACAGAAAAAGACTGCGCGAAGCCATCTAGCCCAGGGAAAAGGGTAGTCCTGTTTATATTCATTCGTTCAAGTTCTTTTAGGGCATTATTTCGGAAGTTCCCATTTTCACCGGTCGGGATAGAATATTGGGTAACTTGGCCGTCTGGATTTCCAAAACTTGAGAGGTTCTCCATAAATCCGACAGTTACGTCACCTGGGCAAAGAAATACGCCCTTCTGATAAGCCAATCTTTCATTTCGCCGGAATGGATTTACCGCCAAAACCAGTTTTTGGGGCTGATGTGCCCTGAAGATAACATCAAATTCTTTCCCTTCTCTCCTTTTGCCATATGACGAATAATGCTCGGCGAGACACTTATTTGACGCTTCCAACTGCTCTTTACACCAAGTAGCATCTATTGCCCATACAGCCACATTACTATTGGGTTTTGCGCATTCAAACGCAAAATACGCAGCCACATATGGTGAATAGGTAAAATCCAGCAATCGGGTCGGAGCGCCATAGTGCTGCATAAGGGACAACCATTCATCGGTCAATATCTCGTCCGGAATATGAGTCATGTAGAGGTGAAGACGCCGTTGAAATTCACGAATCATGTTCCGTTCGAGTTCAACTCTCTTTTCACTATTCACTCCAAATCTCTCGCAAGCCCGTTCAAAGCTAGTGCACAGCAGCCACTTCCATTTCCCAACCTCGTTTGAAGCCGCTCTTTTTTGACCCCTGAAAACCAACGAACGTTTCTCTCCCTTTTCCTTGAGAAGTTCCTTACATTTTTCTACGAAATCATCGAAATCCTTGCAATCTACCCTGCAAAAAGATTCGGTTTCGCTCATATGTTTACCCTCCCGCTCAAGGTAATAAGTCTAGAGTGAACCTCAAATCCAGATACTATCTCATAATTATAGCATCTAAACCCGAGATTAAGACAAACGTGTTTAGCGGGTAGCTATGATGAGGAAGGGACAGTTCGTAGAATATCAGTATCAGTTTTGTCTATGTCTGTCAACACAGTTCACTAAATGTAAACTGGGCGGTACTGGACTTGAACCAGTGGCCTCTTGCGTGTGAAGCAAGCGCTCTAACCACTGAGCTAACCGCCCAATCTCGTGCCTATTTTACCCCAAAAAACCAGCTTTGTAAAATGGGGGCGCTTGCATCATCCGGCTGGACCAGTTGCTAATCCCTGGAAGGACAGGTGGCGAAATACCTGTTCAACTTACACTGCCAAGAAGTATATCACTGAGTGGTGCAGGGACAGGCGTTGGTTTGGCGGAGGTCAGGACTTTAGGAACCTTAATAGTGCTTCAATTTCTTCCGAGGTCAGCCTATCACCCCACGGTGGCATTTCATTGCGACCATTCGTTATAATATCGCGGATGTACTGGTCACTCCGTTCGCGTTCCTGCAGGTCGGCCCCGGTAAGCGAGGGACCAACTCCCCCTTGCCTGTTAACTTCGTGGCAGGGGGAACAGTTCTGCTGGTACAGAGCGGCCAGCATCAACACTGGGGGTGGTTGGTGTGCCTGGCTCTCCGCCACAAGATAACAGAGCCGGTGCGATAGCCAATATTAATGACAGGCACAAAAAGTATTTAACCATTTGCGTCCTCCTACTCTGGTTTCAAATAGTCCCGTATGAGAGGTAAATACTCAACCACCAGATAAAAACGGCTTTCTCTGAACCTTACCGCTGCTCCGGTCACGCTTAGGCATGGAGATTAAAGAGTACTCCCGCTCTGGGCCTCTTTCTTGATGAAATCGGCTACCCAGTAGGCGAGGGCGCCCGCAGGCTCGGTCCCATTCCAATTGCCAATGTAGGGGAAGGCAGCAGGGCCTACCACGAAGACATTAAGGGCATCATGCACCTGGCAATAGCGGTTGACCACCGACCTCCTGGGGTCTTCTCCCATAACAGCGCCCCCTGTGAGATGGGTAGTGGCGCTGGGTGGGGTCATGTTTTCTGCACCCCAAACCATCCTTGCCCCGGCGTTCTCCAGCATCTCTACCATCTTAGGGCGGAGGAAGGCGTGGAGCTTAGCCATCTGCGGATGCCAGTCATGGGTCAGGCGAGGTACTGGAAGCCCGTCAGGGTCTTTAACAAAGGGGTCAAGGTCAATAAAGTTTCTCTCCTGTGGAAAGTCGGCGGGCTGGGCGCTTATAGCCAGTATTTTCCGCCCCTCATTACGGATGAAATCCTTGTATTCTTTTCCCCATGCAGGTATCCCGGGCGGTAGAGTATTTGCGTAGCCAATGGCCTGACCGGGTCCGTTGCCCGCAGTAATAATTGCTCCTTCGATAAAGCCGAGGGCTTCATAATCAAAGTAGTTTCCCGTCCATTCATCGATGCCTGCGCCCGTTCCAGCCGGGCCCATGTAGGACATCCACTCCTGGTCAAATAACCCTCTAACGGTGAAATTGCCGTGGCTCTGGAGGAACTTACCCACCATGCCGTTGTTGTTGCCGATACCATTGGGGTGCCTGGTCCCTATTCCCAGCAGCAGTTGCTGGGCAGCGTGCCAGGCGTGACCGGTCATGATGATAATATCCGCCGGCTGGTCATGGACTTTCCTTTCTTTGTCCCAGTAGTGTACTCCGCTGCCCCGGCCATTGTTGTCAGTGTGGATATGAAATGCCTTGCTGTCAGCCCTCAATTCGAAGTTGGGGCTCATTAATGCCTTGCGGATTTCAGTAACCCGGGTGTCTGCTTTGGCTTCTATGGTGCATTCGTAGTTGCTGCAGAAGCCGCACCACTGGCAGGCAGGCCGGCCATCGTAATCCACAGAGTTTGTTCCGCTAAAGTTCTGGAAGGGCCTAAATCCCTGGGCTACAAGGGCGTCGTACATGAACTTCTGGTTAGAGGTAAATGGCTGAGGAGGCATGGGGTAAGGCTTTGTTCGGGGTGGGTAGTGGGGCATCTGGGTATGGTCGCCAGATATACCTAGCCTCTCTTCGAACTTTTGATAATAAGGCTCCAGGTCCTCATAGGTAACAGGCCAGTCCATCAGGTCCATCCCTTCGGTCTGGCCATAAGTGGATAACATTTTGAACTGGTGGGAGTAATAACGCCAGGTCTGGCAACCCCAGTGGAGCATTTCACCGCCGACTCCCCAGCCACGTCCATTGTTGAACACCCTGGGTTGTGAGTCCGGAGTTTGCCTCCAGGTAGAACCCGGTTTATCGGCATGAGACCAGAGCAAATCCTGACGTCTGGAAAAGCGATACTCGTCCTGGAAGACCATGTTCGTTGCTATGTCAGGCCCCCTCTCCAGCCCGACAACCTTAAGCCCTGCTTCGGCAAGCTCGCGGGCAAGGATGCCGCCGGTGCACCCAACACCTATGATAACAACATCTACTTTTGGCTCAGCCATGTTTCTTCTCCTTTCGGGTTGATTCTCTAATGAATCTGTGCCCAATATGTATTACTGTCCGTACGGGTTAATATCTCCATAGCGGGAGAGAAGACTGTTATAATCTGCATCGGTAGGCATCCACCCGGGCTCTATGTGCCCGGTCTGAAGGGGATGAAACGTTGCTCCCGAGAACTTGATTAGCTTCCACCCTACCATGTCCTGGTTACCACCGTAGATAGGGTCAGCGAACATGCCCCATATCGTGTGGGTACGAAGTAAACTGAAGAACGGAGTGGTCTCTAAGGCTTTAAGAACCTCGTCCTGCTCCGAAGGGGTTAATTCTATAAATGACTTTGTGAACTTGCTGTCGCTAACGATGTCCAGTTCGCCGATTCCTGAGATATAGTCAGCCAGTCTGGCATCTTCCTCCTCTCCGAGTGCTCTATCTATAAAACGGGCTACGCCGGCCTCTGTAGCTCCCGGTGCGTCATCCGTAGGAATAATGCGACCAGTAGCAGCTTCCAGCATCAGGACCTGGTAGTCCGTAAGGGTGGAAGGCCGGAAGGGCAGCGTTGCCGTGGGGGTAGTTGGTACCCTCGTTCCGGTACAGGCCGACAGTGTAGCCAGGGCTACAGCGGCTGCCCCTGCCTTCAGAAAATCCCGGCGTGAAACCACTTTGATGGCTTTTCCCCATCTTTCTATTACTGCAGTCTCCTGATATGTTGGCATCTTAATCCTCCCTTCTCTTTTCTGCTATAGGCGTTCATCAACATTAACTAATTTCCCATGTCCAAAACGAAAAGCATTGTTTTCTAAATTCTAAAAACTTCAGTTAAGACCTTTTCTACTTCAGTTTACGATTGCAGAGATTTAATTGTCATAAAATTAGGCAGAAAAATGTAACGAATTTATGACATTCTATGGCGGTCTTTCATGAAGAGGCACGATTGGGAAGCGGTGCTTGTTTCGAGGGAAGTTCTATATATTAAACAAGTTGGTAGCCCACATTGGAAGCATTCCGAACTGGTGTTTGAGAAGAAGGAATTTATTCCAGACATACAGCAGCTTCTTGCAGACAATCTGTAATCAGATGGCTTTGATAAATTCGGGTCCACAGAAATAGATTGTGTCTTTTGGTCTGACCGCGTAATTATTATTGCTGAACAACCCAAGAAATCATGACCTTAGGTCACAATTTACTATTCGGTAAAAATATGATACAAAAAACACTTGACAAACTAATGTATGCCATATATAATAATAGGTATGTCATATGAATGACATAAAATATAATAATCAGAGGTGGTCTATGAGTAAGCAAATAACATTAGATGACGACGTATTTTTTGCACTAGTAAACAAGGCTATTGAGTTAAACATGTTTTTCTGTTCCGTAAATGATATATTGAGAGTAATTTTGAACGTGAAAAAGCAAGAAACACAAATCAATAGTGATAATTATCCAAACAGTAAAGTGCCCGAGGTTCAAAGCTTGCTAAATGGACTCAGAGATATCATATTCAGTATTTCTAAAAACGGGCTGAAGTATCATAGTAATAATAGGCGATGGGTAGCAGACCCCAACACTGTTACAATAACAGTACAGGATGCTCGTTCACGTAACTTGAGAATTACTGTATATGGCAGACCTCACGAATTTGAGGACGTATTTGGAGGCTTAAAATCAGAACTTGAAATCAAAGATGATATGGCAAGCTTTTCAAGATTTATCCTAAACAATGAAAAGCAGTTACCTTTTGCAATAAAAGTAATCCAGCATTCGTACAACATTAAGAAAGAGCGTGGGCGTTTATAAACTAGTTTTATTGCTTAAGACTATAGAGCAGAGTTGGGCTGTCTCATTTTATGCAACCTTCTTAGAATTTTTGAACAACATGGCAACATTATTTCCATAAAGGCAAGCTAAACTACCTGATTAGAAATAACCAAAAAAGAAATCGGAAGCTAATTCTGGGTAATAATATTACCAAATTGGTAGCGCATACCGGATTCGAACCGGTGATCTCCTCCTTGAGAGGGAGGTGTCCTAAACCCCTAGACGAATGCGCCGCACTCGTTTTTGACCGGTCTGAAAGACCGGCGGTGGATGGGAGAAGGCCCCATTTGTTGAAGGCAGGCAAGGTGTTCCCTGGTGCCATAGCCTTTATGATTAGCCAGAGAATAACCGGGATACACTTTATCCAGCGCCATCATTAAGTGGTCTCTGGTTACCTTAGCAATTATAGAGGCACAGGCAATAGATAAGCAAGTGCTGTCACCATCAATTATCCCTTTCTGGGGTAATTTAACCTCGGGAAGGATTAAATAGTCGATGAGCAGAGTCTCAGGAGAGGGGGAAAGCTGCTCAATCGCCAGTTTCATCGCCAATCTTGTTGCCCTGACTATGCCTTGAGTATCTATAAATTCAGGGGAAGCCAGGCCTACGCCTACAGCTACAGCTGTTTCGTGGATATGGTGAAACAAGAGAAGGCGCCTGGTTGGAGTCAGCATTTTGCTATCTTTAACCTGGCTTAACCAGGGAAGGTCAATATTGCCGGGCAGAATAACGGCCGCAGCCAGCACCGGGCCTGCCAGCGCCCCACGACCGACCTCATCAATGCCGGCGATATAACGGTAGCCCAGTGCCGCAAGCATTTTTTCTTCGGCGAAAGACGGTAATCGGGGGCTATCTGTCAAGTCAACCCTCCCGTCTTCCTCGACGAGGAGAGGAGAACTGGCTATCTGGAAAAAGCTTCGTCTCTCTTTAACCATCCTTTTGCTGCTTATGATGGGGGTTATTCTCAATAGTAATTTCGCTGAGGGGTAGTTCCGTAGTTGCCTGGCTTTCCAGCTCAACCAGCACCGTTTCTTTCAGAGGATTACTGCTGATTACCCTGGCTATACCCATAGCGGTAGATACCAGTTGACCCTCTTTAGGTAATTTCTGTTTCATCACATGGTATAGCTCGCTCTCATAGACCAGACAGCACATAAGGCGGCCGCAGACACCTGATATTTTCATCGGGTTAAGGGGTAAACTCTGCTCCTTTGCCATTTTCATAGAAACAGGAGCAAACCCGCTTAAGAAGGTGGCACAGCAGAGGGGCAAACCGCACCTTCCACAGCCACCTCTTAGCTTAGCTTCATCCCTGGGCCCCGTTTGCTTCATCTCTATCCGGACTTTTAATCGCCTTGCTAACTCCCGAGCCAGTTCACGAAAATCAACTCTCTCCTCGGTGCTGAAATAAAGAGTAAGACGAGTGCTGTCAAAATTATACTCGGCAGAGAGTAGTTTCATAGGCAGATTGAATCTCTCAACCAGCTTACCGGCTTCCTTCAGGGCTTCTCTTTCCTTGCTCTCAAGTTCCCGGGCATGTTTAATATCATCAGGTTCCGCCTTACGGGCCAGAGGCTTCAGGTTTTTAGTCATCTCATCCGATACCTGCTCCGGGAAAACGGCTACCGTCCCCAGTTCCAGTCCCCGGCTTGTCTCAGCAATTACATAGTCATTTATCTCCAGTTCAATACCTGCCCGGTCAAAATAGTATATCTTACCGACACTTTTGAATCGGACTCCAACAATATCAGTCATATTTCACCTCAAATTGAGCGGTAGTAACTTTATCATGGCGTTCCTCTGCCTCAGGCATATCAAGCATCAGTACCTCAAGCACCAGCCTCGGATTGGCATTCTGCTTGAGTTGCTCCCAAGCCATCAGGAGGCTATCAATAGAAGCTCTTATCTGGGCCAGAGTGTAGCCGCCTGCCAGGTCAGAAAGCGAGTCCAGCCGGTCAATATTGGTAATATTATCAATTAAGCCAGCTTTAACCAGCAACAGGTCACGCCACCAATCAAGCCATAAATTCAGCTCCTCCTGAACCAACCCCCGGTTCTGACCGAATTGAGCGGCTAATTGAGCGGCATAAGTAAAACGTTCCTCGGCATCGGCACTGATAAGAGTCAGCAATCTGTCCAATCTCTCAGCACGCTGCTGGAGCAAGCTATCATCAAGTGATGCCGATATCGCCCAACCCGGACAGCCGCGGGAAAGCTTCGCCAGGAGCCTGGCTTTTTCTGGTTCAACGCCCCGGTTTCTATTAAGGGCAGTTTCTATCTCAGCAAACGGCACGGGGTGTAGTTCCACCCGCTGGCAACGGGAAACAACCGTAGTAGGCAACAACCGCTCATTCGTCGTCAATAATATAAAGACTGCCTTTCCGATAGGCTCTTCCAGAGTCTTAAGCAGACAATTAGCTGCTTCAATTGAAAGAAGCTCGGCTCCGTCAATAATAAATACCTTGTACTTACCTTCAAAGGGGGGCAGGCTGGCCGAATGCTGGACCTGCCTGATCTGGTCAATGCTGATTTCTGTCTTGAGCTTAGCCTCTTCTGAATCGCCGTTATGGCTCAAGCCGATAATCTGGACATCAGCGTGTTTGGCTGAGGTTATTTTCTGGCAGGAAAGGCACTCGCCGCAGGGCCTGCCCTGAGCTTCGCCGAAGGGAGGCTCAGCCGCTTCACAGTTCAGCGCCCGGGCCAGGTCAAGCGCCAGGGTCATCTTGCCCACTTGAGCCGGACCAACCAGAAGGTAGGCGTGAGCCAGAGAGCCTTTCTCCAGACCGCGCTGGAGCAAAGCTACCGCTCTTGCCTGTCCGATTACAGACCACATTCTTATTCTTCTCCTCTTTGTTCAGACCACATCACATCTGGTCAGGTCTTCCAGGGTTTCCCGGCGCCGGATAAGGCGTGCCTTGCCGTCCCTGACCATAACAACAGCTGGCTTAAACGAAGCATTGTAGTTCATCGCTTCCGGGATACAGTAAGCTCCGGAGCCGGGAACGGCGATAATATCGTCGGCTGAAAGCTGGGGCAAAGTAATATCCTTAATCAAGATATCACCGGATTCACAAAACTTGCCGGCAATAGTGACCTTGCCCGCCTCCTTTTCCCTCATCTTATTAGCCACTACCGCTTCCAGTACGGCTCCATAGAGAGCAGGGCGGATATTATCAGCCATACCACCATCCACCGAGACATAGCATCTGACGCCGGGTATCTCTTTAATGGCTCCTACTTTATACAGGGCTACTCCGGCTCTGCCTACTAACGACCTCCCCGGCTCGATAACCAGCTTAGGTAATGCTAAGCCCAGCTTCCGGCACTGACCGGCCATATTTGAGACTATTGATTCGGCATAAACAGAGAGGGGTGGTGGAGGAGAACCCAGGGTATACTGGATAGCAAAGCCGCCGCCAACACTCAACTCTTTAAGCTCAAAGCCGTGTTGCTGCTTCATTTCGATAGCAAATTTGAGGATATATTCCATAGCCTGATGGTAAGGCTCGGTCTCGGCAATCTGAGAGCCGATATGAAAGTGCAGCCCCATCAGGTTGAGTCCGGGCATAGACATAGCTTCGGTTACCGCCTCTTGTGCGTTGGCCATAGGGAAGCCGAACTTGCTGTCAATGTTACCGGTGGTAATGTATTTATGGGTATGTGGGTCTATGCCGGGAGATATACGCAGCAGTATATCTGTCCTGCGGCCTCTTTCTTCAGCGATTTTTGCCAGCATCTTCAGTTCGTGGAAGTTATCAACTATTATACGCCCGACACCGTAGTCCAGAGCCAGAGCCAGTTCTTCGGCTGACTTATTGTTGCCGGCGAAGGAAATCTTATCCGCAGGGAAGTTAACTGTCCGGGCAATGCCAATCTCCCCGCCGGAGACAACATCCAGCCCCAGCCCTTCCTCCATAATGAGGAGCAGCAGCGCCTTATTGATAAAAGCTTTGCAGGCATAGAGAATAGAGGTATCGGCATAGCGCTGGACGAACTCAGTCTTGAACTCGGCGCACTTGCGGCGCAGGCTAATCTCGTCGAAGAGATATAGTGGCGTGCCAAACTTCGCGGCTAGCTCGACAGTATCACTGCCGCCAACCAGCAGGTGGCCACGGTCGTTCACCTCAGCCGTTAAGGGAAATAAAATAAGTTTACTAACCTGTTCCGTCATAAGTACTTTCTTCCCCTTAATATTATCAGCACGGGTTAGCTGGAGTCAACGGCGGTTCTGCTTGCATTTGGTTGATTTCCATGTCATTGCGAGACCATTCCGCCCCAGGCGGAGGCTTCAGCCTTCAGGCCGAGCCTTCAGTCCGAGGCCCGAGTTCAGCGTTCGACTGAGCTCACTCGTTCCGATATGTCAGAGTGAACGCCGAAGTCCCGAGGGCGAAGCGACCCTACCTTGTCATTACGAGGAGCGATAGCGACGAAGTATTCTATATAGATAATCTATTGAGATTGCCACGTCCTTCTGATTCTGGAAGGACTCGCAATGACAAATGACAAAGGAAGAGATTTTTTTGTAATTTAACGTTGACAACCAAAACCAAATAGAACCGAGGTCACAAAAAACGAG
>JAUYHA010000147.1 GCA_030690265.1 Dehalococcoidales bacterium | reverse complement strand
AACCATACCGACGAAAGTCGGTATCCAGACGTGTAGGCTCATCCGGTATCGCCTGGATTCCGGCTGGAGTTTATCCCGTACCTGATACGGGGCCGGAATTGGGGGGCTGTAGCTAACGTTATTTTGAAGACACTACACTAGCTTGCTGGTAGGGTAAGTCACGACCAAGAGTCCTGATAAATCAGGGAGGTGCGGCAAGATATAAAGATTCTTAGTCTCTCTTTTTGTCAGGTGATGGGTCAGACTACTTAAAGATGAGGGATTTCACTACCACCGGGACGGCTTCCTGGGAGTGACTCAGTTCCTCTCCTATGTCAATAAAATCCAGGTCCCCCACTATAATTTCGTCTATCGCCACCACTTCCTGTTCCAGATTCAGGTCTTCCTTGAGGATAGCCCCGACAAGTTTGCCGATATCGGCATCCAGCACCAGCACCAGGGGGTTCTGGTGCTGCCACAGTTCCTTCGTCTGGAGCACACCCATAGCCAGAGTTGACAGAGCCTGGTAAGAGTTTTCCCAGGGATAGCGTATGGAAAGAGCTACCGGCCGTGGGTGCTCTATCAGGTCAAAGCGTCTGAAGGCACTCTCGATGGCCTTTGCCACTCCATCGGCATCGGTTTCTTTCTCATCTAACCACGGTGTCACCACCAGGAGGTCGCGGATAGGGAGAAGGTTCTTCTGGGAGAGGAAGATAGTGCTGCTGCTGACCTGGATAGTATATTGAGAAGCGCCGATGACCGTGGCTCGCAATCCCTCAACCGATTCTGTCAGAGCCAGCCCCAGGGCAGGGATTCGCTGCTGGAGGGTTTGAGCCAGCAGGGGGCCCAGGTCTCCATACTCCTGAGTCTCCCGTCCGTAGATATATTCCGAAACCCCACCAGAGAAATATAGCTGAGCACCATCTAAGGTGTATTCAGGGAGTGGGGTGACAAGAAGCTCCTTTGCCCGGGAGGAAAGAGCTTTACACTCGAGAAACTCAAGCAGAACCTCCGCCATTGTCTCAGCGATGGCTATCTTGTCCGCCTGGCTCAGCGGCTTCCCCAGTTCCAGCGATACTCCGGCCCAGGAAGCTATCTTGGCTCCGGATTCCTCAATACGGTTGACCTTCCCCTCGCTATCCCAGGATACCAGGCGGGCGCCCACATTAATACAGGCCGTCTCCAAGATGGCACCATTCTTTACTATGGCTAATTTTGTAGTGCCGCCCCCTATGTCTACATTCAGTATGGTGCCGTTGCGGGAGCTGGCTACAGCACCGGAGCCATGGGCGGCCAGAACTGCCTCTAAGTTAGGCCCGGCCGTAGCACAGACAAACTTCCCCCCCTGGTCAGCAAAAAGGCGAACAATAGCCTCGGCATTCTTCTTCTTTACCGCTTCCCCGGTGCAGATGACGGCTCCGGTGTCAACATGGTGCGGGTCGACCCCGGCATCATTATAGGAGCGGGTGATAAACTCGCCCAGTGCTTCGGTATCAATAGTGTCCTTGTCCTGATAAGGGGTGAGCAGGACGGGAGAACGGAAAAAAGCCTCCCGCTTGACGACCTCAAAATGACTGGAAAGCTCAAGCCCGCGCCGCTCCAGCAGGAGCCGGGAGAACATCAGGTGGGAAGTAGAGGAACCGATGTCAATGCCCACGCTGACCAGTTCTTTAAAATCCGGGTTAAAGGTCTCTTGAGAAGCTAGCTCTTCTTCAATTTCGTCATGCATATTTTTAACCTCCCTGACAGCCCTGGAAAAGTCCTCTGTTCATTTTTGTCTATTATAACAAAGAATCCGGTTGCTTGGCGAGTCTGAATTCTTTGTTACCGTTGACTAATAGAGTGACCTTTCTTCAATTCTATTTTAATGGATACTAAAAAGAAAACTTAAACGGCTCGGTATTATAGACTACCGGCTTCATAGCGAACTCAATGCCCTTTTGCTCCACCTCTTCCTTGAATGAGCGCCTTATCTCCGGGTCTTCGTCTTCGTATTCAATCAGATGGCCGCCCTGACGGACGTCCCCTCTGCCGCTTCCTTCACCCTCGTAAACGAGCTGCCAGAGGGGGAGCTGGCGGTAAGTATGCGCCAGGTGCCGGGCTGGCTCCTTACCGGTATTAAAGTGCTGGTGGAACCAGTCATTGGGTGGGGAATAGACGGTGCCGAGTTTCCAGGGCACCTTTAGAACCTGGTCGCCATGTCCGTCCTGGTAGGGGTGGATGCCGTAGTACCGGTGCCAGATGAGGACATAGCCCTCGGACCTCAGTCCCATAATCATGGCTCCAGCCCCGTGAAAGTGTGCTTTGTGATAGATTCCCGGCGGCCATTCCGAGGTATGCACGCCGACCATGCTGGAGGTCGGGAAATAGGTCAGACTGCCGCCCTCAACCTTCCAGGGCGACAGACCGTCACCTGCGAAAGCGGTGCGCGCATCGGGTACGAAGTTTGTTTCCCAGTAGTTGTTTCGTTCATCCTTATACCGTTTTTCACCGACCAGGTAGAAATCCGCTTTTCCAGAGTAACGGTCGGTAAATTTGTAATCACAGTTGAAGATGAACTCGGTATTGCGGAAAGCTTCCATAGCGATGGGAGCGGTTATCCTTGCCAGGAAAATTACCGGTTCCCGTCCCCCGTTAACGAGCCGGTGTGAGACATTCAGGGGCATGGCAAAGATGCTCCCTTCGCCCCACTCGAAGCTGTGCTTGGCATCTTCCTCCTGCCACACCTCCGCGAGACCCCGCCCCCGCAGGACATAGATAAACTCATCGTAGAGATGCTTCTCCGGTTCCAGGGCGCCGCCCGCCGGTATCTCGGCAATATATACCAGCACCCCGGCTTCTTTCAAGCCTTCCAGCTCGATAAAGGTACCCAGTCCTCCGGTCCGAGCCCAGGAGCGCCGGGGCACTTCGGTAACGTCTTCGACGCCGGCAAAGGCTTCATAGACCGGGATACCTTCTTTCTCCATCCACTCCTTGTAGACCTTGAACCTCCGCCCGTCCTGGTCAGCCCTCATTTCTCGCATATCATTCCTCCTTAAATTAATAATTCCGATGTCCTTCCTGCTAGGACTTTGTTGCAATAATTAGTGTGTTATTATGCGAGCCGTTCATGGTGAGCCCTTCGGCCTCGGCCTGAAGGCTCGGCCTGAAGGCTTCGCTCAGGACAGCCTGTTGAACCATAGGCTCGCCCTTCGACAAGCTCAGGGCTTGCCCCGTACTAGATACGGGGCGAACGGCCTTATTGTAGCGCTTTTTTGTAACGTTCAGGCTAAACGATTCGTCCTACCGGGTCGGTGCGGTAGACCACCGGATTCATGGCGAACTCAATGCCATTCTGTTTCAGAGCTTCTTGAAAGTCCCGACGTATCTGAGGGTCTTCGTCCTCGTGCCCGATAACTGTGCCACCCTGCCGGATGCCGGGGCCACCTTCCCCGCTTCTCCGCCCCGTGACGGTAGGCAGCTCGATGCCGAGTCCGCCACCAGTCACCCGCAGCTGGCGGGCTGGCTCCTTGCCGGTGTTGAAATGCTGGTGAAACCACTCGGTGGGCGGGACATAGATGCTGTTATTTTTCCAGTTCATTTTTATTACTTCATCTCCGTGTCCGTCCTGGTAAGGGTGGATACCGTACTGACGGTGCCAGAGCAGAACATACCCCTCGGAATTTAAGCCCAGGAGGATGGCTCCCGGGCCGTGGTAGTGGGCTTTGTGATAAACTCCTACCGGCCATATAGAAGACCCCGCTGAAGTCCAGGCAGCCATTCTGAAATAGCTCTGCCGCCCGCCTCCTTCAACCTTCCAGGGTGAATCGTAGTTGCCTACAACTGCCCGCAGGTCAGGTACAAAGTTTGTCTCCCAGCGCGTCCCGCGGGTTTCACCATTGGCTAGTTGCTCCCTGGAGACTTTGTCGGTAGCCGCAAAATAATCAGCCTCTCCTGAGTAACGGTCGGTAAAGTTGACGGGACAGTTGAAAACGAACTCTGCATCGCGGAAGAGGGTCATCGCTAAGGGGGCACTGGTCTGGGCGAAAATAATAACCGGCTCCCGGCCGCCATTGACGAACCGATGCCAGACATTCAGGGGCGTGGCAAATAAGGCTCCCTCTCCCCATTCGAAGCTGTGTTTGGGCCCTCCCTCCTGCCATACCTCTGCCAGACCCCGCCCCTGGGCGATATAAAGCAGCTCATCATAGATATGCCTCTCCGGCTCCAGAGCTTTGCCGGGCGGTATCTCGGCAACATAAAGACCTTTCCTGGCTTGTTTCGTCCCTTCTAACTCAATGTAGGTCCCGGCTCCTCCCAGGCGTGCCCAGGGCCGCCGGGGCAGTTCGGTGATATCTTCCACGCCGATAATGGACTGGTAGACCGGTATGCCTTCCTTTTCCATCCACTGCTCATACACCTGCCCCCCAAAGCCAGCATCATGTTCTTCCCGTCTTTGCATCTTTTGCCTCCTCCAGTTTATTCAATAAACCTTGGCAATTATATAGCACCAGATTTCAGACTTTGTCAAACTTTGGAAAAAGAAGAGCTAAAAGACTTCCGGTATGGGTTCGGTGCGGTAAGCTACCGGCTTCATAGCGAAGTCAACTCCTTTTTTCTGTAGCTCATCCTGGAACATTTGCCGAATCTGCGGGTCTTCGTCCTCGTATTCAATGACGGCGCCGCCTTCCCGGATGCTGGGGCTTACGACTCCGCTTTTTCGCTCTGTTAGGGTAGGCAGCTCAACACCCAGCCCTCCGCCGGTTGTTGCCAGGTGCCGGGCCGGCTCCTTGCCGGTGTTGAAGTGCTGGTGGAACCATTCAAGCGGCGGACAGTAGACACTGTTGGGACCCCAGTTCAGTTTTATTACCTTATCTTCATATCCGTCCTGGTAAGGGTGGATGCCACAGCGCCGCGGCCAGAGCAGGACATAACCCTCGGAGTGTAACCCCAGAAGTATGGCTCCGGGGCCATGGTAGTGAGCTTTATGATAAATCCCAAGCGGCCAGGTTGACAGGTGCAGTCCGGACCAGGCTGCCATAACGATATAAATCTGCTGTCCTCCCTCGACCTTCCAGGGCGACATATAGTCGCCCACGATAGTGCGTATATCAGGGACGAAGTTTGTCTCCCAGCGGGTGCCCCGGGTCTCTCCTGAAGCCAGAAGCTGGCGGGAGCGATTTTCCGTAGCCTGGAAATAATCAGCTTTCCCTGTATAGCGGTTGGGAAACTTGTGGTCGCAGTTAAAGATAAAATCGGTCTCCCGGAAGGCGGTCATCACCAGGGGGGCGCTGGTCTGAGCCAGGATGAGCACCGGCTCCCGGCCGCCATTAATGAAGCGGTGCCAGACATTCAAAGGCATGGCAAAGAGGCTTCCCTCACCCCACTCGAAAGTGTGCTTGCCTTCGCCTTCCTGCCATATTTCGGCTAAACCCCGGCCCCGCAAAACGCAAAGAAGCTCATCATATAGATGTTTCTCCGGCTCTAAAGCCCCGCCGGCCGGTATTTCGACTACATAGAGCAGTTTTCTTGATTGCTTGGTGCCCTCCATTTCAATAAAGGTGCCCAGCCCTCCCATACGTGCCCAGGGCCGCCGTGGTAATTCGGTTACATCTTCTATTCCGGCAAAGGCTGTGTAGACCGGTATCCCCTCCTGCTCCATCCAGTCTTCGTAGGTGTGTACTTCGCCAACGTACTGGTCGGCTCGTTTTTGCATATTCCCTCCCCTTACGGTTAATTTGATATCTATTTTGTAGCTGATTTCTAGCTTTTTGTCAATTCGTTAAGGAATATTTTTGTGTCATTGGTGAGTCATTCCTAGAAGGCGAAGCGACCCTACCTTGTCATTACGAGGAGCGATAGCGACGAAGTAATCTATATAGATAATCTATTGAGATTGCCACGTCCTTCTGATTCTGGAAGGACTCGCAATGACAAATGACAAAGGAAGAGATTTTTTTGTAATTTAACGTTGACAACCAAAACCAAATAGAACCGAGGTCACAAAAAACGAG
>JAUYHA010000061.1 GCA_030690265.1 Dehalococcoidales bacterium | reverse complement strand
AGGCCGAACACCGGTTGAAACAGAAGCCTTATACAAGATGATAGACTCTAATACCCCCTGGACACCATTAAGGACTGCCACCGGCATCTTCGTGCCCTAATTCCTTATGCTTGCCTGGACTGAAAGGTAAGTTGATTTGCTGTAAAAAAATGGCTGATTTTAAAAGTAAACCGCAAGCGGGTTGGAAGAACTTCAAACTATTCGGGAGCCTTAAGTGCATTTAAGGCTCTCTGATACATTTTTATCCCTGAAACTTCGAGATTTCCGCTTACTGTGGATGGGTCAACTCAGCACCGCCATGGGGATATGGATGGACAATGTGACCCGTGGATGGTTGATGTACGACCTGACCGGCTCCCCTTTTCTTCTCGGACTCACCGGGGCATTTAAAGCGGTACCTATGCTGGTCTTCGGAGTACTGGCTGGTGTACTGGCTGACAGGTATGCCCGGAAGCCCCAGATAATAATCGCCCAGTTTGTAAACATGGCCGTAAACCTAGGGCTGGCAATTTTAGTGGTTACCCATATGGTCCAACCGTGGCATGTTCTGACTACAGCTCTGATTGCAGGCACCGCCTCGGCTTTTCAGCAACCTGCCAGGCAGGCTATAGTATCCGACCTGGTCGAGGAGAAATACCTCACCAACGCTATTTCTCTGAATTCCATGGCTTTCAACATCAGCCGTTCCCTGGGGCCTGTTATTGCGGGAATTCTGGTGGCCCTTATTGGCGTGGCAGGCGCCTACTTCTTTCAGGCAGCTATATACCTTTCCGCATCCATCTGGACGATTCAAATAGCTGTACCGAAGTTGGCTCATGGAGGACCCGGTGGCGATAACCGGCGAGAGGTTTCCATACTACAAGACATTTTGGTAGGACTGAGATATATCAAATCAGACAGGGTTATTTTTGCTCTACTCCTCCTTTCCCTTATTCCAACCCTGTTGGGCCAACCGTATGTCAGTCTTATGCCTGTCTTCGCCAAGGATATTTTCAGGGCCGGGCCGGAAGGGCTGGGAGTATTGATGTCTGCCATCGGACTGGGTGCAATCGTCGGTGCGTTGATGGTGGGGACTTTTAAACAGGGCGGCCAGAAAGGTCTTATTCTGTTGGCCCAGGCAACGGTCTTCGGTATATCCCTGTTGTTTTTTGCCTTTAATCCCTGGTTTGGTATTGCTCTTCCAATACTCTGGGTTGCCGGTTTTACCTATACAGGTTACAGTGTTCTTACCAATACCTTGATCCAGAGCCACACTCCCCCCAAGCTGAGGGGCAGGGTGCTGAGTATCTATTTCCTCAACCACGGGCTGATGCCCCTGGGTATTCTGTTGGCAGGGGGTATGGCTGAAGTTTTGGGAGCGCCCATGTCGGTGGGTATACTGGGAATTGCCTGCGCTATCTTGCCCGTGGTGGTGGCTTTGACCGTGCCCCACATCCGCCGCCTGAGTTAAAACCCAGGCTCAAATATTCGATTAAAAGTGCCCTGGCAGCTTGCTGGCACGAATCCAGAACGGAACCTGGCAGAGTGCTTACTTAGGCATTAGAATTTCCTGCCATTTCCTTTAGCTATGGTATAATCTACTGGTAAATGGCTGCTCTGGGTAAGTCGAGACAGCCGGAGTGAATTAATGGATAATCTCAAGTACAAAATCGTTAGAACTTTGCGCTGTAAAAACACAAATATACCGGGCACCCTGGGCAAGCTGACTACAGTCATTGGTCGAGCCAGGGCAGATATTGGAAACGTGGTCACGGTGTACCTGGGACAACACTATACAGTCAGGGACATCGACGTCTTTATTGAAAGTGAAGAACACCTTGCGTCGCTGGTAGAAGAAGTATCTAAACTTAAAGAGATCTCTATCCTCCAGGTTAGAGATGACGTGCTTGGGCTTCATAAGAATGGAAAGATAAAGATGATGAATACCGTCGCCATCAACTCCCTGGATGATCTCTCCAGAGTGTATACTCCAGGAGTAGCCGAGGTGTGCCGGTTAATCATGGAAGAGCCGAGCTCAAAAGATATCTACACCAGCATTCCCCATTCCGTAGCTATTGTTACCGACGGAACCGCCATTCTTGGATTGGGGAATATCGGTCCTGTGGCAGGCATGCCGGTTATGGAAGGAAAGGCCGCCCTGCTCCAACAACTGGCAGGAATCAGTGGCATTCCCCTGCTGCTGAATACTACTGACCCGGACGAAATCGTGGCAACAGTAGAACATGTTGCTTCAACATTTGGTGGAATTCAACTGGAAGACATAGCCTCGCCACGATGCTTTGTGATAGAGGAACGGCTGGAAAAAGAGTTAAGTATCCCGGTTATGCACGATGATCAGCATGGGACAGCCGTAGTTACGCTAGCGGCCTTGATAAATGCCTGCAAGCTTAGCCATGTCATACTCGAAGAAGCAAAGATTGGGCTTATTGGTTTGGGAGCCGCCGGCTTATCCATCGGAAGGTTTTTGCATCAGTTCACAGGTAACCCTGCATTGGGTACGGCCAAGACTGAGGCCAGCATCAGGCGGCATACTGAACACGGAGGCATCCCATCAAGCTTTGAGGATATTATGCAAACGGCTGATATCGTGATCGCCACCAGTGGGGTACGCGGGCTCATTCAACCCAGGATGGTCAGAAAAGGGCAGATTATCTTCGCCTTATCGAACCCATACCCGGAAATCACGCCGGAATCGGCCAAGGCATCGGGGGCAGCTCTTGCTGCTGATGGTAGAACAATTAACAATTTACTCGGTTATCCTGGTATCTGGCGAGGGGTTTTAGATTCAAAGGCGGTAAGGATTAACTTTGAGATGTACCTGGCGGCTGCTATGGCGATTGCCCGTGCCACACCGGAGGGAGAGCTTGCTCCGAATCCATTAGACCCTAAATTACACCTGGCGGTTGCTCATAGTATCGCCAAGGCTGCTATTGAATCGGGCCTTGCTCAGCGGCAACTCGACGATGACTACTTTGAAAGCACCGATATAAGAAATCCACGCCTGGCGTGAATTCCGACAAACGATATAAGCCAGGCGCCGGGCAGAGTGTTGTTCATCGGATCTGCGTATTGATAGCCGCATGTTAAAATGTCACGTTTTGTCACCCACCCCCCTCATGATCGGCAAACTTTAGTGGTACCCCTGGGGCGACTCGAACGCCCGACACGCGGTTTAGGAAACCGCTGCTCTATCCACCTGAGCTACAGGGGCACGTAAATCCCCCACTTCCCAATCCCCTTGCTGAATTCTATCAATTGAACTCTCAAAATGCAAAGGCACCGGTTCCTTTCCCCTGGCCGGAATCAAGGTTTTTCACAGCGGACAAGCCCCCGTCAGTCCCGGATAGGTGCTATCTAAATATTCGT
>JAUYHA010000136.1 GCA_030690265.1 Dehalococcoidales bacterium | reverse complement strand
GGTCGTCCCGATGCCGACTTCCCCGGTAGACAGGATGCGCATTCTTTCGGTGGCAGCCGTAGCAAAGATCATGGCTTGAGTAGAGCTGGCGGTTAAGGTGTTGGCCGAGGAAATGAGAGTGGTGCTGGCTGATTGGATGGTTAGAGCGGAAGCGCTGCCGGTGGTCTGCCAGATTGAAGCAGCCACGCCGGTCAGGTTTAAAGCCGTATCGGATGTGATGTTGGCAGAGCCAATGGTGATGGTGGAGCCAATGGTGGTGGTGCCAACATAAAGATTTTTCCATTTATAGGCAGAAGAACCCAGATTATATGTAGTAGTGGTGGCTGGCAAAAAATCGCCCGTTATAGTGGTGGTAGCGGCTGAAAGAGTGCCGCCAAAGATGGCGTTGCCAGAGCCATAGATGTTGCCGACTACGGATAAAGTGTATCCCGGCGTCGTCGTCCCGATGCCCACAAATCCGCCGAAAGTGGACGTGGACAAAGCCCGGAAAGTGCCGTATGTGTCTAAGGTATAAGCCGGGCTGGTCGTCCCTATTCCCACTTTTGAAAATGTCGAAGAGGCATAAAGAGAAGTGCCGCTGGTAATCCATTGAGGATCGTAAGTGGTTCCTGCCACCCCAGCCAATGTGGACGAAGCCACCTGGACCAATCCCCCCGAACCCGTCCCCCACCAAAGATTTTGAAGAGCCAAGGCGGTAGATGTTCCCGTGCCGCCTCTGTCATAAGTAAGAGTGCCAGTAGTGGAAGCGATAGACAAAGTGCCTTGTAAATTGCTTAAATCCCTGTTAGTAATTTGGGTGATATTAGTAAGAGTAATCGTATCGGGGACTTGCCCGTCAGTCACGGAACCCGAAAATACCGAAAGAGCCGTGCCCGTAGTGGCATTATTAGCTATAGTAATCGTATCTGGGATATAAGCATCAGCTATTGCCGTTCCCTGCCAGATTCCGGAATTAACCGTTCCCAAACTTGAACTGGCGGTTTGGATAGAAGTAAATGCTCTTAGAGTTCCGTAGACATCAAGAGTGTAAGCAGGACTGGTCGTCCCGATGCCGATGTTGCCAGTTGGCGAAAGAATTAAATCGTTAGAAGAGGCATAAATGCTGCTTTCTTGTCCTGCCCCAAAATATGCTCTTCCTGTGCCAATATAAAGATTATTCCACTCCTTAGCTGTTGAACCCAAGTCAAAAGTGCTGGCAGTTGTGGGAGTAATAGTGCCTGAGCGGGGTATCTTGAATGTCGCATCGCCAGCGGCCGCTCCCGATGTTATAGCTGCAACAGTATACCAACCACCACCATATCCATAAAGAGGGCTATCTGCGAAAGAACCTAAGCCTCCAAAATATATTCCGGCGCCAAAGGCACTAATATTTAAATTTTTTATTTCTCCCCCAGTTCCAATAGTGAAATCATCATCTGTTTTTAAACTATTAGCGCCTGAACGATAAAGATTGGTATCCCAAGTTCCAGCCCCATCAGAAAATTCAATATATCGTGCTGTATTATCAAATCTGATATTGCCTTTAATGTCTAAAGGTGCGCTTGGCCCCGCCGTCCCGATGCCGACGTTGCCGTTCTGTAAAATCGTGAACATCGGAGTAGAGGTGGCGACATAGAATATGCCGTTAGAAGTGGTAGTGCCTAAACTCAAAGTTCCCGCAATCATAGAATTAGCGGTTCCGTTAATAGTTAATACTCCACTTGAAGTCAAAGCTCCCGCATTCCAAACGCCAGTGGTAATCGTTCCGATAGAAGAAAGCGAAGACATCGTTTGCGTTCCTGTAGTGGCGTTATTGGCGATAGTAATCGTATCTGGGATATAAGCATCAGCTATTGCCGTTCCCTGCCAGATTCCGGAATTCACCGTTCCTAAGCTTGAGCTGGCGGTTTGGATAGAGGTAAATGCCCTTAATGTTCCATAGACATCTAAAGTGTAGGCAGGAGTTGTTGTCCCGATACCTATTTCTCCAGTGGAGAGGATGCGCATTCTTTCTGAACCGGCAGTGTTGAAAATCATGGCCTGGGAAGAGGAGGCGGTCAGGGTGTTAGCAGAGGATATGAGAGTGGTGCTGGCGGCGGTGATTGTTAAGGTTGATGTGGCGGAAATGGTGTCAGTATTTATGGTAATAGTGCCACCAAAGGTGCCGGTGGCAGCATAGATGTTCCCCCACTTGTAAGCAGGAGAACCCAGATTATATGTAGAGGTGATGGAGGGCAAAACATTGCCGGAAATAGTTGTGGTCGCGCCAATCTCCACTTCGCCGCTTGGCGTCACCCGGAAAACA
>JAUYHA010000131.1 GCA_030690265.1 Dehalococcoidales bacterium | reverse complement strand
TACGACTGTTGGGAAGCTGCCAGAATAGCCTCAACTATCTTGACATAGCCTGTACAGCGGCACAGATTCCCGCTTATCCCTACACGCACTTCCTGTTCACTCGGCTTGGCATTCTCACTCAGTAATGCCTTGGCACTCATTATCATCCCAGGTGTGCAGTATCCACACTGGATCGCCCCGTATTCTACAAAGGCCTTCTGTATCGGATGTAATACTCCCCCTTGCGCCAACCCCTCTATCGTCTCTATCTCACTACCTTCACATTCTACCGCTAACACCAAACACGATACCACATTCTTTCCATCTTTTATTACCGTGCACGCACCACACTCCCCTCCATCACATGCCTTCTTCGTCCCCGTTAACCCTACCTGCTCCCTTATTACCTCTAATAACGTCCTCCTGTCATCTACCAGTAACTCGTATCCCTCTCCGTTTATCTTTAGTTTCAATGGTCTCTTCATTTTCCTTAGCTTTCCTTTCTGTTTTCCTATGCTATCCTGCCCAACGCCCCTTTTATCGCCCTCCTTACCATCACCTTTACCATCTCCCTCCTGTATTCTTCACTCGCCCTTATGTCACTTATCGGCTTCGATTCCCCGGCAGCTACCTCCCCAGCTTCCTTTATCAATCCCTCCGTAACTACCTTCCCCTTTATTACCCTCTCAGCTTTCTTCGCCCTCATCGGCACCGGCGCTACCGCCCCTAACACTATCTTTATGTCCTTTATTACCCCACTCTTGCCGTCTTTTATCAGCCAGCATGCCGCTCCTACCGCCGCTAAATCTACACTCGTCCTGGCAAATAATTTTTCATAATGACTCCCACTGTGCACCCTCTCGTTCGGTACCACTATCTCTACCAGTACCTCATCTGCCCCGAGTACCGTCTTCCTCGGCCCCCTGAATACCTTCTCCAGTAATACCTCCCTCTCTCCATTTGCCCCGGCTATCCTCACCTCCGCCCCCAACGCTATCAGTATCGGCGCACTGTCCGCCGACGGCGCTGCATTGCATATGTTCCCTCCTATCGTCCCCATGTTCCTTACCTGTCCCGTCCCTATCTTCTCCAACGCCTCCACTAAACTGGGATACCTCCTCCTGGCTACCCCACTGTTTATTACTTCCCTGTGCGTTGCCATCGCCCCTATCTTTAATCCCTCTTTCCTGTCATATACTACCCTGCCTAATCCCTCTACCCCTCTTAACCCTATTACATATTCCGGCGTTATTACCCTGTCTTTCATCTGCACTAGTAAATCAGTTCCCCCAGCCATTACCTTCGCCTTCCTTTTGTACTTCCCTAATGCCTCGCATACCTCCCCTATGCTCTTCACCTTTATATACTCAAACTTCGGTAAACTCATTGCCCGGTTCCTC
>JAUYHA010000130.1 GCA_030690265.1 Dehalococcoidales bacterium | reverse complement strand
GTGCGGCTGCGGTAACCAGTCCGGCACCTGCCCTGCAGGCTGCCGCGGCTGCCAGGTAAGCGGCGCCAATGTAGTTAGGGGAGCCGGCTGCCACCATTATCTTGCCAAAGGTGCCCTTGTTGGCATGAATCGGTCGGGCGGGAAGATGTTCCGCCGCCCAGCCTTCCGTTATCAACGAGACATTAATGTCCTCCGAGAGGTTTTCGGGGATGCCTATATCGGCGACTATGATTTTCCCGGTTTTTTCAGCCCCGGGGAAAGCATACATGCCCCTTTTGGGGTTTGCCATGGTGATGGTCACGTCGGCGGTGGGACAGGCTGCATCCGCCGCGCCGCTGTCGGGATTGAGCCCCGAAGGCAGGTCCAGGGCAACCAGCGAGAGATCGCCGCGTTTTCTCCTGGCCTGGCTGACTTTCAGCAGAGCTTCCCTGTAAACGCCTTCCAGGGGGCGTACTTTTCCCGTGCCGAAGAGGGAGTCCACTATTACCTGTGCCGTATTTATTTCTTCTTCGAGGAGAGAGAAGTCCCCGTCTTTTTCGACCCGGATAACGGGTATTCCCCGGTCATTGACTATTTCCAGGTTTTTATCACCTGCGGGGCGTTTGCTGCAAAGGTATACCTTCACCCTGGCTCCCCAGCGCTGCAGGTGGCGGGCAGCTACGAGACCGTCGCCCCCGTTATTGCCCGGTCCGACGAGGACAAGAATTTCCTGCCCCGCGATGCTGCCTTTATATTTGAGTATTTCCCTGGCAACGGCCAGGCCCGCATTCTCCATGAGGACTTCCGGGGGAAGCCCGACGGCAGCGGCCCGTGCTTCTATTTCCCGCATCTGGTCGGCTGTAACAATTTTCATGCGAGTCAACCTATTACCGTGGCCACGGCGTTTTCCCTTGAATGAGATAAACTGATTTCAATGGTAGTGATTCCCAGTTCCCGGGCTTTTTTCAGCGCCCTGCCGTTGAGCTGGATCACCGGCTTTCCGCTGTCATGGGCAAGGATTTCGATGTCCTTCCAGCCGGCGCCTTTCCTGCCGGTGCCGAGCATTTTCATAACCGCTTCTTTCCCCGCGAAACGCACTGCCAGGGCGTTGGCTTTCCGCCTGCAGATATCCTGTTCCGGCGCGGTATAGACGCGGTTTAAAAACTTCTGTCCCCACCGCTGCAGGGCTTTTTCGATGCGGTCTATTTCTATTAAGTCCACACCTATGTAAGCCATAGTCTCTTCCTCGAGTTTTTATGTAATCAGCATTAACCGCCAAAGTATAACATAAACGTTAAAAGCAGTGGCAGAGCAATATTAGAGAGACATTGAATAGGCTGTTTTAATTTCCCCGAACCGAGGAAAAGATTATATAAAAATCGCCTAATACGTCTTGACAAATAGATAACTAATAGTATACTAATGGTAGAACATATAGTAGGAGGTTACGTGGCAATCGTAATTCGCGTCGCTTACAACAACAAGGATTGGAAAGCTCGGTGTGAAAAACCTGGCCAAGATAGTTTATGCTGGTATTGCTTTACCCATATCCTTGACATACAGGCACCAAAATACGATGACGTTGAGTGCTCTGGAGATTGTTGGGAGCAGCACCTTAGAAACGACTACAAATGGGGTTGTACTCCAAAAGGCAGAATATTTGGTCCGAATGCATATCGGGGAGCAACTGTCTTTTTGGTCTTCAAACAGCGCAACGGTAATTACACGATTTGGGGCAAGACTACTGTAAACGCGGTTGATGCGGAAGTCGTGCAAAGTGATAAGGATTATGAAGATGGTTTTGCTTTCATACGTTTTAAACCCTTCGACCCTTTAACCCGTGATAAGTGGGTAACAGACGTATCTGATAAACAACTTGTTGTGACCAAGTGGTTACAGGGACGGTATAGGTATGTTGACGCAAATCAAGAAAAATACCTAAATCGTTTGATTGAGGGTGGTGCTTCCTATCAGGATGCCGAGCCTGTTGTTATACACAATGAGATAAAGAAGACCGAAGGAACAGTTCTTAATACTACTGTAACTCAACATATATACACTTTGCTAAAAGAGATTGCTGCGGAGGAGGGAAGAAGCATCGATGAGATTGTCAGAGAGGCCATAGCAGGATGGTTAAGATCCAGATAATTAGCAGCGAACGACAAAGGAATTGCCTAAAAGGAGGCTATTTGTGACCTCGGACATTATTCAGGAATTCAATAATGATATGAACGAGATTTACCGTCGTGCCAAAAAAGAGTGCCGCTACAACGCTACGTATTTTCTTAGGATGCTCTCGAATAACGGAGGAATAGACACGGCAAAAATACTTCTTTCATCCGGAGACCCTCAATATGGTTTCGAAAAGCTGTGGGAGTGTGGGAGGCTAGATTTAACAGTTGAGGCTCTCGTAATAAAACCAAAGTACGTTTCATTATTCACGGAGCAAGAAATAAAAGCCGCGGTGAAACGGCTAAAAGAATATGGATACTAATTGAAATAGAGTCTAATTAATCACCTTGTTAGGAGGAAACAATGTCCGAAGAGTTCTATGGTGCTCGCATTTACAGAGTTGACCAGAATGTAATTCTTGTTAAACAAACTATTAAGAAACCAATTCGGAATACAAAATCGGCCAGATATATGGTTGATGTAGCCCCTGACGGAACGCATAAGGAAAGGCACGTAGACATAGCAGACGAAAAAAGTATCGCGGCTGCTGTTCGTGAAGCCTTGGAAGGAAAGCTCTGACAACCTGTCTGAGTAATAGTTTCAAGCAGACATAATAGGAAAAATCGGAATAAGGCTTAGCAAGGAGCCCTTCATGAGCAATATATTCCCTCCCAAAGAGCCCGTCAAGTAGTAACTGATGTAAAGCCGGGATAACTTGCTTCTTCGTAAAGAAAAGTCCGGAAACTGTCAACACCAACCCGGGAAAAAATAAACCCATTAAAAGCCCACGTTGCAGTATTACCATCGTGTTGAATAACCTTTTTCCCTGATATAATATAGGCGCAGATATTCACGGTGAGGGTTATTTAGCAGGGGATAAATTGGGTTGAAGCCTGCTAAAATGGAACAGGCAGCCGGCGCTGGTATCGAGACAAAAAAGGTTAACAGCCCGGGCATTTGCACGGCTAAAGAAGTTCCGATTATTAATAAGGAGGCCTGAAGGTGACTTTTGCAAAACCTATTACGACTTTTTTCGAAGTGGCAATTGTGACTTGTTATTCTTCATTAAATAGCGATATGGGTTAAGCCCAATTCGCCTCATATATCTTCAGCCATAATGAAATTGCACTACCCCGCAAACTTGGTCAGGGCAAACATTGAGTTATGGTGGAGACAGGAATATCTTAACCCGATTTGGTAGTGCCTTCTGCACAAAAATACTATGCCGGAGTACTGGCAGCATGAAACATTTCGTGTCCATTATTGACATCCGACCTCAGAGTTTTTAAAAACACTAAAATAGGTTTATATTTTAGAATATTATTGTACTTAATAAGGAGGGGCCATGACTGTCTATGAGATTGTAGTTACTCTTGGCGGTTTAGGAGTTATTCTTTTTTTAGCCTGGTTTTTCTTTGGACCTCGGCAAGCTCAAGTAGCCCAGGTAAAGGGAAAGGTTCAGGAAATAGTGGTCAAGGTCAAGGGAGGCTATTCACCTGATATCATCCGGGTAAAGCAAGGTATTCCGCTTCGCCTGATATTCGACCGCCAGGAGGCCGGTGACTGCAGCTCCCGGGTAGTCTTTCCCGACTTTCACGCCAGCAAGACACTGGCGGCTTTTGCCCGGACGACGCTTGAATTTACTCCTGACAAAGTTGGTGAGTTTGGTTTTGCCTGTGGGATGAATATGATCCACGGCAAACTTGTCGTCGAAGAGGGCAACGGACCCAAGGGACCGGCGCCCACGGCCCCTGCGGAGGGAAAAGAAACCAGGGAACCATCCGGGGTGAAGGAAGTAACCAAAGAAGAAAGGAAAGTTCACGAGCACGCCGAGGCAGTTGGGGTAGGGCCGACCATGCCGGTAGGTAAGACGGAGCAGGTAGAGTTTGCCATCATGGGTAGCGGCGTCACCTGCCCCACCTGCACTGTGAACATTGAGACAGCGCTCGGCAGTCTGCCCGGTATAGATGACGTTAAGGTTAACTTTGGCGCCGAACGTATCACGGTTGGCTATGACCCGGCGCAGATATCGCCGGAGAAGATGCAGGGAATCATTGAGAATACCGGCTATAAGGTTCATCTCCGCAGCCAACCGGGCACCGAGGCGACGGAAGACCGGGCGGCGGCGGATAGGGCTGCCGAGCGGAAGGACCTGACCCGCCGGGTTATCATCGGGGCCATCCTGACGGCGCCGGTACTTTTCGCCGTCATGGTCTACGAGTTCTTCGGCGTAACATGGATGCCGGCTATCTTGCTCAACCGCTGGGTACAGCTGGTACTTATCACGCCGGTAATGTTCTACACTGGCTGGCCCATCCACCGTACCGGCTGGTTGACGTTGCGCCACCGCACCGCCGATATGAACACCCTTATTACCATAGGCTCAATTGCTGCCTTTGGTTACAGTTTGGTGGTCACCATCGCTCCTGGCGTTCTGCCGGAGAGTTTACGCGAGGTCTATTACGAGGCGGTCGGTGTTATCATCACCCTCATACTGCTGGGGCGTCTTCTTGAGGCGATTGCCAAGGGAGGCACCAGCGAAGCCATTCGGAAACTCATCGGTCTCCAGGCGAAGACCGCCCGGGTGGTCCGTAACGGGAAAGAAGAGGACATTCCGATTGAGCAGGTACAGCTTAGCGACATTGTCGTGGTGCGTCCCGGAGAAAAGGTGCCGGTAGATGGTGAAATCACCGAAGGGCGTTCCACGCTGGACGAATCCATGGTCACCGGGGAGAGCCTGCCGGTTACCAAGGGGGAAGGTGACACCATCATTGGCGCCACCATCAACCAGACCGGCGCCTTCCGCTTCAAGGCTACCAAAGTAGGCAAAGACACCATGCTGGCCCAGATTATCCATCTGGTGGAGCAGGCGCAGGGCTCCAAGGCGCCTATCCAGCGCCTGGCCGACCTGGCTGCCAGCCGCCTATCCAGCGCCTGGCCGACCTGGCTGCCAGCCGCTTTGTGCCGGGGGTTATCTTCATTGCCATCGCTACCTTTGTCATCTGGTTTAACTTCGGGCCTGCTCCGGCCTTAATCTTTGCTTTGGTCAACGCCGTGGCGGTGCTCATTATCGCCTGCCCCTGCGCTCTGGGACTGGCCACTCCGCTTTCCATCATGGTCGGTACCGGAAAAGGAGCGCAAAACGGTATTCTTATTCGCTCTGCCGAAGCCCTGGAGATAGCGCACAAGCTGAATACGCTGGTGCTGGACAAGACCGGTACCATCACCAGGGGGCAGCCAGCGCTTACCGACGTTATCCCGGCGGACAAGATGGATGCAGACGAGTTGCTGCGGCTGGTGGCCTCCGCCGAACGCTCCTCGGAGCACCCTCTGGGACAGGCCATCATCCGGGGCGCCGAGGAAAAAGGGCTCAAGCTGGCCGACCCCGGCGACTTTCAGTCGGTCACAGGCAAGGGGATTAAAGTCAAGGTTGACGGGCATCAGGTGCTGGTGGGTAACCGCCGCCTGCTGGATGATGCCGGTATCGAGACGTCCAAACTGGAGGAGAAAGCGGAGGGACTGGCCGCCGACGGCAAGACGCCGATGTTCGTGGCCGTGGACAAAAAACCCGCCGGCGTCGTTGCCGTGGCGGACACGGTTAAAGAAGACTCCATGGCGGCTATCGCTGCACTGCGCAAGCTCGGCATCGAAGTGGTCATGATTACTGGCGACAACCGCCGCACTGCCGAAGCGATAGCCCGGCAGGTGGGTATCGAGCGGGTGCTGGCCGAGGTTCTGCCGGAGGACAAGGCGCTGGAAGTAAAGCGCCTGCAGGGTGAGGACAAGCTGGTGGGCATGGTGGGCGACGGCATCAACGATGCCCCGGCCCTGGCCCAGGCCGATATCGGCTTGGCCATCGGCACCGGCACCGACGTGGCCATCGAATCTTCCGATATTACCCTCATCTCCGGCGAACTCAAAGGGGTGATAACCGCCATCACCCTGAGCCGCGCCACCATGCGGAATATCCGCCAGAACCTTGTGTTTGCCTTCCTATATAATTCAGTGGGCATTCCCATTGCCGCCGGGGTCCTCTACCCTGCCTTCGGCATATTGCTGAGCCCCATGATTGCCGCGGCGGCTATGGCGCTGAGTTCGCTTTCTGTAGTTACCAATGCCAACCGACTAAGGGGTTACAAGACGACGATTCTTAAAGCACCAAAGACTTCCCCGAAAGTCACGCCAAAAGTCGAAGTCAGGGAAGAAAAAACAATGAAGGAAGAAATGGACAAGGTGAAGGACCCCGTATGCGGTATGGAGATTGACCCGAAGAGTGCCGACACCACTGAGGAATATAAAGACAAGACCTATCACTTCTGCTCAGCGGACTGCCATGATAAATTCAAGGCGGACCCAGAGAAATACGTAAAAAAGGAGGCATAACGAAAGTGGATAAAGCAAAATTGAAGCCGTTAGCGCTGGCTGGAGCAGCCGCGATAATCGCTGCCCTGATTATGCTCTTGCTTGGCATACTGGGCAACATCGGCGTCTATATCGGCGCCGTTGACATGATGCAACAGTGGCATATGTTCTTCTCCCTGAGCATCGTGGGGATTATCGCCGGGATGCTGGAAGCGGTCGTAATTACCTTTGTCTTTGTCTATCTATTTGGATTTATTTACAACAAATTATCTTAGATTCGACTGGCTGTCTCCTCAGAATAAGAGATTATGAGGCATGCCAGGAAAGGAGTGTCCTATGTCTGAGGCTGATATTACCACCCTTGAACTGGTTGGCGTAAAACGCAAGTCATTAGATAGAGCTACAACAAAAGATCCCGTTTGCGGTATGAATATTGACCTAAACATGCAGTATCCACGGAGAAATACGCCCCCTCCTGAAAGTGAATAATCAGGTACGGGATGGACAATCTACCGTTATCTCCCGCCATATTACCTTTTGGAACTTTGCATCAACTTAACTATCTGCGCTTTTTTTTGGGCTCGCAACCTGCGATAAGCAGATTCTGCTATTCTCCCTCCTTCATAGTCATCGTCCAGGCGGGCGATTTCAGCAAGTAAATTTTCTTCCACGCGCGCATAGCTTACTTGGACGGACTGCGGTTCACGCCGGCGCTTGAGGTAGAAGAAAACAAAACCGGAGCCAAGCGCCGCCATCGCCAGGAGCACCCATAAAACAGTACTCTGGTTGGCCGACTTGGGAAGGCCGGATATTTGTGCAGTGACCATGTCACCCGGCGCCAGGTTTCCTCCGCTGAAGTGGTTGAACTGGGCACCCTCTATCGTCAAGGGCTCCGCCTGCGCTATCCGGGCGCCCGCAACCTGCACGTTCGGGCTCTGAACTATCAGGTGATAGTCATCCGTGGGGTAGTTCACCTTGCCGGAAAAGACGTATTCTGCGCCTTTATAACTGATATTATATGAATAGGCAAGGTCTTTAACTCCAGGTAAAACCGCCATAGTATCGACAAAGCCGCCCTCTATGTTATTGATGCAGCATTCCATAAGGCTGGCCCCGGGTTGCAGCCCGGATGCCTCCTTTGGTAGAGCGAAAGTAATGGTTTCCCGTACTCCCGGGCTGATTTCCCTGCTCCCGATATAGGTGCGGTCCGAATCATTTGCCACCGTGAGTAATTCGGAGACCCGGATATTGCCTTTTTCCACATAGATAACGGTATGGGCCGTTGAAACCTTTAAAGCTTCATTGCTGGTGGTGGCATCGTAGATTTTCATCTCCACTGATTTGCTGGTTTCATTGGCGCCAAAGCTGATTCGGTCACCGGTATACTCTGCCTGCTGGTAGATAAGCGTAACCTGGTAGCTGTAGCTGGATTCAACGACCAGTCCCTGGAAAACAAATTGGCCGTTAGCGTCGGTTGTAACTGTCGCAGAGCTTACCTCTGTATCATTGCGGTAGGTTTTCAGTGTTACTTCCTGGCCGGCGACGCTGCTGCCTTCAACGGTACCGTTGACTAACTTGCCTTCTATCGTGCCGTTCCCGCTTTCCGCAGACAGTCCAACTCCAGGCAAAGTCAAAATAATGACGATAACTATTGCCAGAATCTTCGAAAAACGTACTATCAATGCTATTCCTCCTTTAATATTTTAGTTCCGCATCGGGAACAGAAAAGGTCAGCCACATTATGTCTGGCGCCACATTGGGAACAGAACTGCCGTTTGTTCCGGCGCAAGCTGAGTACCATTTCTTCGATTTCACCTGAGACACCCACGTCCCGGGACTGGCTGACATCCCTCTGCCGCAGCGCCAATACTTTCTTCTCAATTTCATCGCTGGCATCGGGACCTTCTTGCAGACCATCCATATCCTTCAAGATGGTAACCGCTTTCCACTTATACCGCTCCCGCAGTTCCTCGAAGTCCTCTTTGCTCAGGATGCCCGATTGATAGTCAAACTCTAATTCCTTGAGCATGGAATAAGTGGTATCCCGACGGGATTGCAACTCCTCCAGATTCTCGTCTTCGGTAGAACCGGCAGCAAGGGAGATGTTCCTTTTGAACAGTGGGTAGGTAGCGACGGCGAAGGCCGCCACTGTCAGCAGCAAGGTTAGAAAAATAGTCATCTAAAGCTCCTTTCGGAATAGTCAGTCAACTCTTTCTCCACCCGATCCCCGTATTCGTCAGACTCCCCAAGCTCCAGTACCTCAGTCACCATCTCGGCTTCCCTGCCCTGGAACACCCACTTTTTTACCGAGAAGTAAATCACCCAGCCGCCGAGGGCGATGGCGACAAAGGGTAAAATCCACGCCATCAGGTTAAAACCCCGCTTGGGCGGTGACGCCAGCACCTGCTCCCCATACTGGGCGACAAATATCTTGACGAGTTGTTCCGGGGATTTACCCTGCTCCAGACCTTGCTTTATGGCTGTCGTCATCGTATCACGAACATGACACTCCCCATGGGTGCAGTTGGTGAGCAATGCCGTGCAGCCGCACTGGCAGATAAGCTGCGAGGCGACGTCATCCACCGTGGCCGCCATCGCCTGTATAGGAAACAAAAGAAGCAGCGCCGCCAGAAGGAGTATCAGGCCGATTCTTGCTTTTCCTGTCATTTTGCTTGCCTCCTTTCCAGAGCCATGCTCAGGGCTGGTCTCCTTCGCTCGGGCCAGAATGCAATCAGTCCACCCAGCGTCAGGACTATTCCCCCTATCCAGAGCCAGCTAACCAGGGGATTTACTATGACTTTAAAAGCAGTGGTGCCATCGTTATCCCAGCCGACCAGGATGACATACAGGTCTTCAAAGAGAGTGGAGCGAATGGCCACTTCGGTCACCGACTGCTCGTAGTTGCGGTGGAAATATTTCTCCGGGGTTAATTTGCCCAACAGCTCGCTCCCGTTATACACGGAGAGGGTCGCACTAACTACCTCCTTGCTTGCGGTTTCATAATTGTCCATATTCTCGTAAGTGAGTGTGTAGTTCTTAAGTGTCATTGAATCCCCCGGAGCAATTGAGGCCTCCGTCTCCACATTATACGAGGAGCCGACCACCCCGATGGTAAAGAGGATGACCCCTATGTGAACAATGTAGCCGCCGTAGCGCGGCCGATTAGCCATGACAAGACGCCAGAATGCCTTCAGGTAGTTTTCCCTTTTCATGCGATGGCGTGCTCTCACCCCCCGGAACCATTCGTAGACTATGGTAAAGAAGACAAGGCCGCACACGGGGAGGGCGATAAGGGCATACCATTCCCTGATTCCCCCGATGAAAAGGACGATTCCGAGAATGAACGACGCTACGGCAGGCCACAGGAAATTGTGCACCAGGTTCTTGATGGAGGCGCGCCGCCATCCGATGAGAGCGCAAATCCCGGCAAGGAGAATAACCCCCAGGAAGATAGGGGTCATCACCTGGTTATAGAACGGGGGACCGACGCTTACCTTAACGCCGCGTACCGCTTCAGAGATGATGGGGAAAAAGGTCCCAAGCAGAATAGTAAAGGCAGCGCCCACAAGGAGCAGGTTATTCAACAGGAAGGTACTTTCCCGGGAGACCAGTGATTCCATCTCTGCTTCACCTCTCAGTTCCCAACTGCGGTAATAGACTAAAAAAAGAGAGCCGACAAGGGTAACACTGATGAACGCCAGGTACATGGCGCCCAGCAGAGGCGATTCCGCAAAGGTATGCACCGATGAAAGAACACCGCTACGGGTAAGGAAGGTGCCCAGAATGGAAAGGGTAAAGGTTATTATAATGAGGAACATGTTCCACTTTTTGAGTATCCCTCGCCTACGCTGCATCATGATGGAATGAAGGAGGGCGGTAGCGGTCAACCAGGGCAGAAAGCTGGCGTTTTCCACCGGGTCCCAGGCCCAGAAGCCGCCCCAGCCCAACTCTACATAAGCCCACCAGGCGCCGAAAAGGTTGCCGATGCCGAGAACGAGCCAGGCTAATATCGTCCACCTTCGGGCGGCGATAATCCACTCGTCCCGCAGCCTCCTGGTCAGCAGGGCAGCGATGGCGAAAGCGAAGGGAACGGTAAAGCCCACATAGCCTGCCAGGAGTAATGGCGGATGAAAGAACATTCCCGGGTTCTCCAGCAGGGGGTTAAGACCCCTGCCGTCGGCAGGGACAAATGGGAGTTTGTGGAAAGGGTTGGCGATAAAAAGCAGCAGTACCAGGAAGAAGGCCTGGGTAAACATGATGATTGACGAGGCGTATGGTATTAACTCCTTACCGCTGTCCCGTTTCTGGAGTACTACGATAGCAGCGCATATGGACAGGAGCCAGGCCCAGAACAGCAAAGAGCCGTCGTTACCGGCCCACAGGGAGCTGATGAGATAGCTTATGGACAAATCGCGGCTGGTGTAGTTTGCCACGTATTCTATCTGGAAATCATGGGACAGCAACGCATAAACCAGAACTGCCGTGGAAATGGATACCAGACCGCAGACGGTCAGCAGGCTGCTGCGAGCGCTCTCCAGTAAACTCGCGTGTCCCCTCTTTGCTCCAAACAAGAAGGCAAGCGCCGCATAGACTGCCAGTATTAGCGCCAGGAACAGAGCAGTATAGCCAATTTCAGTCATTTAATAAATTCCTCCGATTCTAACCTGTCTCTTGAGCTTCGTATCTTGAAGGACATTTCGCCAGTATAGTCGTCGACTGGAAAACCCCTTCAGGGGTCAGGTAGCCTTCGGCGACAATATCAGCGCCCGCTTTGAAGGTATCCGGGGCAACCCCGCGAAAGACCACAGGCAGGCTCATCCCCCCACCAGCATCAGTAATGTTGAATTTAAGCACTGTTCCCTGGGCTTCCCGTTTCAACGAATCAGTTGCTACCACTCCGTTCACCCGCACATTTTTTCCGTAGATTGAGCTTCCAAGTTGTCCCAGTTCGCCGACGGTGTAATAGTAAGTTGCCGCACTGCTGAAACCCATATAGCCCAGGTAACCCATAGCCATGGCTACTACTAGTCCGCCAATTAGAAACTTTCTTTTCTTCAGCATGGTTTCGACTCCTTTGCAATTATTCCGACCGTTCCGCCAGTGTCACTATATTCATATAAGGCACTTAAGGCACTGCCCAAATTAAATTCCCGGGCAGTTGATTCTGTCATAAATCCCTCCTTCTGTTGATATTCCCGTTTTCTGTAGTCCATCCGTCTAGAAAGTGTTAATCGCAGTTTCCAGGAGAGGTCCGGCATTCTCCGCCTGTATTGACAACCAGACCACCTCGTCCTGAGACAGCTTGGAGATATAGAAAAAGTGCTCACCTCCCGGCCCGTCAACCTGATAGACTTCGTGGCCATGATACCCCTGGGTGATGGTCAGCCTTTTCATATTGCTGAACTCTGGATTACCCTTGCCGATACCCTCTACCATTTTCCCCATAAGTTCTGCGGCAGCAGCAGTGGAGGCTGCCTTACCGACCCATGCGGTAACCTTTTCATTATCACGGGCATAAGTGGCAATGTAGGCCGTCACCATATTGATATCTGTACCGTGCAGCCTTGAAACAGCGGCCTTCGCCTCTGGGCCTTCGCTTTGCTCCGTCAGTTTCAGTGCACCCAGCCTCTGGGGCATACTACCCTGCCTTTGCAGTGAGAGAACGTTCTGCCCGAAGCTAATCGAGATAAGCGCCAGCAGCCCTGCGATAAAAACCAACTGCCACAAAGCTTTTTTGCTCCGCCCCTTTGCTTTCAACCTGACATTAGCGCTGCTGCTCATTTTTATACCTCTTTGTATTTCAAAGGATTGGTTACAAATTCCGTTTCACACTCAGGTGAGCAAAAATAGTACCTCTTTTTACCATGTTGGGTGGTGTGAGGTGATGTCCCTCCCCACGCGACTCCTGGCACACTGTCCCCACTCCTGGCGAGCCAAAGCAGCAGAAAAAGGGACAAATAAAAAGCGGCGCCGGTGAGTAGGGCCTCTGTAAAACCAAAACTTATGGCTATAACAATGGTCATCACCGAGCCTAACATCGAAGCAATCCCATTGATCCCCCAAGCCCATGGAATATAGGCTTCTCTGCCAGTTTCTTGTAGCAGCCTCATCCCCAACGGAAAGGGGAAACCCATAATAAATCCTAGCGGTACCAGAAGAAAAACTGTAATAAACAGTCGTAAACCTATTCCTTGACCCAGTAATAAATTAAAAATAAAGGGAACACCGAGGGCATAGATGACCAGGGTAACCGCAATTGCCAGGGCAGCGACGGGTATTACCGTAGCAAGGTTGTTAGAAGGGACGCGCCGGCTATAAAGACTGCCGAGGCCCGCTCCCGTGAGCAGTGATACCAGCGAAGCAACTAAAGATAAGGCTGGCTGACCGAGGAACAGGGTGAATTTTTGGAAAAGTGATACCTCAGCCAGCATAAAACCTATACCAAGAAAGGAAAATAGCAATGCAAATCTGAAAGGTCTGACAATTCTCACCCCATGGAACAACCTGTTTCCCCTGATCAGTGATAACAGGATGGTGAACAGCAGAACACCAATTGATGCCTGCAGCATAAGAGAAACATCACCTGGAATTCCCTCTTCAAACTTATAAAAAAAAGGATTATTATCCGATACCGGTCGAAGATCCAGGCGGTGCGCTCCATGTCTCACTTCAACTTCAGCGAGGCTGATATTACCTTTCTCTATGGCTGTAAAAACCGGATTTAGCATCGAACACTCGTCAAAACGCCCTTCTTCGGTATGTAGAGAGAGGGAGCTTTGCCTGATGCCGGGAAGAAAGGATGTTGAAAGATCATATCCGAGTTGATGGATTGACTTATGCAGGGGCACCATCTCCTCAGGCTTCAGGGGTGACTTCCCCATTACGAAAACGGGGAAGCTTTCCGACCCCATCATGTAGACCCGCTGCATGGCGGCGCTATTGTCTATTCCCAGTTGCTCGAGCGCGGTTGTTGAGACAGAAAGAAGCCGGTACAGTTCTTCCGGACTGTGGGTGACGACAATCAGGCGACCTTCGTCAGTAAGATGCTCGAAATAGTCTTTTATGGAATCGGTGGTGAACAAAAAACTTTCTGTCAAAGCATACCCCTCCCGGCTTCTGCTGGTTTTGGTAACCGGCAGACTCAACAGAATAACATCATATTTTTCCTTCTGTCTCCTCAGAAAACTCCGTCCTTCATCTACATATACAGAGACATTGTCGAAGTTGTTGTAAATACCGCCATTGTACCAGGCATAATCTTTCACTATATCCACGAAGTCCCGGTTTACTTCGACAGCGGTAATCTGTTCAACGCCACTCATCAAGGTAAGAAGGACATCTCTACCACCACCCGGACCAATAATCAGGGCATTGTCCTTTTGCTCTTCGTTCAGGAATTGAAATGGCAGGTATCCAGGGAAATTTTTCAAATTCTGAATTTCCGGCAACCCCGTATCAAAGAGGCCATTGAAGCGGTACATGGGTGTTCCGGCGGTGCCGTCGATGTAGAGAGTCATTAATTCCGGGGCGTCCCGAAAACTTACAAGGTCGGTACGTCCGAAAGCGCTCCATCTCGTCTCGATTATTCCTCCGCCCAATTCCGGGCTGAGGGCATAATTAATCTCTTTCGAGGGTTCTGCTCGAACTACCTTAGTCGAAAAATAAGGACTGGCAGTAAATGCCCATAAGAGACCGATGGTTGAAAGAAGACAAAAAAAAGGCAGCGCCATTATCCTGAACCTTGCTTTAACTAATCTGATTGCGAAGATTAATGACACCAGCGCAAGACTCACACCGAGGAGAAAGACCGTTTTGGGACCGCCAATGATATTAAGACTAAAAACAACACCAACGGAACCAGCACCCGCCCCTATCAGGTCCGCGGCATAAATCCAGTGGCTAAGAGCGGGAAAGGTTCGAAATGACTCTGCCATGAACATTCCTGCAAAAAAGAAAGGCATAAAGAGAAGAAAAGGAAAAAGGACAACTTCGACCAAGGGGAACAGTGCCATCACCGTTAGCGAGAAGAAGACCGACAGAGCAGAGAGGCCGGCAAACCTGGCCAGATTGCTGAGCCCCCTGTTATGCCCAATTATTAATGACGACTTACTGGACCGGATGAAGATAGCGCCAGTACCTAACCCCAGTAGTGCTATTGATACGACGATAAATACATAGTGATAAGAAAACACTGCTGACAGAAATCTGGTGAGCGCTACTTCAAGCGCTAAAACACTGAATGACAACAAGAAGACGCCTGAGAGCAGTAGTCTCTTGTTTCCTCCCGTGAAAGTATTTTCCGCCGATACGATTTCATACTTTTTTAACAAGGTATAACCCTACCGTTAATAAAGTTTTACAGGGTTTTGTTGCTTTGCCATAAGATACGCTGTTGCCGCCACGGAAGCTGCGACTATCATTACAGCGATTACCTGAGCCTGCTGTAGTCCCCAGAGGGTAATGGTTTCTTGCCGGACAAAAGTTAAAACAAAACGACCCAGGCCGTATAAGAAAAGATAACTCAAAAATACCATGCCGTCTCTTTTGAAGTAGTGGTCAAGTCGTAAGAGCACCAGAAGGGCTATGGCATTCCAGATCATCTCATATACCGGATAGGGATGGGTTGGCACACCGAAAAGATTGGCAGGGATCATGGAACCGGGATTTATATAAATGAATGCCCACGGAACACTGGTGATACCACCATAGGCATCCCCGTTTACGATGCAGCCGAACCTGCCTATTATCTGGGCCACCAGTAACCCCGGGGCAAGAGCATCAACCAGACGTCCAAAAGGTAAATGCCTGCTCCTGGCATATAAGATCAGGGCAAGGCCTCCCCCGGCAAGGGCACCCCATATCGCCAAACCCTGAAACCCAAATATCTGTAGCGGGTTTTGTATATAGTGTTCCCAGTGGTCAATTACGTGAAAAAGTCTCGCCCCTACGATACCGCCAAGCACCACCCACAAAGACAGGGAGTGAACATGCTCAGAAGCAATCCCTTTCTTTTTGGCACGGTGTGCTGTTATGAATACTCCGGATACAATGGCAAGGGCTACGGCCAGGCTATACCATCGAAGCTCTAAATGCCATAGACGGAGCAATACTGGATCTATATTAATAATAATGCCACTCATGGAAACTCCTAAAAATACAAAATGTCAGCTTGGTTATAAATTTCGGTCCGATGCCAGACGCGGCCAGAACATAGGCACTCTCATACGGTAAGGGATATATTTATCAACAAAACGTATTTCCATTTCCTTCTCTTCTCTGAGGGCCAGCCGGTAGTACATGAATATCAGTACCGGCCACATGGCCGCCGTAACCAGCGTCGGCCACTGAATGAGCATACCAACCGTTATCAGGAAGAGGGCGGAGTACTGTGGGTGTCTCACCCGTCGGTAAAGACCGGTGGTTATCAACTCGCCATTGGCACGGTGAATCTGTTTCCACGCCTTGCCCATTATAAAAAGCCCCCCGAACATGGCGACGTTGCTGACCAGCATGACGATTATCCAGACTGTCGTCGAGCCGCCAGCCAGAGTTACCCATAGGTGCCCATTGATATGGCCGAATGGGTTTAGAACCGGGTATTGACTACCCAGTACTGAAGTGAGGATGTAAATAGTCAATGGGAAGCCGTACATTTCGGTGAAAAGGGCAACAACAAAGGCGCTGTAGGTGCCCATCGACTGCCATTCCCATCGCTTCTTAGGCTTAAGGTAGCTTAAAACAAAGAAAACAAATATACCGATGCTGACCAGCGCTGCCGGCCACATCCCGTAAGCATATGTTTCTATGTCGTCAAATCCATGCATATTCAAACCTTCTTTTGCACCTCAGGCTACCTGGGAACTCAGTGATCATGGCCGTTACCCTTATGCATGCCCCGCATCATGACGATATGCAGAATCGGGCATAGCAGTAAAATGCCTAATATCAAATAATTTCCTGAAATGCCGATAGCCCACAAAACTGCCAGAAGCGCCAGCGGTATAAGGCAGCATAATGCCATAATTAGAGCATGCTTACTTATTCCTTTCGGTTCCGACCCTTGCGTTTCCAAATGTTTAACCTCCAATTACGTTAAAACCTTTTTACCGTGTTTGCTTCTCCACACCATCGGCGACAATCCGCCCTGTAATATCAATATCAGATGCAGTTGTTTGACCACTGCCTGTTTCTCTAAAAGCAGAAACGGGTTGTGCCCGCTCAACTATTACGCCGATTCCTTTTAAGGCGACTATGTTTACCTGTTCACCAATTTCAAGAATGTCTTTGGAATAAGCGCTCCATAGTTCCCCTTTAGCCCGAACCAGATATTTTGCAGACCGGCCTGGAGCCCCCATGGATACAACCTCTGCCCTGGTGTCAAGCAGGCTTTGGAACCAATTTTGGACAGGTTTCTTCATTGATTCCCTTATTAACCGGTAGAGAAAATATGTTGCCAGCCAAACAGCAATATTAATAGGCAGCGAATATTTAACCGGAAGCAACCAGAAAAGCGGAAGGCCAGCCACAGGCAGGAGAAAAACCGCATGACACGGAGCCATGATTAGTGTAACCAGGAAGACAAGCCCGAGAATTATCCAGATGGCATAGCTTTCAAAAAATTCAACCATTGTCTAAGTTCTTTCTTCCTTCCTTGGTATTAGTGACAGAGGCTGCAAACAGACCGACGGGTACCAAAGCTAAAGGCATTGAAAACATTATCCTGACGGTAATTGCCCGACACTACCACATCGATCCCGGGCTTAAAATAATCAGGAACTACTCCCTCATAGGCTACAGCCAGGTTTCCTTGATTATCGGTGAGGACGAATTTCATAACTTTCGTCATTTCATCCCATCTAATAGATCCCGGGACCACCTTGCCGCCAACTCTCACCTTCTGGTCAGTAAAGGAATCGGCCTGGGCCCTCAGTTCGCTCACGGTAAGATAATCATTTCCGCTGTGGACAAACAAGTAGTATGCTGAATAACTCAGTCCGACAGCCAGAACAACCGCGATTAAAAGAAACCATATTTTTTTTAGTTTCAATTACTTTTACCTCGAACAGGTTCCCGGATTCTCCAAATCAGGAGGTAGCTATGAACATAGCCAAAGCGATTAGAGCAGATGTTACTATTGCTCCCTTTTTAACCCGGTTCATGTTCCAACCCCAGCGGAGCAAATTGTCAGATAAATTATGGCGCTGGATGGTCTCCAGCATAATGATTATTCCGATAATATTGGAAAGGACGCCGATAATAATGAATAATAGCTGGTATCGAACCAGGAAAATAGCCATCCCGGACAAGCCCAGAAGGGGAAGAACATCGCTCAGGTGATGGGCGCAGCAAGCTGCCATTGAACCGGCGGAGACCCCACCTGAAACAGCCACCGACCCGGCAGCGGTGGCCCGGCGCAAACGCATTCCATTTCTAATAAAAGAAAATAGCCCGGCCTGGATTCCAAATCCACCGGCTAAAGCTAACACCCAGTACCACAAATCTGCGGTCTGTTGCAGAGCATGGGACCAATCTTGGGCGAGAGTTATAATGCCCAAATAAATCAAGATTAGCAAAAGGGCAGCGCTTACTCCGAACAGAACGTGCCTTCTCATAGCTGCCACGTGAGGACCCTTTCCCCAATTCCTGCCACGTCCCGGATCACGATTTCTATATACCTGGTCTTACCCTGGCTCACTGAATCAGGGATGGGGAAAGTTAAAGTACCGCTACGGTGATGACCTCCAGCAGCAGCGTTCCAGGAGACAGGATGAAATTCGTTTCCTGCCCCATCGCGCAACACTGCCAGAGCAGCTAAGTCATATTGGTCCAGGTCAACCGAGTGAGTGTTCATGTCCACGTTAAACAGCAGGGAACCTGTTTGAGTCTTTACCCATTCAACATCGAATGTCACATTGCCTTCTGTGTTCTTTTGAACCAGCCCGTCGGAGGGTCTATCAAAGGATGAACTTGAAGAGGAATAAGATCCGTTTTCCTCTGGTGGTGAAAAGCGTGAGGAGCATCCGGAGACTAAGGTTACCCCCAGTATAATTACAAGTGTCACTATTAAATAATAAAAATATTTAATCATTCTCTGGGCTTTCAGATACTTTTGGCTGCATGTTCCGGTATTTCGGAAATATCGGACGGCTCACCTGGATTGTTGATTCCCTGGCAGCCATGTAGCCTCTTCAGGCCCCGCATTACGGGGCGACCCCGGCATATGCCGGGGTTTCGGCCTTTAAAGTTCCCCATCAAGTACCTTCTGTTTCAGTACTTGCCACTCCTCCAGGGTCAAGACGCAGAGGTTGCCTGCCTCTCCTATCTCGACCTTGGCGCTATCCAGCTTAATCACCGGGCAGTGTCCTGATCCACACAGTTCAACGACCTTCATTTGTATCACCTCCTTTCTTGATTGCTCTGGCTGAGGGCTTGAAAATAATCCAAACTCTCCAGGGTTTCCTTGCCCAAATTTTCTTTTCGGGGCTGCTACCGAATTAGCCAGGCTTACAATGGTACCAATGTTGCCCTGTCTTGTAGCCGCTATAGTAGAGTATCCTCTTTTACTAACGCTCATTCCTGGTATGGCGCACTGCCCGGTAAATTCTTCCAGGTAACGGCGGTAACCGCACTGGAAGCACCATTCGTGCCAGCCATCAAACCCCCAATCAACCACAATATCGCCATTGCACCTGGGACAACTCTTGAGCCTCCATAACATTTTAGTTACCTGTTTTAACAAGCCAGCTTTTGCACTGAACGCTGACCAGGTGAGCACGGCCCGGTGCCGCTACATGTCGTGCCTTCAACATATCGATGTAATTTTTCCCCTTTTCTTTTTTTCTTTTTCAACCCTGTTAAACATTTCTATACCTTTTTTTTATGCGAGGTATAACCACTGGCATGAGAACAATCATTGAAAGGAGAAAGACCCATCCTGCGCCGCCAAGACGTTCTACAAGAGTGTACTCACCACCAAGGGTACCTAACAGGAAGAGCGCTACTACAACAACCGACGTGCTCGTATAAATAACTGCGCTTAACAAACTCGTATTTTTCATAAGATACCTCTTTATGAATCGCTCGTCGCAGGCAATGGGGTTGCAGTTGCAAGCGGAGGCCGCCTGATAATGCCGCGCCGTACAGGGGGCACATAACGGCTCATCCGGAGCGTATTTAAAGTTACAGAAAGGGAACTGGTTGCCATCAATAAAGCTGCCAGTTCCGGACTAACCACCTGGGCGAAAAAAGGATAGAGAACGCCCATGCCGATGGGTATCGATAAGGTGTTGTAACCGAAAGCCCACACCAAGTTCTGTTTGATCAGCCGTAATGTTTGGCGGCCAATGTGCAGAGCGGCCACCACATCCATGAGGTCGTCCTTCATCAGTATTACATGGCCAGTTTCTTTGGCGACGTCGGTACCTGAACCGATTGCGATGCCGACATTGGCTTGCGCCAAAGCGGGGGCATCGTTGATGCCGTCACCCACCATAGCCACCTTTAGACCCTCGGCCTGGAGCTTTTTCACCTCGTTGGCCTTGTCCTCCGGAAGCACCTCGGCGAGGACACGATCGATGCCCACCTGTTTCGCGATAGCCTCGGCAGTACGCCGGTTATCTCCGGTAATCATGGCCACCTTAAGTCCCAGGCGATGTAGTTCCTCTACCGCTGCGGCCGATGTCTCTTTCAATGTATCTGCCACAGCGATGATGCCTGCCGGCTTGCCATCAACGGCAACAAACATTGCCGTCTTGCCCTCGCTCTCCAGGCGTTCAGCGTGCGTCCCGAGGCCGTCGAGTTCTACTTTGCGCTCGGCCATCAGCTTTCGGTTGCCGAGCAAAAGAGACCGTCCGTTTAGTTTGGCCTCTACGCCATGGCCTGGTATAGCATTAAAACTTCCTGCGTCTTCGGGCTCCAATCCGCGTTCCCGTGCTCCCCGCATTATAGCCTCGCCCAGAGGATGCTCGGAGTTCTTTTCCACCACGGCGGCCAACTCCAACACCTCGTTTTCGGTCAGGGGTTTCAATGCCACAACATCGGTTACTGAAGGCTCTCCCAGTGTGAGAGTTCCTGTTTTGTCGAAGATGACCGCATCCAGCCGTGCTGTGGCTTCCATGGCATCAGCCCCTTTAAAGAGGATGCCATACTCGGCGCCCTTGCCGCTGCCGGCCATGACAGCGCTGGGCGTGGCAAGCCCCACGGCGCATGGACAGGAGATGACCAGCACCGTGACCGAGATGAGGAGCGCAAAGCCGAAGGCCCCCATGGCGGTGAGTTTATAAGGTGTCAGGATCAGGGTACTATCCGGTGTGAACCACAGGCTAAAACCTACAAAGAACCAGAATAGGAATGTCAACAGGGCCAGGAGATGCACTCCCAGGATAAAACTCCCGGCTACCCTGTCGGCAATCTTCTGTATGGGCGCTTTGGTCATCTGGGCGTCCTCCACCAGCTTGATAATCTGGGACAGGGCAGTATCTTTGCCAACACGGGTTGCCCGGAACTTGAAAGCCCCGGTCTTGTTGATGGTTCCGCCGATGACCTCATCGCCTGTTTTCTTCTCCACGGGCATGCTCTCTCCGGTAATCATGGACTGATCTACCGATGAATATCCATCTTCTACCACCCCATCCACGGCGATAACTTCTCCGGGACGGAGTGATATCAAGTCGTCAATCTGGACCTCTTCAGCCGGAATTTCGATTTCCTGCCCATCCCGCAAGACCCTGGCCTGCTTGGGCTGAAGCTTCATAAGGCGGCGGATAGCCTGGGAAGTCCGTCCCCTGGTGACTGCTTCAAGGTATCTACCAAGGATGATGAAAGCCGTCAACAGCGCAGCAGCCTCGTAAAAGGTAGCCTCTTTGCCGCCAAACCCGGCATCCGGCCAGAAAGTGTTCACCACGGCGATGGCATAGGCGGCGCCGATACCTGTGGCGTAGAGAAGGTTCATATCGGTCAACCCTCGCTTGAGACCGTTCCAGCTATTTGTGAAAAACTGCCGTCCCGGCCCGAAGACCACCGGTGTCGTCAGAAAGAACAGGACGACCTTGTTGTTCAGCCAGGCCGGGACAAAGCTGGGAAATATCCAGTAAGGCTGGAACGTGCCCAGCATTATCACCGTCCCCAGCGTGCCGGAGATGATGAGGTTAATAAGCTGACGCCGTACCTCACGCTGGCGCGCTTGCTGCTCCCGGTCCAGGGCTTCTTGCCCCGCGGTGTGCTCCGTGACTTTGTAGCCGATGCCATTAACCGTATTTATGATTTCGGAAAGAGGCGTGATTGAGGGTTCGTATTCTATGCTGGCGCTGTTGGTGACCAGGTTCACCACCGCTTTAGTCACTCCTGGCAGATCAGCAACTGCCTTCTGAACATTTTCCACGCATGAAGCACAGGTCATGCCCATCACATTGAAATTGGCGGTGCTCAACACTACCTCATAGCCCGTCTCGTCCACCGTCTTCTTCATGGCGGCCAGTGAGGTCTGTGCGGAGTCATATTCCACCAACGCTTTGCCTGTGGCCAGATTGACTGCCACCCCACGCACACCACCCATCCCTTTCAGCGCTTTTTCCACATGAGATACACAAGATGCGCAAGTCATGCCACCAACTGACAACGAGGTTTTCTTGATTCCTTTACTATCTGTCATTATCTATCCGTACTTCCTCTCTAAGTTTTCCACCTGCTGGTTTTTGAGGGGCCCGGAAGGTGCATAAAAACCAGCAAGCCACCAGATCAGCCAGTAGCAATAATCCCGCCAGGTAAAGAGTTATCTTCAACCCCAGGAAGGGCAGCGCAATTATCACCACCAGCGGTAAGGTGCATACCCAAAGGGCAAGAGCCAGGAATATCTTTATATCTATAAGCTTCAATTGATGATGAATCGGCCCTCTTTTTATTTTGCTATTAAAATGATAGCTGTCTAACCTTAGACTAAGATTAAAATACGATGATGTTTGGATAATAATTCTAATTCAACCCTTCTGTATCTGATTAATTCTTTCCTCCATCAGCTATAGCCGATTCAACTCCTCTAATCCAAACCGGCCATAATTCTGCCTCAAGAGAATTAGATGAACTGACATGAAATGCTATTCGCCTCACCTTTTTGTTAGCAGCACCATCAAAGTAAAGATAAACAAATTTACCAATTTTAGCGGCTAAAAAAGTAAACGCCGTCAGCATACAATTGCTCACTTATCCCCGCCGGTTGAGTGTATTAGTTCAATAAACATCTTTTTATTCGCTCTCCATACTTCAAGTAAAACTCTTTCTCCATCTGGACAGGACAGCATCATACCCAAAAGTGGCGAGTCCTCGTCAAACGTCATACCGTTGAAACTGAGAATGACATCACCTTCTTTTAAACCAGCCAGATCCGATGGGCTTCCCTCGACTATTCTGGTAACCAGCGCCCCGGAATCTACAGCGAGACCATAAGATACAACGACGGGACGGCTTATTGGAAGATAGATGATCCCCAACCCGGCAGATGATCTTTTGGCTATCGCTGGTTCGGAAAATTCCAGGTCTCCAGTTCGCTGCTGGATGAAGAATGTCAAAAAGGCGCCTATAACGATGACAGTAGATAAGAAGAGTAGTAAAACTCTGGTTTTTATTGGGGAAATCTTACGAAAAGAAAACACCATGGTTCTTTCATTCCTCTGATGTATTATGGTACCGGAGGATTATAAAGAACTTAAAAGAAGCTTAGAGTTGGCTTAGACTTTAAACCAGGCGGTAAAAGAACTGCCCTCTCCAGGTTTGCTGGTTACCGTAATTTTGCCGCCGTGTTGCTCGGCAATCCCTTTGACAATGGCCAGTCCGAGGCCCGTTCCTCCCGAAGCCCGCGAGCGGGCTTTGTCCACACGGTAGAATCGGTCAAACAGGTGTGGCAAATGCTCCGAAGCGATCCCGATTCCGGTATCCGTTACATCAAGCTGTACCCAGTCTCTGTCTCGAAATAATGAAAGCACAATGGTGCCGTCTTCTGGAGTATATTTAATGGCATTATCAACCAGGTTTGCTAACAACTGTCTCAAGCGTTGAGCATCACCTTTGACGAAAACATCTTGCTGCTTCTTGAGGATGATTTTGCGCCTTCCCGCTATGTTTTTTGCCCTCTCCGCTTCTTCTGCCAGAATGCCTTTTAGTGAAACGTCCTGGCACTTTAACGGCTCGCCGGATTCGACCTCGGCAAGAAAGAGCAGGTCGTCTATTATCTTGGACATTCTTATTGACTCACGTCCCATAGCCTGGAGCGCTTCCATCTTGTCTGCCTCGCTGATATTCCGCTTTAGGAGGTCCAGATTACCACGAATCACGGTAAGTGGTCCCCGTAATTCGTGGGAGGCATCGGCTACAAAATATCTCTGTGACCGAAAAGCCTTATCCAAATGCTCGATCATGTGGTCGAAGGTGACAGCGAGTTCCCCTATCTCATCTTTAGGTCCGAAGTAACCTACTCTCCGGCCCAGATCGGAGCTTGTTTCAATATTTTTAACCGTCTGTAAAATCTTGTTTACCGGAGACAGTACGCCTCTTACCATGGCATTACCGAATACCGTTGACAGCGCTAAGGCCACCAAAATACTAATCAGGAGAGCCAACCTCATCTGAGCCATTGTCGCATCTACATGGTTAAAGGACTGAGCCACTTCTAACAGGAGGACCTTTTCCCCTAAATATAATGGTGAAATCAAAATTCGAACCCGGGAACCACCCCCGGCAGCCACTGTTCCGATGGCAGTTTTCCCGGATAATCCCTCTGAAACGAGAACGAAGTCCACTGGTAATTCCTGGTTACCAAGATTGTTTGATTTCACCACTACGTTTCCGCTTTTTTCAGTTAATTGAATGTAAATTCCAGGAGAAGCAAATTCGTTTATGGGCGGCAGCCTGGAATGAATCACTTCGTAGTCCAGGGGCTGGGGAATTTCCACCGGGTTCAGGGTGCCGTGTATCCGCGCTGCATAAATCCGTAAATTATTGTCTACCTGTGCGTCCAGATAGCTTTGTAAAAGGATATAGAGTACGGTGCCGGAAACCAGGAGAATTCCGCATAAAATCAGAGCAAACCAGATGGTTAAACGCCAGCGAATCGGCATGTATCTACTCTTTCAGAACATAGCCTACGCCGCGTACAGTATGGATGAGCCTGGGTAGACCACCAATCTCAAGTTTTGATCTCAGGTACCGTATATAGACTTCAATAACATTGGATGTGCCTTCGAAGTCGTATCCCCAGACTTTTTCGTAGACCATGTCTCTCTTAAGCACCTGACGTGGGTGACGTATAAAAAGTTCAAGTAAAGTGAACTCTTGTGCCGTCAGTTCTACCATTTCACCCCCGCGTCTTACCTCCCTGGTCCCTGTATTGAGAGAGAGATCGCTGAAGGTGAGTACTTCCCACTCCCTCGGTTGGCGTCGCCTGAGTAAAGCCTTAACCCTGGCTAACAGTTCATCAAAAGCAAAGGGCTTGACCATATAATCATCAGCGCCACTTTCCAGCCCTGATACTTTATCGGCAACAGTTCCTTTAGCTGTCAACATCAGGATGGGGATATCGCTTCCTGCCCGCAGGCGTTTTGCAACTTCTATCCCGTCAATTCCGGGCATCATAATGTCTAATATGACAAGGTCGGGTTCCTTTTCACGGGCTTTGGCCAGAGCCTCAGCGCCATCGGCGGCAGTATCAACCGTGTAGCCCTCATAGGCCAAACCTCGCCTGATAACGCTGAGAATTTCGGGGTCGTCGTCTACTACTAGAATACGCAAATACGTTCCTCGAATTACCTTTTTTTATTATAGCTCAATCGTAAGTAGAAAAGTTGCCGGGGCTGGCATTATATCCTGGCTGCACTTTGACAAAAATGTTTACGCACTATGCCTAAATCTTCTTTATTATAGCCCTCCAGCCTTTTTAATGGCGGATTTTTATTAGAAGGTCGAAAATTACATCGGGCAAAATCAAGATGTATAGAGAAATCGCAGATATATTTTATACCGGCTGCAGTTCCAACAAAGTATATCACTCTGTTTCGGCCTAACCAAAATCCCCTGTACTTTGGGGGGGGGGGAATGTTACAGGCAATAAAAGGCCAAGAGGAATGGATAGCCCGTTTAAAATAGCTATCCATTCCTCTCCTTGCGATTGTAGTGGAGGGGTTGTTATGTCTTAGTGACCACTGGAACCCTCCAAATACTTTTTCGGGTCCGAGTCGAAGGTTTTTTTGCAGCCCAGGGAACAGAAGAAATAAGCCTTGCCTTCATATTCCGAAGTTGCTGCTGCCTTCTTCTCATCCACCTCCATACCGCATACCGGGTCTATTGCCATCTTTATCATCTCCTTTCAATATTTTCAAGACACGGCTTGATGGAGACGGGAGTTAAAAAGGTTGTAAAGTGAATGTCCTTCGGGCAGGATTCGCACCGTGTTGAATAACCTTTTTCCCTGTTGTAATATAGGCGCAGATATTCATGGTGAGGCTTTTTTGCCCAGGGGAGAAATTGGATTGAAGTCTAATAAAATGGAACGGGCAGTCGGCGCTATTATTGAGGCTAAAAAGGTTATCAGCCCGGGCATTTGCCTCATTGAAGAAGTTCTGATTATTAACAAGGAGGTCTGAAGGTGTCTTTTCAATTTGACCGGAAAGTAAAGGTTGCCGCGGTCCAGCACGGGCCGGTGCTGAAGGATGCCCCCGACTGGTTCGACCTGGACGGCACCATGGATAAAG
>JAUYHA010000060.1 GCA_030690265.1 Dehalococcoidales bacterium | reverse complement strand
AGCAGATTCCCCTTTTTGTCCCTGGTTAAGTTCGATCCCTATCCATCTCAGCAAAAAGTTTGACGACCTTTTCATTTTGTATCGGCTGCAAGTGCATTTCGGCCATTTGAAACAGAATACTGTCTTCCTTAAAGATATGGTTCCGGAGAAATTCAATAAAGTGATGCCCATTTTGCCTGATTGCTTGTATGACTTCAGCACTACCGTCATGATTAAGGTACCTGGTCATGGCCTCTTGCATTACCGCATTGGTTTCTCTTAGAACTTCGTGCTCGTCTATCATCACCGCCAGAGGCCCGCTGCCTCGCGGCATAAAATTGTCAAATTCGGGGAAAAGGGCTTTCTCCTCTTTATCGAAGTGCAACCAGAAATCGGTTTCAAAGAAGGATGCAAGCACCTTCAGCTTTGCTGAAATTTTCTCTTCCTGTTCCAGATTGGTAAGGACATCTTCCAGGGCGTCCAGTTTCTCCAGTACAGCCTGGTGCTCTTCCCTTAGTAATTCGGTGGGCTTTTTCATACTTACTATCGTGTTCTCCTCGCAGAAGTTCTATTTAACGGCACTGTTAACTCTCTTCGGCCGTTATCGTCCACCCTTCATGCCACCACTTTTCCAGCGCAAGCCCAATACCATAGGCTTCAACCCCACTCCTGTCCTTTGCTTCAATACACTCTTCGGGGCTGTCGTGGCTCTGTCGCCGGCAAATCTTAATGCCATCATCACCAATCTCACAAATAACTACTCGCCCCTCCGGGCTTACCGCGGTATACTTCATCTGAACTCTGTAGCCTGCGCTTGTGAAATATGATAAAGGCTTACAGGTCACCAAATACTCTTGGCGCCTCCTGCTTCATAATCTTAAGAACTTTGCCAGCTACTGCTCTCATTTCGGGAAGGGCTCTGGCGCTTGTCCTCAGCTTGATGAAATTTCTCAGCTCCCGGAAATTCATGGTCATAACAATCTGGGTCTCACAGGCATTAGGCAAAACGTAGCGGGCTATTTCGGGCTTAACGCCGGAATTGAGCAGTTTACGATATGCTGTCCAGGCATCCAGCATCGCCTTTTCAAAAACCGCAACCGGGTTTTCTGCGCCTTGCTGACTTTGAGCGGAAATGACAAGTTCGGGCGGCGTAATATACCTGGGCTCGTTTTCTCTCACGTATCGCTGGCTTCTCTGGCTGTAACTGGCCAGTCTGTGGCGCACCAGTTCGTGGGTCAAGACTCTGCTGGCCTTAATAAGGAACGTTGCCGAAGCATGTTCTATGACCGATTCATGACCGGACTTTATCCATTTCTGGATGCGGTCGGGGTCAGTCCCCAGTTTGTGTGTGGTATCCCAGCACAATCTGCCGGCGAATTCGATGACTTCTTCGCCCGGCTTGCTGCCTCTTTCCTGTAACGGGATATCCGTCAGCAGCCCCGATGGTTCGGTTAGCGCCAGTAACTTCACCTCAATATTGTAACTGTCATCCATGATTCATCAACCTCAACTGCTGATTAACACACGAGCTACCTGGATTCGTAAGACTCCATCTCCTCCGTTAACTCGTTGTTCAATGGATTATTCGCGGTCATACGGCATCCAGATCCCGCCTCATCGCCATATCGTAGAGCACCCTTTCTCTGGCTTTGTCAAGGCCTAACGCCTTGCGCTTCTTATCGATTTGGTCAATCATGAGGTGCGCTGCCTTGACCGGGTCCGGTTCAAATGCCCACATGCCGCCATATAACTCCTCAAAATCCTTGAACATGTATTCGGTCACTTCTTTGCTGCCGATAGTGGGCCAGTTTCCCCCGAATACGGTAAATACGCCTGAGCCAACCACATATTGCCCGATGGCAATCGCTTTCTCGCTCATCCACTCCGGGGCCGCCGCGGCTACCGGCAGGTCACTGATGTCGTCACCGAGGCCACCATCTTTAACCATGGCCGTTGCCGACATCAGGATGCGGCTGTTGTCGATGCAAGCACCCATGTGCAGTACGGGCGGGATGCCGACCGCCTCACAGACAGAAGCCAGCCCCTCACCCGCATACTCTTTTGCCGCTTCGGGCAGCATCAATCCGACTTTGCCGCTGGCCATAGCCAGACACCCGGTCTGGAGAACCAGCACATCGTGCTTGATGAGTTCTTTTACCATAGCCAGGTTACCGGCGTCGTGCGGCGTTCTCACGTTATTACACCCGACTACGGCAGCAACCCCCCTGATGCGGCCGTTAATGATGTTGTCATTCAAGGGACGATAAGAAGCCCGGAACATGCCGCCCATCAGGTAGTTGATAGTTTCGTGGCTGAATCCGGCAATCATGTATTCCTTCTGTTTCGGGATACGAACATTCTTGCCCCTGTTGACGAAGTTGTCGATAGCAGCTTTGATGATCACTTTCCCCGACTCAAAGGCGTTACGCTCTTCAAAGGGTATATAGGTAGCGCCCTGAATCTGAGCCCGGGGGTCAGTGGTGACAATC
>JAUYHA010000125.1 GCA_030690265.1 Dehalococcoidales bacterium | reverse complement strand
AGTGTCTCAGAGATACCTTTACAATACACTTCATATTGTCATTCCCGCGAAAGCGGGAATCCAGCATCATCACCCCACCTGGATTCCGTATCAAGTACGGAATGACATTGTTAAGTTATTAGTGAGACACTACACTAGTATTCTTGGAAATAAGCCACGATTGAATCAGTTAAAAAGTAGCTTAACTTCTCACTGGAGGATAGAAATGGGCAGGGCTTTCTGGAAGGGGGCCATCAATTTCGGCATGGTCGTCATCCCCATTAAGATGTACACCGCCACTAAAAACGAAAAACCAAGCTTCCATCTCCTTCACAAGAAGGATAATACCCGTATCAAGCAGGTCCTCTTCTGCCCTAAGGATGAGGTGTACCCCGGTTATGATGATACGGTGCGAGGCTATGAATATGCCAAATGTCGCCAGGTGGCTCAAGGAAGAGCTGGATGCAGTTTCGCTGCGAACGTTTATCAAAACCTCGGGTAAAACGGGACTCCATATATATGTGCCCGTCTTACGCCAGTATGATTACGAAGCCATCCGTTCCGTTGCAGAGACCGTCTGCAATGCGTACTAAGAAAGCATCCCAGAATTGTTACCACGGATTGGTCCGTGGAAAAACGACGGGGGAAAATATTTCTTGATTTTAACCAGAATGCAAGAGGTAAAACACTGGCTGCGCCGTACTCTCCCCGGCCCGTAGCGGGCGCCTGCGTCTCAACTCCCCTGGACTGGGCTGAACTTGAACACGCTTACCCCACCGAATACACAATGATGACTCTTCCCGAACGCCTGCAGAAGAAGGGGGACATCTGGGCTAATATCCTGGAACAAAAGAATAATCTTGCTGGTTTACTCAAATAGATGGGTATTATAGCTCAACTCCTATAACACCATAAGAGCTATAATACCCATAGTGTTATTATAATAGGTGGATTTTCGTACGTAAATTTTACTTTCCACACTAAAAAACAGATTTCAGGGTGTTTCGATTGGGTAGTACTACCTACCAATAAGGGATAATTTGTCGATAAGGATTAAATTGTTATAGTTCTGTAAACTTTCCATCCGCCATTTTATGACTTTTTTACGCATTATGTTTTAGATTGGAAGAAAAATTCAGGAGGTGCTAATTATGGCTATGGCAAAAGACCCTGTTTGTAACATGGAATGTGACGAAAAGACTGCACCGGCCAAATCCGAGTACAAGGGAAAGACTTATTATTTCTGTGCTCCCGGCTGCAAAAAAGCATTCGATGAGGACCCGGAGAAATACCTGGCCAAAGCCCAGGAGAGCTAGGATATGGCTTGATTGTCAGGCCCTAAACATATGAACAATAATGACCATGCCAGGCACGAGCCTATGCAGGAACACAGCGGCATAGCGCATAACCAGCATAAAAGTCACGACAAAATGGCCTCGCACGGAGACCACGGCAGCCAACACGCCATGATGGTGGCTGACTTCAGGAGGCGCTTCTGGGTATCCCTGGTCATCAGCATACCTATCCTTCTCCTCTCCCCGTTAATTCAAAGATTTCTCGGTATTGAGGGAGCCATCGCATTTTCCGGTGACTCTTACGTGCTCTTTGCGCTATCTTCCGCCGTTTTCTTCTACGGCGGCTGGCCCTTCCTCAAGGGCATCATTGACGAGCTAAAAAAGAAGTCGCCGGGGATGATGACGCTTATCGCCCTGGCCATCACCGTGGCTTATGTTTACAGCAGCGCCGTAGTCTTCGGCCTCAGCGGCAGCGTTTTCTTCTGGGAACTCGCCACCCTTATCGACGTCATGCTACTGGGTCACTGGCTGGAGATGAGGTCTATCATGGCGGCTTCATCCGCCCTGGAAGAACTAGCACGGCTGATGCCATCGGAAGCGCACAAGAGAATGCCTGACGGCAGCACCAAGGATGTTCCGCTGGATGAACTGGAGAGAGGGGATAGAGTCCTGGTCAAGCCCGGCGAAAAGATACCCGCTGACGGGAAGGTGACCGAAGGAGAGACCTCTGTCAACGAAGCGATGCTCACCGGCGAGTCAACTCCTGTCCCCAAGCAGGCGGAGGCTGCAGTCATCGGCGGCTCTGTCAACGGAGAAGGGTCGATAACCGTAGAGGTACAAAAAACGGGTGCGGATTCATATCTCTCTCAGATCACCGAGCTTGTGCGCAGCGCTCAGGAGAGCAAGTCAAGTACACAAAACCTGGCGGACCGGGCAGCTATGTGGCTCACTATCATCGCCATTAGTGTGGGATTGGTTACGCTGTTTGTATGGTTGGGAGTTGCCGGGAGTGAATTTGTCTTTGCCCTTTCCCGGATGGTTACCGTCATGGTGATTACATGTCCTCATGCCCTGGGACTTGCTATTCCACTGGTGGTTTCGGTTTCTACCTCAGTGTCAGCCAAGGCGGGGCTGCTAATAAAGAACCGGGATAGCTTCGAGCATGCCAGAAAGGTGCAGGCAATTCTCTTTGATAAGACCGGTACGCTGACCAGAGGGGAGTTCGGCGTAACCGACATCATTACCCTGAACGGCAAGATGGATGATGACGAACTTCTCAAGTATGCCGCTTCCGTAGAAGCTCACTCCGAGCACCCCATCGCCAAGGGTATAGTATTTTCAGCTAAAGATACCTTTCCGGTAGACGGCTTCAAATCCATCTCCGGTAAAGGCGCTCAGGGCAAAGTGAACGGCAAGGAAATAAAAACAGTTAGCCCGGGATATCTCAAGGAAAATAACATTGAGTTGAATGATGACAGAATTGAAAAGCTCTCCGCCCAGGGCAAAACGGTAATATACGTGCTGATTGACGGAGAACTATCCGGAGCCATTGCACTTGCCGATATCATCAGGGAGGAGTCCAGGGAAGCCATAGCCCAGCTGAAAGAAATGGGCATCCGCTGCATGATGATTACTGGTGACAACAAGTTGGTCGCCAAGTGGGTGGCTGACGAAATAGGACTGGATGAATATTTTGCTGAAGTCCTGCCGGACAAGAAAGCAGAAAAGGTAAGAGAAATCCAGTCCAGAGGTCTTATAGTAGCCATGACCGGTGATGGAGTCAATGATGCTCCGGCGCTGGCGCAGGCTGACGTGGGTATCGCCATCGGGGCAGGCACAGATGTAGCCGTAGCTACGGCGGACGTAGTACTGGTGCGGAGCAACCCGCTGGATGCCGTCTCGATAATTAAACTATCCCGTGCCACTTACAAAAAGATGCTGCAGAACCTGGGCTGGGCTACCGGGTACAATGTCATTGCTATTCCCCTGGCCGCCGGGGTTGCTTACAGTGCCGGTATCGTTTTAGACCCGGCCGCAGGAGCCGCCCTTATGGCGCTCAGCACTATAATCGTTGCCATTAATGCCCGTTTCCTGCGAGTAGAGAAGTAGCAATCTTCTCGGCACAATCAAGCCCATCGAACTGATGTGGTATCAATTCTTCTGGTCAGCACTCCACACGTCCCCAAAATGTCATAGTTTTGTAACTTTTCCATCCCGCATTTTATAACTTTTTGATGCTCCGTCCGCTAAAGTGGAACTAGCGCAAATGACCGGAAAAGAGGGAACAATGACTAAGACATTAGCTGTGGTTCTGGCTGGCGGACGCGGCAAAAAGATGGACATTCTCTGTCACACCAGACCAAAACCAACCCTACCCTTCGCAGCAGGTTTCCGCATTGTAGATTTTAGCCTGAGTAACTGCGTCCATTCCGGTATTAAGAATATTGCCGTGCTGACTGACTATCAGCGGCTATACATGGCACATTATTTCAATCAATGGAAGCTTGCCAATGGAAGCTCACTGATATTTGATATCCTGGAACCTCAAAAAGGCTCTTATAAAGGAACCGCCGACGCCGTTTACCAGAACCTTGATTACTTACGCAAGCATGACGCTGAGGCAATACTGATACTGGCCGGTGACCACGTTTATAAGATGGATTACCGCAAAATGCTCACTTTTCACGAGAAGGTGAAAGCGGATGTAACTCTCGGCGTTGTTACCGTACCGATTGAGGAGACCTGCCGTTTCAGCACGGTACGGGTCGCTCCCGATTCACGCATAACAGACTTCGTCGAGAAGTCAGGGAGCTCGCAAAGCAACCTGGCTTCGATGGGTATATACCTTTTCAACAAGCAAGTGCTTATCAAACGCCTTAGCGAGGACGCCGCCCGTCCAGACTCGCCACATGACTTCGGCTATGCCATTCTGCCTGAGATGATGCGTCGTGACAAAGTATTCGCCTACCAATTTAAAGGTTACTGGCAGGATATTGACACGAAAAAGGCCTACTACGACGCAAACATGGAGTTTATCAAGCCGCAACCTTCTTTCAGTCTCAATAGCCACTGGAACGTACTTAGCGTGAAGCAAGATTTGCTTTCAGTGATGAAACCAAACCGAGGTGTTATTGAGAACAGTCTTGTTAGTCCAGGATGTATTGTCAAAGGCCGGGTGGAGAATTCTATCTTATCACCAGGTGTCAGGGTCGAGGAACAGGCTGTCGTCAGGAATTCAATATTAATGTCCGACGTCTCAGTCGGCTACCACAGCATGGTCGACCGCTGTATCCTGGATGAGGGCGTAGACATCGGGCGCTACTGCTACATTGGCTTCGGCACCGGTCTCTCTTCGGAAGCACAGGGCATAACGGTAATAGGAAAGGACGCAACAATCCCGGAGCATACTGCTATAGGTAGAGATTGCACCGTCCTGCCCAAAGTCCAACCAGCCGACTTTCGCGGCAGCGCGGTGCCGTCAGGTAGCACCCTGTTACCAGCCCCTACTGGCCAAAGACAGGCTGGCGAAAAAGTAAAGGTCAAGCAACTCTAGAGCTTACTTACGGCTGGGCAAGAAGAACCGGCTGTTTGTTAGGAATAAGGAGCAGGAGGTATATACATGTGCTGGAATTGTGGTTGTATGATGCCAGACGATGACCACGGGAATCCGGATAACATCACAACTGAAACTCTGCGTAAAGCAGCAAGAGCCGGAGGGCCGGAGACTATCCAAAAATTGATGTATACTATGAACGAAATTTACCAGAATAAAATCGAAAGTACGCCTGTGGCTAACGAGCCAATAGGATAGCCAAAGCTCTAAGCTAAAGAATAAAGGATGATTCAGACTAAACGCGTGTATGAGCCGCCAGCGCCTGAAGATGGTTGCCGCTTTCTGGTTGACCGTATATGGCCGCGGGGAACAAAGAAAGATTCATTGAAATTGGATGGTTGGTTGAAAGAGGTTGCCCCGAGCGACACGCTTCGTAGCTGGTATGGCCACGACATATCAAGGTGGGATGAATTCCGCCGCCGCTATTTTGCAGAGCTGGATAGCAAGCCTGAGACCTGGCATAGCATTCTGGGGACAGCCCTGAAAAGTAATGTGACTTTGCTCTACAGTGCAAGGGAGACTGAGCACAATAATGCGGTTGCATTAAAAGATTATCTGGAGGAACGGTCGAAAACGTGGATTTTCTAACAAGAAAAGAATTACAAACCATCATGGAAATTCGTGCCACACCGGCTATCTCTATCTACATGCCGACGCATCCTGTAGAGGAAATTGAGCAAGACCCTACCAGATTAAAGAATTTGCTCAACGCGGCGGAGGAGCAGGCCGTTGAACATGGCCTGAGGTTAACAGAGGCTCGAGACCTGCTGGCTCCCGCCAGGAAGCTGCTTAATGACCTGCATTTCTGGCAGCACCAGGGGAACGGGCTGGTTATCTTTGCATCCGCAGAATTATTTCTATATTACCGGCTTCCCCTGGAGTTTCAAGAATTACAGACAGTGGGAGAACGTTTCCACATAAAACCGCTGCTGCCGCTTTTCAATGAAGACGGACTTTTTCACATCCTTGCCATCAGCCAGAATAAGGTAAGGCTGCTGCAGTGCACCCGTTACTTTTTTAAAGATGTCACTCCTGATAGTGTGCCATCAAGCCTTTCTGAGGCACTGAAATATGACGAGCCCGAGAAGCAGCTTCAGTTCCATACAGTAGGACAGGGTCCCGCAATTTTTCATGGCCAGGGAGTAAGCAAAGACTATGATAAGAATGCCATTCTCAGATATTTTCAACAAGTAGACAGGGGATTACACGACTTGATGAAAGAGCAGCGGGCTCCGCTTATCCTGGCTGCGGTTGATTATCTGCATTCTATCTATCGCGAGGCTAATACATATGGGAAATTGCTTGATGAGGGACTAAATGGTAACTATGACGAATCGAGCGATGCGGACTTGCACAATGAAGCCTGGGATATCGCCGGAACATATTTCGACCGGTACCGGCTCGAAGCGATAGAGCGCTATCATGAGGCTACTGGCAAAGGTTTTACCACGACTGATGTAAAAGAGGTGGTCCAGGCTGCCTTTGACGGACGGGTTGACACCTTATTCGCTGCCAGAGATGTGCAAAAATGGGGCAGGTTTGACCCTGTAAATCGGAAGGTTACGCTTGGCGAGAATAAAGGTACGGGTTCTGAAGATTTGATTGACCTTGCAGCGATACACACACTCTCACGAAATGGAGCAGTGTACATTCTGGATGGTCAATCAATGCCAGAAATGGCACCGATAGCTGCTCTCCTCAGGTTCTGACCCGATAGCGATATATGATTTAAAGAGTAAACTGAGCGTAGCGCCTATTTAGAAGATAGAAGAGAAAAAGATTTTTTGAGACCTGATGCAGTTGGTGGATATCAAAATCCCTGAACAAGTTCATAACTATGGAGAGGTCTAATGCAGGTACCACTGGAGGTATCTTACCGTAATGTAGAGAAGACCGGCGATATCGAGAGTTTGCTCCGGAGAAGAGTCTCCAAGCTCGAGCAAATCTGCGACTACATGATAAGCTGCCGGGTCGCGATAGAGCAGCTTCATCGCCGGCAGCAGACGGCCAATCCATACAGGGTGCGAATTGATGTCACAGTACCTCCCGGGCATAAACTTATCGCCAGGCGCATTTCCATCGAAGGGGAGCGCGAAGAGCCTCTTGCGGCTAACTTACGGCGGGCGTTCGATGCGATGGAGCGCCAGCTCAGAGAGCTTGTCGAAAAACAGCGGGCGGATGTTAAAAAACACCCTGAGACAGAGGTGATGGCTTTAGTTGAGCAGATATTTCCGGAGAAGGATTACGGGTTTCTCAGGACCCTGGACGGACGCCAGGTCTATTTTCACCGTAACAGTGTTCTCCACGGAGAATTTGAGCGCCTCAAGACCGGCACCGGGGTCCGATTTAGCGAAGAACTGGGTGAAAAGGGCGTGCAGGCAACCACTGTCGAAATTGAAGACAAACCAGGCTCAAACGTCTAGCGCCGGCTATTTTGCTTTTCCTGAGTCCACCCTTCCACACGCTTCTTGTGAACGGGATGGGAATCCATGAAGCTCCAAAAACACTCAAATCTCATTTACCTTACAGTATCATTAGCTCTAATTTTCATCTTGCTGTATTCCTTGCGTAATATTATCCTTCCTTTCATCATTGGTTTGGTGCTGGCGTACATTCTACTGCCGGTTTCATCCTGGATAGAACAGCGATTCCCCAAACCACACAAATGGAAGCTGCTAAAACGAATCTCCGCAATCATAATAGTTTACCTGTTGATTTTGGCTTTCCTGGGAACGGCTGGTTTTTACATTGTTACGACATCTGTAAGGAGCTTCGCCAGCATAGTAAACAATGCCCCTGATTATTTTCTGAGAGCTTTTGAAGCCGCAGGGGACACTTTAGCTGCCATACGTGATTGGCTGCCTCCCGGGGCTGAACAACAAATTGATGATTTCATGAGAAATTTTGGCCAAAACCTTGGGGAGGCTCTCAGAAATGTTTTTACGAGCGGCATCAAATTTATTCCGACCACCTTTAGCTATGTTATGGGTTTTGCCACGTTGCCAATATTCCTCTTTTATATATTGAAAGACCATGAATATTTGAACCAGCAATTTTATTCATGGCTTCCAGAAACCGCTGCCGGCCACTTCCGAAACATGGTTGCTATAATAAATCAAGTGCTCGGTGGATATATACGTTCCCAACTCACTATGGGGCTATTCGTGGGAGTACTCGCTCTTATCGGGCTTCTTGTGATTAATGCGCCACTGCCATTCGGCCTTGCCATCGTTGCAGGAGTAACAGAACTCGTGCCAATATTAGGGCCATGGATTGGTGGGGGTATAGCGGTTATTGTGGTATTAGCCACTGAACCTGCAAAGACAATCTGGGTGATCGTCATTTTCTTTGCAATACAAATAATAGAAAACACTCTCCTGGTACCTAGAATCCAGGGCCATTATCTTCATGTGCATCCTACGGTAGCTATTGTACTCATTATTATTGGAGCATCCATTGCCGGCTTCTGGGGACTAATACTGGCTGTACCGCTAGCGTCTACATTAGTCAGGCTCTATCGGTATGTAACCAAAACAGCCAGGGAAGAAGATGTGGGCTCATCTTCGGCTACGCAGTAAGACTTGTTTGCCTTCGGTTTTTCAACCTTAACCACATAAGGCAAACTGAAGGCAAGGTCACTTCCGTGATATGCTACTTTCTATCCTTAGTTCCTGGCTTAGCTGAATATGACTGATGATATCAGCGCGGCTGATTAATCCGGCGCACTGTCCCTGCTGGTTCACCAGCACCTGGTTAATATCGTGCTCACTTATCAACTTCATAGCTGTTTGGAGGCTGTCATCTGGAGAAACGGTGTATAAAGGGTTCTGTGTCATGATTTTTGCTACAGCAGTCTTTGCCCATTTCTCACGCGGCAGTTCTTTGACATCAGTTACCGTGATTATGCCAACTGTTTTGCTATCCTGACATACCGGGACGGCACGGCCACGATGCATACGAAAGATATCTAACACTACTTCTTCTACTGTAGCGTCCGGGCTGATGGTTTCGACCGGACGCATCACATCCTTGACCTGTACGCCACTCAAATGCTCTCGCAGTGTAAGTTCCATACGGCTGGCGTCAGCAGCATTGCTGATGAACCAGCCGATGAAGGCAATCCATATGCCACCCAGGAAATCACCTGCAAACAACATTTGGAGCACGCCCAGGGCAATCAGTCCCCAACCGAAAAATCTTCCTATCGTGGCGGATATGTTAGTTGCTTTTCTCAAGCTGCCCATGGTTCCCCAGAGAATTGAGCGGAGCACGCGACCTCCATCGAGAGGGAAACCAGGCAAAAAGTTAAATATTGCCAGGATAAGATTAACGAGAGCGAGATACCCGAGCATGGCTGGCAGTGGAGCGTCTTGATTGGAGATTGTTTGCAATAACCCCCAAAAAACAGCGGCTAACACCAGGCTGGTAAGAGGACCAACTATAGCCATAGCAAACTCAGTTTTCGGCTTTTCAGGCTCTTCTTCCAGATTGCTTACACCACCAAATATAAATAGAGTAATACTGTTTACTGACATCCCTCGGGCACGAGCTACCAGGGAATGCGCCAGCTCATGCAGAAGTACCGAGACAAAGAGTGCTAGTGCAGCAATGACTCCTGTTATCCAATAGGTAACCGTATCCCATCCTGGATATTGCCGAGGAAAGAACCCCTGGGCTAAGGATAAGCTGATAAGAAGAAAGATAAATATCCAGGTATAGTGAATACCTATATCAATTTCTGCTATTCTAAATAAACGAACCGAACTCTTCATAATTCCTCCTGGCACCCACTTTAAGTATTCTGATTCTGTTCACTGAAAATGGGCCGTACCTGAAAAGTGGCCCATATTAAGCATAGCGCACTTGCAGACAGGTTACCAGATGATGGAAAGCGGTATGGTCTGGCAGTTGGTGCCATGCAGTTTAACCTGGAAAACAAATGGCGGTTGTGCCTGAATCTATCGCGCTAACAAACGCTGACCATGGGGGCATTATGCGGGTACCAGTCAACTGGAAAAACCAGAACCTGCAGAATCATTTGCCACTATAATGGAACATGTATCCGCTGCTTCACTTATCCTGGCCTATTGCCGCTATCGGTGGGCCTTCCACATTCGGGGCAAAACCTGGAGCTTGCTTTCAATTCGCTTCCGCAGTCCGGGCAGGTTGGCTTCACCTCCGCTGCTGATACGGGAGCCCCGCAACTATCACAAAACTTCGCTTTCAGGTCAAGTATTTCTCCGCACTGCGAGCATGCTACTGCGGGTTGAGTTTGAGACTCTACCGATGGTACTTCATGCGAGGTGGCAACAAGGGTAGTGGTCATCTCGTCAAGCAGATAATCAATTAGCTCCTGTCTTTTTACCCGTGAGATGAAAAGCCGGCCTTCGATTGTCGGGGCAAGGCAGAAGATGAGCCCCCTGTCTCCGAAGAGATAGACACGGTGGCTCCACAAAAGCCCACCCCCATCGACACGCGTAACATGCTGCCACTGAATGCCTGACTGGAGGTCGGTTGTCAGACTGACGAGCGGCTCCAGTACCGGAGAAAGACTGTATCTGTCTGCTTCTGTTTCCTTAAGAGCTTGAGCGAGGCTTCATAAGTGGTGAAGGCGAGCTGATTGGCTGTTTTCCGACAACACCGATATTCCTGAGAGCAGCATATTAAAAAATCACTATTGTTTCTTAAGCCGGTCAATACTCAAGACTTCTCCGATATGCGGGTTAAGGAAATTATCTGCAAACCTTATTATGTACAATCAGTCGGCCTTTTCAACGGTGAGAATGCAGGTCTCATCCGTCCGTGGCATTGGCAGCGCTTTTAATCCAAGCTGGGCGGACCAGGAGCGGAAGGCTTGCCGGCAGTAGCGGCAGACATGGCCTTTGCCCAGCCCCAGGCGGTGAGCCATACCCCACTGGTTCTTGCCCCATCCTCCCAGGCAGGTCCCCCGGCAAAAAATCAACTCCGCCTTATCATCTTTAATCCTGCTGATTTCAAAATTTACCTGCGGATAGAGGGTTTGGAAGGCTTCAGCCTCCTTAAGCAAATAGTTCCGCACAGTGGGAGCCTCTGCACCCATCCACTTCACCGCTCCGTTAGAGTGGAGATGCCGGGCGTAGTCTTCCGGATAGAAGCCGTTTTTCATAGCAAAGGCCAGACCGGCCAGTTCAAATTTCAGCCTGCCCCAGGCGGTACGGTACCAGCGGTTTATAGTATCTTTTTGTTCCATAATTTTTATTAAACAGGTTCTGCATAGCTGTTGTCAATGAGCTTTCGTGGTTTCAGCACTCTGATGCGGCGTTTTTCTATCTTGAAAATACCTTTCTTAATTAACTCCTGGAGAAATGCGTTCAGCACCTATCTCGAACAACCCACAATGCAGGCCAGATGGTGCTGGGTGAGAGGCACGGAGAGCGATTTCCGTGGTCTTCTTGCCACAGGCTCGCCCAGTTGAAATAGCTTTGCCATCTCGAAATCTTTTGCTTCTGTGAAATATGGTCTATAATGCCAGCATGGCACTAGCTTGGACAGTTGGCATGAAAACAAAGAAAACAGTTGGAATTCTCCTCACGTTTGTGGTGGCTTTGGGCTTAATATGGACTGCTGCCTGTACCCCACGAGTGACTGAGCCACCGGAGACACCAGGGAATCCATCTCGAACACCGGCATCCTCCTCGGAAGTGACAAGCAGTGCAGGGGCATCAACACTGTCTGACGAAATTCTCTCAGCGCACTTTGGCTTTCTAGGAACTACCTTTGATGCCGAAGAACTGAGCGAACTGGGAATAAGGTGGGACAGGCCGCACCCGGGCCCCTTTATCTGGGGCAGGATTGAGAGGCAAAAAGGGGAATATGACTGGCGTGAGGTGGATAGATATATCCAGCAGGCACAGGACTACGGTTTTGCCACACTGGCTACAATCTGGCCCTTTGCTGAATGGGACCAGGCTGGATGGGGAGAGACGAGTCGTAGCGGAGTAGTATTTGAAAGGGAGATGGGTATGGATATCCTCCATAGAAAAGGCTGTCGAAGATAAACTGGTATGCTACCTGCAGGACAGCAATTATTAGTATGTACCGCTTGCGGTTTACGGTTTCGACGATGATAACTGAGGCCAAACTAAATAGGAACAAGGGGATGGTCGCGGTTTTGATTTTAAGGAACTGGGATGTTGTTAACCGAATACTTTCAGAAGTACCGATAATAGCCACGAAACTGTCGGATACAATAAATAGAACGGCTGCCAGGACGAAGCTGAAAAGTAATATTGACGTCAGTGCGGTCCGTCCGGCCAGGTCTCTCGGCAAATCGCCTTACCTGGCGTTGCTGACGGGTCAGACCCTTATTTCTTTCCTGAGGGTCGGAGCGCTCTCCCGAAAGATGGTGTAAAACGTCAGCATTAGTGCCCTCCTTCCTGAGCTTTTATTTCCGCAGCGCGTTGATATATCCGCTGCACCGCTTGTAACGCCTCGGTAGTGGTTGCGGGGTTTTTGGAATTTTATCTTCGAAAGTGGGCTCGGCAAGATTCGAACCTGCGACCAATCGGTTATGTGTTCAATAATACGAGCCTCTGACTTAGGTTTAGGGTATCAACCGCAATTTTACCAAGGCCATCAGAGAATGCCTTAACCTGGTAAAGAAAGGCTGTACGAGGGCAAAACAGAACGAGAAAAATTAATAAAATGGTGTGAATTTCACCTATTTTTAAATTATAAATTTTATCCTTATTTAAAGATACGTGAAAAAGGCCCTTGAGATCTACCTTCGCTATAAAGCTAGTCCGACCAACTCCATAACCCCCTGCGGGTACCTGATTCCAATCGCCCAATGAGGAGTGTTTCGTTACTTGGCTTTGCAGCTAACTCTTTATCAAGATTGCCTGCGTTATAATTTTTCTTCCTTCTCATGTCGGTGGAGCTTGGAACAGCTCCTGGGGTAGGGTGAATTTAATACCGTCCTTGGCTATCGTCTCCTGGTATTCTTTCCGGATGAAAGGGTCCTCTTCGTGATAGGGAATAGCATTGCTGCCTTCAACGACCTCCTCGCCGGCTTGCCTGGCAACTCCCAAATGCCCAGTAGGAATATAACCCATAGCCATTATCCTGAAGACATCCTTACCACAGCCAAAGTGCTGGTGGAGCCAGTTACCACTGCCTGGAGCCGCTGACACCATGCCACCCGGAATATAGTCCTGACGCTTGACCAGATGACCTTTGCTAGCCTCCCAGGGACGTTTGCCCAGTTCTAAGGGCCAGGTGTAAGTGTAGCCTTTACCCCTGAGACAAAACAGAACCAGTCCGGAAGCGTGGTAGTGTCCCATGGAGTAGCGCCCGATAGGATATTCAGCAATGAAACCGCCGCCAAAAAAGGTATTACCTGCCATCCAGGGCTCCAGGCGCCTGTGACCGGCACCCCGAGTATTAGCTAAAGGCAAATAACAGTGGCTGATATCCGACATCAGATTGGTGCGAACGGCGGCGAGTCCCCTTGCCGTACCCACTAGCTCATCCCTGGGCTTAAAGTAATCCTCGCTCTCGTCATATCGCTCTAAGAACTCATAGGGATTGTCAAAGATGAACCTCCGGGTCGGAAATAACTTCATCAGAGTGGGAGCGCTGGTGAACACCAGCACGAGTGCCGGATTGGAAGTGGCATTCACTAAGCGGTGCCACACATTAAGGGGAATGGAAAATCTACTCCACGGTTGCCACTCAAAGCTCTGCTTCTTTGAGCTCCCTTCCCGCCAGACCTCAGTGCTGCCCCGCCCTTCCAAGACCAGAAAGATTTCTTCGTACATGTGCCGTTCTGGATTCAACACCCCGCCGGGTGGCACCTCTACGACATATATCCCCCATATACCCGCTTGTCCTTCAAGTTCAATAAAGGTGCCTCGCCCACCCATCCGCCGCCACGGTGCCAGAGCCAATTGCCGGGCATCGTATACCCCAATGCCTCGATAAATCGGGATGTTTTCCTCCTCCATATACACTTCGTAAGGAGACGGCATTGCCTTATAACGCCTTCCGCTTGCCACCACATCATCTCTTGTCGGCTCACGATACTCTTCTTGATACTCACGTTGCAGAACCATAACCCAACCCCTCCTTCTGTTAAATTAAAGCCCTGCTACATTCAGCCCAGCAGGGGAGGTTTCTTCCCGGTATACTGACTCAGGCATGGTAAATTCTACGCCATCTCTCGCCAGAGTCTCCTGGTATTCTTTCCGGATGTGAGGGTCCTCTCGAGGATAAGGGACAACGTTCTCGCCGTAGGTGACTTCGTCGCCGGCTTTTCTGGTAAGTCCAGCTATATGTTCACGGTCGCCACCACCCCCACCACCAATATTCATCACTCTAAAGACATCCGAACCGCAGCCAAAGTGCTGGTGATACCAGTTACCACCGCCCGGAGCGGCTGAAACCATACCGCCTGGAATATAGTCCTGGCGCTTGACCAGATGACCCTTACCAGCTTCCCAGGGGCGCTTACCCAGTTCGAAGGGCCAGGTGTAGGTGTAGCCCTTACCCCTGAGACAAACCAGAGTCGGGCCGGAGGCGTGGTAGTGTGCCATAGAGTAGCGCCCGATAGGATACTCAGCTATAAAACCACCGCCCCTTCGTCCCGCCATCTGAGGCCCCAGGCGTCTATGACCGGCACCTCGCAGATTGACCAGCGGTAGGTAACACCGGCTCACATCAGGAATCAGGTTGGTGCGAACCACCGCCTTTCCCACCTCTGTTCCCACAAACTTATCAAGCTGGGGTTTAAAGTAATCCTCGCTCTCGTCATATCGTTCCGGGAATTCATGGGCATTTTCAAAGATGTAGCTCCGGGTTGGGAATAAGCTTATCACCGCCGGGGCATTGGTGGAAGCCAGCACCAGCGCCGGACTGGAGGTAGCATTCACCAGCCGGTGCCACACATTGAGGGGGATGGCAAAGGCACTATAAGGTTGCCACTCAAAGGTTAGCCTCTTCGAGCTCCCCTCTCGCCAGACCTCGGTACTGCCCCGCCCCTCGATGACCAAAAAAAGCTCCTCGTACATGTGTCGTTCCGGGTTCAGCGCCCCACCAGCAGGCACCTCGACAGCATATTTACCCCCACTCCCATCGAGCTGAAGAAAGGTACCTTGCCCCCCCATCCGCTTCCATGGTGCTAGAGGTAGTTGCCGAGCATCGTACACCCCGATTTCTCGATAAATCGGAATGTTTTCCTCCTCCATATACACCTCATAAGGGGAGGGTCGGCTCTTATAGACTCTCCCCAATTGAACCACATCATCCCTGGTAGCTTCCTGAAACTCTCCTTCGTAGTCGTGATATAAAACCATAATTCCTACCTCTCTTAATAAAAATCTAAGATTTTAGGAATCTGTTCTAAAGCTTAACCTTCTTACCTATCTCTGGTTTGCTTTAGCTAACTCCGGCATAGCCTTCACACTCAACTTGCTGGTTTTTTATTCCCCCCTCAGCTGGGTGATAGTTACCCCACCACCCAGCCAAGGTTAAACTCTTTGACTTTCTCATCAGCCTGTACCTAGTAGCCCAAGCTCTTTTTCAGTTCCTGGTCAATCCAGACCCAGCGATAGAAGTCTTTGGTTATGGAGAAACTAACAAACTTCTCGCCGCTATAGTTCTTTAACCAGACCGGCCAGGAAATCCAGGCCGGCTCGCCAATCTCCGGGATAGCCCAAACCTGGTCAAGGGCATACTTCTCCAGCTCTCTGAAGATACGGCCAGCTTCATCTGTGTCGAATGCAACGACACTCTGTATCTTGCCAAACGCTTCGTTAACTACAGGGTCGTTAATCTGAGATTGGTTATTCATAGTTCCCCCATACCAATAGCCCAGCGAGTACATGCGGTCTGAGGACATAGACTTGGTGTGCATCATCCCGTCGAAGTCATAAGTAGCTTGAATGCTAGACAAAGTGCCTTCCTCCTTGGGACGAAGCTCCACCTCAACACCTATCTTGCGCCAGTAATCCACATATATCGAGAAGTAGTCAATAACATCGGTGAAGCTTCCGGTTACCAGATTGGTCTTGAAACCCGTGGGATAGCCAGCTTCGGCAAGGAGCTGCTTTGCCTTTTCCGGGTTATAGCTATAGAGTTCCTTTACTGATGCTGGCATCTCAGGGTCATCAAGGGGGATGAAGGCTTCGGGGAAAAGCTGAGGGTCTACCGGGTAAGAGTGTATCAAGCCCAGACCTTCGTATAACTCGTTGTTGATGGTCTCAAAATCAATTGCCAGATGCATTGCCCGGCGCACCCGGATATCATTGAAGGGTGGTCTGTCTAACTTGAACTGAACAGGTGGCCCTCCTCCTGGTGCCTCCAATGGTTTCAACATAAGAAACGGCGGCGTCGTCTTCCTTAAGATGAGACCCTCTTCCCAGCTCAGGCTCCCCCTGGTAGCATACCCATCAGCCTTGCCGGTGCGCAGGGCAGCCAGTTGGGTAGATTTGTCAGGTATAATTAAGAACTTAACGCCATCAAGATAGGGTAGCTGGTTGCCCGTGCCCGGACCAACGGGGTCCTTCATCCAGTAGTTAGGGTTCCTCACTAGAGTGGCGGTGCTCCCGTGAATATTGTCAGTGAGCATAAAGGGACCAGTGCCTACTGAGACCCGCCAGTCAAGCATCGTGCCGTATTTCGCTACCACCTCCGGCGGTACGATGTGGACAGTACCGGCAAAGCGCTGAATGCCTGTCCCAAGCGCTCCCCAGTCAACTTCAACCTTAACTGTCCACGGAGCCGGGGAGGTTATAGTGGCGTTCCTGAGCTCCTTGTTGGAGCGGTAAATATAAGCCCCCGGGTTAGTAATGACCTGCTTCATAGAAAAGAGGACATCGTCAGTGGTCATTTCCCGCCCGCCGACTAGGCGGCTGGCTTCGCTCTGCGGGTTAAGTGCCCAGTGCACCCCATTACGGATATTAAAGATGAGAGTGGCTCTATCACCTTCCAGCTTCTTAGGGAACTCCCAGCTTTCCGCCAGATAGCCGGCCAAAAGGTCATACTTTACCGCTTTGTCCGACCAGCTATACTCGTTGGTGCCATAGCCGCCGGCGGGTCCCTTAGCCCAGTCGCCACTAACAAGGGGTTCGTTAGTTAGCATCATAGTAAACGCCCGATGAGGCTGGCCGACAATATCATCAAAATCAAGTATGTCGCGGTCATAAATGTGATTAAGCACCCCGCCATACTTTGGTTTCTCCACCACCGGCTCTGCCACCTCTGGCTTTTCAGTCACTTCTGGCTTCTCCGTTACCTCCGGCTTTTCTGGTTCTTCCACCACTGCCGGAGCACAAGCAGTTGCCACCAGGGATAGCACCAACAAGCTACCGGCTATCAGCCAGATAACTTTCCTTTTCATATTTACCCTCCTTACTTACCAGAGTTTCCGCTCTAGTAGCCCATCGCCTTCTTCAGGTCCTGGTCAATCCAGACCCAGTTCCAGACGTGCCCGCGAACGTAACCTGAGTCTGATTCACCACTGTAGTTCTTGAGCCAGGGCCACCACATAGTGGTCGTTTTCTCTACAACCCGGGGAATTCCATAAGCTTGCTCAAGGACATGGAGCATCATCTCCCTGTAGAGACGATTAGCTTCAGCTTCACCGGCACCAATACCAGGGATTAAAGCGGCTTGTACTTTGGCATAAGTCTCGTTAATCACGGGGTCATTGATGCGAGCGGGGTTAAAGGCACTATCGCCCTGAACATTTGGCAGTTCGTAAGTTTGTCCCATAGTGGGGGAACCGGTGCCAAAGAGCCCCTCAAATTCCGCCGAGCGCCGAAGAGCAGTATAAGCCGCTCTCTCCACCAGCTTAATTTCAAGGTCAACACCTACCTTACGCCACATGTCCTTAATTATTGCTTCGTAGTCAATCTCGCCGGTCTCCATGGTTATCTGGGTCTTGAAGCCATCGGGATAGCCGGCTTCGGCAAGGAGTTGCTTTGCCTTCTCCGGGTTATAGGTAAAAAGTTCCTTCACTGATGCCGGCATCTTCGGGTCGTCCAGGCCCATGTAGGCGTCCTTAAATTCCGGAACCAGCACTATTGGATAGCCCAGTATTTGGCCCTCACCGCCGTAGAGGTCCTTCAATATCGCCTCAAAATCAATAGCCATCATCAGGGCACGGCGAACTCTTATATCACTGAAGGGCGGTCTATCCAGCTTCATATGCCAGGCGGTTGGAGACCCGATGTCTGACACCCACTTCAGCTGCGGGGCCGTCTTCAGCATAAACTCACGGCCTTCCCTGGTAAAATCGTCAAGCCGGTCAATCTTACCGGTGCGGAAAGCCGCTTCTACCGTCGACCTGTCTTGGATGAGGAACAGCTTAACCCCGTCCAGGTAGGGTAGCTGGTTGCCCTTGCCCGGACCAACGGGGTCCTTCATCCAGTAGTTGGGGTTCCGAACGAAGGTCACTGTAGCACCGGGGATAAAATCAGTGAGCATAAAGGGGCCTGTACCTACAGAATTCTTCCAATCACGCATACCACCGTATTCCTCGAACAGTTCCGGCGGCACAATCCAGATACGAGAGCGAAGGCGGGTTATGGAGTCACTAAAGCGCTCCCAGGGAATTTCAGCCTTAACTATCCCCGGAGCGGAAGTTATTTTCACCTCAGCCAGAAAGGGGCTTTTCATATAGGTCTCTGTCGTCGAGTCTTGAGTTTGCCTGATAATTTCTTTAGCGATATCATCAGCGGTGAGCTCCCGCCCGCCGACGAGGCGGCTGGCTTCGCTCTCCGGGTTAAGCGCCCAGTGGACACCATTACGGACATAATAGGTGACTGTGCCTGTATCGCCTTCTATCTTGGTCGGATACTCCCATCTTTCGACAAGGTTACCTACATCTAGCCACTCAAGGTACATCCTCATCGTCATCGTGGTCTCACCGGTGCCATAGCCACCGGCCAACCCCTTAGTCCAGTCGTACCCCGCCAACGACTCGTTAGTTATCTGTATAGTCTGACTCCGGCTAGTCGAACCCCCAGGTTCAAAATGTTCTATGGAACGGGTTGTGGCAACTTTAAGCACCCCGCCATACTTTGGTTTCTCCACCGCCGGCTCCACCACCTCTGGCTTTTCAGTCACTTCTGGCTTTTCCGTTACCTCTGGCTTAGGCTTCTCCATTACCTCAGGCTTTTCCACTACTGCCGGGGCGCAGGCGGCTGCCACCAGGGATAGCACCAACAAACTACCTACTGCTAACCAAGCAATTTCCTGTTTCATGTTCTTCCCCCTTTGCTTTAGTTTATTTTACTAGCCTATAGATTAAGGATTTATTCCCACCTGGCAGTTACTTTATTCCTGAGGTATTTCCAGTTCAGGATATTTCCAAATAAAATAGCGGCGCAGACCGCTCAGTCCGCACTGCTTCTTCTCATTTCCCTTTCCCCTCTCCCTGGAATGATTGCCCCTTCGGGCATCTCCAAGTCAGGATATTTCTGGATAAGATAGCGGTATAGAGCCACCGGTCCTCTCACATCTTCTTGTACTACCTCTTGGCCTAGACTTTCAATCAATCCAACACTTTGTTTATATTCCTCTAGCTTCAGGGCTATTTCCTTAGCCGGCAGCTTCTGCCTCATCCCTTCCACGCATATCCGCTCGAAAGCCAAGAGGTCCTCCTCAGCCGTTCGGATGAGAAGCTCCGGCTGGTAGTGGGCGATACCTCCATACCATTTAAGGAGCACGGCAGGGTTACAAGCCCGAAAACGGCGTAAGGTCTCCAAACCTCGTTCCACATGGAATAGGGGGGGGTTTATAGATATCCCACCCCGCTTGCTATTCGACTGGAATTGAGGAAAATCGCCACACCACAAACCCTTGGTAAGAGTGTCATAGATGCCGAAATTGTGGGGGGCATGGCCCGGAGCATCAATAATCTCAAGCTTCCGCCCCCCCAGGTCAAAAACCTCACCCCCGGCTACACCGATTATCCTGTCCTCGGGCACGGGGTTTAGATTTAGATTACATTCCCCTGGGCCCCATGCCTGAACAGAGCTCGCATTAAGCCGAGTAGGTTCAATCGCGTGCGCCACTCCTCTCGCGTGAACCACCACTTTGGCGTGAGGAATAGCATCCAAGAGCACATTCAGCGCTGTGGAGTGGTGCAGATGAAGATGAGTGGGGATTATGTAGTCAATGCGGTCAAGGGTCACGCCTATTTCGGCGACCCCCTCAAGGAAAGGGGCAGCTTGTGAGTGTTCTCCCGGCTCAACAATAGCCGCCCGCTCGCCCACCACCAGAAATGGGGATGTGGCCGACTCGCGCAGCCCTCCGGCACTCGTGCCCACGGTCTGTATCGGACCTATCGCATAAAGGCCATTGAGTACTTGCACTATATATGGAACCACTTTTTACCTCCTCTTTACGCTGAACTAATTCCAAGTCGTATAAAGACTGTTTCTATAACAGGTTATATAGTGACCTTCAATTCCTTTTTCTTATGTTTATCCCCCTTTAGCGCTTATTTTGCCCCTAAACTTTTAAGCAGAAGGCTCTTGGAGCAAGGTCCCTTAATTGCCCGGTCTCCAATCTGCTGCCGGTCCTCTCTCCGGCGCCCCTTCCCTGACTGCCCCTTGAGGCATTTCCAGGTCAGGGTATTTCCTAGTAAGATAGCGGTACAGACCGCTCAGTCCGCTCCTGGCTCCAGCCGGGCCGCTTCCGGTGCCTTCCGGATCTTCTTCTGAACCGGGAGTGACCCCTACTTTGGCTTTGTACTGTTCCACTCTCCTATCTATTTCGTCGGCGGTTAGCTTCTGCCTCATACCCTCCAGGCATATCCGCTCAATTGCCATGGTGTCTTCCACAGCGGTTCGTAGCAGCTCGTCCACCATATAGTGGGCGATACCTCCCCGCCACTTTAGGAGTATCTTAGGTTTGTAGCTTTGGACAAGGCGTAAGGCTTCAACAGTTTTCTCCGCATCAAAGACAGGTGGGTTAATGCTAGTGACACCCCGCTTACTACTGGGGACGAATTCACAAAGGTCACCGGTAATCATAGCTCTAGTCAAACGGTCAAAGACACAGAGATGATGGGGAGCGTGGCCTGGGGTGGCAATGATTTCCAGCTCCCGTCCTCCCAGGTCAAAAACCTCCCCACCACTTACGCCAATTATCCTGTCCGCAGGCACAGGCTTCATGGTGGAACATCTCCCTTCGCCCCATATCCGGACAGTATCTTCATTGAGTCTAGTGGGGTCAATCAGATGTTGGACAGCTCGCTGATGAGCCACCGCCTTGCTATTAGGGAGTTTTCCCAGCAAGACATTTATCCCCGAACTGTGGTGGGTGTGAATGTGACTGGGAATTAAATAGTCGATGCGGTCAAAACTCACGCCTATTTCCTTGATTGCCTCCAGCAACGCAGCCGCTTGCGAATCCTCTCCAGTCTCCACAATGGCCGCCCTATCGCCTACCACCAGGAAAGGGGAAGTATTTCCTGAATACCTGTCAGTATCTATGGGACCTATTGAGTAAATACCTTCCGCTACCTGGACTATATTTGGAACTACCATGTTGTCTCCTTTCAAAATTGTATTATTGATATACCCTGCTCTTTCTGACATTATCCATCGCTAATATTGCGGAACCATATCACCCCCTTTCAAAGTTGTGCCGTTACCCGCTCTTTGCTCTCTCTGACAGTATCCGCCAAGAAAAGATGAGTTTACCCCTTCGTTACCACGGCAATTACCAAACCTATCAATTTGAGGCTCAATCACCGATTATTTCAGCATCCCTCTTTACGGAATTACCTCCTGTTCTTTTAGACCTGCGATATCTTCCCAGCTGTAGCCCAAGTCAAGAAGAATCTCTTCAGTATTTTGCCCTAGCTCAGGAGCCGGCGTTCTTACTAAAGCCGGGTTCTTGTTGAACTTAGCTGGAGCGGCCAGTACCTTTAATGAGCCTGCAGGGTGCTTTAAGTCGATAAAATAGTCATTGGCGAGAGCTTGAGGGTCAGTCACAACCTCCTGGACAGTTTGGACTGGTGAAAAGATTAAACCGTGTTCTCGGCAAAGCCTTGTCCACTGCTCCAAGGTTTTAGAGAGGAAAATTTCATCCAGAAGGCGAATCAATTCCTGGCAATTTTCTCTTCGGCTCTCCATAGTGTTAAAGCGGGGGTCATTTTCTAGCTTCGGCCTCTCTATAGCTTGACAGAAACTAGGCCAATAGGGGTCCGGTTGAAACATGCCAAGCTGAAGCCATCGGTTATCCTTGGTTGGGTAGACATTTATCAGTGGATTGACCACATTGGTCCGGTCATATTCCATACCTCGGGGCATGCCGCTTAAAGCCGGCTGCAAATCGGAAAATATGCTCCACAAAGCAGTCTGAAACAAAGAAACCTCCACCTTCTCTCCTCGGCCGGTTCTTTCTTGATGGAACAGAGCACCAAGGATACCAGCAACGGCAGCAATGGCAGCCATACTATCTCCCATACCGTGAGGTGAGCGAGGGGGGACAGCTCCGGGTAGAGTTACCAGATTTTGCATGCCAGTCCGAGCCCACGCCGCCGTGTAGTAATAAGCTCCCTCATCTTTATCCGGTCCTTTCGTCCCGTAACCGGAAATTATCGCGTAAACAAGCCTCGGATTAAGCTGGCTGAGGGTATCGTAATCCAGCCTGAGCTTCTTGAGAGAGCTTAATTGGTAGTTAGAAAGGAAAACATCCGCCTTCTGAACAAGCTGACAGAGGATATCCCTCCCGGTTTTCTTTTTCAGGTCTAGCGCCAGACTTTTTTTATTCCTGTTACTTGCCTCATTCTCCGGTCTCACCGCAACAGCGCCTATGTTTATCGTGGTAGAGACTCCACCAATAGACCTTATCCCTCTGCCCGCTTCCCCTGTTGGCGGTTCTACCTTAATGACTTCGGCACCCCAATCCGCCAGACACAAACTGGCTCTTGGCCCAGCCACATTGTGCTCCATAGAAACTACCTTTACACCTTCGAGTACACCTGCCAATTCGTTTCCTCCTCTAGCCTCTATTCAATTGACTACCATAAGCCTAGCCTAATAACCCATCTGCTTCTTCAGTTTCTGGTCAATCCAGACCCATTTGTTGAAATGGCGTGTGTTGAAACCCAGGTATAGTTCTCCGCTATAGTTCTTCAGCCAGGGCCACCAGGCTCTGTAGCTGAGCTGTCCAACTCCGGGAATACCGTAGGCTTGCTCAGCGGCACGCAGAAGCATCTGGCGCACCAGCTTATTAGCCGCGGCCTGGTCGGAGAGGAGAACTGCTTCCATCTGGCCATAAAGCTCGTTAATCACCGGGTCATCAATCTGCATCTGGTTCTCACCGGGAGCATCGCCTCGTATAGAGTAGAGACGGTATAGGGGGCCTGAACCTGCTCCATAGTCTATCATCTGGTCAGCAGTCATAGCGTACTTAACCCTATCAAAGGCAGCCCCTTCCGTCGGTCGAAGTTCCAGGTCAATACCCACCTTTGCCCACATGTTCTTAATGATGGAGAAGTAATCAATCTCGCTTGAGGTATTTTCAATTATGATGTTGGTCTTGAAGCCTTCAGGATAGCCGGCTTCGGCAAGGAGCTGCTTGGCCTTCTCAGGGTTATAAGTGTAAAGCTCCTTCACTGATTCGGGAACATCTGAGGGCCATTCGCCTGTTTCCGGGTCAGGGCCGAACCAAGCGTCGGTGGTTTCTATAATACGGTGGAACGGGTAATAGGCAACCCTACCCCTGCCCCCGTAGTAATCCCTCATTATAGCTTCATAATCAATTGCCATATAGAGTGCACGGCGAACCCTGATATCATTGAAGGGGGTCTCGTGTATCTTCGTGCTTATAGCAAAATCACCCTCACCGAGCATCACCTCAGGTTCAACAATCAGTTCATGTGATGTTTTTCCCAGTATGTCAGCCTCCTCAGCATTAACGCTGTCAATCCAGTCAATTTTAGCGGTGCGCAGGGCAGCGAGCTGGGTGGAGCGGTCAGGTATCATAAAATACTTGACTTCATCCAGATAGGGTAGCTGGTTGCCCTTACCCGGACCAACGGGGTCTTTATCCCAGTAGTTGGGGTTTCTGATATAAGTCATGGTACTATCGGGGAGAAAATCGGTGAGCATGAAGGGGCCGGTGCCAACATAATTGCGCCAATTTGTCATATCGCCGTATTCCTCATAAACCTCCGGCGGTACGATAAAAATACCAGTACCAAAACGGGCTTCCCCGGTTGATAGGGCATCCCAATCAACAGCGACTTCAACCGTCCATGGAGACGGAGAAGCAATCTCGGCGTTCCTCAGTTCTGGGTTTGACCTGTAGACATAAAACCGTGACCCTGAAATCGATTGCTTTAAAGAGAAGACGACATCATCGGCGGTCATTTCCCGCCCGCCGACGAGACGGCTAGCTTCACTACCCGGCTTGAGATACCAGTGGACTCCTTTCCGGATATGAAAGATGAGCTCAGCTCTATCTCCTTCGATTTCCTTGGGGAACTCCCAGCTCTCGGCGAGGGCGCCGGTGTAGAGGTACCAGAACCCTTCCATTCTGTCTTCCCACGGGGTCTCATTGGTGCCGTAGCCGCCTGCTGGCCCCTTGCTCCAGTCACCACTGAGCAATGTTTCGTGGGTATTCTGCATCGGCGGGATGACAATGTGGACTGTCTGGTCAAGACGCTCCTGACGGCCCAGCCAGTAAAAGAGTTTTAACACCCCGCCATACTGTGGTTCATCACTCGTCGGTTCCATCACTTCTGGTTCTTCTGTTGCCTTCGGCTCTTCTACTACCTCTGGTTCTTCTGTTGCCTCTGGCTTTTCTACAACTGCCGGAGAGCAGGCGGCTATCATTAGAGACACTAACAGCAAGCTACTTACTATTAGCCAAATAATTCCCCTTTTCATTCTCCTCCTTTTATTTAATTTCTTTCCCAAACTCCTAAGTCTAATTATCTGATACTTCTCGTCATTTTCTTTCTGTTTATTAATCTAGCGAACAGCACCTAAGCTATGAGCAATAGCTATTAGCTTTATCCTTTCACCATCGGATATTAGTTTTTATACCCCGTCCCTTATATACCGGTTGTCTCCTCTCTTTCAGTGATTCCCTTGCCTCGGCGCGTTCCTCCTCCAGTGTCACATTAGCCGCCCAATTCTCATACATAACTCCTCTTTCCACGTCATTCGGTGTAACGTCTCCGCACATTCGTATTGCTCTCTTTGTGGAGAAGAGAATACTGGGGCCTGTTTGCCTCATTCTTTTAATCATCTCTTTACAGTAGGGGACCAGTTCATTGTGAGGAACAACCCTGTTAACCAGCCCGATTCGTTCCATCTCTCTGGCATCAATTACATCATTGGTGTAGGCAAGCTCTAGAGCGTGACCTACACCAACAATTTTTGTCAGTAAATATGAACAGCTACTCCACGGGGCAGGCATGCCACTTCTGGTGAAGGCCAGACGAAGCCTGGCCAGGTCAGAAGCAATCCTGATATCGCATGCACACAGATAAGTAACGGCATTCCCAGCCGCTATACCGTTTACGGCGGCAATAGTCGGCTTATCGAAATGAAGCAGCCGTTCAACCAGATGAGGGCTACCCGAGCTCAGCCCCAGTAAAGCCCGCTCCTCATCTCCTGGGAGCTTGTAAAAGTACTCTTGCGGTCTTCCGTCCTCTGAAAGTGCCGGCTCGTAGTCCGCATCTTTCTTACCTCCTATCGGCTGAAAAAGCCCGGAGCTAAAAGCTCGCCCCGCTCCGGTGAGTATCAACCCCCAGACCTCAGGGTCAGCACTTGCCTCATTAAGAGCCTCCAGTATTTCTCCTTTCATCTGACCACCCACAGCATTGAGGTGTTCAGGCTTATTGAGGGTTATGACCGCCACCCCATTATCATTTTCATAGAGAATTTGCTTGTAAGCCATTTTACGGTAACCTCCTTTTTGTAAGTAATCCTTCAGTAAAGGAGCTAAGATGACACTTTCTCAAGATAACCTGCCTGAACTACATCTCGCTACCACCATTGGTTAATAACAAGTTCTAATCTCCCGTATTCACAAAAACTGCCCTCTTGCCCATCACAAGGAATGGAGAGGTATTCAGTGAATACCTCTCAGTATCTATCGGATTCTCGAGTAGATATCTTCAGCTACCTGTACTATATTTGGGACCGTATTGTCTTTTCCAGAGCTAGTAGCCCAGCTCTTTTTTCAATTCCTGGTCAATCCAGATGTACTTTCCCACATTCTCGATGCCGATACCGATATACAGTTCCCCACTATAGTTTTTAACCCAGGGCCACCACATGTTGTAGGTATTCTCCTGAACCTCGGGAATCGCATAAACCTGCCCGAGGGCATGGGGGAGCATCTCTTTATAAAGACGGTTAGCTTCGGTTTCACCGCCGCCGATGCCGGGGATGGCTACCGCCGCCTGTATTTTTTCATAAGTTTGGTTAATCAGAGGGTCATCGACACCACTGACGTTTTGTATGCTCGGCCTGAAATTCGCCATCTCGTAGATTTGACCTATGGTGGCGCTACCCGTCGTGAACATCTGGTCAAAGTCCCTGAGCCTCCGGGCCGTTTCCCAGGCACCTGCCTCCATAGGACGGAGTTCCAGGTCCACATCTACCTTTGCCCACATATCCTTAATGATTGAGAAATAGTCAGCATCCTTTTCGTCACTGGAGAACCTGATATTGGTCTTAAAGCCCTGAGGATAGCCTGCTTCGGCAAGGAGCTGTTTTGCCTTCTCCGGGTTATAGACATAAAGCTCTTTCACTGATGACGGCATTTCCAGGTCATCCAGTGCCAGGTAGGCATCCCGGAATTCCGGAGTTTCCACTATGGGAAAGGTGTTAATCTGGGCATCACCACCGAAGTAGTCCCTCTTTATGGTTTCAAAATCAGTAGCCAGCATCAGTGCCTGGCGGACCCGGATATCATTGAAGGGCGGGTTCTCCAGCTTCATGCCGATCGCCGAACTGCCGTTGGGTGGAGCCGTGCTCCACTTCAACTCCGTCCTCGTCTTTAACATAAGGTCACGCTCTGCCCTCACAAAGCCGCCCAGTATGTCAATCTTGCCGGTACGCAGGGCCGCCGTCTGCGTAGACCTGTCAGGGATGATATACATCTTGACCCCGTCCAGATAGGGTAGCTGGTTGCCCTTGCCAGGACCGATGGGGTCATTATCCCAATAGTTAGGGTTCCGGACATAGGTCGTTGTGGCGCTGGGAACAAAGTCAGTAAGCATGAAGGGTCCGGTGCCGACGGAATGCCGCCAGTCAGACATATTGCCGTATTTGGCGAAGACCTCGGGCGGGGCTATGGGCTGTTGGCTCATCAGGCGGTCCAACGCGCTCTTAAAGCTAGCCCACGGGATTTCCATCTTAACTACCCCGTCCTCCGGAGAAGTTATTTTCACCTCAGCCAGTATGGCTAGTTTATTGCGGGCTTCACTTTTAGGGTTTTGGATTATCCGGTTAAGACCGCTTACGATGTCATCGGCGGTAAGCTCCCGTCCACCGACCAGTTGACTGGCTTCGCTCTGCGGGTTGAGAGCCCAGTGAATCCCTTTACGGACGTGGAGGGTAACCGTGCCCATGTCTCCCTCTATCTTGGTAGGATACCCCCAGCTTTCAACAAGGGCTCCTCTCTGTAGCTTCGCAATCTGCAGCCGGGCAGTAAAATCACTCTCATGAGTGCCGTATCCACCGGCCGGACCTTTCGTCCAGTCATAATACACCAGCACCTCATTGGTAATGAACAAAGACATGCTGGAGCTGGTGCCGGCAACGCCAGGGTCGAAGCTCGCTACATTCTTATCAAGCCATGTGTCTCTGAACTGACCACCATATTTGGGTTTGTCCACCGTCGGTTCCACCACCTCTGGTTCTTCTACCGCTGGTGTTTCTACCTTTGGCGTCTCAATCTTCGGCTCTTCTGTTACTGCCGGGGCACCACAGGCGGCTGCCACCATAGATAGCACCACCAAGCTACTGATGATTAACCAGGTAATTCTTTCCTTCATTATCTGCCTCCTTCAATAGCAGTTAAATATGTTACGGGTTTTCCCCGAGAGTTTTTGGTCTTAACTCATAACCTCTTTTGAATACGTTTACCTTCCCATGGGGCCCAGGACCGGACTCTGGTCAGATCCGGTCCTGGGCAGGAGGAAAGGTGAAAGATTAATTACGCTGCGGGCTGAAAAGGAAAGACCCACAGCGCCATGGTTTCCCACGATACCAACTGTTGATTGATTAACTCTTGCCTCCTCCCTCATCCTCATCTCTCTACCGGTAACGTAGGAGTAATTCAATTTTAAAAATTAAAGTAGTAACCCCATAATATTCCATCCCCATCCAGCTGTCAATCTATTTTGCTTGATTTTTTTGAATATTTGATAAAAATAAGCACTTAATGACAGCATTAGTTCAAATATGGACAATCTGGATGAAATAAATAAGCATTTAATTAAACTGCTGCACGAAAATGTGCAGTAAACCCTCAGAACAGCTAAATATTTGACAAACTCGACCGATATACAGTAGTGTATGCACGTATATGGACAATCTGGATGAAACAAATAAGCAATTAATTAAACTGCTGCACGAAAATGCCTGGCAAACCTCTGGAGCGTTGGCAAAGGCTCTAAACGTTAGCTCGGCTACTGTCAGGCGCAGATTGAAAAAGCTGGTGCAGAGTGGTGCAATACGGGCTGTGGCTATTGCCAATCGAGACATTATTGATTCGCGCAGCATAACCACCCTGATAGCTCTAAACGTATCACACGAAAATGTCGATGGCGTTATCCAAGAATGTGTTGATCACCCCGAGACTAAATGGGTAGCAAGTGCTACCGGTCGATTTGATATTCTGGTCTTAGCTGAATTCGCCTCTACGGAAGAACTATCAAATTATCTGCAGGAGAGACTCATCAAAATAGAGGGAGTAAAGGATAGCGAGACTTTCGTCTGTCTTAGTGTTAAGAAGGGGAGGCAAATACTAAGTATTGATTGAGCAAGAACAGAAAACCTACACCGGCCATGACAAGGGTAACATAAAAGTATGTTGGGTCACACGAAGAAATGTACGCTGCGGTGGATAATTGAGAGGGATGGCCCGCATGTTAATTCTGCTTCTTCATATGGCTGGATATGGCTGGGCCTGATGTCGGGATATAGAGTAAACAGCGGGTTAGACTAGGCTTTGAGAAAAGCGTCGATACCCTCTCTGGTAAGCCTGTAATAGGCCCGCTCCGGCGCCGGTGGATAGTTCTCCTGTATGGACGATGGCTCAGTTTGCCCGGCTTCTTCTACCCACCCCAACCTCTTGAGGACACCAAAGTACATCAGAAAGGAGTTATAACGCATGTGGGTAAACTTCCTCGACACCTTTTTCATCTCACGCTGATAGACCCTGTCAGCCTGCTGTTCGGTAACGTCTGTGCCACTCAATACCATACGGCTGATTGTCCTCTCGGCTCTTTCCCTGGCGGTAGCCCGCGGAGCAACGATGGTTGCCCTTCAAATGGTAGCGTCAACAGGTTGCCCCCGTCCCACAACACTTTCAGGCAATAAAAAGAGTAGCAAGGTCTGATCTCCAGCTGCACCCTAAAATGCAACAATGTTACCACGACCGCGATAACCCCGAAGAAAGGCAACCAATAAATAGGTGGCGGCTTTGCAGCAGTTACTTATATACTGACAATACTTTATAGTTCGAATCCTCTTTAGCTGGCTTCATTATCATTAGCCAGGACATTATGCTACAATAATTCTGACTGCAGGAAGCTATATGCCTCCGCAATGAATATCAGAATCTGAGATTATTATGCCTAAGAATCTGAGCGCTGTAATACTAAATCCAATATCTGCACTTACACGATTGGGACGGAATGTGGCCATATTAAGTGTCTGTATGGCACTCGGTTTCTCTGGTCTCTCATTGGTTCTTTTGGCAGGAGGTATCGTCGGTTCGGAACTGGCACCCGCTCCGGCATTAGTTACTTTACCTATCGCGGTTGCGGTAGTGGGTATTGCCATTTTTACAATTCCGGCAGCTCTACTAATGAAACGGATTGGACGGAAGCGCGGTTTTGTTATCTCTGCCGCTGCTGCTTCGGCGGCTGCTCTAGTAGCCGCTTTTGCTATATCAATACATAGCTTTTTCCTTTTTTGTACGATGATGTTGTTCATAGGCGGCAATGCTGCCTTTATCCAGCAGTACCGGTTTGCCGCTACAGAAAGCGTAGAACCTAAATATGCTGGAAGGGCTGTCTCATTGGTTCTGGTCGGAGGAATAGTAGCTGGTTTTCTGGGACCTGAAATAGGCCGAGATGCCAAAGACTGGCTAGGATATGGAGAATACTCAGGGTCTTTCGTTGCTTTGTCCATTATCTTAGTAGTCTCCGTCATCCTGCTACTATTAATCAGGGACATTGCGGCCAAAGATGTTAATGACAACAAGCCAGAACGTCCTCTACGAGCTATTGTTTTTCAGCGCAATTACCTGATTGCGGCTTTTTCCAGTGCTGTTGCTTTCGGTGTTATGGCATTCATCATGGTAGCTACTCCGCTCAGCATGCACGTGATTGACCGCTTTAATCTCAATGACACAACCCTTGTTATACAAGGGCACTTTATTGCAATGTATCTCCCTTCACTTTTTTCAGGCTTTCTTGTTGAGCGTGTTAGACTAAAAGTGCTGCAGATAACCGGTATAGTCAGCATGGCAGCCGGAATAGTGATAGCAGTCTCAGGTCATAATTTTGTTAATTACCTGACAGCCCTTATCTCTATCGGGCTTGGCTGGAATTTTCTCTTTGTAACTGGAACAATAATGCTCACCAGGAGCTACTATCCTAATGAACGTTTCAAGGCCCAAGGAGTTAACGATTTCGCTATTTTTACTTTCCAGGCCCTTGCAGTAATATCAGCCGGGGCAGTTCTTACAGCGACAAACTGGGAACTTCTGAACCTTCTTTGTTTCCCGTTTTTGCTTATCATTCTTATTCTTTTACTTACTACACATTCGCAAAAGCCAAACCAAGCTTAAGCTAGTTGATAGATGTCCCGGCGTGTTCAACGATGGACAAGGAGGTGATCGCATGTCAGAGCCACGGAAGGTGGACGCCGACGCCCAGGCGGTCAGCTCGGGGAGTGAGTCAAGGCGCCTTGGCACGCTCCCCTCGCTTTTCTCCCTACTATTTTTTCATTAGAAGACAACCGCAGCCACACTGTACTCTAGGAGTTGTGGCCTTGGGTTCCTTCTTGGTCTTGTCTGCCATCGCTTCTTCCTCCTTTCTTGGTCACCTTCCCCGGGCCCAAGGAAGGCTCTATTGACTTCCCTTTATTCTCAACTTCCGAGGCTATCCACCTCTTCCCCCATACAACTGCATGAGGACGACACCGAGGGGGTATGCTCTTCACAGAAAACTGATGACAGTCTGTTCAATAGGTCATCCTTATATCGTATCAATTCTTCTCGAAACGTAGCCAGGTCCTGTATTTTCTGGTCAATCTCGCCGAGCTTTGCTTCTACCAGGGAGAGCAGCCGCTGTTCCAGAACATCGCAGCGTCCGTCAATAGCATACTCTATAAGTTCCTTTATTTCTGCCAGCGACAGGCCAAGGAGTTTCGCTCTCCTAACCAGCCGCAGGCGTTCTATCTCACACTCGGAATAAAGCCGATAGCCGGACTCGCTCCTTCGTGGTTCCGGCAGTAACCCCATATCCTCGTAGTACCTGATTGTCCTGGGATTGAGTTTGAGCTCGCTTGCTAACTCTCCAATAGTAATCCCATCTTTCATGGTTTTTCCCCCTTTCATTACCTCTACAGCTACGATATACCTTCCAGTAACTGGAATGTCAAGACCCTGGTGAATCCTGTAAAAATCCTTCCAATACTGTTGACAGTCCAAAAGGAAATAAGGTATTATAATAGTATAGTATTATAGTTATTTATAAAATACTATTCTCTCTTTACAGGAGGTAGCTGTGGAAAACCAGATTTATTACTATCACGCCGATATGTGTAAGGTGTTTTCCCACCCCAAGAGATTGGAGCTCATTAATATTCTCCGTGACAAAGAGATGAGTGTCGGTGAGCTATCGCAGAGGCTAGAGTTGCCCATTGGCAACCTGTCCCAGCATCTGGCTATGATGAGGCAACGTCACATTCTGGCATCGAGGAAAGAAGGGAATGTGGTCTACTACCATATAGCTAATCCCCGTCTCCTTGAAGCATTTGACTTATTGCGGGAAATATTGTTTGAGCATATCCGGCAGGATGCACTCCTTATTCAAGGTGAACGAAGTTAGTCAGGAGGTATATAATGGCAATTCTTAACAATGTTAACGTCGCTATGCTGGAACAGGTTGCCAGAGAGGCAGAGACTGATAAATCTAAGGTCAAGCGTAGCCAGAAAATCCAGGGGGAGTGGCTTTTAGAAGAAGGCCAGCCCCAATTCCGGGCGGAAGTCAGCTTCGAGGGCGGCAAGGTAATCTTTGAATCAGACCAGCCCAAGAATCTTGGCGGAGGCGGCACCAGGCCAGGCCCGTTACACTACTGTTTTTTCGGTCTCGTCTCTTGCTATACAGCAACCTTTGCCGCTATGGCAGCCATAGAAGGTATCGAGCTGAAAACGCTTACCGCCAGGCTGGAGGGCAACCTGAACTTTTCACGGGTCTTCGGCTTATCCCAGGAACCGGTTATGGAAGAGATACGCATAACTCTTGAAGTGGAGAGCGATGCTCCCAGGGAAAAGCTGGAAGAAGTGGAAAAGCTCGCCGCCGAAAGGTGCCCGGCAGTCTTCGCCCTCACCGAAAAGGTACGTCTTAATACCGCTCTGGAGATTAAGTAATGAAACTCGGCATCATCCTCAATACCAGCGAGCCTGAAACTGCCTGGAATGCTCTACGTCTTGGTAACGAGGCGATGGCCGGAGGGCATACGGTCAGCATTTTCCTCCTGGGGAGCGGCGTGGAGATAGAAACTATAAAAGATAAGACTTATAACGTAGCCGAACTCATGAAGAAGTTCTCCCGGGGTAAAGGAAGTCTCCTGGGCTGCGGTACCTGCATGGGGATAAGACACCGGGAAGCCGGGGTTATTCTTAAATCGACACTTTCGGAACTGTTAAAGCTAATCGAGGAGTCGGATAAGATAGTTTCCTTCGGCTGATGCCAGAATAGACAAGAACCATGTATTGAAAGGAAATGTGAAAGGGGTTCACTAAATGAAACTGGGTATCGTCATCAACACCAACGACCCGGAGAAAGCATGGAATGCGCTTCGTCTGGGTAATACCGCTCTGGAGGCGGGACATGATGTCAGCGTATTCCTTATGGGAAGCGGCGTGGAAATAGAGAATATCAAGAACGAAACTTATGATGTCGGAGGGACTCTGTCTACTTTTTTGAACAGCAACGGCACGTTGCTTGCCTGCGGCACCTGTCTTAAAGCAAGGCAGCAAGAGGGTGGTGTCTGCCCCATCTCTACGATGGCCGACCTGCTGGAGATGATTGCCGATTCCGATAAGGTGGTAACCTTTGGCTAAATTGAGAGTGCATTGAGCAAGGGGATGAGGTATGCCCAGAAAGATGGCTCTGGTTGATTATAAAAAGTGTCGCCCGGAACTTTGCGATAGCGGCAGTTGCGCCGCGGTTCTGGCATGCCCTCACAAATTATTGAGACAGGAATCGCCCTTTGAGGTACCAATGCCTGCCCCTTCCTTCTGTAAGGGCTGTGCCAAGTGTGTTGTCGCCTGCCCGATGAAAGCGATACAAATACAGCTAATGTGATCAAAACAATGACTGGAAACATGGACAAAGAAATGGATAAAAGGGAACCTGTCAAAAACTTACAAAAACTCCATCCCATCTTCACGCTTTCTTCATACGCCGGTGCTATCCTGAAGATAGAGAGCAAAAACTCGCCTAAAAACCGAGAAGGGAGAAAGGTTATGGACAAAAGTTTAAAGACAGTATTGATAATCGGGGGCATCATCGTGGCTGTCTTTGCCATTCTGTCCGTGGTCCCCGGACTGCTCTGGGGAGGGCAATACGGGGGTTGGGGCATGATGGGCCCCGGTATGATGGGAGGTTATGGTACTATGTTTCTTATGCCTGTTTTGTGGATAGTTGTTCTAGGGTTAATCATCTGGGCAGTCGTAGCTGCCGTCCGTCCCGGCGAATCCAACAGGTCAGATTCCGCAGCGTATTCTTCAGCGCTGGACGTGCTTAAGAAGAGGTACGCCCGGGGTGAGATAAACAAAGAAGAGTATGAGGAAAAGAAGCGGGATTTGGCCTAAACCGTTTCAGGACAAAGATAGCTGAGGTGGATATGGAGCAGGTAAGCCGGCAGAAAGTTACCTACAGGGTCATGCTAGCCCTGATGTTGCTGCTGCTCGGTGCCCTGGGGCTCAGTGTCCTGGCATTTATCGTTATGCTGGTAACAGGCCAGAATGAGATGTTCTCAGAGGCTGAAACCAGTATGATACCGTGGGGGCCGTGGGGGCAGGGGGTCACTGTGGCGGCTGCGGTGCTGATTTTCACCTTCTTCACCCTGGGCTACATACTCCCCTTAGGACGGCGGGACTGGCGTTCGGCAGGAGCTTTTCAGGCTTTTATTATCGCTCTTTTCACCGAGATGTTCGGTATCCCTCTCACGGTGTATGTGTTATCAGGTGCTTTCGGCGGGGTGCTGAGCTTGAAAAGCGGCGACCACCTGTTGGCCAGGGGGATAGCTACCCTCACGAGTATGGATGTGGAGACGGCCATTGTCGGAGCCATGGCACTGAGCCTGCTCATGCTGATGGCCGCTCTTACTTTAATTTTTTGGGGATGGAAGGAAATCTACAACGCTCGAGGGCAGTTAGTGACTGGGGGCATCTACCGCCACCTTAGACATCCACAATATGCAGGCATCTGGATTTTCATCGCTGCCTGGCTTGTCCAGTGGCCAACGATTATTACTATACTTCTGGCGCCTGTGCTGTTTCTCACATATTATTGGCTATGTCGGCGGGAGGAAGCAGCACTGGCGAAAGAGTTTGGTGACGAATACCAACACTATCGTCAAAGGGTGCCTATGTTTCTCCCCCGGCTGGTGAGAAAGGAGGATTAATTAAAATGAGGAAGAGGTTTTTGATTCCAGTTCTATCTCTAGGACTATTAGTGGCTCTAAGTGCCTGCGTTCCAGTCTGGGGGCCATCTGGCGGTGGTGGTGGCATGATGGGTGGTGGCCAGGGAAGTGGTATGATGGGCGGTCAAGGCGGTGGCATGATGGGAGAATCTCAGCAACCATCACAGGGACAGCCTTACTCGAACCAGCCGGATGACCAGCAGCCTTACCAGTATGGACCTGGAGGAATGATGGGTAGTGGCATGATGGGAAGCGGGGGAATGATGAGTGCTATGCCGATGATGGGAGGTATGATGGGATACTACTCCGGTGTGCCCACGGCCTTATCTCACGATGATGCCAAGGATATAGCCGATGGCTACCTGGCATCCTTAAATAACCCTGAGCTTGAAATCGATGAGTTTGAGGAGTATTCCCACAATTTCTATCTTTCGCTGATAGAGAAGGGCACTGGGCAAGGTGCCATTGAGATTATCATCGACCGTTATTCTGGCAGCTATCAGCCGGAGCCGCAGAGCATGATGTGGAACGGTAAGTACAGCATGATGGGCGGCTCTCAGCAGTACCAGATGCCGGTTACTCAGCAGCAGGCCATGGAAATCGCTCAGGACTTTCTGGACGTGGCCTACCCCGACACTGAGGCCAGTGAAATTATAGCCTACTACGACTACTATACGATAATGACCGAGCTTGATGGTAAGCATTACGGTATGCTCAGCGTCAACGGCTACTCCGGAGAAATCTGGTACCACACCTGGCATGGCAAGTTTATCTCCGAAGTTGAGGAACACGATTGAGGAGCGCTGGTGAATGACTGAAAAACCGATTTACCTTGATTGAGGGGTTCCAGCCACACCGGATGGAGGAGGTATACCTTTTCGGGACAGATAATCCAGATGTATGGGTAGCTATCACCGAGACCTTCCAACGCAAGATGCAGGCTATCAGCCAGCACAGCAGCCAGGTTGCCGGCATTGGTGCTGAAGTGGAAAGAGAAGTCACCGACCGGAATAGACATCTGGGTGAGAGCAAAGGATATACCTACGCTAAAGCGTTTAAGCTGCTGCGGCCCCACTGCGAGAGTCTGTCGCTGATTATATCTAAACGTAAAGGAGGAAATCATTATGGAACTGAGGGCTTTCTTACTGGTAGTACATCTGTTGTCCACTCTGTTTATGGCAGCTCCGTTCTACATGCTTATCATCGTCAACGAGCGGGCTCGCACCGGCATGCCGCTGGGGTATTATACCGACAGATTCATGGAAAATATCATCCGTAACAACGCCGTGAGGTGCTTCATCTTCCAGGGAACCGTGGCCGCCAGCGGGCTGTGGCTGACCTATATCACCAGGAACAGCTTCCTGCCGCTTTTCACCGAGCCGGCTCTTATTGTGAAATGGGTGGCTTTGGCAATCCTGGTAAGTCTGCTTTCTTACATCCATTTCTCCGTGCAGCCGCGCATCGAGACCCTGATGCAGCAGGTAAAGCCAGATGCCCCGGTGCCAGAAGGACTGGCTCCCAGAATTGCGGCCCTCCGCTCAAGAAGAAAGAAGCTGTCCGGCGTTTGCCTCTTTCTGGTGCTGACAGCGCTGGTTATGGGCCTGCGGGCAACCTTCTTCTATAACTACTATCTCGCCATCGGCCTGATAATCGTGGCTGCCTTCTATGCCTGGAGAGTCTACCGCAAACCGGTCTCGCTGGGCTGGATTTAAGAGCGCCAAAGTTCATAAAAACCCTATCCCTTCTTCACACCTTCTTTACACCCACTTGGTATCCTGAAAATAGAGAGACAAAGAGTTCTCTAAAAAATCAGGAAAGGAGGTGCAGAAAGATGCGGAAGAAAACTTGGCTGGCGGTCTTTATCCTTGTATTAGTTGTGGCTGGCTCCACCCTGGGCGCTACCTCAGTCTTCGCTCACGGCTCCACACAAGACGATGCCGGTGACTGGTGGGGGGACATGGCGGCACACTGTCCGGATATGAGTGGAGGCTGGGGTATGATGGGTTATTGAAGCGCCGGCAACGGTGGTCAGTTTCTTTCTCAAGACATTCTTTTTCGGCATTTCCTCCTCCCTATTAGCACAGCAGCGAGTTCAAGGTACCATATAACTTATAGGAGTATGTTTGCCATCTGTCAATGAAAAACCGGTTTATGATGCGAAAAAGTTCACAAAAGTGGAGCTGAGGTATCAATAGGTAGAACTTTTTCCACCACTTTCGCTCTGGTTTAATGAATCTACCATCTTGCTTCACTCTTGTCGTATTATATATCCCGGCATTTTTGCGGTCAAGGTAGCGCAGGCATTACTTATCAGATTTACCTATGGTGCTCAAGCGATTGGGCAGTGTCAAAACATAGCCTTGCACAATCCTTGCACTCACCTTTGCACCGCCACGCTTGCACTCCCCCGGCGCTACTGGATATATAGAGGGGGGTGGGGTGACCCTATACGCTCGGTTTCCCCTTTATTTTCCCCTGCCCCGGGTCACCCGTTGGGGGTATTGTGCAAGGTAAAAATTATCTGTAGTGTAGAGGCGTTCTATTCTGGTCCGAGCGTATAGGTTGATAGGTTGATTGAATAGTTAGTATAGGTTTAATAGAATAGGTAGTTGGGACTTATCAGCCGTGGGTGGTGAATCATTCTCCAAATATAATTAAAAGATGAAGTGTTCAATTCTCCTAGGGGACAGCACAGATCAGCGAAACCTTGACGGTGCAGACTGAATGGGCTATCTTTTAACCACCTGCCACTGGTCGGTTTTACAGAGGTCTTACGATGAGAAACACAGCGTTCAGTAATCAAGCCAGAGAGCAACAACTGGCATGGCGCAAGAGGCAACCTGGTTTACCCAAAGAAAACGGCACACAGAACGGGGTTGAATATGATCATATCCTGCCGGAGGATAAGTGGATATTGGGGGTATGGGAGAACATAAGAGACCAGTTGCAATGCTACATAAATTCCAGTGGGATACAGGCGAACACCGGCAAACACAACCTAAAAAGTTCTTGGACGCAGTGTGCAAATATCTTCTTCCCGTTCCGCGTTAATCCGGCGGCGAAACGAATGCTGGCTAGTTTTCTCACGAAGGAACTGGGACTGAAGGTAGAAACAGTTGATAGCATCGAGTTTGAGTATGCGGCCGATGGTAAGCTTTCCCCTCGGCAGTTGCTGGGAGAAGAAAAGGGGATGCGTGGGAGTGGGCAAACGTCGCCCGATGTGGCTATCAACTTTACCTGTGAAAACGGTAAGTGCGGGATATACCTTGTCGAGAATAAATACACCGAGCACCATTTCTACGGATGTTCAGCTGCCAGTAAAACTTTGAGTAAAGGTCATACTCAACGTGGTTTGTCACCCAACCCTAATTCGGCACGATGCACGGATATTGCGACATTACTGTCAGATGTAGACACGAACTGCCATCAAATTACATGGGGGCGACAATATTGGCGCATACTAAAGGACTACAGATCAGAAGCTATGATTGAATTGGCGTGCTGCCCGGCAATGACTGACGGATATCAGTTACTGCGACAGCAGGCACTAGCACAGGGGATACTTAATGGGGAACTGTTCGATTACGTTATCTCTGGGATCGCCTACGACGAACGTAACATTGAATTGCTTGGATGCTTGAAAAGGACTGGCATTGAGGATTTCCGGGTGGAGTGGAGTAAACTCTTCACTTCTGGTGTTAGCTTCCATAGCTTTTCTCATCAGGCTCTAGTGACATGGGTCACGCGCAGTAGGGTCGATTATGTGAAAAAGTGGGGGGAGTATGTCAGTGATAGGTATGGGTATTAAGCGTGGTAATCCTGGATAAAAGTCAGTCTCTCTCTTAGTACAGCCAATACCTGTACAACCAATGGGGCCCACACCCTCTGATCCCATTTTGAAATTGGCTTCTTTTCTCTTGGCATTCTTCGCCTCTCTATTTACATCTAATCCCGGCCAAGTAAGTCGGATTCGAGCCTGCCAGGATCGAACTGGATAGGGAGGTCCAACAACTTAAGCAACGCTGAGCGCAGGTATTCGGTTGTAAGCTGGACAGCCTCCTGAAGCGGCAGGCGTTTGGTGAGGTCTTTCACCCTCTTACTTTTAGTGCTTACAGCGTGGACAACGACCGACCTCCAAGTGTAGGAAATCTTCGCAGCGTCGTAGATGGCTTTCCGATCAACCCCACTTGCACCAAGGAACTCAGCAAGCCGCACTGCCGCACGATACGTCAGCTCCCCTTCCAATCCCCTAAGCAGAAGGGCCTCCAAGCTGATCCAAGCGTCGATAAGCTTGTCCTCAATGTTTGGCCTCAGCAGGGAGGATTCCCACCGGCGAAGCGGCAGCCTCAAATGGTCGATATTGGGACTTGTCTGGAGCCGTTGCCAGATATGTATGACTTGCGTCGCCTTCTCCTGATTAAGGGTAGCGAGCGGACCAAGCGGTGGAGGCGACCAGCCCCAACTGGTACCACCCCCAACGAACGCCATCAGACCCTCGCTGTCATGCTCCTGAAATATGACTGAGATTGGGGCGTTCATTACCAGGCGCAGCGCGGTGATGGCGTGGTCAGCGTTGACTCGGGGCAATTGGCTCAGCACCGCACCCGGGTCTGTCGAGGGAGGGCGGCCTACCACAAGCTGGCGTGCATGAAGCACAGCGGGCTTGTCAACGTACAGGTTATTCCACTCCGGCGGCCCTGCACCTAGCGGTGGCAGGCTCCGGTCCCGATTTATCCATTGCTCAAGTTCTTCTATCGATGCAGGTAGAAGCTTTATCTCGTCGCTGAAATCGAGCGCATTGATGTCCATCTTCAAATTGCTCAGCGGCAGAGTAGTGTGGAGGACAACGCTCTTGCGACGAAGCTCTTCCCTTAGTTCTTTGAACGTTTCGGCGAACCTGGTTTCGTCCCAGTCGAGCCGTACCCCTTCTCCCAGATATCGCCACAGGAAATTCATCACGAGGGCACGCGTTAAGTTTGTCCGTTCCGGCTTACGAAGAAAGCCACCAGCGTCGACGATGATACCTTCCCTAAGTTCAGGGTCGTTTTCAACGGCTTCTGCTACTACTCCATATTCCGGCATCTTAAGTAAGCCAATGCTGAGCGTGAAGCGCAGATCAGACAATGCCGGTCTCTCGACATCCAAAGCCACGTATGGGGCCACACCAGGTGGATTAACCACGGTCCAGACCGGCCTTTTCGGGATTGCCTGCCCTTCCAACTCACGGCAGATTCTCTGCGTTAGGGAGCGGAAAGCAGTTTTGAGCTGTTTCAATGTCTCCTCCTTTTGATCTGTCGGAATAAAAGGAACATTTTGTCTTATCCCCTCTTTTCTCTTTAAGCCAATCCATCGTTCTTACCTCAGTCTCTCTATCAACTTCTCATTCTAGCACATGGAATAGCCGCTTACTAAGGTGAACAATTTTGACGTATTGTCGAATCTTGGAAATAAATCGCTAACACAGGTTTATTGGTTTCTCCGATTGTGCTAGAATTACACCAAGAGACGGCGGGAATTTCATAATTATTTAAACCAGAAAGACGGAGAAATACAGTGAGTAATATGAGCTTCGCTGATGCAGCTTATCAAATTCTAAAAAATGTGGGGAACCCACTTAGCGTAAACGAAATTACGTCATTATCTCTAAAACAAGGGCTCATTTCCACAAATGGGAAAACGCCTTTTGCCACGATGGGTGCCAGGCTCTATGTTGATGTTAAGAGAAAAGGTGTCGAGTCAAAGTTCGTCAAGGTAAACCGTGGAAGATTCGCGCTGAGAGAGTGCTCACAAGCTCCAACAACTAGCGCTTCAGCGTTTCGTCCTTCAACTTTCAAGGGAGCTGCTTATATGGTACTTCAGGGTGAAAACCGCCCGTTGCGAATCGATGATATCACTAGTATCGCTTTAAAAAGAGGCTTGCTGAGAACAGCTGGTAAAACACCTAATGCCACAATGGGTGCGCAACTTTATACTGATATTAAGACAAAGAAGGAAAAGTCAATCTTCGTACAACTTGCCAAGAATAGATTCGGGCTTAGGGAATGGGGACTTGAGGTTATCGAGGATGAAATCAACAAAGCGGAGAGTGAAAAGGTTCTTCCTGCTACCGAAAGGAAGAGGTCAATCGTGGGTGATCCCATAAACTTCGAGGGACTTATCTATGGACCTTTAAATGAGAATGGGGTAATCTTTCTCTTTAGTAAAGTTCATGACAAACTTGGAATAAACATAGAAGCAATTCAGCCCGGTTTTCCTGATGCCAAAGGAAGACGAAAAGTTCGTAAGGGGTGGGAAGACATTTGGATCGAGTTTGAGTTCAAGAGCTCCCAGTTCAAAGTGCATGGTCATGATCCTAAAGGATGTGATGCTATTATATGCTGGGAGCATGATTGGAAGGATTGTCCAATTGAGGTAATAGAACTCAAGAGTAAGATAGAAGAGTTGAAAACAGATTAGAACAATAATAACCGACTTGAGCTGATAGAGCTAGCCATATGAATGCTACTAGCTGTGCGAGTACAAGACATGAGATTTATTGGCTGTAAAGAAAACCTGTTGGATTATATTGAATTCTTTATCAAAGAAAGGGATATCAAAGGTGAGGTATTCTGCGATCTTTTCGCCGGAACAGCAAGTGTAGGTAAACACTTTAAAAAACTGGGGTATAAGATTATATCTACAGATATTCTGTATTTTTCCTATGTGTTACAGAAGGTCTATATAGAGCAGAACAAATACCCAAAGTTTTATAAACTTATAAAGGACCTCGGTATTAAACCTCTCAAGACTTCTTTGTTTGAGAATGAAGACCTTAACGCTAGATCAGTCATTCAATACCTAGACAACATCGAAAGCCGAGAGGGGTTTATTTACAGGAACTATTCTCCTGAGGGGACCAATGATCAGAAGCATGTAAGGAGATATTTTACAGGAGAAAACGCAAAGAGAATTGATGCTATTAGGGAGAAAATTGAAGAATGGAAACAGATAAATCTAATAAATGAGGAGGAGTATTTCTATTTACTCTGTTCTCTTGTTGAGGCTGTACCATTTGTTTCAAATATTAGCGGAACTTACGGAGCGTTTTTAAAAAATTGGGACCAAAGGGCGTTTAAAAGATTAACTCTTGAGGCTCCAATTATCATAGAAAGCAAAGTTTCACATAAGGTTTTTAATGAAGATGGAGTTAGACTGTTAGATAAAATGGGTAAAATAGACATCTTATATCTTGATCCGCCTTATAATCAGAGGCAATATGCGCCAAATTATCATATTCTAGAAACAGTTGCAAAATGTGATAACCCTAAAATTAAAGGTGTAACCGGTTTGCGGGAATATGCCGACCAAAAATCCAAGTTCTGTAATGTAGACACGGCATTGGAAGCAATGGAAGAAATAGCAAAGAAGAAAAATTTCAAGCATTTAGTGTTGAGTTATAACAGTGAAGGGATAATGCCTGAGAAAGAAATTTTAGTATTACTGAAAAAATATGGCAAAACAGAAATAATAGAACAAGATTATCAGCGTTTTAAGAGCAATAGCAATGGTGAATTAAAGAAAAAAGTAAAAGAGAAGTTATACTACATGAAGCCGTTAGATAGCCTCAATAAACTAAATGATCTAAACGGTGCTGAATGGGCTCATTTTCTGAACTCGGTAGAAGTAACACACTATTCTACCAACGGTGCCGACGGTTTTGCGCACCATTTAAGAAAAAGGATCCCTTCACCAAAGCCGCCGCAATTCATGAAAAAGTTTGTTGATTTTTTCACAAAAGAAAACCAGCTTGTCCTGGATCCGTTCATGGGTGTTGGAGGCACCTTATTAGCTTGCTCTTTGTCAGGTAGAAAAGGTATTGGCATAGACATTTCGAAAGATTATATTGATGTTTATGGACAAGTATGCAATGAGCTCGGGCTTGAAAAACAAACTACTATCGTCGGGGATTCTGTAAATATTGATAAATTGCTTGATTTAAATACTATTGTTGACTTTATATTAACAGATCCTCCTTATAGTGAAATGCTGAGTCGCAGAAGAACGGGAGAGAGGAAAAAGAAAACCGGCCTTGCTGAGGCTACCCCTTTTACTGAAAATGAATTCGACTTAGGAAACATGAACCAAGAAGGTTTCCTTGAGTCCTTAAAAGACATTATATCCAAGGCTTCCAAATGCCTGAAAGTAAAAGGTTATATAGCAATTTTCATAAAGGACATGCAGCCGAAAGGAAAGTCACATAATATGTTACATGCTATAGTAACAGAAAAGCTGCTGGAGATTCCTAGTCTATCGTTTAGGGGTTATAAGATCTGGTATGATGCTACGCAGAAGCTATATCCGTTTGGTTATCCTCATGCGTTTGTTGCAAATCAATTCCATCAATATATCTTAATATTCCGTAAAGAGAAATAGAGAGCGATTAATATGGAAAAGAAGAATCTATGGCTTCTCACTGAAGAGAGGCCTAAGAAAGAGGTTATTAAAGAGATACTCTTGAGGTTTACTAGGGACAGGCAATTCGCCTGTTTTCTAGACAAGCTTAGAATCCTCCCAGCCCTGGAAAACGGCAGATTCTCATTCTTGTATGAGGTGGTCGGTTTTGAATGTAATCGAGTGGAGAAAATATACATAAAGTCCATAAGCGGATCTTCAAGCTGCGTAGATTTTCTGGTTTTCTATCAGGATGAGCAACCTAACCCAAGTGATATACCGATTTATGCTATTGAGGAGACAAAAACTGATGATAGCGAAAGCCGTAACACCGGCGTAGGCCAGCGTTCATCTAAATTTGTCTATCTTGATCAGCATTACCCTGATACAACGAAGATAATGCTGTACAACTTTCAAATAACTCCGAAAGAAAGGCCAACTGAAACAAACATCTTCGGCACAAGATTACTTCTGACGGTCGGAGTAGAATTCATAGGGAAAAAGTTAGACAAAGAGGTTTTTAAGCCCTTCTCATCAATAGCTGAAATAATTGATTTCAAGAGAAAAATGCACAGACCTCCAGCTGGAAATGTGCCAATACTTATTACTCAGTCAGATAATGTTATTAGTATTTCTGGCAGGTTGATTAAGTCTGGCAGCTTGTCTCATGATCCTAATATTGGCAACTTGAGTATAATCAGCGCTGCGATTAGGAAACTCGGCTGGTCTGGGAAAATAGTAATTACTCATCACGGTCTCGAACAAAGACACGTAAAAAGCAGAAATAAGTTTATTAGGATAGCGAATAAACTAGATATTGAATTAGATGGCTTGATCAGACCAAAAGCAATAGATAATGGTGCATATTGGGAATACGAATCAACAGGCGAAAAACTGGGAACTATCTTTATTCATATTGTTGTTGAGAATTTTACCGAAGGTTATTCAATATTTGAAAACCATGCAGGCTGTGAAAAGGGGTATTTCTTTACGAAAGAAGGGAAACCCTTACAGCTGGAAAAATATTCAGATAGGACAGCATACAAAGAAGGTGATAAAAGCCAGATAATTAGCATTCCAGACTTAATCCTTATTGATTTTGGAAGAAGCGAAATTATTAATGTGGAAGGGAAACAATACCGCTTCAGGCAAGACGGGATTGATGAACTCGCGAATTTTGAAGAGATTGAAAGTGTGTACATCAACAGGTACTATCCAGAGTTCGATATAATACGTACTGTGGTCCTATATGGTAGCAAGGAAAAGGAGATTATTGAAATAGAGGTGGGTTTCCTGCTAAACGAGAATGGGGATTTAATCCTAGGCATCAAAGCTCCAGAGTTGTTCAAGGAAGCTATAAAGAATCTCATAGATTTCTGGTCTTGAATATCTAATAGGGTAATTATTCAAATATGAAGTTTATGGTACGGGCAGTAGGTATATGATGAAGAAATACCAGATAATATATGCTGATCCACCGTGGCGATATAAGGAGAACTGGGGAAATGGTACCAATGAACACACCTATAAGACAATGAGTTTTGAGGAGATAAAGTCATTGCCTATCAAGGACATTGTGAGCGACGCGGCACACTTATACTTGTGGGTAACAAATCCTTTTTTGTCGGAGGGTTTAGAAATTTGTAAGGAGTGGGGGTTTGATTACAAAACACTCATAACTTGGATTAAGACTTATACGGACGGCTCGCCAGAAATGGGTATGGGATATTATTTTCGGAGTTGCACGGAACATATTATTTTTGGCACAAAGGGTAAATTGAAAGTGCGGAACAAAATAACTAAAAATATGTTTTCTGTGGTAAATCCCAGATGGCTGGGCCGTAGTCATAGCGCAAAACCAGACGAAGTTAGACAATGGATTGTTGCTTGGTCTGGAGACCTACCTCGTTTAGAACTATTCTCCCGTATGAAAGTAGACGGGTGGGATTGTTGGGGAAACGAAGTAGAAAGTGACATAGAATTGCAACCTTCAAACAAACATTTCTATCTACGACAGCCCTCTTTTCAGGGTTTGCTTTAGTGCATAGCTTCACAATAATAAAGCTTCATAACCTTCTTGGAGCATTTCAGTCATTTTACTAAAAACAGGCTGCAGGTAATGTAGTGATTTGTTACCAGCTAAATCGATGTCGCACTTTTATCTTGCCTAAGAATAAACGCGGGGAGTAGAATGGTACAAAGACGACATAGAGTCGTGCTGCCAATTTCCACCGTAAATTGGCAGCTGTAACTATAACGAAGTAAACCTTGGCCTAATGCAGCTCAAGAGTGCAAGCGTATAGAGGCTATGCCACAAGAGAATCCAACCAGAATTTCAACTCAAGATTACTTCACCGAGGGTAAAACTCCACCTGTATACAGGATGAAAGTTAATCCTAGGTTCAGTCCGATCGACATGAACTTACAGTTCGTCTTTAAGGAAGGGTGGAGCCATGCTGACAGGCTTCGGTTTCATACTGATGCCAAATTCAAGTCAAACAACGCTCATCCACTTAGTGACCTAATAATTAGTTTGGAGCCTCATCTGTTAATCAGACGTTATGATGCCGAAGAAGACTCATTTGTCAGCATTAATATCGGTTTAGATGGTGAAATAGAGCTTCTTGCAAACGATCGGGACTTTGCTCAAAGGTATCTTCATGGACTACTTCTCGAATGCCCACCCTCTTTCCATTCAACTGAAGACTTGGACATTACTGAAGAGTGGGTAGATAAATCCCAAACTTGTGCGATGTTTCTTGGATTGCTTCAAGGCGCTCTAGAGTGGGACCCCATGCAGCAAATCCCTCCAGCGATCCAAACATCGCTTGAAGAAGCAGAGAAAGCCCTTTCCATCGCAAACTACCGCTCTTGTGTTGTTATGTGCCGGCGCACTGTAGAGGCACTCCTTAAGTTTGCCATTCCTCGCTTATTGCATTGCGCTCCAGTCGATAACAAAGGAAAGGCACTCAGGTTGGATGCAATGATAGAGCGATTCAAGCAGCAGAACCCGTCTTTAATTCCGGCGCATTTGCTTCATGTTTTGGACTCAATCAGGATAATAGGCAATGTTCCGGGTGCACACGCGGACGAAATAAAAAGTTACCGGTTCTCTAAGCGTGACGCCGAGTTTGCATTAGTGTCTGTACATTACTTCTTAGAGCAATACTTCTCAAAAATTGATACTGAGGTGTCGAAATATTACACACTCACAATCGATCTTACTGAAAAGACTTGAGCTTGTAGATTCTCAAGTATAAGCTCGGGCAGTTTCATCGCATCAGCATAGCTGTGGAGGATCATGTGAAAGTAGACGGTGAGGTAGTTAGTCCAGCCGAGTTGATGGCAAGACCGCGCCAAAATTGGCCAATGCGTGTTAACAGATTACTAGAAGGCAATGTTATCTTCGTAAACCCACATGATTTTACTGAATACACGTTCGATTGCTTAGACCTACTTGCGTTACTTTGGGACCGCATTATCATCAACTCCCCAAGGGAAGGTTTATTCTCCGAAACTAGTTTGCAGCCCTCTGAAGGAACATCCTACCCTCTTGACCGCTTCCTCAGCATGGTAGAACGGGGTATTTTCATACCCTATGATTGGAATGCAGCTATCAATGATAGACGTGCTGGACGAGCTGGTGCATTCTGGCGACGGGGTCAATTTCAACGCATCATTGATTCAGGGAACTATATAATCCGGGAAGACATTACTACATCAACTAAGTTTTACAAATACCTTACACCTGAAGCTGATAAAGATGTTGATGCCCCCGAATTCGAAGAGGTAGTTAGAGCTAACCTCTCTCGTCTCGCATTGACCAAGTCAAACCTCAATTTGAGGCCAGGAACGTTAGGCGAAATCAAACATAGATTTGCTTTACATGTAAATTGGGACGGTGGCCTAGCCCAAATCTTGGGTGCAGACATATTCATCCATCCTTCCACTGAACCAATCTGGCAGTATAAGATTCGAAATCTAGCCGAGCGTCGAGGTTTTGCGGGTATAAATATGGAGCTAGAATCATTTATAGACCGACTCCGTCTGGATTTACCTGCCAAAATTAGTATCAATGATATTGAGGGCTTTCGTAGAACAGATGAGGCCAAAAACTTCAAGCAATGGTTATCAGCAAGATTCTTGGCGGCTAAAGAACAATCGCCAACAGTGTCTTTGGATGAGCGAGTATACCTCGAGTTTATTCGACTATGCGAATCCCACCGTCGGCACAACGAAGATATGAGTGGACATGTCACTGCCCTAGCTAGTACATTGGTCTCGGCTGGAGTTGGACTTGCACTTGGCGGGCCTGCCGGAGCAGTTATCGGTGGCGGAATTGGTCTTGGTATCGGTGAGGGACTTAGGAAACCAGTTGCAACTGGTGCTAGGTGGTGGAAGAGAAGAATTGGTGGCGATTGGACATTCTTCTTTGCAGAACGGCTTCCTCATTGAGTCGCGCGACATGCGGGGCTACTTTGATTTTACATTAGCTTATTTCGTTGTCTATGGAGAATAAAAAGGAAGGGCTGAACAGACCCGATACCGGGAATATCCAGCCCTATGACTCTATCGGCAATGTGAGACCTAGCCCTTACCGATTCTGAACATTTTGGTACCGCATGTTGGACATGTTCCCTGAGTCGCCGGCCTGCCGTTTTTCATGGTTATGCTCTTGGCGTCCTTCATCTCTCTTTTAGTGCGGCACTTTACACAATAGGCTTGCATTTATCACCTCCTTCGCGGTTATTGTATTGAGGCTAACTTATTCTACCCACCCATGTCAATATGCGGCCAGGTTAGAGACAAAAAAATAGGTCGGGGGGAATTACCCCCGACCTATTTCGCCAGACATTGGATGCGTCAGAACGTGAACAACGCCGGCTGCTCCTCTTCTCGCTGTGCCTTAGCTTCCTCTTTTTCTTGCCTCCGCTCTGCTCTGTCCTTCTCTTGCCTCGCTTTAACCCTCTGGTGATAGAGCCACGATTTAAGTCTGTTTAGCTCTCCTATCTGATAGTCGCTAATTGCGTCTACGGCAATATCCGCCGGCATTTCACCCTTGTTCCATCGCTTGTAGCTCCGGCCAGCGATATACAGGTAGATTTGGGTCCAGTCGCTGTCCATGGGCTGAGTCAGGGAAACCGTCATCAGATAGGCGCAGGCTTCGGCATCGGTACCGGTCGGCTCCTCACCTTTCAGCGCTTTCACGTTTCCCGTCATTCTTTCCAGGGTGATGGCTGTCTTGAGCCAGTCTGGCAAGGTGTCTCCCCAACCGCCCGGAAACACAATAATGGGGTCTGTAAGAGCACCTACTATTTCCGAGATGCCCCTCTCAATTTGCTTTTCAGTTGTCAATGATTCGCCTCCTTAATATGTGTCATTCTTCCGTTACCTTGTATTCCTCGTCATCCGGCGCACCCGGGTCATTCTGGAAGCTTTCAATGGCATCTTCCCAGGCTTCCTGAACACTGTGCCCATATCCTACAAGGGTCACTTTGAATTCAACCCGTTTTTCGGTCCCAAAGGTGTCTCTTATTTCTGGATTCATTACCTTCTCTGCTCCTTCTACGTTTATTTACTGGTCGTCTGTTTCTTCTTCAGGGGTATGGGTCATTGGCTCCGGTATGTCAAAGGTTTCCCTGATGGCTTTCTCTGTCTGTGGCCGTGAAGATTCGTCGGGTGGGTTTCTCCAACCGACCACTGTCCCATCCAGGTCGATAGCTACCGCGGCCCACACTTCGAACAGGTCATGGACGGTATACCAGCTCCCGGATGTTGCCGTTGGGATATGGGTTACAGTGAGCTTCTGTCCCTGAACTTTGATTTCAGCCTGGTACACCTCTACCTTCTTAGGCATAATTATTCCTCCTTTCCTGGGCATGGCTAGCCCTGCAGATTTAAGACTAGACTCGGTTAATACTCGTCGGGGAAGAGAATGGTAGTGGCGCTCCGGTCGGCCTCGGTAATTATCCAGATGGTCGCTACTCCATACTTGGGAAAGCGGTCATCGTTGTAGGCCGATAGTAGCCGGGTGTCCTGCTTGAGCGCCTGGTCGTTAGTCTGTTTATCCTCGTCATCCACGTTTCCCCAGTCGCCCTTGACGTGGCGATTGAGAGACTTCTGCACGAACTGGGCGAAGTCGGGGTTCTGGCACGCCAGGTCGTATACCCCTCTACTGGCAACAATCTGCCCGGTGTGGAAAACAGCGTTGATTACGAATAAGGTATCTATGATTATCCCTCCTTTTTATCCTAGAAGAATGAGGGCTGGACGGGCCTGGTTTCCAGCTCCTTTGTCTTCGCTTCTTCTTTGTTCTCACGGCGCTCTTCGTGCGTCTTTTCCTTACGGTGCTTCACCCGCTGCCGGTAAATCCAGT
>JAUYHA010000123.1 GCA_030690265.1 Dehalococcoidales bacterium | reverse complement strand
GTTATTCCGGTGCCATCTCGAACCTCAATCTCGTGAACCTGCTCCCAGCACGGCATACAAAGTCCATCCCTTGACCTGAAAACCTCGCGGCCGCAGTTCGAGCAAATAATGCCGGCAGCCTTCTCCCAGTTATCAGCAGCTTGTTTTGACTTCCAGTGATGTCCCCCAGGGGCGATATTAAGGTTGGGGTCAACGGCATGCAGGCGTTTTTTTAGCTCTTGCCCGCACATTCCTGATCCTTGCGCAGTTGGCGCTCGGCGAGGATGGCATTATAGGCTTCCGTGGCCGCCTGGAATTTGACAGGGTCTGGCTTGGTGCCAGTGTCCGGATGGTACTCACGGGCCAAGGCACGGTAGGCGCCTTTCACCACCACGTCCATGGCCTCCGGGTGTATTCCCAATATGGTGTAGGGACTGTCGAGCGGCAGCTCCGGCTCTTCCGGTCCGGTGAATACACCAGCCGCCTTTCTGGCCAGCTCCTCACCGAAGATGTTTATCCCCGTCCCCACGATGTTCTTCAACCGCTTCCCTGTAAATAAATGGATGATGTCATCGGCATTTCTCAATGCTCGCTTGACCTGTCTGGCTCTTGACTTGGTTGCCATCTAATACCTCCTCGCCAGTAATTCTTCAACTTCAACAGTCTTCAGATCGAACTCACGCAGACCGATATCGGTGGAAAAAGCATATTTATCATTAAACATACCATGGAGTACATATTTGCCCCTGGTCTTCCGGTCGGGCCCGGCGGTGGCCTCAATAATACGGTCGCCGCCGTTTTCATCCTCGGTTACCACCCACATGTGCCCACTCATTTCTCCGTCAAGCATCCACAGGCCGAAGGCACAGTAGACCTGGTCAGGGGGAAGATAATTTCTCAAGATGGAACAAAGGAGGATAGCCTTATCGTCGCAGTCTCCAGCCTGTGCATCCAGCAGCTCACCTGGAGTTGTCCAGTAATCCCCGACCTCATTCTGGTATGTGGTAAAGGAATCAACGAATTCCTGAGCTGCTTCGATAAAGTCATTTGCCTGTACCAGCACCCGGGCGATATCTCGCACCGTTGGCTCATCCGGCTGCACTAACGCCTCGATTGAGTGGTATCTTTCATCATAGCGCACGTTTGCCAGGAGGTCCTGATAGAAACGGATCTGGCTTCCGCCGGCTATTACTGATACCGCATCATTCGGCATGCCTAATTCCTCTACTTACGCCAAAGTATACACCCTACCATGCCTATTGACAAGCCCTCCCAGCGTGTGGTAGTATAGTACAGTCATACTGTCTAGTCTGTAGCTAATAAAGGAGGTCAATACTGTATGGAGTTCCCTATCGAGTTCCCCAAATGCCCCCAATGCGGGTCCAAAGACACCGTCTGCCGGCAGGCCTGCGAGAATGAGCCTTCTGTCCCCAAGGGTACCTTCGTTTCCCTCGAGAAAAGGCTTACCCCAATCCAGGACTTTTCCAAGATTTCTACGCCTACTACAAGGGTACTCATGCGTCACTATGATACCTGCGCCAAGTGTGGCCTGGACCGCTGCACCCGGGTCGAAAAGACAACCATGCCCTCAGATATTCTCATGAAAATGATGGGCATGACTCCCCAAACGCCTCACAGGAGATAACCCGATGATTGACTTCGATGATATGAAACGCCGGCAGGAAGAAGGGTTGAACCTGGTGGACTCCCTCCAGGAGGACGAGAGCATGGTAATCCGGCACTACTGCTCCCTGGCCACCGAGGCGCTGATGAAAATGGGCGCCCAGCGACAATCCTCTACTGACCAGGTGGTGATTAACGCTTTGAAAAATGGTATCGCCCTGGGGCTCCGCCTGCAGGTGACAAAAGGTGAAGTCGAGGGAAGGCTGTAAACGAAAAGGAGGATGCGAACAATGGCTGACAACACTCTTACTCACAGAGATAAGGCGAGATTGATTGCTGCCACTGACGTACGAAGTAATGAAGGCATGAATGAAGCTCTTTACCGAGCCCTGAAATCCATGCCGGAACCGCTGCCGGAACAACTGGACGGCAGGACACGCCGCGCGATAACGGCTTTTGTCAGGGAGACCTGGGCCGGCCTAGCAACGGTCGCTGCCAGCAATAACCAGGGCTCGGCCGCGATGACCATGGGCGCCATGACGGAAATGCTGATCACCGGCTATGAACTGGGCCGGCAATTACAGAAGCCCTTTACCGCGTTGGCCAACAGTCCTGTCCGGGAGGTTGACTAGAGATGGCCACCCGCGCAAAGATTAAAAAAAAGGCGTTGGCCAATGCCAACAAGGCTGCAACCAAGCTACACCCGGCCCTGGAAAGATTGGTTGAACGGCTCTCATCGCCACGGCTCCGGGCCCCCGGTACATTATCCAGCTACCTGGTCACCGGCTCCAATTTTCTCAAAGCCCTCAAGGATAAACAGTCGCCGACCGATAGTGACTTTCGACAGTTCTTTATCCGCCGGCGCCGCGAGGGGATCAGTGAACGTACCCTGCGCAAGGAGTTCTTCCACGTCAAGAAGCTGGCGCTTGCCAATGGCTGGCCCTGGCCCTTTGAAGCAGATGATACCCCTTACCCGGAAGAGGAGGCGCAGTCCCACCCTCTTTTACCCGAGCAGGTCGAGCAGCTGATAAAGGCCCGGGGGAAGTATTCCACCGCTGAGAGGTTTTACCTGGCTGTGGCCACGACATGGATTGTCCGAAGGGAAGACCTTTCACGCATTAAGAAACGGGACTTCGACGACACTTTTTTTACCATTCACCATTCCAAACATGGTAGGATCGTAAAGCACCTTATTCCTGAGGCTCTCAAACCGATATTTGCTGATTACCGGCCAAAGGAACATAATCCTTCTGCCCTTTCCCTGATGTTCAAACGAATATGTACCAAGGCAGGGCTTGAGCACCAGCACGGGTGGGGTTGGCACGGTATTCGCCACACGCTAACCACGATCATAGCCGGGACTTTGCCCAAGAACAATTTTGACCCGGCTCTCATTGCAGATTACTCAGGCTGGAGCCGGAAGTCAATGGGTGGCTTTTTTGGCGGCGTGGCCATGGTCGGCATCTATCGCCACCCAGAAATCCTTGACACTGACCCCCATGGCATTGATAAGGTTGTTTACTCAATCCATCCCTTCCTTCCCCTCTGGCAGAAGAAGCGTTGACACCGTTCACGTGGTAAACATACCGCTGCTAATCCTCCGAAGCTAAAAGCAGAGTTTCCAGTCGTTTACAAACCCCCTGTTTTCGCCCTCTTTGGCACCCAGGAACGTATTGCCGTCGGACTGCGAATACTTATCGTTAACGTGCCCCCTGCTAATAACGGTGGACGCTTACGCCATAATGTTCCCCACAAAGTTCCCCACAAAATCGGATTTCCGCTGGCGATAGCCATATTCAAGATAATGAATGATTTATGCCAGCACCGGCTCTGCCAGC
>JAUYHA010000058.1 GCA_030690265.1 Dehalococcoidales bacterium | reverse complement strand
TGCCTGGTGGTATTAGTAGAGCATAAAGTAATCAAAGCAGAGCTTGCCCAAAAGGAAGATGAAATAAAGAAGCGAATGAATACCCCACTAATCATGAGATTCTTCCCAAGGTGAAACACATTGTTTCGGCCTGGAGTAGATGGCCTGGTATAGCTTTAAGTCAGTGGCCGTTATGGTATAAGATGCAGGGATAAAAAGGAGAGAACCTACTCTTCGTCAACGCTCTGCGACGGGCCTGATTGAAAAGTAGGTTCTACAACCTGCGCCCTGATATTACCATACTCGATTGAACCTACACAAGATAAACTTACACAAAGCCTCTGTTGCGGCAGGAAAGTCCATGGGCATGGCACCCGTTCACGTCAGGCAAATTCTTTCGATGGAAATAAAACTTGCCGTGTCCAGCGGTTCCTCTGTACTGTCTGCGGAAAAACCTTCACGCGCTTACCTGACTTCCTTCTGCCATTTAAGCACTATATAGCGTCAGAGATCGAAGGGGTACTGCGTCACTTATCTGAGGGTGGTAAGCTCTCAGATGTTTCTTCCGAAGCAGACGACAGGACCCTACGGCGCTGGCGCAAAGAGTTCAGCTATAAGATGCAGCAGTGGGCCGGTTTACTGGAAGCCAGGGTATTCAAGCTGTTTAAGCGAACTCCCAGTTTCATTGAGCTTTCGTCTCATCCCCTTAAGAGGCTGGAAAAAGCCTTATCACAGCTGCCGGATTTACCTTCCCTGTGGACAGTGATGGTTAAGACCTTATGGTGGCTCAATCCATCCCACCTCCTTTGCCTTCATTGACCGGCAACAAGGGTTTACACTGGTGTTAAATCTTAAAAAAGGAGATAACACTAGATGAGAAAGGCAGAATTAGACCAGGGACGAGAAGAAGCCCTGCGCCGCTACCGGATTATTGCCCCACTGCTGGAGAAGAATTTAGCAGAATGCGAAAAACGGGATATCCGGTGGTTGATCCGTGAGCAAGAAGGCATATCTGGCAGAACCTTACGTCGTTATATAGCTGCTTTTAAGCAAGGGGGTTTTGACAGCCTCCTACCCAAGGAACGTCAGGATAAGGGATCTTGCAAGGCTATTCCGGCGGAAGCATTAAAGATGGCGGCCGAAATGCGTCAGGAACTCCCCGCTCGTAGTGCAGAAAGAATCCAGCAGATTCTGGTGAGTGAAGGGTACAGCGTCGCCCGTTCGACGCTGGAACGGCACTTGCGGCAGCAAGGCTTGAGTGGACGGGCGATTAAAGCTGAGCAAAAACATGTTGTCAGCCGGCGCTTTAACCGGGTGGGACGCAACACCCTGTGGCAGGCCGACCTGAAATATGGTCCGTATCTGCCCGATCCCAGTCATCCCGGACGTAAGATGAGAACCTATCTGGTGGCCATCATCGATGATGCTACTCGCCTGGTGGTACATGCTGAGTTTTATGATAACCAGAAGCTGCCTGTGCTGGAGGATACTTTTCGTAAGGCGGTTCTAAAGTGCGGGAATCCAGATAACCTCTACGTTGACAACGGCAAGATATTTGTCTCCCAGTGGCTGCGGCTGGCCTGCGCCAAACTGCGTATCCGGCATCTAAAAACTCAAATCTACAGTGCAGAATCGAAAGGAAAAATTGAAAGGTTTAACAGAAGTGTGGAAGAATTTTTACAGGAAGCGCAACTGGAAAAACCGCAAACTTTAGATCAGCTTAATGAGCAATTTCGGGTCTGGCTGTCGGAAAGGGTATAATCACCGGGTGCACTCCGCCTTATCCGGGAAAAGCCCAGCTCAAGCCTTTACCCAGGATACTAACGCCTTACACTTTCCCAGTCCTGAAGCTTTAAGGGATGCCTTTCTTTGGGAAAAGACTCCCAAAGTGGACAAAGCCGGGTGCATCTCCCTGAATGGCTTATGCTATGAGGTGGGTGTGGAATATGTACGGAAGCAGGTCTTGGTACGCTACGATCCTTTTGATCTCTCTCAAGTGGAGATCTGGTATGGCGGAGAAAAAAGGAAAGTGGTTGTCCCGGCTAATTTTGGCGAATACAACCGTAATGTGAAAAAGCCGGTCGTCGAATTGGAAAAGGCCAGCCAGTCCAGGCTACTACGCATGTTTGCCAGCGAAAGCCAAAAGAGGCTGAAACAACAACTGGGAGCCTTCCGACTGGGTGGGGAGGTAGATGATCATGTTTGAAGCCTTCTTTGACTTTACCGGTACCCCTTTCTCGCGGGATATTTCGGTCAAGGAATTACTGGAGACCGCCAGCTTTAAAGAGCTGCAGGGACGGCTGAACCATGTCTCCCGCATGCGTGACTTTGGCGTCTTTACCGGCGATGCCGGAACCGGCAAAACAACTGCTATCCGCCGGTTCTGTCAAGGATTGGATTCCAATAAGTATAGCGTCCTCTATATTTCCGATTCCGGTCTCACACCCCGTAACTTCTATTGGGAAACATTACACCAGTTGGGCTATGAGCCGAGATTCTACCGGGGTGACGCCAAACGGCAATTACAAAAAGCGCTGGCCGTGCTCGTGGATAATGAGAAAAAAACTCCGGTAGTCATTGTAGATGAAGCGCATCTCCTTTCCCGCGAGATGCTGGAGGAAATCCGCTTCCTGCTGAATCTGCGGATGGACTCTTACAGCGCTCTAAGTCTGATACTCACCGGGCAGACAGAACTGCGGGAAACGTTGAAACTGCAGGTCAATGAAGCTATCTGGCAGAGAGTGGATATGCGTTTTCATTTGCTGGCGATGAGCAAGGAGGAAACCACGGCTTATATAACTAAGCACCTGGCGGCTGTTAAAGCCCACGGGGAGATCTTTACCCAGTCGGCGATAGGAGTGATCCATGAATACTGCGGGGGTATTCCCCGCAAAGTCAATAAAGTAGCTGCGGCTTGTCTGATGGCGGCCACCGGACAGAAATCAAAAGCTGATCGATGATCATCTGGTAAGAGTGGTGATAGAAAGCGAGTTTGAGGGATAAGACGGGTTGGAGCGGAGTAAAAAGCTCCGCTCCGGCCAGCTATATCAAGCTGACTATGCGGACATGGAAGGGGGGTTGTAGGCGGTCAAAGAGCGTGAGCGACAACACCCTGAGGTCTTTTTGCATCCTGGGTACGCTGAACACCCTAAAAAAGGACCTTTAGATCCTTGGCGCAGAACCATTGGTTGCCCACAGTCCTGGCAAAGGATGTGAGTCTTAATACGGTCCCACTTATTTATATTGTGCTTACCTGAGCAGGATCGGTCGGTGCAAGAGAGAAAAGGGCAAATATGAGGTAAGATGGATAAAGTGTACACCAAAGT
>JAUYHA010000111.1 GCA_030690265.1 Dehalococcoidales bacterium | reverse complement strand
GATTCATACGAGATATGAATACTCTGTAAGAAGGAAATCCCTTTCTTCCTCGGTTAGCCGGGACGGGTCGTTGAACATGCGCCGACTGTGTTCCAGTTGTATTTTCGATTCCTGAAGAGCACTTCCGGTTGCGCGCCAGAGAATCTGCTCCTGAAGGACGGTGATATGTCTTCTTAAGTATTTCTTGAGAAGTTCAACCTGGACCTTCTCTCTTTCACCTCTTATTTCACTCCATACTTTGAGGTGCTGCGAGATTTCCGCCTGGGTCATCCCCAACTTGAACTTGGCTTCCTCAACGCTCCATCCCAGATCGAAGAGCCGGAACGCCTGAATCTCATGCTCCAGTTTCGCAAGCTGCGCCTGCCTTTCGTTAGCGGCGATATCTGCTGCCAGCTGCTTTTCAGTTTGCACTGCTTTCCTGAGCTCCTCCAGCTTTGCTTGCAGGTCACTGGTCTCAGTAATCTTGATTGCTATCTCGTCCTGGGCAATACCGGCTCCCATTTTAACAAGGTCAGCAAAGGAAAGGCCGGTTTCGGTCTTGATATTGCTCAGTTCTTCATATAATTCCTGCTGGACTCGGAAAGTAACCACCCTTGTTTTTGCTTCGTAGCGTTCCCTTGCTGTAGTCATAACTTACCTCCTTGCTGTATACCATGGTCGTATACCACACCTGTATACCACGGTTCGTACCCCCATTTACGCTCGTTTCCGGACTGGCAGCGGGTCACCCCAGCCCTACTGTACTCTACTCTTAACAGTCTGGATTCGCTGTACCTTTGGCTACCCCCCCCCAATTGGAAGCTGGGCATAACCAGTCAGGGATCCAAACTACTAATCCGCATAGCTGGTATACATATTCGGCAACGTGCGGTGGTTAGCTGTGCGTTCATTTCTTCGCTCCCTTATTAGACCCCGCGGGTGGTCCACCCCCCACAGGCTGTATACCCTTTGTGCAGAGTCCTTCCACTCCTCAAGGAAGCTATGGTAGTTACCGCTCTTACCGCAGCCAAAACAGTGCCAGACGCCCTTCTCTGCGTTTACAGAAAGACTGGGGTCATGGTCATCGTGGAAGGGGCAAAGTCCCATGTACTCACTGCCGGCTTTATGCAGCTCAATTCCCAGGCTTGCCATCAAGCCAAGAATATTAGTTATTTCCTGACTGATAAGTTTCTTGCCCGGTTCCTTTTTCTTCACCGCGATGGCTTCCACCTCTGAAGACCAGATAATGTCCCAGCCCTCGGCTTCGAGTTCCTTTACCACCTCTCCGATGGGTTTCATGAGCACCTCGGTGTCCCACTCCCGGGAATCACGGTTTGACGATGTCTCCTCCATTTCTTCCTTTGCCTCCTTAATCTCAGAATTCTGAATAGATTCATTACTAACAACTTGTTCTTGTACCTTCTCTACGGTTTTCTTCAAGAGCCCGCGGTTATGGGTTATCTTCCGTCTGGTATTGAGTGGCTCATTCTCATGGCAGAGAGCTTTATTGAGGTATAAAGCAATATCTTCAGGAGTTGGCGGTCCGGTAACATCGCCCGCCACGAGGTCGTAACTGGATTTCTTTACTTCGCTCCACACCCGCTCTTCTTCGGCAACGGTAAGGAATAGCCAACTCTCGCCATTGGCGACGATATGGACATACCCCGGTTTATCGAGATGGCGGAGTAGTGTTGTAGGCTTATCTGGAGTAGGGAGCTTAATAATGAATCTAAACGAAACTTCTCCCAGTTTTCGCATCCAGTGACGCTTCAGCAACCTGGCACATTTGGGATAATGCCACTTCCAGCAGCGCAGGCTGACCAGATGCTTCATCTCCTCATCTCCCCGGGTAAAGACCTTAGTCGCTCTGCCGCAGAGAGATCGGGGATAAGGCGATTTAGCATAGCGCAGGGCAAAGTCCGAAGGAACGTTATCAAGAACCATACCGTCCTGTTTCGAGCCGTTGTCTGCCGGGACCTCAAATAGATTATCCAGGTCTA
>JAUYHA010000054.1 GCA_030690265.1 Dehalococcoidales bacterium | reverse complement strand
CTTGTGGAGCTATAACTAGCTGACCCAGCATCCACTGTGGCTTTTATTTTTGAGTAGACCACGGGAAGGTTATTGAAAAGACTCTCCCCGACCAGTCTTTGGAATGCCGAGGAGTTCTCGGTATCGTCCCCTTAAGTGGACCGAAGGGGACTCGAACCAAACCGACTCCAAGCAGTCAAGGGCAGGTTCTCAGGAGTTGCTGCAGCGCTGGAAGTAATGCCTTTTTCTCAAATAGAAGTTCGGGCTTCTTAATTGGCTGACCAGCTAGAATTCGAACGTAGCGCGTCTGATGGCCATTGGAACGGGTATCCGCCTTGAGGAAAGGTACTCGACTATTACCAGTCAGCCTTACAGGACTGGAACCCCCTACCGTTGTTTTGTTATCCTGGCGATGCAAGAAGCTGCTGCAAAGCTGGAATAAGAGATTTCTTCTCAAAGAAAAGTTCGGAATGCTTCCAATGTGGGCTACCAATTTTGGTAATTGTATTACCTTAATTTAGGCATGTAGACTATGCTGAATTCTCTTCTCCTAAGTTTTCAAGTTCAATTTTAGGTAATGATGTTACCATTATGCCTGAAATGACATACTAATCCTTCTTCGGCCGTTTCTTCAGCCAGAAAAACGCCAGAACAACTACTACCACAGAGCCAATCCCGATAATAACCGGTATCGCTGATGCGCCGGAGGATTCCCCGTTCTTTTCAGCGAGAAGCCTGTCCAACTCTTCCTGAATGAGTCCGGGGGGTTCCTCGAGTCCGTATTCGGTAACTAAAGCATCCCATTCCTGCAGACTTAAAGGAGTAATAGTCTCCGTCCCGTCCGGTTTTATCACCAAGCTCTGCCCGGCAGAGAGTATAGCAGAGTCAGGGCCGGCCTTCACCAGATTATAATAATTTAGCTCTCCATTATTAACGTGGATGGTACTTGTCTGTGTTTCCGGGTCACGATATACAATAAAATCGGTTCCGCGAGTACCGACAGTTATCTCACCAGAATGGAGGAGAAGAGGATTTTCCTCAGGTGGCGGAGTTTCACCACGATAAATTCGTTTTATCCTTACTGCGCCTTCATAGATAGACCATAATGTCGGCCATTTTGATTCTGCAACTGTACTCGGCATTACGATTAATGTTTCCGCTCCCAGGACAGTTGCATACCCCGTTCCCTGCTGACTGGTATAGCCTATTGTCGCATAGACGTGTTTACCGGTTGCGACTATATCTCCACTCAGCAGTTCCCTCTCGCTGCTGATAGGCCCGTCCCACCTCTTGAATGTTCGATTATAGACAAAGATATCTCCCCTTTGCGGTATTACATACCCCCGAGATTGAATTCTTGGTTGTTTGGGTCTAATCCATTCAAGCCACTCAGGAATATATATTTCCTCCCCGGGGTCCAGAATTTCTTCCAAATTCGCCGTCATGTAAGGGTTAATATTTTTGACCTTCGTCTCAGCCGTTTCGCGGGGGCTGGCTGCCTGGCTCTCAGTCTTTGCCGTTTCGCCAACGCGGTAGACCCGGAATATGCCATGCAAACCCAGTGTTATATTGAGCTGTATCTCACCGGCGGGGCTAACCGGGGGCACAACAAAAGAGATGGATTTCGACGTGGTACCAGAGTTCGCTGGCAGGTTAAACACTACTTTATCCCCCTGCTCGCCGAGCCATGCCGGCATCGGCTCGACACCAGTAGAAGCCAGGCGGAACCAAATCTCGTGGCTGTTGCCAGTAGTTGGCTCATCCCCGCTGTAAGAGGCCGTGCCGGTAACTTTGATGGTGACGGTCTCGCCGGAGGTCAATGTTTCCGGCAACTCACTGAAAGTGTAGGTCCAAATATAGGTCCAATAATGGGGCTCTCGTTTCTTGATTGCGGCGTTGAAAAGGTCGTTCTGTAGGGATTGGTAAGTGAATCTTGTGTCACTAATCGTTCCTGAATTGATACCCTCTTTTTCCCATGAGCCACCCGCAGGTTCGATTCTCTTTTCCTCCAGCTTCCACACCTCTCCTTCAGCTCGAACGGGGGATGTGGGCACGAGAACAGAAACCGCCAACATTGCCATCACAATCGTTAAAACAGCACTTGCTAACCTGTGAAATGGCTTCATCATTACCTCTGGTATTTAATATGCGTCGATTGTACTGTCGATTATACTATAGAAGGTAGTATCCTGTCCCGAAAGGAGCTGAAAAAGGAATCGGCATGTAATTCACACTAATAGACCGACCGCGAGAAGTTGTTGTAGTGCTGGAATCAGCGCCTTTTTCTCAAAGAAAAGTTCGGAATGCTTCCAATGTGGGCTACCACCTTCAATAATTAAGGTACAATACAAAGAACTCGGCTTCCCTAAAAGGACAACAAAGTTCCCAAAGTCTGAAGTATCTCTCCTACGGTTTCAGCCGGCAAATCGCAAATCAATTCCGCCTTCCGGGCGCGCCAATCCAGGCTCTTGACCTGGTCGGACAGGATCACCCCGGTAACCGGCAGCCCACCAGGAATTTGCACCTCAAACGGATAGCCTTTTACCTGGCTTGTAACTGGGCAGAAGATAGCCAGCTCAGTCTTGCGGTTATAGTTTCTAGGCGAAATCACCACCGCCGGACGTCGTCCAGCCTGCTCATGCCCAGCCTGCGGATTCAAGGTAATCCAGACCACGTCTCCACACCTGGGAACGTAAGCGCGGGGATTTACCATGTTTCCTTCCCTACAGCGCTACTGGTATCAACTTCATGATGCAGATTCTCTTTGGTGACCTTTGCCAGGAGTTGATTAAGGGTCGGCTTTGGTTTGGCTAATGGCGTTATAACAAGTTTCCCATCTGCCAGAGAAACTTCTACAGACGTTTCTCTCTGGAGTCCTACTTCATCTGCGAAACTTTTTGGTATTCGCAAAGCGAGACTATTGCCCCATTTCTGTACACGAGTCTTCATGTAAAACCTCCGAAAAGTATCTACAATGAAGATACTACTTCTGCTTGCGTTTGTCAAGTCAATGTAGTCGATTATGTTATGGAATATTAAAAGAGATACAAAAAGTTGCTCCGAAAATACCATTCCGGCGAAAGCCGGAATCCAGTCATCTCACTCAACTGGATTCCGTGTCAAGCACGGAATGGTTCACTTGGTCGGCGATATTTTCATCCTTTGTGGTAGCACTTGAAAAGTGACATGGCTGTTCGGTCTATTGTACAACTTGCTCTACCAGGAAGACTAAGAGGCACAGGCTCAAAAGCCGTGCCTCTTATTTTTAGCAGCTTATAGGCGGCGTCAGCAGGAACAAGACTTACCGGATGATAAAGGGGATAATAATAGCTACCAGGCCGGTGAAGAGCACGGTGAGCATGAAAAGGTTGTACCTGGTACTATAATCACCGAGCAGGGACGGGTCATAGTAACCCTCTACCCCCTGGTCTTTATACATCTTCAGCAGTCCCGCCAGCAGCTTCCCCCTCATCTGCCTGCCCCTGATTAACCCGATTTCAGCGACAAAGTTGACCACTATCAACAGCGCCACGAAGGTGAACATAATAATGGTGGTGGTAACATCTCCCCGTGAAGAGGCGATGCCGGAGTTGATGCCCAGGGTTATCAGGTTGAGAATAATGGCGGTGAGGACAAAAATCGTATCGGTACGCGTGTTACTGCCCAGTTCGTTGATAAGATGCTCATGGACTCTCTCAATCATATTCCCTCCTGTCACCTGAACGGACTCGTCTATTTACTTTTGCCACTCATTAGCGCCCGAAGCGCCGGTAAACAACAACAAAACCAGCAACGACCAGAACAGCGACCACGAGGCCAATCCACAACCACATTGAATTGACCGTCTCCACCCTCAACGTGGTGCTGATGACTCTCCGGAGTTCATTCGCCTCAGCAATAATATAGACCTGATAATCATCTCTGACGGCGCTGGTAGCCGGCGTTATGCGGACATCAACGGTCTGAAAACTGCCCGCGCTGAGGTCACTGATGCTCGCCGGACTAAAGCTGACCACCCAGCCTTCCGGCTCATCCGCGGAAAACCTGATATTGGTAATCGGTCTATTGCCGATATTACGTACTTCCAGATAAAATAGATATTCCTCTCCGGGGGTCACCTCTTTATAATAATCGCCCGGCATCAGATTCAGGGACAGGTCTATCCGCTCTACCTGGGCCAGAACCGCAACTGGAGAAACGGTAAACAGCGCCACCAGTACCAGTAGCAGCCAGCCGAGCCTCGCTTTAATTCTCATCAGACGCTTCCACGCGAGCCTTATCAACCAAATCCGTAAGCAACAATAGCACTAAACACCCGGAAACGCAAGTGGCGAAAACTCGCGTTACCGGTTAATATCAACAGTAGCCATGGGAAAGATAGCCTTCCTTCTATTTCTTCTCCAGCCCTTTCTCCCTGGAGAAGGCTTTGGTGCGCTTGCTGACCTCATCCGCCTTAGCCAGTAACCAGACGAAGGTACCCAGAAGCGCCAGGAAAATGCCAATCCCGATAGGTCCCGTCCAGAACAGTACCAGCCACAAGCTTTCCATTTCCCGCTCCTTTTTGACCGTTATTTGGATGCGTGACCATCTTATCTCTTGATAGTTCAGGTGTCAATCGACCCGGCACCGGGAGAACGGAGGAATTTAGTACTCCCCTTTCTGCAATACAGCAATAACTTTTCCGACGATTGTTCGTTTTTAATGCTAGCAGGGAAAAGGGAGGTACACCCAAAATGATAAACGGCTTGAAAACCATGTGGTTACGCCTGATGTGGACCTTTATACCACCGGAAACCAGGTACGCCTACCTCTGGCAGCGGACCCGCTCCGGGATAGATGCGGACGCCCAGGCGGCGCGCCGGGAGAAACAAGATGATAATGAATACCGGTAGGCTCTACAAATATGGAGAGGAGCAGCCGCTGACCAGCGTAAGCTACCGGTTGCTGACGGACACTCCGGGCGATATGCAGGGAGAACTGGTTCCGCTGGAGTACGGGCACCTGGTCGATGACGGGAACTATATATTCGAACTTATGAACAACGACAGGATAAAATGCCGGTTGGAAAAGAACGTTAACCGCCCGGTGTCCGGCTTTCCTTCCCGCTTCGTGTACCGCTTTAGCGGGTCATGAGGGGTGGTCTGAAGCCTGCGGCGAAGCGGAGAGTAACCGCGGCTGGTGCGAACACGGCCGGGGTAAGGGAATCATGGACTTAACGCAGACATAAAAGAATATGCTACAATACTTACTGACGCTACAAGCGCCGGCAAGTATGAGTACACTGAAGGAAAAAGCCCGCAAGCTCAAGGGGGAACTATACGCGGTTTACCTGGCCTGCCGTGACCGCCGGACGCCGTGGTACGCCAAAGCCATCATCCTGCTCATTGTCGTCTATGCCGCCAGCCCCATTGACCTGATACCGGACTTCATCCCCGTCCTGGGTTACCTGGATGACCTCATTATTATCCCCGCCGGGATTTACCTGGCGCTGAAAATGATTCCCGTGGAGGTCATGGAAGAGTGCCGAGGTAAAGCCGGAGAGCCGCTCGGAGCTAAAACCAGGTGGGCTGGAGCCGGCATTATCATTGCTCTATGGCTGCTGGCGCTCTATCTGGTGATAAGGTTCACCTGGCGAATCGTTACCTAGTGTCGCGTCAGGTAAATAGAGATACTGTTAAGTTGTGAAAGAAGCCGGAGATATGCTTGAATCTTCCTGGACCTAGAATGGAAGCCCATCCCCCTGACCCCCTTCCCATCGGGAAGGGGGGAGTTAAGTAAAAGAGAGGGGGCAAAAGCCCCCTCTCTTAAATCTCTTCCCCTTCTCCTGGCAGGAGAAGGGGATAAAGGGGATGAGGTCAATCGTCTAAGTATTAGCCTGACGGGACACTAGCTGAGAAGGATGCCGCCGGTATTTCTCTGACTCTGGTGGTCACCATTGACTGCGGTCTGGCGCTTCCCGGCGCTGAAAACGCGGGGAAAGTC
>JAUYHA010000090.1 GCA_030690265.1 Dehalococcoidales bacterium | reverse complement strand
TTCTCAGGCATTCTATTTCTCCTTTCCACTGAAGATAGTCATCCCGTCCCAGGGGCAATTGGGGCAGAGCTCTTTGTGCAGTGCCTCCAACTGTGGCATGTAGGCGTCCCATGCCGTGTAGTAGGTGGCCCATGCCCTGTCGTAGGTGGCCCGTGCCTTGATGAGAGATACCGGCAGTCTGCTCTCTGGAATCAGCTTAAAGAGGCGCAAGCGAAGGTCCTGCTCTTCTTTTGGCTTGTTCTCCCGGATGTACCGCACCCGCTCATCGTAATCGGTGCAGAACTCCGCAAGCTTGTCGTGGTGGACATGGAAGGCAAAGCCTGTCTCTATCATAATCTATACCTCCTTCCCTTTCTCTAGTTTTTCTAATTCAGCCTCTTCATGGGCATGGAATCGGCGGAAGCAATCCCCTGAGTCAGTGCATTCCAGTACCCACCAGTGGAGGGTCTCATTGGAGTATTGCCGCCAGTGGACATCAGGCCCTTCGTGACCGCAGGACTGGCATTTATTCACCGGCATAGTTGCACCCCCAAGAGTTGGGCAAATGAAACCAGTTCCATTTTGCGGACCTCCCAGGTCAATTCCTCGATAGAGCACCGTGAGCAATCCCCTTCCTGGCAGAGCAGGTGGTCGTTATATCTGCAGGGTTGTCCTTTCATCTTCAAAACTCCTCAATCCAGCCCATAGGCAGGCCGGTTATTTTCAGGTACAGTCTCCTCCACCGCCAGTAGTGATAGCGGCGGCGGATGATAGCGAGATAGAGGCGGAGTTTCATTTCTCGACCAGTTTCCACCACCCGCGATTTATATTACTGTCATTCAGTTCGCCCTCTACATATCCCTCTTCCAGCATTTCTCGAATATGCTCCGCCTCATCGTCGGGTAATTCTTGGTCTTTGGAATACCAATAGTCAATAACATAATCCTCTGGAATACGAGCTTCAATAGTGGTTGTTCTCATTTCCGTTCTCCTTTCTTACTCTCTACGAGTCCTGCCTCTTCCGCTGCGCAGTGTGGACAGACCAGGTAGCGATTGCCTTGCGTCGAGTGCACTAGGTAGACAGTCTCCTCGGTGAGGGTTTTACCACACCACTGACACCTATCGAGGTGTCTCTTCGATTCCCTGGCAATGATTGTGAGTCTGCCCATTTCTTTCTCCTTAGCCCAACCGTTGTGCTATTCTTTGGCAGGTAGTGCACAGGATAGGCTTCTCCCCCAGTGCCAATTTCAACACCTTGAGAGTTTCTGGCTCCCCATACGGGAGCACGTGATAGCGCAGATGTTCCATTTCCCCCTCGGTCAAGTCTCTAATTCCTGTAATCGTTTTCATTTCCGTTCTCCTTTCCAGTTCCGGCTCAGGCAAGCCGGGCATTTTTTCGGCTTGTCCACCCTGGCTATCCAGGTGTAATTGCAGCGATTGCAGGTGAGTTTCATCTGTTTGCCCTCAGGGCGGATTGAATCCTATCGCGTATCTCCTCGCAGAGGTTGCAGCCGTCACCGTGCTCAACCGTGGCGGCGAGGATGGTCTTGAGGGTGATTGGCTCACCCACCGGGAGGGTGTAGTGTCGCAGGTGCTCCATTTGAGCTGGGGTAATCTGTTCGAGCCGTTCAATCTGTTGTCGCATTT
>JAUYHA010000086.1 GCA_030690265.1 Dehalococcoidales bacterium | reverse complement strand
TCGTTCCGACTTGCCTCGACAAGCTCGGAGCAGGTTACCTGTAGCGAGGTTCGGTAACGAGTTATCGTCTTCAGACCGAGTTCAGACTTCAGGCCGAGCCTTCAGTCCGAGGACCGAGGTCAGAGTGAAAGCGTGGCAATCATAAATTATTCATATAGATTGCTTCGTCGCTGAGGCTCCTCGCAATGACATAGGGAGAAGGATTGCTTCGTCGTCCTTCCTGGGAAGGACGGAATGACAATGATAAATAGTCAACCCCAAGCCGGACATAAAACTAGAAGCCAAATCCTGAGGGCTTTGGTATTTGGAAATTGGGATTTGGTAATTGCGAGCAAAAATGGGTGTTAGGATAGTAATCCCTTCATATCTGCAGCCTTATGCCGGTAACCAGGCGTCAGTTGAGGTTAAGGGAAGCTCGGTCAGGGAGTGTCTTGATAATTTGGCCGAGCAATTTCCCGATATTGAGAGAATGCTGCTGGCTGAGAATGGCGAGCTGTTAAGCTATGTTGCTGTCTATGTTAATGGCAAGGATGCTTACCCGGAGGAGTTAGCCAGGGCGGTCAAAGACGGAGATGAGGTCCATCTCCTTTACATAATCGGTGGAGGCTAAAAAAGCGATGAACTTTAAATTGAGCGAAGAACAGCTGGCCTTACAAAAACTGGCTGGAGATTTTAGCCGGCAGGAAATTGAGCCGATTTCCGATAAACTGGACCGCGAGGGAAGACTGCCGGATGACTTGATTAAGAAGTGTGCTCAAATTGGTCTCCTCGGTATGACAGTCCCGAAAAAATACGGCGGCACCGAGGTGGGCAATTTAAGCTGTGTCCTGGCTATCGAGCAACTGGCTTACTCCGGAAGCGGTGCCTGGTGGCTGGTGGGTTTCAACAACAGTATTCCCGAATCTATCGCAAACTTCGGCTCTGAAATGATAAAAAAGAAATATCTGAAGTCTTTCTGTGATGGCTCGGCTTATGCCAGCATCCAGTTTACCGAGGACGAGACCGGCTCAGACCCTGCTGCCTTGACCACAACAGCCCTGCCTGGAGGAGATGATTACGTGATAAACGGTATGAAGCGTTTCAGCACTTTCGGTGCCAGAGAAGGCTATGCTGTTACCTATACCAAAGATGAAAACGGCAATTGCACCGCTTTTGTCATCGAAAAGGGCAGGGAAGGTTATTCCGCACCGAAAATCTGGGAGCTAATGGGGGGAGGAGGTATGGAAGCCGCCGATGTCTACTTTGATAATTTCCGGGTGCCGAAGGAAAACCTGCTCGGCATAAAAGGCGAAGGGATGAAGATATTGCTCTCCTGGATAGCGGCGGAGAAAATTCAGCAGTGTGCCGCCGCAGTGGGTATAGCCCAGGCCGCCCTGGATGAAGCCATAAAATATACCAGGAATAGGATGAGCCGGGGCAGACCAGTCTCCGGCATGCAAGGTATCCGCTGGATGCTGGCTGATATGCAAGCTAAGATAGAAGCCTGCCGCTGGCTGACTTATAAAACCGCCTTCGCTCAGGAGGAGAAAGCATCTAGCTGGCAGACAGAATCGGCCACGGCAAAAATATTTGTCGTGCCGGCGGCAATGGAGGTAGTTGAGATGTCGAGGCGCCTCCACGGCGCTTACGGCTATGCCAGAGAGTTCAAGATTGAGAGATTATACCGGGCTATAGCCGGTTGTGCCTCAATAGCGGTCAGTCTTGAAATTAACCACTCGATTGTTGGCGGCTGGCTGGTAGAAAATAGATAGAAAGGCCCAGACAGGGGTGAAATAAATTAGAGAACGAGGTAAATTGAGATGAAGAGAGTAGAATCTGATTCTAAGCTTGAAATGCCACCAAGCGTTGCCCCGGTCCTTATTTTAAGTGGGTCAGACTATGAGATGGGGTATCAATACGGGCAGCAAGCGGCGCCATACTTTGAGATGAGATTAAACGAGACCTGGGCCGGGATACTCAAGCAGCTCGGCTATGAGGAAGTGCTCCATGAGCTTGAAGGGACCGAGAAATATATTAAACAATATGCTCCCGAAGCAATAGATATGATGAAAGGGATAGTTCATGGGGCAACAGCGGCGGGTATTAAGCTATCGTACCTTGATGTCTTGCTGCTAAGTTCTGCGACCGTGATAGGGATGAAGAGGCCAGTTCCTGAAGAGGAAATACTAGGTGCGGGTGGGTGCTCTGGTTTTGCCGCTTGGGGTAGTTGCACTAAAGATAGGAGCCTTATCTGCGGCGCCAGTAGCGATAGTGAGATGAATCCGTGTGTAACCATGCTAGTCTTTCCCGATAAGGGTAATAGTTACATAACTATAACTAACTATGTTGGCGCCCTCATGCATCATCCCGTGATGAATAACAGGGGTCTTGTCTATGTTCACCATGGTGGTGGCGGTGGTGGTGGTCCCGCACCACAATCAGGTCTACCAGCCAGCGTCGCCGTTGTTCACACTTCACGATTCGCCAGTAATGCCAATGAGGCCAGGGATATGCAGTTATCTTACACCACCAGGTCAGGCGGGCTGTGGGTAGACATGCAGGGCAATAACTGTGTTATTGAACGTAATGAGTCTAAGACGGTTAGACAAGCTGGGGACTTTGGTGAAACTGACTTCATTTATGCTGCGAACAATGCCCTCTGTCGGGAGCTGGGTCAGGAAGGGCGGACGTATACTGAGCATGGCGGTTGGTATCAATCAGGTCGCTGGGGTCGAAACAGCGTATCCCGAAACTTGTCGATGTGGAATATGCTTCACAATTACCGTGGTGAAGTTACTTTCGATTTTGTTGAGATGATGTGGCGTTTTCCTGGCGACCCGCCACCGTATCCTCTAGACTCTCGGACTTATCTTGCTACCAACGGTGAAGGGTGGAACACACCAATTTGCCATCTCCTGAATAAGTATGTAGCAATTATGTTGCCTGATGACGGCGATAAAGGGAAAATGTATGTTTGCTCAGGTCCAGCAGGCAGGGTAGCCTATCCGGCCGACCCTACTGGCTATTCGTTCTTTATAGCCCCAACTTATACTTTCTATGAGTTGACCCTTGCCTCATCTCCGTCTGGGGTCGTCAGTCTGGCTAAGGGTGCGGCGAGCGCTTATCTTGCCGAAGCATACGAGAAACTAATGTGGCTGAACTACACTGATACTGGTTATACGGCATTGAATGAGTTGTTTTCTCAGTCAAGTTCTGAGTTCTGGCAGGGCTCTGTTGCCTATGATAAAGGCTTATTAACCGGCGGAAATGAAATGCTCCTTTACTTCTCTAAAGCGGCAACCGCTTTTGCCCGGTCTCAAGCTCATGCCAAACAGGTTCTACATGCTTTGGTTCCTCCGGCAACCTGCCCTTCGGAGCTTACGGGGCTTGAAAACAGGCCCTGGTTCGCTAATTGGGGAGAGTGGGCAACGAGAGAGCCTGCTACAGTCCCGACTGGTAACCCTAAGGCTAAGACAAGGTAATCAGGAATAGAGAAGCAGACGGCTGTTTGGGGACTTTCAGGCGGTGTCAGGGCTTTCATCTAGGTAACCCTGCAGGATTAGAGCCGCAGCCACAGCATCATCCCTGGCTGGTTTTTTGGTCTTTTTGGTGGAGGCGTCTTTCATCAGGCGTCTGGCTGAAACTGTGGTCAGGCGCTCATCCCTGAATATTATGGGCACCCGGGTCTGTTCGGACAGGCTCTGGGCAAAAGACCCTACTTTTTCGGCTTGCCTGCCGATTGTGCCGTCCATCATGCGGGGCAGACCGACCACAATCCGTTCAACCTGGTGCTGGCTGATAATGCCGGTAATGGCATCTATATCTTGCTGCGTTTCCGAGCGCTCGATAATAGTAAGCGGACTGGCCAGAATGCCCCCGGAATCACTGAGGGCTACCCCAATTCTTCGGTCACCGATGTCAAGTGCTAAACAACGCGTAATAAATATCCCTTACGAAGAACTCTTTTCTTCCAGGTACTTCTTTACCTCTAAAAGAGCTTCGTCTATCTTATTCTTGTTCTTACCCCCGCCCTGGGCTATATTTGCCTTGCCTCCGCCACTGCCTCCGGTCACACCCGCCACCCTCTTCACTATCTCCCCGGCATGATAGCCTTTCTCAACCAAATCAGGGCTTACATTAGCCACAAAAGCAGGCTTATCCTCCGAAACGGTGCCCAGTACTACAATGGCACTGCCTAGCTTATCCTTGAGGTTATCGCTCATTTCCCGCAGGTTGTCCATGCTGGTAGCTGACACTCTTCCCGCCAGGACTTTTATGCCGTGAACTTCCTTTGCCTTTTTCTCTAACGTCTCGGCCTCCGTCCTGGCTAGCTTCCTCTCCAGTGTTTGGACCCGTCTGTGCTCGGTCTTCAGTTCGGCAGACAGGCTTTCGACCTTAGCCACGACCTCATCCGGCTCAGCACCCAGCTGCCTGGCAATCTTCTCCAGTTCCGTCAGGCGCCGCCCAAGATATTCCTCCGCCCCCCTGCCGGTAACGGCTTCGATACGGCGCAGACCGGAGCCGATGCTGCTTTCGCTAACGACGTGGAAGAAACCTATTTCCCCGGTAGTGGTAACATGGGTGCCGCCGCAGAGCTCGGCGCTTATCGGCGGACTGCCGATTCTAAGCACCCGGACAACATCGCCATATTTTTCATCAAACAGGGCTATTGCCCCTTCTTCAACTGCCTTTTTATAGGGAATTTCCTGGTCATAAACCGCCAGGTCCTGACGAATTCTATCATTAACAATCTGCTGCACTTCATCAATTTCCTCTCTGGTCATAGCTACCAGGTGGGCAAAATCAAATCTGAAGCGCTCCGGGGCTACCAGCGACCCCCTCTGCTGGATATGCTCACCCGATACCTGGCGGAGCGCCGCCTGAAGCAAATGGGTGGCCGTGTGATTACGGGCAATATCAAGCCGCCGCTCTCTGTCAACCTCAGCCTCTACTTCATCGCCTACGGTCAGTTTCCCTTCGATAACATGACCTTGATGAACAATTATATCTGGCGGAATCCGGATGGTATTGGTGACCGAAAAACGTCCTCTGGCACCCCGTATCTCTCCGGTATCGCCTACCTGTCCTCCCATCTCCCCGTAAAAAGGTGTTTCAGAAAGGATGATATTTCCTTCTTGCTCCCGCTCCAGCTTACCCGTCTTGTCATAATTGATTAAAGCTATACTGGTAAAAGCGGATAAATTCTCATAGCCGATAAAGTCTGACTTGAAGTCTTCCTGGGTTGAAGGTTCGAACCCTTGAGGAGTAAGCCTGCCTTCTTCCAGCACGAATTTGTGGGCTGTCCTGGCTTTCTCCCGCTGCTTCTCCATCTCCCTCTCAAAGCCCTCTAAATCCACGGAGAAGCCGCGCCCGGCAGCAATCTCTTTGGTTAGCTCCACTGGAAAGCCGTGGGTATCATATAAACGGAAGACATGCTCGCCGGAGATTTTTCCTGTCCGCTCGGTCTCCCGTTCTTCCATAATAATCTCGATAAGCTCCAGTCCGGTATCAAGTGTCTCACTAAACCGGCTTTCTTCACGCTCAATCACCTTGAGGATGAAATCCTGTCTCTGCTTCAGTTCCGGGTAGATATGCCCCATCTGTTCGATGGTGGTTCCGGCTGTTTCCGTTAAGAACGGCTTGTCCAGTCCCAATCTTCTGCCGAAGAGGGCGGCACGGCGCAGTAGCCGGCGCAGGACATAGCCCCGCCCTTCATTACTTGGCATTACACCATCACCGATAAGGAAAGCGATGCCCCGGCTGTGCTCCGCCACTACCCTCATGGCATTATCCGTAGCTTCATCAGCCCCGTATTTCTTCCCCGTCAGCCCGGCGATACGCTCCAGAAGAGGAACAAAAAGGTCGGTCTCATAGACGGAGGTTTTGCCCTGCATTACGGCGCTTATTCTCTCCAGACCCATGCCGGTATCGATGCTGGGCTTTGGTAACGGAGTTCGGTTTCCTTCCTTGTCCTGGTCGTACTGGGGGAAAACCAGGTTCCAGATTTCGGTAAAACGGGGGCAGTCGCAGTTCGGAGCGCAGGCAGATTTTCCGCAGCCGATTTCTTCTCCGAAGTCGTAAAAGATTTCGCTGTCGGGCCCGCAGGGTCCGGAATCTCCGGCCGGTCCCCAGAAGTTCTCTTTTTCGCCGAACCTCAGTATTCTTTCTTCGGGAACGCCTGTTTCCCGCCAGTGATGGAAAGCCTCTTCATCATCCAGGTAGATGGTTATCCACAGGCGCTCAAGCGGCAATTTCAAGTGCCGGGTAACAAATTCCCATGCCCAGGCGATAGCTTCTTTCTTAAAGTAATCGCCAACACTGAAGTTGCCCAGCATTTCGAAAAAGGTGAGGTGGGTGGAATCGCCCACCGATTCAATATCAGTGGCTCGGAAGCACTTCTGGCAGGATGTCAGGCGGGGGCTGGGGGGCACCGCTTCGCCCAGAAAAAAAGGCTTGATTTGCACCATGCCGGCCGTGGTCAGCAGCAGGGTGGGGTCGCCCTGGGGTATCAGGGAGGAGCTGGGGATAATTTTGTGTCCCTTGCTCTCAAAAAATTTCAGAAACGCCGTTCTAAGCTCATCACTGGTCATAGCTATACTACTGATTTTAGTCCAGGCGGTGTTAGCTGTCAATGAAGGTGAATATCAAGGACAAGAAAGATGGTGCTTAACAACGTCATTCTGAGGAGTGAACTCGTTCCGACTTGCCTCGACTCGTTCCGATAAGTCAGAGTGAACAAGCTCGGAGCAGGTTACCTGTAACGAGAAGCGGTAACGAGTTATTCGTCAGAGTGAACCGAAGATGAACGACGAAGAATCAGTAGTCGGGGAACGGATTTATCCTGAACGGATTCTTCGCGGAGTTTACACTGAGCGTAGCGAATGTGCTCAGAATGACACTAAGGCGTTGCTAAAAGACCTCCCAAAAACTGATTGACTTTAAATCCACACCTTTGCTATAATTTATTTTTAACAAGAAAATGGCTGTTCCTAAAGTTAAACAACTGAAGCGCACCTACGGGTTTGATGAAGTTGCTATTGTGCCCGGGGATGTGACCATCAATCCCGAACTGACCAACACTGACTTCAAGATAGGGGACCTGACTTTCTCCATTCCCATCCTGGCGGCGGCTATGGATGCCGTAACGGATGTCAATTTTGCCATCCTGATGAGCAAGCTGGGCGGTCTTGCCGTCCTGTATCTTGAAGGAGTCCAGACCCGGTATGATAATCCGGAGGAGGTGCTGGCCGAGATTGCTAATGCTCCGGCTGAGAAAGTTACTTCACTGCTGCAGAAGGTTTATTCTCAGCCGATTAAAGAAAATCTCGTTGGTGACCGGATCCAGGCGATTAAAAAAGCAGGGGCGGTATGTGCTGTCGGGGCTTTACCAGCTAATACCAAGCGCTTTGCTCCACTGGCGGTCGAAGCAAAAGCCGATATTCTCTTCGTTCAGTCTACAGTTACTTCTGCCCGTCACACCTCAAGGAGTGTCCGTGGGCTTATTTTCCCCGAGCTGGTGAAGTCTGTGCCCATCCCCGTTGTTGCCGGTAACTGCGTGAGCTACAGTGCCTGCCTGGAACTGATGAGAACGGGAGTTTCTGGAATCCTGGTTGGTGTTGGGCCGGGGGCTGCCTGCACTACCCGGGAGGTTCTGGGTATAGGTGTTCCCCAGATAACGGCTACTATAGACTGTGCTGCCGCCAGAGACCAGTACCAGAAGGAATCGGGACGCTATGTGCCGATAATTACCGACGGCGGTTTTCGCAAGGGCGGCGACCTGTGCAAGGCGATTGCGGCTGGTGCCGATGCGGCAATGATAGGCTCTATTTTTGCTCAGACTAAAGAAGCTCCGGGACATGGCTATCACTGGGGAATGGCTAATCCCCACCCGGCACTGCCCAGAGGCACCCGGATAAAAGTTAATACTACGGGTACTCTGGAACAAATTCTCTTCGGTCCTACCTCGGTTACCGATGGCAGCCAGAACCTAATCGGGGCTCTCCGTATGGCAATGGGCGTTTGCGGTGCCTTTAATATCAGGGAGATGCACCGGGCGGAGATGGTAATCGCTCCGGCGATTACCACCGAAGGCAAGTCCTGGCAGCTAACCCAGTCCTAGGGAATCTATTCTTCTTCCTCTTCCTCCTCTTCTTCCTTGGTTGGGCTTGTTTCTCTGGCAATGCGGGGCAGCAGAGCCTCTCTCCTCTCACGGCGGCGGGGGGATGAAAACTCAAGCTTATCAATTTCCTGGCGCAATTTCTTTAATCCGTCTTGAGTTTGCTTTGCTGCTTCTATTACGGCACCGCTTACTCCCGCTTCCCAAAGGGTCTTGAGTTCACCGGCCGTTACTTTTGCCGGCACCGGAACCAGCAGAGGTTTATTAAGTAAAAGAGCAAAGCGCTGAAAGAGCATCAGATTTTGCCAGGTGAGCGGCTTGCTTTCTTCCTGTTCACCGGCAATAAGCACGGCGTTTACGGGCAGTTCATTAACCGTTCTTAATAAGCCATCACTGATTGATGGCTCCAGCTCCAGTATCTTGCCTGCTTCAGCAGCTTCAATTATTGTCAAAGGGGTACTGGTGGTGGAGAAGACGATAAAATCGGCTCCGGCTTTGGTGAACTCCTCCGTTTTTTCCCAGCCCCCTTCCAGCCGCACTCCCCAGGGGATTTCAGGGATAGCCTGGGCTATCTTCCGTAAAGCTTCGCCACCTGCAGTTGGCTTGGAGATGCGGAGCAGTCCGGCATCAGCCCCGGCCAGGGCACCCGGCTCCCCGGAGTCTTCCTGAGCCAGACTGACAACAAGCTGTATTTTGGGCTTGAGTGAGGCGGACTTCTGGCTTAGAAATCCCAGAGATGTTGACCCGCCCCGGGCAAGTTGATTTAATCTGTCTACAAATTTACTCATTGAATTTCCTCACTTCTCTTTCTATAAGCCAGCGAAGAGAGTCGAACTCTTGACCGACGGTTTACGAAACCGCTGCTCTACCACTGAGCTACGCTGGCTCCATCTAAGTATAACAAAAATGTAACGGGTTATAAAAGCCTTAATTCATAGACAGGCTGGTGAGATTTTAATGAAATCTTAACCCTATTTTTATGGGGGTATTAATCATGTCCCCCTAAAATGGCAGTATGAATATAAAGAAGTGAGGGGAGTTATGGAAAGGACTAATGGCAACAACGATTTGGGGAAAATACTCAAGCAGCGAAGAGTTATGATACCACTGACTTTGCGGAGGCTGGCAACCGTATCAGGCATATCATCTTCTCATCTTGGTCGCATAGAGAAAGGGGAGAGGTTCCCTTCAGCTTCAGTTCTGCGAAGAATAGCTGAGCCGTTAGGTTTCGAGGAAAACGAGCTATTTTGCCTGGCCGGTTACATGTCTTATCGTCCGGCTGACGGAATTGGAGAAGCCAGATATAGTGAGGGACAACTGGACCCTTATGTAAGCAAAGTATTGAGCGAAGAGCCTTTTGAGGTGCAGCGTGCCATTGTTGGGATTCTCGTCGTCTTAAAAAATATTGCCAAAGCGTTGAAAGGAGCCGGAAGATGATTAAGACAGTGATTAGATGCCCCAATAATATGGTTATGGTATTTGATGGCAGGGGAGAACAGGTCCGTGAATATCAGGGAGAGTATGAAGAGGTGAAGGAGAGTATCTTGAAAAATGCTCCACCAGCTGCTGTATTTGTCTACCTGTCTGATTTTGGGTCTGGATTGCGCCCGGTTCCGAAAGAGGTATGGTAGTTGATGAAAGTTAACGCTAATTATCTCAATCTGCTGCTTGGTTACAAAGGAAAGCGTATTATCAAGCCGTTCGTGGTGAGCCCTTCGGCCTCGGCCTGAAGGCTCGGCATGAAGGCTTCACTCTGACCTCGGGACTTCGGCGTGAGCTCAGTCGAACGCTGAACTCGGTCTGAAGACGACAACCTGCTCCGAGCTTGTCGAGGCAAGTCGGAACGAGTTCGCTCACTTCGTGGTGGTTCCAGTGATGGTTCCAGTGATGTCACCAGAACTGTCACCAGAACTGACTCAGTGGAACCAGGACAGGCTTGTCGAACCATGAACGACCCTTCGACAAGCTCAGCGCCTGCCCCGTACTTGATACGGGGGCGAACGGGGGGACAATCAATTTTCAGAGCAATTTGTTTCGGAATCTCTTGAGATACTGAAACAAGTTCAGTATGACGGGACAGGTTTCGCCGGAATGACAGCTCTCTATTTTCGGAGCAACTCTTATTTACTTTTCTAGTCCGAGGATGGAATCGTCCTTGGTTCCTGGACTTCCATTTCTTTGTCGCAGCAACTTATGGAATTCTCAGAAGACTTGACACAGAGTACTTCAGTGCCACAATTTTGACAGCGGTATCTCTTGCCTAGCTGGCTTACCACTAAATGTTACCCCCTTTTCCCTTCTTTTCTTATTTCTTTATTTCCATTGGTTGACCGCAGTGCTGAATCGTGCCGCTGCCACCACGGGTAACGATAAACTCAGCACCGCATTTGGGACAGACGTACCTCTTGCCTATTTCGTTTGCCATTAAGTGCCTTCCTGTTTGGAGTATATCCTAATTTATAAGCGCTAAGCTAACAATTGTCAAGGCTATTCCAGGCTCGGTAGTGGGTCAATTTGAAGTCTTTGAGTCTTGACATACTTTTCCTGACTATTTCTTTATAGGCTCGGTTTTCGTTCCACCTTTTGTCGGGTCTTTTACGGTTCTAAGGTCTTGTTTAACAGGGTTTGTCGGTTTATCTTTCCCCATTTTATTCCCCTTTCCAAAATCGTAACTAGATTCTTTGTTTACCTGCCCCGTTGCAAGCTGGACAAGGAACTTTTCTTCCGGAAATTGTGCCGTCACCTACTTTCCCTGTTCCATTACAAGCCTTACACGTCACTATTGCCATTTTGCACCTCTACTATGTTTTTACCATAATCTGCCTATATAATATCCCTACATAACCAGCGAGTCAAAGTGACCCACTACCCCAGGCTCTTTATTAATACCCTATTCACTTTTATTTACTTTCTCTTTTACCTTTTCCACCAGTTCAAGGTTTGTTACATCGACAACCTTGGGGAATTCGTTTATCCACTCGTAGGGCCGGCAAGCATCGATAATCGCCCTGGAATTCACGAACCGGTTGGTCGGGCGCTGAATTGTAGGGTCAAGGGGGGTACTCCATGCCCCGCGAATGATTTCTATATCTGTTTCGGGGTCAGACCTGGTAGCTACCGCCCAGAGAACCTGCCTGATGTCAGTCGGGTCAATATCTTCGTCAACAACAATGACATATCTGCCGTGGTAGGCGCTGGCCGGGGTGCCCTGTGAAGCAACATAGCCCGCCTGGCGGGAGTGTCCTGCGTACCTTTGTTTTATAGAGACGACCACCCACATTTGCCCGGCAAAGTTGCTTATCCAGGCACCTCTAACATCCGGTACTCCCGCATTCTCCAGCCCGTTAAACACCATACTGCTCATCATTATCCCGGGAACTATATTTTGCCCGGCTCCGGCGCCGGCGCCACTTCCGGTCATTATTGGATTGGTCCGATAATAGACACGCTCCACTTCAACAAAGGGTGCCGGACCCATGGCGGCGTAGTAGCCGGTCCACTCGCCAAAGGGACCTTCATCTCTCATTTTATCAGGGGGGCACCAGCCGGCGATGACTATTTCGCTGTTCGCTGGTATCGGTAGACCGGTTATTTCTTCTTTTATGACATTTACCGGCTCACCGCTGATAGCTCCCATAATATTGTACTCGTTTCCGAAAGATACCGGGACGGATGCTATGTTAGAAATCAGAGGATGCTGGCCCACCGTTATCGCTACCGGGCAGGCTTTCCCTTGAGCGTGATACTTTTCATAGTGTATCCTGCCGTGATGACCCGGAGAAATATATAGGCCTACGGTCTTTTCGTCGTGAACCACGATGCGATATGTGCCCAGGTTTACCTCCCCGTTGTCAGGGTCCTGAGTGATAACCGCGCAAGTGGTGCCAATATATCTGCCCCCGTCCAGCTCATGCCATTTAGGTGTTGGGAACTTGAAAAGGTCAACATCTTTCCCTGAATCAATGTTCTCCAATATTGGCCCGGTTTGCACTACTTTCGGGTCAAATTTACTCTGCCTGGCGGCGGCTTCCCACTCCGGGAGTTTCTTCCGAGTAGCTTCAATGACTTTCCGGGTAGCAGTCTCAGGAATGCCCAGACAAAGTGCCGCCTGTTGTGCCGTCTTGGTTGCCCCGCTCAAGACGCGGTAACCGCCGGGGTAACCGACAATATCGTCAAAGAGATAGGCACGCGGGTCGTCTCCCATCAAACGCCGGTTTGCCGCTATAGCTATCTCCATATCCCAGTGTAGACCCTTAATTACCCTCACGCCGCCCACACTCTCTGACTTTTCCAGCCAATCTCTGAGGTCAAGCATTTTGATTTCTCCCTTCTCCTTTTATGATAAGCTGTTCTTTATTAAAGCTAGCTTCCCCGTTTCAGGTGATGGTGAGTTTTTCCGCCCCTGCTTCTGGCGTAAAGTATAGTCTTACAGCAGGGCATTTGTCCAATCGTTTGGTGCCATTTGTCAGGTTATTGTTTTGCCCCTTCTTCAGTAAGCTCTTTGAGCCTGGTAACTGCTTCCTCCAGCGCCACAAGCTGAGATTCTTTCTCGGAACGCCGTTTTACCTCCAGGCTGTTTTTCTCCAGAGTGCGGGGACTGAGGGTAGCTCTGATTGGTATGCCCAGCAGGTCAGCATCGTTAAACTTTACCCCGGCAGATTCGTTACGGTCATCGAAGAGCACCTCCATGCCCTGTGAAGTAAGGTCAGCATATAACTTTTCCGCTGTAGTAGCTACCTGAGGATTTTCCAGATATAAGGGGCAGAGATAGATGTGGTACGGGGCGATAGCCAGCGGCCAGATAATGCCTTTGTCATCGTGGTTTTGCTCAATGACGGCGGCAAGTAACCTGCCCAGTCCGATGCCATAGCACCCCATGACAATGGGGTGGGATGAGCCGTCCTGGTCGATAAAGCTGGCACCCAGTTTCTGGCTGATAAAGGTGCCCAGTTTAAAAGTATGCCCTACCTCAATGCCGTGACTGGATGATAGTTTGCCTCCGCACCGGGGGCACTTATCCCCGGCGTGAGCCCGGGCAATATCAGTAAGAAAGTCAACCTTGAAATCCCTGGGGTAGTTAACATTTTTCAGATGGGTATCGGGTTTATTGGCACCGGCGATGAAGTTTGTCCCCGAGGTTATAGAATCATCAGCGATAACCTTGATGCCGCTTATCCCCACCGGGGAAGCGGCGCCAGGTACAATGCCAGCGGCTTTTACCTCGTATTCGGTAGCCAGGCGTAAGCCGGTGCCAGCCAGGGCTCTCTGGAGCTTGATTTCGTTCACCTCAAGGTCACCCCTGATAACGACAAAGACAAGCCTGGTATCGGTAATATAAAAAACCGCTTTCAGGGTGCGGTTCCGGGGCACTTTCAGGAACTCTGATACCTCTTCAATAGTTGCCATACCCGGAGTGCTGACTTCTTTCATCGGCAGATGCTCGCCGCCTGCTACCTTTTTCTTGACGCTTTGAGCCTTATCGGCATTGGCGGTATAGTCACATTTGGAGCAGTGGATAATTTCGTCCTCACCAGAATCGGTGATAACCATAAATTCGTGGGAGTCCTTACCCCCGATGGCACCGCTGTCAGCCTCAACGAGGAGGGTAAGCAGACCACAGCGGGCGTAGATGTTGCGGTATGCCTGAAGCATCTTTTCATAGCTCAGGTCCAGTCCTTTTTCATCAGTGTCAAAGCTGTAAAGGTCTTTCATAATGAACTCGCGGACTCTAATCAAGCCGGCTCTGGGGCGTGGTTCATCACGAAACTTGGTCTGGATTTGATAGAGGAGCAGGGGCAGGTCCCGGTAGCTCTGGACGCTGGCGCTGACCAGCTCGGTAATGGCTTCTTCGTGGGTTGGTGCCAGGGCTAATCGGCGCTCCCGGCGGTCGGTAAGGGTAAAGAGTGTCGCCCCGAAAGCTCCGTGCCGGCCGCTTTGCTGCCAGAGTTCCAGGGGCTGCAGGGCGGGGAGCATCAGCTCCTGACCCCCGGCTTTGTCCATCTCGTCACGGATGATATCCTCTATTTTCTTGAGCACCCTCCAGGCTAAGGGCAGATAGGAATAGACTCCGGCAGTCAGCTGGCGTATCATGCCGGCTTTCAGCAGCAGCTGGTGGCTGATGGTATCCGCCTCGGCGGGAAACTCTCTCTGGGTCTTACCCAGCAGCCCGGATAGACGCACTTTACTCCTTCTTACCGGCTTTGTCTCTACGCCGTTATAGAATACAGGACTTGAAATAGTATAATACACTCAGGTCGCTCTCGCAATGATATGTCTGGCACCAGGATAGAGGTTGTTTTGCCCAGTATTCCTGGGGTATACTCTAAGTGTGTTCTGGCGGAGAAGAAAAAATAATAAAAACAAGAATACCTGTGGGTACTGGGATTGTGAAAAAGGCATTCCGGAAGACGAGTTTCTTTGCCCTGACCACTTCGCAAAATGGAATGAGGGCTTGATTGATAGGTGCCCCAGGTGTGGCCGGTTCAAGGACGTAATGTATTACCAGTGCCTCGACTGTTATCTCGGACGCAAGGTAAAGCCGAAGAAGCAGCCGGCGGTAATTCCCGAACCAAAACAGCGTCCCCGGATAGAGTACTCGGAACTATGGACAGACGGGCACTTCATGCCCGATAAGTGGTTCATCTACATCTTCGGTTTTGATGACGAGACTCTATATGTGGGACGTACCAGGGATATATACCGGCAGTTCGCTGAGCTTAGAGACAAGAGAAAATCTCCCGGTGCGGAAAAGGGCCCCAGGCTGGAGTATCTGGAGGCGGCGGCTGATGAAAAGGCAGCGGAACTGCGCCACACTGAGATAGAGAAACTGGTAACCTCAAACCCGGACCAGATTAAAGCAATGATTACCGAGTTCCACTCTCACATGCGACAGTTCGGGCTGGAATAGGATTACCCCACCCCCCAAGCCACTTCTCCATTTATGAAAGCAAAAACGAGAGGGAGGCTCATGGCCGGTCTTCAGTTATTGATTATTGATTTCCTAATTACTTGTCAAGCCAAAACTTGGGTAGCCATTCATCGGCTTTGGAAGCCGCGTTATTGCACAATGGATCTACTATTACCCACCAACTAACTCTCAAAACCTAGTCTTTAGACGACTCTGCTTTGTATTTTCGGCGACCTTTTGAAGCTTCGGCTACCCTCGGGTGTAGCTTGGTATCTTCGTCTTTAAGGTTAACGATTAAGGCCTCGATGACACTCAGTATCACCCTCCTTTTTTCCTTGGGGAACTTATCTACCTGGGCGAAATGGAATCTCACCTGGGGGTCTGAAAAGGTCGTCTCCGTGCTGTAGTCCATATCTTCCAGCAAGCCGGCCATCTGCCACAGGTATTCCCTTTTCACGCCAAGGTAGTCTGCCAGCGCGTTTAATGAAGATACCGCGGGCGTGTATTTCCTTTTAATGATATTGTGAACCGTACCCGGGCTAAGCCCGGCGTTCACGGACAGACTGCGGCAGGACAGCTTCCTCTCTTTGCACTGCTGAACCAAAAATTCGGCTAAGTCCATCTTTGACAACTTGACCTCCGCCCCGATTAATCTCCAGAAATAGGCTTTATCTTTAGAATATCTAATATGTTATATATTTTTATCTAAAGCACTTGACATTTAAAAAATGGCAGCGTATACTCTATCAACTTCAGTATTTACTTATGTCTAATATCGTATATACGGCGATTGAAGACCTGCAAACGTTACAAAACATTCTAATTGCGTATAAAGAGAGGAATCTTTTCAATCAAATGAGGCTCGAATGGGCAACCAAGAATGAAGGCATCCAACCCCCTCATATTAGTGCTCGCCTTAAGCGGACCCATTCAGAACGCCTGGGGCTAATAGCGCACCATAAGAAATAATAACATTTATTTTCCTTTTGGGCAAGTTTGACAAAGAGAAATTGGACAAACGGCGAAAATTGTAAATGAAGTTTTAAAAGATAGGGTAACAATGTCCCAAAGTGACCAAATTATGACCGGTAAAATGAGATTCAAACACGAATACTTTTTGTTTTGTGTTTTAAGTTTGAATCTGGGGACAAGTTTCTTAGCCGTATGGCTATTTTACATGTTACTCGCCGGACTCAAAATTATTCCGGACAGCATGAATCAAATTGAATTTATTATAGCTTCTTTTATTCTTGGCTTAACAGTGCTCGCCTGGGGATGGATATTGGTCAGAATCTTCAAAAGAGTAACAGTAGAAAAAAAGAACCGGAGCAACTTTAGCAAAAGCAGGGCGAGTTCAGTTCGGTTAAGACCGATACGTATGAGAAACTAATATGAGGCAGGGGTGAATTGAAAAAAGGAGGTGATTTATGTGGGAGAGATACTAAATGCCTGGCATTGCCAGGCAAATACATACAAAGAAGGAGGAAATAAGACTAAATGAAAAGTAGGTTCAAGACAATATGGCAGGCGGGACTTGCCCTGGTGCTGGCGTTGAGCCTCAGCCTGGTGACGGCGGTGCCAGCGATGGCGGTAGATCCCGACACGCTTAATGTTTATCCTTTGCAACTTACCACAAAAAATGCAGATTCTACAGCCGAGTGGTCAACAGCGGAGGTCTATAACGGAAGCTACTCAGCTCATCTTGACACAGGGACAACAACCGCTGGAGATGGCGACGAAGCCAGGATTGTCATCGAGATGCCTGAAGGGACAACCCTGAATGATATTACCTCAATCTCCTGGTGGGAGTATCTAGTTGCCGGCTATCCACCCCATGTTGATATAAAAATAGACATTGACGGCGATGGTACATCAGACGATGCTCTGGTTTTTGAATATGCTTATAATGACGAAACTCATTATACTGACGAAGCCCCCATGCCCTATGGTGCTCTGACAGGGGACTGGTATCAGACTTTCAGTGATGACGGTAACGGCCCTGCGGAAATAGATAGCACTTCTAACGCCTGGCTCAGTTCCGGACCTCCCGGACCGCTTGGTGACCCGAGCTTTATTTACGGAACGCTTGCCGAGTGGAAGGCAGGAACTGTTGACGCATCTGTTGACGGAGATACTGCTGTTACCGCCCTGGAAATAGAAGTAGACAACTGGGTCGTCAATAGTGAAGCTTATGTTGATGATATCGCCATAAATGGCGTGGTCCAGTATGGCCTTATCCAGGACGCCATTGATTCCGCCTATGCGGGCGATACCATCCAGGTGGCAGCGGGGACGTATGAGGAAGACCTGGTAATTCCTGACACCAAGACTGACCTGGAGCTAGGGGGCGCCACCGGAGCTACCATTAAAGGTGTGGCAATGACAGCTTATACTCTATTCCCTCTCGCCGCACCCAATATTGAAATCCTGGCAAACGGGGTGAAAGTCCATGGCTTTACCATCCAGGGGCCTGACCCGGTTAGCGGTTACTATTCCAGCGGTATGGTCATCGGGGCGTCGAACGTCGAGATTTATGACAACTCTTTCGAGGTGACCAACGCCAGTACAACGGACGATATCTCCCAGGGAATGCAAACCTACCACGAAGTGGCTGTGCCTGGTGTTGATATCTCTGGACTTAATATCCACGATAACACCTTTACCAATCATGGAACGGGAACCGTAGGCTTCGAAGCAATCTATATTAACCGTGACGCCGAAACAAGTACCGTTAACATCACGGATAACCAGTTCACCGGAGACGTCTTCCGTGCCATAACCACCGAACGTTCCAAGACAACTATCAGCGGCAACAGCATCATAACCGACATATTAACGACTATTGCCTGGCAGGGCATACTTGTGAGGGACTCTAGTTTAGGTTTTGGTACCCAGGATACGGTTACGCTGACTGGTAACACGGTTAAGGGTTCAGGCACAGGCAAAGGCTTTGACCAGGGCATCTTGATAGGAACGAGCAGCCAACCATTGACCAACATCAGCGTGACCAACAACACGGTGCAGACGAATGTTGTGGGCATCAAGGTTCGCTCCTCTGCCAATGGCGTGGTTGTCAACAACAACAACATCGATGGTAACACCACCTACGGCGTGGAAAACACCGACACTGCCAACACCCTTGACGCCACCAACAACTGGTGGGGTAATGCCAGCGGAGCTTTATATGCTGGTGCACTTTATGACATCGCCTATGGAGACACTGTCAGCAACTACGTTGACTACGAGCCGTGGCTGCTTGCCGAAGTGGAAGAGGGCGTTACGCCCACCACCTACGAAAAGACGCTGGCTTTGAAGGACGGCTGGACGCTGGTCTCCCCTGATAAAGAGGTAACTACCGGCACAGATTGGACAGCAACAGTGGCATACAAGTATACCGCCGGCACTGGCTATGCACAGGTAACCCTGGCTACCCAGCTAACCTCGGTAGACGCTTACTATCTTAAGACTGACGGCGGCGGCGGCGTGGGTATCAATTACTCAACCGCGGCCCCTGGCGTGGTGACCAAGACTCTCGGTGAAGGGTGGAACATCATTAGCGCCGCCGGCGAGACAGATGCCTATACACTGCTGAGCCAGCTGCGCAACGTCACAATTGGCACACAGCAAGGAGTCGGCATAACCAACCTGGTAAGCCAGGGAAACTACAATCAGTTTACCGAATCTCTCTCCGTGCCCCTGGCTACTGATGGTGACTGGGACGATTGGGGAGGTGATATACTGAGCCAGTTTGACGGCTACTGGGTCTACATGAACGCTGGCAAGACTTTCGGCGTGATACCGGACTAGCCTGATTTAGAGGGGGGACGGCTAAGTCCGTCCCCCCTCCAGAGAGGAGATAAGTTATGAGGAAGACAACTGTCTTTTTAGCTTTGGTTTTTCTTTTGCTCCTCGGGGCTACTCCGGTGCTTGCCCAGGGGATACCCAAACTTCCCCACGCCTTCTATGGCACTGTAACAGTAAACGGCGCTCCGGCGGCTGCCGGCACCCAGGTATCGGCAACAGTTGACATTGGAGAAATCTTACCGACCCAAAACCCGGTTAATACGGTGAGCGGCGGTTACGGAATTAGTGGTAATTCTTACCTTTTAGTTCAGGGCTATGATATCCCGGATGGGGCTACCATAACCTTCTACGTTACTAATCAGAACGGCACGGCTGCCGGAGGGACTGCTACATTTGAAGCCGGTGGCGGGCCAACTGAGAAAAACCTCTCAGTTACCATAGAAGTTCCACCGCCATCTTCAGGGAATGGTGTCCCACCACCAACGCTCACTACCGTCACTATTAGCGGATTTACGGCTACGGTGCCCCTGCAGGTGAATGCCCAGGGCATCGTTCAGGTCAGCACTACGCTGACGACCACCGACGGTAAGCTGAGCCTAGAGATACCAGCCGGCACCAAGATACTTGATGCCCAGGGTAATCCGCTCGCATCCATCACGGCAGTGCTGGCGACCACACCACCGTCACCACCGCCGGCAGGTGCTATCGTGCTGGCTTATAATCTTGGTCCTGACGGCGCCACCTTTGACCCGCCGCTTACCCTGACCATTGAATATGACCCGGCAGACATTCCTGAAGGCGTTGCCGAAGAAGATTTAGTCATCGCCTACTGGGATGGCACAGAGTGGGTTGTGCTGGACAGCGTGGTTGATGCACTGGCGATTAGCCCAGGCGTAGTTAGCGGCACACTTCATTGCGGCTAAATAGGCCTGCCCTTGCGGCGAATCAACCGGAGCATAAGCCAACTGTCGGTCAGGTAACTGAATATTATGCTCCTTAATGAAATTAACCATCACGCTGATATAATCATCCGCCACCTGATAGCCCAACCCCCGGGAACCACAATGGACAAGTAGCATAACCTGGCCTATCTGGTCGATGCCCATAGTCTTAGCCGTATCTTTCTCATATATCTGGTCAACCACAGCTACCTCAAGGAAGTGGTTGCCTGAGCCCAATGTCCCAAGTTGAGGTACGCCTCTCTCTCTGGCTCTACCGCTGACCTTAGACGGATCAGCGCCAGCCATCTCACCATGCTCCTCGGTGGTCTCTAAGTCCTCACGGTGGCCGAACCCTTTTTCCACCGCCCAGCGTGCCCCCTTGACTAGAACCTGGTCAATTTCACTATGACGCAGCCGGATTTTACCCTCTGAGCCGAGCCCTGAGGGAACATTTTTGTAAAGCGCATCCATCAATTGCTTTATCTTAGGGTGGATCTCTGCCTCGAGCAGATTGGTGCGCAGCATCCGGACACCGCAGTTAATATCAAAGCCGACGCCTCCGGGTGAGATAACACCGTCGCTTACCCGCATCGCCGCAACACCGCCGATGGGAAAGCCATAGCCCCAGTGAATATCCGGCATGGCCAGTGAATAGCCAATAATCCCTGGCAAAAAGGCAACATTAGCTACTTGCTCTGCCGCCCGGTCCTGTCGTATGTCATCAAGCATCGCCTCACTGGCATAGATTAAGCCATCAACTCGCATCCCACTCTTATAGCTTTTCGGAATGCGCCAGCGAAAGTCATCTACCTTTTCCAGTTTCCCGGTCCACTTCTCAGGCATAATCTCACCCCCTTAAACATCAAGGATAACCTGGACTCGGTTTTTCTCCCCGTCCACTTTAAGCATATGGTAGGTGGCTGATTTCACGCCCGTTTTCAATTGGTGGCGGGAGAGGTCGTATCTTTCGCCCCAGCACGTAGCTTCAAGACTCTGTCCAGTAAACTCAGTTATATTAAAACTTTTGAATAGCAGGCGCTCCACCTCAAAGATGTAAATGAGCTCGTTTATCCAGTTAAAGAGCAGGCTTTCCGCATCTTGAGCCTGTACTGTCACCTTCCGTGATTCCTTTTCTTTAACCTTATTAGGTTCAACGATGAGTGAAAAAAGACCATAGGCGGCATTGGCGAAAGCCTCAGCCAGGCTTTTCCCATAAGCGACCAGCCCCATATCGGCAGTATGTTCTATTAACCGAAAGCGTCTCACAGAACTAATTTTACCTTAACTGCCGTTCGCTAGCCAACATGGCGTTCTACTGAGATGGTTTGCTAGCTGTTCCACAGGACGAAATGTTACCACCGCAACTAACAGCACTCTGCGTTACCATGCTATAATAACCCCTGAGAGATGGCGTAGCTCAGCCAGTGGATTTGGAGAAGGCAATGCGAGAAAGCAGCTATGCAATTTGCCAATCCTGTGGTAAAAAGGCGGAATACGTTGAGTGCTCCGAGAGAGGTGCTCCCCCTGATGACGCCCGCTGCATGGTGCTAAGAGGTTGGTTATCTGTTTCACACTGGAAAGGCATGGGAACAGTTGACGACTATGACTTTTGCTCCTTTACTTGTCTTCAAAAGTGGGTAGAAGCTAAAGTCCCCAAGATTCCTAAGACATTTTTTGAAGCTTTTCAAGAGGAGTAGGCGTGGAAGTCGGATTTGAGGGAGGTATTTCTATGCCGAAGGGCACAATCAGACGCCTAATTACAGACCGTGGTTTTGGGTTTATTCAGACAGCAGAAGGCAAAGACCTGTTCTTCCATCGCAGCGAGCTTGAAGGGGTGGACTACAGTTCCCTTAGAGAAGGGCAAGAAGTAGAATATGAGGTTGGACAGGGGCGCAATGGTCGTTCCGAGGCGGTCAGGGTGAGGCTTGCTCCGCCTAAAGCCGAGTAGCATCAAGAAGGGATTAACCCAGCCAAGCGGATTTGGAGAGTGTCTTGAGGGAATGCCACCTTTGCGGAGATAAGGAAGCTGTTCACAGATATCATGTGGATTGGCACTGAGACCATAATGAGCGTGCTAACCTGATATATCTGTGTGCAAGGTGCCGTAGTGAACTACACAAAGTTGGTTCCCTGCACCTTGAAGACCTAGTGGCACTAAGGGATAAGGTGAAAGCTAGAGCTCCTCAGCGATTTGCAAAGACTCTGTGGGAAGTTGCGTGGCAAGCAACACTTCACAGACGGCAGAGTGTAGGATTTTCGCTAAGTGTGGTTCCTGATAAAAGGAGTTAAAACCGAGGTGGCAAAAAACCTGGTTCTATCTGAAGCTGAGTTCGACGAGTTTAAGCAATATTGTCATGAAAAAGGGTTTGATTTATCTTACTTTGGCCCTGAAATTCTGGGCTCAAAGGAAGAAATTGAACATTATCAATTTGGTAGACCTCAAGTTATAAAACTGAGAAAGCGCCGATTTACCTTTCAAGGGATACCCTATGATGTTGCCGAATGGCAACAGGAAAGATGGGACAGTAGCTTACCACAAATTCAGGACGAATTCTTCAAGAAGAGGATACAAAGAGTGAAGGTCGATAGCTTTTCCAGTAAGGGAAAGACAGGCCATGGCTGAATGAATTGCTGTTTTCGACCTTGAGGGCGCGCTCTGCCTGCACGGTGGCAGCGTGATACAGGTTAATGAGCGTGGCGGTGAGCCAAAAGAGCTATCTATCCCGTGTTTTCAGTGTGGCGTCTGTTGCACCAGGTATCAGGTTCGCCTAAGCATAGTAGAGGCACGGCAAATTGCCGATGAGTTGGGCTTTGACTGGGACGAGTGGCTAGATAGATATGTTGACCAGAAATGGCCCGGGACTCACAGCTTTCTACTGCGCCACTGCAACGGGGCGTGTGTCTTTTTGGAACGGAGAGAAGCTCGTAACGTGACCCGTTGTCTTATTCAGTCCTTTAAGCCATCCGTTTGTAGAGAGTGGACGCCCAGCTTATACCGACGGGACTGTCAGGAAGGACTTATTAAGCAGGGAAAATAGACAAAGGAGAACCTTATGAAACTTGCTGTTAAAAAGATTTATTGCTCAAACTGCCGGAGGTTGGTCAAGGGACAGGAGCAAAAACTTAATAAGAGCATCCGTATCCTGTGCCCGAAGTGTAGAGGGGTTGTCTGGGTTCGGGATGGGCTTTTCTGGAGGTATATTAGAGAGGGTGTAGCTGATGGCTAAGCGGGACTGCTACGAGATACTGGGGGTGGATAGAAGCGATGGCTGCGACTAAGCGTGCCTACCGCAGCTTGGGCCATGAAGTAGTCTGCCGTATTCCTGACTTCTACGCCCCTAGCGATGATAAACTTATCCTGCAAAAACGGCTAAATCAAAGCCGACAGGAAACTAGCTGAGAAAGAAAGGGGAGAGGGGAAAAGGGTGTAGGGAATGTGGATTAGCGTCTAGTGTTTGCGGCAAAGAATATCTGCGCGGCCTGGAGAGAGAGGCCATATTGGCCCGGGAGGCAGAAACTGGGGGCACTCGTGACAAACTGGTTAGGTTGACGGAACAAGACATCGAAATCAGCGCTGGGTTGCGCAGCTTTCAGCTAGTGGTCCAGAAGAGGTTAAGAGGCAAAGGAAAAAGGAAATAAGAATGGACCTGGAATATTATGAGGACCCTGGAGAGCTCACGTCTGAGGGCAAGGAAGGGCCGTCTTCAGCGGGAGATCTGGCAGATGAGTTTGAGGCCAAAGATTCAGAGTTGAAGGCACCGATAGAGTTTTCGGAAGGCGAAGAGCAGGATATAGCTGATGACCCCATCCGACTATATCTTCACGAAATTGGTAAGGTGAGTCTCCTTACTGCCCGCGATGAAAGAGATTTGGCCAAGAAGGTAGAAGTAGCCAAGCGTCTCAGACAGATTAAGCGGGAGACCATCCACAGGAAAACGGAGAGCCCCCTTCAGTAATAGAAATCGTATCGACTATACGAAGGGAAATCGGGCGGGCGGCGTCCATCGTCCGTCTACTCCGGGAACAGCTTGGCTTACCCGTCACCAACAGCTTCGTAAAGAGCATCTCCGAGACCAAATTGCGGGAGAGTATCGACGGTGTTCTAGACCAGCAGATGGTTCAGAACATAGCTAACAAGCTGGATAGATCGATAGACGAAACCGAGCATCTTCTCATAAACCTCTCTTTGAACTGCGATCTGCTGCCAGGTGGAATCCTCGATACTATTGATCGACGTGTGTCAGCGGCTGACCTGGAAGGCCTGATGGCACAGGAAGATTCTATTAACTCGATGAAAGAGCATGAAAAGCAAACCAAAGAATTCATGGATAATATTGAGCAGGAGTCGGAAAAGGCAAGAAGGCATCTCGTTGAAGCTAACTTGCGTCTGGTAGTCAGCGTGGCCAAGAAACATATCGGCCGGGGAATGTCTCTACTCGACCTCATTCAGGAAGGGAACATCGGACTAATCAGAGCCGTTGAGAAATTTGATCACCACCGGGGCTATAAATTCAGCACCTATGCCACCTGGTGGATTCGTCAGGGAATTACCCGGGCCATTGCTGACCAGGCGCGCACTATCCGCGTCCCGGTCCACATGGTTGATTCCATAAGGCAACTACTGAGGGTAAGACGCAATTTGGCCCAGGAGTACGGGCGAGATCCAACCTCTGAGGAAATCGGCAAGAAAATGGAACTGACGGCAGAAAAGGTCAGAGAGATAGTCAAGGTGGCCCAATTCCCAGTTTCTCTGGAGTCACCCGTCGGTGAGGACGGAGATGCTCATCTGGGCGATTTTATCGAAGACCGGAACTCAATCCCGCCGGCTGATGCCGCCTCCAAACAATTGCTCAAGGAACAGATTGGCAAGGTACTGTCCGAGCTCACCCCTCGTGAGCAGCGAGTGCTCATCCTGAGATTCGGTCTTGAGGATGGGCGCAGCCGGACTCTCGAGGAGGTGGGGTTGGAATTCAACGTAACCAGAGAGCGTATTCGTCAGATCGAAGCGAAGGGCCTACGAAAGCTCCGCCACCCCAGCCGCAGTCGTAAGCTGAGAGGCTACCTAGAGTAGTGGCCCGATTCGCTTGATCCTCACTTAGAGACTATCCTGTAGGCCACAATGATGAGTTGTTAACCAGCGACCAGGGCATATGTCACAAAAACTCAGGTTGTGACATGCTGGAGCCTAATTCATGGAGATGAAATAAATCGTCAGAATAACTGCTATATCTGCCGTTATATGAGAAATAGTAGATGCCAGCAATCCTCCATTAAGCCTGTTCATTTGCCTCCAGAACCAGGCTCCGATAGTCAGGCCGAAGAATACTACGATGAGCCAAATAGTCTCCATTTGCCCTGCTAAAACAATCAGGTGATATCCCGAAAACAGCAAATCATTCACCACTATTCCTTTAGTAACGGATGCAAGATAGCCTCTCCAATAGTATTCTTCAATCAAAGGATTTATGAGGATGAAATATGCCAGGAACACTGGCCATGTCCGTTCATTTAATCCAATGCTTCGGATATATGAATTAATGTCATCCGGTACCGACAATAAAGGCCATAATATGTACAGAAGTATCCCGCCACCTGCCCCAGCCAATGCAGCAATGAATGGGATCCAATACCTGTTGCATTGAAAGGCTCGCTTCATGGCAATTCCTGTCTTTGACAACGAGATGACTGCAACCATTCCTGTGTGATAACCCAGAATAGCCAGCCATGCATTATGAAAGACCAGCAGGCCAATGCCAATAGTTATGTATGGGATGATTGGGGGAAGTATCTTCTTAACTCGGGTATTCATGGCTTCCATAGACTACCACGAACGGACAGCGTTCAACCATTTCGGTTCTGAACGAATATAGCAAGCGCACGGCTAACGTAGTTAGCCAATTCCAATATCTTGCCCTCTTGGTGACAAAGTATCCGCGGATAATCTGAAAACTATTCGGCGAACAGGTAACAAAGAAGTAACTTGTGACATCCGAAGAAGCAGTAATAATCCTTCAGCTAGATGACTCTGAACCCATTCCTCAATTGTCGTAGATGAAGCTCCTTATCCGGCAGGTTGGGCACCAGGTGGTATGCCCGCCGCGGCAAGGTTTCTTCTCCAGCTCATGCGGGCACAGCTTACCACCGAAGCGTAGTCTCTGTAACAGCAGTGGGTTATCGAAAAACGTTACTGCCCCGCAGTTCGGACAGTGAGCCATATACCCCTTCTCCAGTTCAAAAACGGCTGCTTTTGACCCACAACTACAGTCCAGAGAATATTCGGTTACCTTCTTTTTTCTTTTGTTCGCTGGCATTCTATTACTCCGGTTTCAATCCATAAGGAGCCCCTATCGGCCAGTTGAGAGCCTTGTAAATCTTCTCGTCGTATACGAGCTTCCGGTAACCACATTGAGGACACATTGCCGGCTCTTTGTCTGTCCAGAAGTGGGCGTTACCCTCCTTACGGTCAGCGACACTGGTGATTTTAAAGAACGGATTGTCACAAAGCACAAAGAATATTTTGTCCCAGCTTATCAGTTCCTCTATCAGCACGCTCATACGCCAGTAGCGAGAATAGAACCGCCTCAGTTCTTCCTCGTAGGCAACGTCAGCCTGCAGCTGCGAGAGGATGTTCCTCATGTTGCCACTTTCCCCAGCCAGGGTCTTTTTTTCTGATTCAAGGCTGGTTATCTCTGCTAGAACCTTTGCTCTCTCCTTGTTACCCCAGTCCGCCAGGTCATCCAGATACTTGTTAAGTGAGCCATACTCCTTCAGTGCCTCAGCCAGCTTTTCCCTGGCGTTCTTATGACCGGCGAAGTCCTTGGATAAGTCGAGAACAAGCTCGAGAGTGAAGCCATGGCTTTCCACTTCGGCCTTCATTCGGCCGGCAGTAACCACCTCTTCCCTGGTGACGTTAGCTTGCTGGTAGCAATCTTCGACTTCTTTTTCAATGCGCTGCTTCTCCTTCTCCATTTTCTTATTGAAGGCTTCCAGCTTTCTTTCGGCCGTCGTACACTCAGCCCTAATCAGCGCCAGCTCCTGGCCTGCCTTTGCGATATCCTTCTTCATCTGCTCGTGTTCCCCGGTGGATTGCTTTACTTGCGCTGCCAGGCTCTTAACCCTTTTCTCAAGCTCAGGTATCTCTCGTTCGAGCTTCGCTTCTTCCTTAATTAGCTCCTCACAGGCATCAAGAGCTTCAGCGCAGGATACACCCCTTTCTTCTTCTAAACGAATCAATCCCAATACCGCCTCAATGTAGCCTGAATCGGCAAAACGTTTCTCAAGCTCCATTAGGCTTTCGAACTCATCCTCGCTGAAACCAGGGCAGTAGATACGGGCCACCCTGGCAGCATCCTTTATCTCCTCGGCAGTGAATTCGTGGTCCATGGTTAATCTCCTCCTTTTCCCATCTGTAATGTTATTCGAATCGCTTCCTCGAGTGTCATATCGGCTCTCAAACGAGGTGCGACACGTTTCACCATCTCCTTGGCTTCCGTCGGCCGATAAGCCATACTTTCCAGAGCGCTTACCAGGTTGTCTGTGGTCACGACTTCCCTGCTTACCGGCACAGGCTGGGTTGAGTCCTGAAATGCCAGGCCGAGTAAGCTTCCCGTCACCAGCGGTGCTACACTCTTGCCTTGAGTCCCGAATTCCCTCAGCCATGATACGACCGACTGATATTTCAGCATCTCGTTAAGCTCGCTCACAAAATCATTAGGAAGGCGGACTGGCTTGGCTCCAGGTACTTCCCAGGTGGTGTTACCGACATCTCTGGCTACTATAGAGAATCGTCCCTGGTCCTTTTCAACTAGAGCATGAAGAAAAACCATCGGGATGGTCAGAATCTGTGGTTTGCCGACAGATCCCGCCAGCGTCATATGTCGGGAATCCTGCTGCGTTTTTATTGTTACTACCGCTATAACATATACTATGACCTCAATTACGAGTTGAGGCATGTCCTTGCTGCTGTAGGAGAGTTTCGGAATGGGAACAAACCACCTGTCTGCTCGCCAGGTAACTTTGCTGCCGTACCTGTTTTTGACAGCGGCGCCGATAATTTTATCCGCTTCACCACTGACTGTGTCGATATTAGCGAGCGAAGTAAACATATCGAGGATATCGGCGCTTATATCGTCTACGCCGGCTGCCTGAAAAGCTAGTCTGACTGCTTCTCTCTTATTATCTACCTGCTTACCTGTCAGGATCTTCATTTGCCCTCCTTTCTTATCAATTCAACCTATGCTATCTATACTATGCTACCTATACTATCTATGAGCCTGTTACCTTTTATTGACCTTGCCCAAAGGGGTCTATAATGCACCGGATCTTATTAGGGGGAGGGGTCACCCACCCCCATTCTGTCCGGCTTGAATTGTGCAAGTTGGCACATAATTTACACTTTATAACAGGCACATGGTTTACACTTTTATGGTACAAGAGTAATCATCCAGGACTCCCAGCTTCAGACACCCGTACCGTATCTCCCACTCATTTTCATTTTGCAGCTGCAGTAATCCTATTTTTTCTCCACTTAAAGCTTGTGAAAGATATATCATCTTCCCGCGCCACTTAATTTCACCGTTAGGACGTACTGTTCTTACAAAGAATTCAGGATTATATTTAATCGTCGTCTTTCTCCGGCTATAGGGTTGCTTTGATTTCTCATACAGATCTCCCGGTTTCATCATATCAAGCGCTTCGTGAGGGCGGCTGAAATTATACTCATTGACGAATTCGTTAAAAGCTCTCTGTTGTACCAATAGACTATTCCGAGGGGTTCTGACTACTTGTTCTTTTAGCGTCCTATGCATACGCTCATGGCGTCCATTTTGCTCAGGATGTCCCTTTTCGATTCTTTCGTGTCGAATACCGAGTTTAATAAACCATGCTGAAAGGCGAGATAGACCTCTAAGCCCTGTTGATGCAAACGGCGCTCCATTATCGGTTCGTATTGCTTCCGGTAGTCCGTATCTTCTAAATGTCATCTCAAACCATGGCATAACCATTCTGTGATTGGGGTGCTCCAATCCCCGGCACAGCAGGATAAACCGGCTGTAGTTGTCTGTTATTGTTAATGGATAACAAACTCTCCCGTCTGTTGTCCGAAACTGACCTTTGAAATCAGCACTCCAGACCTTATTCGGACTATCGCACTCCAGAAACGGTTGTGTATAGGGTTCGACAAGATGCCTGGTACGCCGTGGTTTACCCAGTCCTTCACGCCTGAATATCACCGTCATTGTGCTCTGTGACGGCCAGTCCTCATTCGGGTATTGATCCTGTAATAACTTCTGTATCTTCTTCGGCCCCCAGGTAGGATGATTTAGTCTTGCAGCTACTATAACTGTTACCATCTCCTCCGGTACTGCGTTTAGATGCCGGTGTGGCGCTCTGGGATGCTCTCTAATACCGGCAGGACACTCTGCTTCGAAACGTTCCAACCATTTGTAGATGGTAACCCGACTGACACCATATATTCTGCTTAGTTCAGCTATCGAAGACTCATCTTTTATCCAGTCACCTATCATTGCTACTCTCTGTTTCATCGGACATGTCTCCTTCCAAGGCATAGACGTGCACCTCCCATCTATACCTTAATCTGTAAACCATGTCCCTGCGAAATTCTGTAAATAGTGTACCCGGTTCATACCAATAATTCCTCTCCCTGGGGTTCCGGGTGGCAGCGCCCGCAGAGCCATGTACCGTCCCGCCGCCACCAGTTCTTTGACCCGCAGACGTCACAGGAATAGGTCGGTTTATTGCCGTTGTTTTTATCCCGTGTGAAATAATGTGTGCCAAGTGTGCCAACCGTGCCATGACTGTTATTCCCCGGGGTTTCCGGCACAGATGGCACACTTGGCACGGTTCCTGGCACACGGTGAAATTTATTTGATTTCAATGCAGCTGGTATTTCGCGAGGCTGGTCGCCGTCGTCAGAGTAGTAGTAGCGTGATACTATTTCCGCCCAGGTCTGAGGGTCGTCAATACAATAAGCCCGGGCACGTTTCTTAACGCATTTGTCATCGCGGTTGAGTTCCACCCAACGCCATTCGAGCTCAAAGCCTACACTGGTCAGTGTCTGTGTCACCAGCTTGGGTGAGCTTTTCACCAGGCGGGCGACCATCGTGGGCGTTACCACCCGTACCTGCCCGGCGGCATCGTAATAGCCAGTGAATTCGTCCTCAAGGTCAGTGTCGCCGGCAGCGATACCGTATACCAGGTTGACCAGCGAGCCTTCCCAGGACTGTGACCTGACCTTCCTCACCTCGTTCTGTCGCCTTACCAGGTAATCCCGGAATAGTTTGTCTCCTTTCGGCCAGAACTGGCAGACTATAGATAGCGGCATGGCCAGCTGTCGGAGCCGGGGCTCTATATCCAGGTCATTGAAGTTCACCATATTGCTGCCTTTGACGGTATTAAAGTGGTGCAGAGTGAATAGCGCCACCTCGTTTCTGAGCCGCTGCATCTTGGTGTAGTAATCGTCAGGGAGAATGATGGGGATGCTGGGATTGGTAGTTTCGTGTGGAGAGATAGAAAGAACCCTGGCTTCGGTCGCGTTATCACTGAACGGCTGTCTCATGGCCAGTATCTTCGGAGAGAAGGGGTCAAAAAACTCCTGAAGCCTGGGGTTTTGCTTGTCAGACAGCACGTAGTATTTACCGCTCTCGAAGCCAAGGTTTAAGTATTTAACGAACTGAGACTCCTTGTCACCGCTGGTATCGGCCTCATCCATGATGAGCGTGCCGCGCCAGCGGTTATTAAGACGGGCGATGCCGCTAAAGCTGCTGGCGCCACTGGCGAAGACGGGATAGAAACAGAGGTCACCGATTACTTTCTGGGTACGGCTCTTACCCTTACCTGTGTCCGCTAAAAACCTGAGGTAGCCGAGAGTCTTGACCTTGGTGTAGAACCAGGTGAACAGGATGTAATAGACGCAGAGCTCAAGGTCCAGCTCCGGTAAATCGATATAGCATGCAAGGTGCTCTCTTATCTTGATATATAGTTCATCAGCACCAAGCAGACGGGCCGTAGATATCCCTTCATCAGGCAAGCCGACGATATCGATTTCCTTGCCCTCTATCCTGGGTAAAAGACGCGGCTTTACTGTTTGCCCGGACAGTGAAAGCTCCGCAGCAATTTTGACTTTGTGCTGGTCATCCAGATATGCAAAGCCGTAGCTTCCATGGTAGTATCTAACCTCAAGATAGAGCCGGTTGTTGGCGTATACGTAGTTTCTCTCTAACTCCTCCTGTTCATCCGCTATAACAGCTTCTTCTGCCGGCACTGCCAGTGCCTTTAATTCCGTCAAGGTATGGCCAACGGCAAGGAAGTCATCTACACCGGTCTTACTGCCATTATTTCCCGACGGTAGAAGCACAATAGAGACATTGGCTTTCTTTCGTTTGAGAAACTCCGTAAGTCTTCTGACAGCCTGGGAGACACTGGGGTTGGTGGCGTTATCCGAATCGGGAGCAAGATATACCAGCCGGTTATTCAAAGCGATACTGTCGAAATCTGAAGACACCGTTATGCCGCCAGAAGCGTTCTTGGCTCTCCAGTTCCAGATGCCGGTCAGGTCGATAACGCACTCTCCCAGCGAGGCCAAAGCATCTCCCTTCTTCACTCCCTCAGTAATCCACAAGGGTATCTTGGGATCAGCCAGGAGTTTCTGGCACACTGGCGGGCAGTCCAATCGATTGGTTGCGCCCTTGGGCGTTTCGTATTTAATCGGTTTACCGCGGTTATTGAGTCTTGGACTATCTGGTCGAAACTGGTAGCCTACAACACCGGTGCCTTCAACTCCCCAGAGAGGAATCAGGATTCCCGGTACCCGGCACTGCTGTTTCGTAAACCCGAGAGCTTCCAGTTGCTTCCACTCCACAATAGTCTGATAACAACGCCTGCCTATCAATTCCAACGATATCGCTGATTGTTTCAGGTGATCGAGATGATGTGGCGATAGCCGTGAGTCAGCATCTCTTTCAACTACGTTTGAGGCAGCAACAACTCCAACATCGATAGGCATCGATTAACCTGCCTTTCCATCGGTTTCTCCGGGTGTACCCTGGTTGCACTCAGCGAGCCACCGTTCGAAGGCAACGATGGGGATAAGGTAACGGTCACCTACTTTGACACAAGGAATTATGCCTTTCTTTATTTGGCGTCTGACTAGTTGGGTGCAAATGCCGAGTCTTTCGGCCACCTCATCGACTGTAAGGACTTTTCTTTCCTTTTCCATATATTGAAAAACCTCCAAGAATTATTGCTAGTTTCTATTTACTTTTAAGTCATAATATGTTACTATAGTTCATTGGTCAAACAGTGCGTATCACATTAAGTAAATAAATATATTAAGTGTGAAATTAACGTAAACGCAGGAGGATTATTAATATGCCAAAATCGATTTATAGGGAAGGTCGATCTAAAGTTACGGAGGAGATCAAGAGGGCTGTCTCCCGGCTGGTAGACCAGGAAAAGGACTGGGAAAACAAAAAGAAACACCCAAGCAGATGGTACCGCACTGAGACCGCCAGGATACTAACTTTGGATGAAAGTAACAATCCCTCGTTACGTAGTTATGAGGAGCTTGTCAGAGAAATTAGGGGTAATGCCCGGGTTCAAAATCCTGTAGATAAACCATGGAATACAGCGTTATTAAATAGTGAATCGCTGGACCCGGACTTAATACCGTGGATTATTAATGCGCAGCACCACCGAAAACAATTTCTGTCAAAGCCTCTGAGCGTCCGAGAGGTTAAATGGTTTACCCGGCTTTTCGGATTCAGGACACATTTCAAACCTTCACTAGAAATTGAGAATAATCCGGACCTTAGGTCGTTTTTCATATCTAACGTGCTGGCCACCTGGGCTCAGATTTATGCTGAAATAGAAAAGGTTGACGATATCGCCGGGATACAAGAACCGGATTACTCAGATTTGGACATTGCAATTGTAGATAATGATTCCTCCGTGATACGGGAATATTCCGATGAAAAATTAAGTGATCAAGCTCACGGTTTGTTAGGAAAACGACGCGACTTAATCGAAAGCCAGAGGGCGAGAATCCAGGAGGAGTGGACATTGCCTTCGTTAAAGCATAATATCTTGATCTTGGAATCAAGAGTTCTCAAGCATTCTCTAGGTGACCCGGATATGTCTCCTCAATATCTCAGAGCATACCATACTCTGCTGTTCTGTCGTGACCATGGCCGTGATGAAACAGGATGGGGAGCTACTTATCAGAAGAGGGTTGGCACCTTTATGCAATTACGGAAAGACATAACAGAAGAGTCGGAAGAGACGATTAACGTAATCAATTCCTCAATCCCTGAATACAACATGTGGTGGGAAGATTTATGGGGAACCAATAAGAGAACAAAATTAGATCAGAACAAGGAGGGTAGCTAAAATGAAAGGCTGTATCATCGAGCGAAACGGTAGTATAAGGCTTAAAGTATCACTCGGCAAAAACCCGCAGACTGGCAAATACGAAAGCTATTATGAGACGTTTCATGGGAATCGTACAGAGGCACAAAAAAGGCTCCGGCAACTACTAACCGAGCTGGACAAAGGAATATTCGTCAAACCCGGTAAGACTATACTTGGCGAATATCTGAAGTCGTGGTTGCTGGATTATTGCGGTCCGAATCTATCTCCCAGGACTCAAGAGCTGTACTCGTATATCTGCGAAAAGCATGTATTACCCACCTTGGGGCATATACCACTTGTAGATTTAAGGCCACAACATTTACAGCGTTTGTATGCGGAAAAGGTATCAGCTGGTCTAAGTAATCGAACTGTCCAGCTTATCCACGTTACATTGCATAAAGCCTTGAAGAATGCGGTAAAGTCCGGTCTACTGGTTAGGAATATCACCGAGTCTGTCGATACCCCTAAGATTCAGAACCGTGAAATGCGTGTGATGTCTGAAACAGATTTACATATATTCCTTGAGTACACGAGAAATACCCCTTATTATGCCCTGTTCTATACGAGCCTCTTCACAGGCATGAGGCGTGCCGAGTTGTTAGCTCTTAGATGGTCTGACGTTGACCTGGAACTATGCCAGCTATCCGTTACTCGAAGTATGCAATATATCGGCGGTGCAGCTCCGGAGAACCGCATCAGTTTCCGGGAACCTAAAACAGCTAAGAGCAAACGATCAATTGCTTTGTCGCCAAGCACTGTTATCACGTTGAGAGAACATAAGGCCAAACAAACTGAATTAAGACAGTCTCTAGGTTATGCTCCACCACTCGATAATGACCTCATATTCGGCCACTACGATGGTTCACCATTATTACCGAATAGTGTCACTCATGCGTGGATAAAGCTAGTAAGACGGTGCGGTTTACGCGGGATACGTCTGCACGATGCGCGCCATACTCACGCCTCACTATTGCTGAAACAGGGTGTACACCCCAAGATTGTTCAGGAGAGACTGGGCCACGGTTCTATTCAAATAACTCTCGACTTATACAGCCATATAGCACCTGGACTTCAGCAAGCCGCCGCTAATAAGTTTGATGATATTGTTTTACCGAAAGTCAAAGTTGATTAGTGCCAAATTAGTGCCATTCAATAATATAGCCCTTATGTTAATTACTACATAAGGGCTATATTAGCTTCAAATTATGGTGGGCGGTACTGTACAATACGCAGAACCATAACCTTTGAATTGACGTTCAGTATATAGACACCTAGAAGTTCGAATCCTGGCTGGCTGGGGACTCAGGAACCATATCGAACTTTTTGCGTCCTGATTTAGTTCCCAGA
>JAUYHA010000074.1 GCA_030690265.1 Dehalococcoidales bacterium | reverse complement strand
ACCGCGCTGCTCTGGCCGATATAGACATCAAGGATGGATCCGCTCTCAGCCATGGTGCGGTTGACGGATATTTGCTGCCAAGAGCTGGACAGTTTGAAACCGGCATCACTGGAGATTTCCCATGTCTGGGTACTGCCTCTTTCGCGGATGGTTACTTGACTGGTTTTTCCGATAGAGCTACCTTCGCCTCTAACCCAGGCAGTGGCGTAATAGGTTTGTCCTGCCGTGGCATTTGTACTCACAGGATCCTGACCAATGGTGTAGACATCGCCATACGTTCCGGTTGTGAAAGCAGCCTTTCCTCCGTATCCGCCGGATCTGGCAATGCTTGACAGGGAAGCGTCGGCCTGCCAGCCAATCCAAGGTGAAGTACTGCCGGTCTCAAAGCCCGGGTTGGAAAGGAGATTGCCGGAAGGAATCGGAATTGGAGTTGGAGAAGAAATGGGGGTTGGAGTAGGAATGGGGGTAGGCGTAGGGGTAGGATCACCGGAACCGAAGGCCGGAGCAAGCGGCTGGCGCGGAATACCTCCCCCACCGATACTGGTCGGGCTGTTGTTGTTAACGACATAAAGCGCCGCTACTAATCGTTGCATGTCTCTTTGCCAAGGGGTATTCCTCCACCCCCAACCTGGATCTAATTGAAGGCCCCAATCGTTCCAAAATTCATCTTGTTTCGATCCATCGGCTCCATTTTCAGTATTGAGCGCAAAGGATGGACCAAGTGTATCATCAACAATGTAAGCGCCGTAATTTTGTAGCGTCCAGGCGAGCTGCCTTGCCGGCACTGTTTCAAGACCAAGACTATCAATATTTATCGCATATGGACCAGTAGCCGGAATAGCAAGCAGTGAGCCCATTTTCATGGCAGTATTAAAGTTATCAGGAAAGACACCATATCCCTCCGGGTCATTAGAGGCAGTACCATACCACCCTACCGAATAACCGTCACCCCAATAGGCGGGCCATCTAAAACAATCATCAGTAGCATTGCCGGGGGTTGTTCTGCCATCCTGGTCAGAGCACTTATAAAGTGCTTCGTGCGCGTAGACATTCACCTTCAAGACATGGTTCATACCAACCTGTCCCGGACGGAGTTCGCCCAGACGGATGTCGCCGCCGAAACCAGACAGGCCGCTGCCGCCATGCGCTCCCGGTCTCCCGTCTCCGTAGATGTCAACTTCAGATATTCCCCCTGAAGTTGCATACCCCGGGGCAGTACAACGGGTAAACGGCTGGGTTTGTTGAAGTGTCCGGTTATCGGCTTTAAGGAATGTTGCGGCGTTGTTTCCGCCGCTGCCAGGAACTATGAAATCCGATGGCATCCTCACTTGCCCTTGTAACCCTCCTGTTGCCGGACAACGGTCTTCGCCTCTGCCAGTCCAGCCTTTATCTCCGACATCATAGACATCAGTGAGCGGCGCAGTGGGTTTTAAGACAATGATTTCTTCATCAAGTGAAGGCATAGCAGCCTTCCATGGGGACCCGTTTGGGTCATAATGTATAAGATCACCGAGCATACCACCGGGATTAGGATTTAAGTTTGCAGGAACATAAACTGCCCCGCTGCCGATCGGCATATTCCAGATGCTGTTACTCGCAAAAGGCCACTTCAGCGGATCACGCGACCCTACAGGAGTGGAAGTAGGAGCGGGGGTAGAAGTAGGAATAGGAGTAGGAGTAGGAGCGGGAGTCGGAGTTGGACCAGCTCCGGAGACAGACAGGAAAAAGTCATCAACTAAAAAAGCATCACCTACTACAGCTCCACCATCCTGTAATGCATAAATATCCAGATCAGTCATACCGGGATTGGCTACTGTATGGGTAGCTGTAAGCTGTTGCCAGTTAGATGTCATAATAATCCCGGAGCCGGAAGTTTCATATTGAATATCAAGAGGAAGATCCCAGACCCTGATAGTCAATCTGGCTTGTTTACCTATCCCGCTCCCAACACCTTTGACCCAAACCGAAGCCTGATAAACTTCACCCTGGGCAGGATTATAAATTTCTCCCGGAGGTCCGTTATCAATAGAGTAGTAGCCGGGAAAACTGGC
>JAUYHA010000035.1 GCA_030690265.1 Dehalococcoidales bacterium | reverse complement strand
TCTTATCTGTATATTAGCCGCTCCTCCTCCGCCTAACTGGTCAGCCACACAGGTAAAGGTCCCGCTTCCCCATTGTAATTTGTTAGTTGAACCGCAATTAGACAGCCCGGCCCCCCATAATGCAGAAGCGCTGGCATAACTTGTAGTTTCAAAAGGCAGAGACGAAGATACACCGGCTGAGCGGATAACGAAGCCGTTAGCACCGACTTCAAAGTTGCCCGAGACAGAAGCCGTGGCATCAAAAAATGCCTTGTCGTCTACTTCTAATCCTCCGGATATGAATACGTCATTGGCGGCATCTATTATTGTAGTATTGGTGGCTTCAGTATCAGCCAAAGCAAATCTGTTATATGACTCTGTAGCTAATCCTCCTGTGCCCACCTGTATAGTATTAGCAAACTGGCCATATGAAGCAGAGGCTGTGCCTTGGACTTCAAGGAGGGTGGATGGGGTTTGAGTTCCTATGCCTACCCTGCCATTTGTAGAATCAACTATAAATCTTGAGTTAGCTGAACCGTCTTGAATGTGCAGAGCTGAAGTGGAGGCGATATTAATTACTAATCCTCCGGATGCGCTGAATCTGGCCAGATTAACCTCGCTATTGTTTCTAATGGCAAGTAGGTTACCGGTCTGGGATGGGCCGGCGGTGATTTCCACGCCCGCCTGGCTAGCCGTAGCTGTAGTGTCTATAGAAAATACGGTATCATTTGTTCCTCCGCCATCGCTTACCACAAATGCCCTGGCACTGTTGCTGATTATTTCAAGATTACCTGATATGGATACGTTGTTATTAAACTGCCAGAACCCTGTAATTATTTCATCTGCTCCACGGGAAGCAGGGCCATTAGTCCAGTCTAGCTTGACAGCTACATCGGCAGAGCCAGAGGCCGTTACATTAAAATGAGGGGCATAGAAAGATACTGTGGCTACTGAAGTGTCTTCAAATACTCCGAACTCTCTAACATGGATAGCAGAACCCCCTCCGCCGCCACCTCCCTGTTGGTCTTCCACACAAGTAAATGTTCCCGCATCCCATTGTAATTTGTTAGTTGAACCGCAATTAGATAACCCTGCTCCCCACAATGCAGAAGCACTCGCATAGGATGTAGTCTCAAAGGCCAGAGATGAAGATACACCGGCTGAGCGGATAACGAAGCCGTTAGCACCTATCTCAAGATTGCCGGAGATTGAAGCGTTAGAACCAAAGGTAGCCTGGCCTGATATTGAAGCCGTACCGCCAACCTCAAAGTTATTAGATACCGAGGCATAGCTGAATAAGGCATGGTTGCTGACATTTATGGCAGTACCCGTAGCGCTAAAGGTAAAGTTCTGGGTTAAGGTTGAATCAAGATTTAGAGTATCATCATCTAGGGTAAGGTCAGTGCCTCCTACTAGGTTAGTATCGGCAGATATATCCAGTCCCGCTATTTCAGTAGTTCCCAAACATCCCGTGCAATTAACATCTATTACATCTAAGGTAACTCCTGCTGTTTCAGAACCTGAGTTGTTTACAGTAATAGTAGAGTTACCTGAATCAGCTATGGTGGCTACATAGTTTCCTGTAGTATGGGTGCCTAAGGTTATTAAGTTATTCAATGAACCCGAACCTGTACCTCCATATGTAGTGGCTAATACATTACCCAGGGTTAATTGAGATATGGAGGCTGTATTTGAGACTTCAAACGGAGAAGATACCGTTACTCCTCCTGTAAATGTCCATAGACCTGAGATTGTCTGGTCAATAGACCTTGAAGCAGGGCCATTAGCATAGTCTATATATATTACCGATTCAGAGGCAGTAGTGGATACATTAAACGAGCTGGCGGCAAAGGATAGAGAGCCTATATGGGTAAATGCACCTGAAGTTCCTTCTCTTACCGAGGTGCCTTTTGAAGTTCCAGTCTGGTCAGTCACACAACTGAATACACCCGAACCCCATTGCAGTTTCTGGGAGGCAGTACATGTAGAGAGGGCTGAACCGTAGAGGAAGGAAGATGAAGCAAATCCCCCTACTATCTCAAAGTCAGCTGTAGATGAGGCATTAGCCCCAAAGTCAGTCCTGGCATTAAAGGTATTGGTTCCGTTAAAGGTGTTGTTTCCATATGAGGTTAAGGCTCCGTTTAATGTAACCGCTCCCGATACCGAAGCCGTACCTTCTACTTCAAGGTTGCCTGATATGGAGGCAGAGTTATCAAATACCCAGAATCCTGTAATTGTCTGGTCTGCGGTTCGGGAGGCGGGGCCGTTAGTCCAGTCTAGAGCTATCACGGCATCAGTGGCGGAGCCGGCAGAAGCGGTAACAGTAAAGTGGTCTGCGTGGAAGGTAATAGTGGCCACAGGAGAGACACTGTCTCCGTCCAACTCTCTTATCTGTATATTAGCCGCTCCTCCTCCGCCTAACTGGTCAGCCACACAGGTAAAGGTCCCGCTTCCCCATTGTAATTTGTTAGTTGAACCGCAATTAGACAGCCCGGCCCCCCATAATGCAGAAGCGCTGGCATAACT
>JAUYHA010000029.1 GCA_030690265.1 Dehalococcoidales bacterium | reverse complement strand
TATTGAACACAGCCACCCTAACACTAGGTTGAACTACATTCTATATGACCGACTCCGTTAAGGCGTTTCGGTGAGCCTTGTGGTGAGTGTGGTGGCTCGCCTAATCAGTCTCAAAGTTATTCGGCAATTTATCCTCATATTTTTGAGATTGCCTATTCGGTTTTTGTTAAAGTGCTTAGCTTCATTATTTAACAATTAGTCATAAGGTAAAATTTCAAGAACTAGCACGATTATGTAGGTAATCCCTGGGGACGGGACAAAAACAAAACAAATGAAAAAGCATCCCGAAAGGGACGCTGGTACTGGCATTGCCGAAGAATTCTTTAACCAACCGCTGCTTGACGGTGGTTCATTTGCATCTACCCTCTGTCCACGCCCGAAGCCAGACCGGCCGCAATACCCCTCTGCCATCCTGCTAAGGGGATGTCCCTCAAAACGAGCGGGCAAAACAAAGGTGCATTAACCTATTGGTCGTGGTAAAATTTGGAAGTGGCAAGATTGATGTCCATGTGGAATCGTCTGGGTCTCCAGGTCCGCATTATGACTTATGTCACTGCGGGGCTGGTGCTACTTTTTGGTGGTTTGGTCTATTTCAACATGCTTGCTGTCCGCGAGGCCAGTGGTCAGGTGTACCGCGAGCGCATTGCGCTTGCCCAGGGCCTAGCTCACGATGTGGGAGAGGACTTCGAATACCTGGCCTCAGACCTGAGGATGGCAATGGAGAACTTCAAAACGTCCGGCGACGATTTCCAGTTGGCTGCAGACAGCCTCTACCAGTCGATAAAGGCGCACGCCGCAAGTCAGTTCTTCCGTGTTGTCTCTGTCAGCCTTCGGGACGAACAAGGGCACCTGATAACCAGGTCGCCAACCAGTGCTGGTGAAGCAACGCCTCTCAGCCCTAACGAAATCCAGTTAGCCATAGCTCAGAACCGGCCTCTTGTTCTCTATCCCCAAAATGCCGTCGGCGCGGCGGACCGTTTTGCCACAGTTGCACTGCCCATATCGGACGCCTCAGAAGATGGACGATCCTTAATAGTAGTTGCGGAGACGGTGGGGGTGAGAGGCATCCTACCGGTCATCCCCGGAGGGGGAGTGGGCTATTCCATGGAAATAGTAGAAGTTAATGGTGGCACCGTCGTATCCGCTTCTGAGCCAGAGCAGGTCGGGCAGAAGAGCCCCCACTACGATATTCTGATACCATATGTGAAAGCGCGATCGGGCGGCGTGGAGATCCACCGGATGTCCGAAGGCGCTCCGGGAGGCGACCACGTTACCGCCATGACTCCCTTACCGAATGGCCCCTTTTACCTCACGCTCGAGCAGCCAGCCGATATCGCCTTAGCTATCCCCCGTCGGCTCCGAAATGAAATGCTGATAGCGGGCATCATCAGTATTCCTCTCATGCTCGGGGTGGCGTGGTTCACAACCCGACGAGTGGTCCGGCCTGTGGAGCAACTTCGTGCCGCCACCAGAGCTATTGCCTCAGGCAACTTGGATGACCCCATCAGGGTGATTGCCCAGGATGAGATTGGCGATTTGGCTAACGATGCTGAGACGATGCGGCGTCAGCTAAAGAAACTCCTGAATGATATAGAGCGGGCTAAGTCAGAGTTGGAACAGAGGGTAGCAGAGCGCACACAAAGACTCAGTGAGCTCTTAGGTAAGGTCATCGGTGCTCAGGAGGGAGAGCGGCAACGGCTCGCTCGGGAGATTCATGATGAGCAGAGTCAGGCTCTGGGAGCCCTCTTAGTAATGCTGGACCGGATAGCCTGGCTTTCGGGGCCCGCCTCGTCTGAGGTCAAGGGAGAGATAGAGCAAGCTCGGGACATGGTTCGCCACCTATTGGCAGAGACCCGTCGTCTTATCTACGACCTGCGCCCGAGCGTGCTGGACGACATGGGGTTAGAGGCAGCCATCCGCTGGTGTGTCGAGACGCACCTTGAGCGCAAGGGGATGGGGGTGACCATCCAGAGTTCCTTACCTTCGCGGCGTCTACCTGGCACTGTGGAAGTGGCCCTATTTCGGGTTGCTCAGGAGGCAATCGTTAACATCGAGCGTCACTCCCAGGCACGGCATGCAGGCATACTGCTGGAGCAGCGAGACTCCACCTTACACATGCGTGTGTGGGATGACGGAGAAGGCTTTGTTCCCAACCGCAAAGAAAGCGGGCCTCAAACCTCTGGATTAGGCTTACAGGGTATGGAGGAAAGGGTGCGCCTCATCGGAGGCAATATGGAAATATCGTCAACACCGGGAAGGGGCACGATAATCGAGGTAAAGGTCCCCCTGAACCAAGGAGGCGGAGCATAGTTCGAATTGTCTTAGCGGATGACCACGCCATGATACGCCAGGCGATTGCCAGGGCCTTGGCCGATATTGAGGGATTCGAGGTAGTCGGGCAGGCCAGTACTGCTCAAGAAGCACTGGAATTGATGGCTCGCGTCACCCCGGATGTGCTCTTGATGGATATCGGCATGCCAGGCATGGACGGCTTGAGGGCTACCGAGGCTATCCGCCTTGATTTTCCCAGTGTGATAGTGCTCATTCTCACTGTACATGACCGTGAGGACTACTTCTTTAGGGCCCTGCAGGCTGGTGCCTCCGGGTACGTCCTGAAGGGTGCCGACTTAGACGAGCTAGTGGAAGCGATACAGATTGTCGCAGGCGGCAGCATCTATGTTGCTCCCAGTCTGATGCCTAAGCTGGTAGCCGATTATGTTCGCCTGTCGCAAAGCGACGGAGCGAAGTCAGTTGGGTCAAATGACCTCTCCGCTCGAGAACAGGAGGTCCTACGCCTCATCGCTGAAGGACACACCACGAAGGAAATAGCCGAGACCCTCATTATTAGCCCCCATACTGTGCGCCGTCACCAAGACCATATTATGAACAAGTTGAATCTTCATTCCAAGGCGGAACTCATCCTCTTCGCCGTACGCCGGGGGATACTGGACAAATCCAGCTAGGCAGCTTCCTTCCACTGGCCGCTCCACTCGAAACACGCTATGCCGAATAGGGCATTATGCGCCTTCAAAATAGGGCAAAGAGGCGATGTATCAACCGTTGCTTCGTGCTAGAATTTTCCAGATACTGTTAGGAATTAGCGAAGAAAGGAGAGGACAAGATTTGAAGAAACTCGTTATGGTAACCGCCATGGTAGTAGTGCTGCTTGGTATTGCTGTGCTTGTCTCAGCCTGCACAGGGAGTCAAACACCGGCAACTCCAACTGTACCCGCAGTTACCCAGGAAGATGTCACGAAAGCCATTGATGCAAAATTTACAACCTATGATGGCAAGCTCCCGCTTTGGACTATACAGCCAGGTACAGCACCGCGGATGGTCGAGTTGACCATCTATTTCAACAACATGTGGTTTGGCGCCCAAGCTGGTAACTGGGACCTGGCCCGTTTTGAGGCCTATAGGTCCGAAGAGGCAAGCAAAGCCGTCTATGTGACGAGGGCGAAGCGAATAGACACTTTGAAACCCTGGGCCGAGTCCGCTCTGCCGGCATTGATCAAGGCGATCGAGGCCAAGGACAAGGCGGAGTTCGAAAAGGCCTACGACACTGCTATTGCAGGATGTAACGGTTGTCACGCCGCCAGTAGCGGTGGTCCTTTGAAAAGCATGGCCCCGTTCAAGATTACCAGACCCACCGCGCCTTTGTTCAGCAACATCGATTACAAGGGACCATAACGCGAATAGTTGACTGAGATGTGAGACGAAAAGCCCGTCCGTCGGACGGGCTTTTTTGTTTCCGAAGTAAACTAGAACCAAACTATTTCGTCATAACACGCGGTAACAATCACTCATGTGATATTTCAAGAATCTACTTTAGCGCTCCCTTCATCAAAGCGAAGACGCGTTCAAAAAATTAGAAGATACGAGAGAGTGACTTGAGTCTAAAATCGTGCATTACTTAACCCGTGTACACCACATGCAATACCTTAATCGGAGTCAGGCATGTTATAATAAAGCGGTATCTACAACTGTTGTTACTTCGAGTTAGTAGATGCCAATCCCTACCGGGGTCAAAAACTTATGGTTGAATTACTGCAAAACAAGAACTCTGCCACCAGATTCCAGATAATGCTTGAAATCGCTGCCTCGAGACAAAATATTCACCAAAAGGACATTGCGGCAAAACTAGGTGTTAGCCCTCAGGCTATTTCGGACTATATCCAACAACTAACTAATGAGGAACTGATTGAGATAGTAGACCGTTCTGCCTATAAGGTGAGTGTTAAGGGCGTTAACTGGATGCTAAAAATGCTCCGGGAGATTAATGATTAT
>JAUYHA010000025.1 GCA_030690265.1 Dehalococcoidales bacterium | reverse complement strand
TTGGTGCCCTGTATGCCAGGCTTGGAGAGATGTTAATGTGGTTACAATCATAGCTCATTGATGAACGCACATTCTACCGGATAGCCCACTTAATAATACACATTTAGAATCAGCACCCGCTTAATCGTTGGGCTATTCTATTAAGTTTAGGCACGATTGATTTGGCATCGAAACTGAAAAGTGGTAAAATGAACTATCAAGTGCCTATCGGTAAAATAAAAAGCGTCAAGGAAAGGAGGGGGATAGAATGATAAAGAGGCTTAGTAGGACTGGTATAGAATACGGCGACCTGGGCTGGAATTTTTACCCGGGCTGTCTTCATAAGCCCCAGGGAATATGCCCGGTGCCGAAATGCTGGGCCGAGGGGATGTCCAAGCGCCAGCGCCGGGACTTTCACAAGCCTCACCTGGTACTGGAGCTCTTGCTGGCACCGCTCTCAGTCAAGAAGCCGTCAGTGATACTGGTCAATTTTATGGGTGACCTGTTCGGTGACTGGGTCAATCCCGAGCAAGTTGTCTATCCGCCGGCTGAAGTAGGGTTGGTGTCTCATTTCCCGGAGGCGCCTCGAGAGAAGATTCACCGCGGGGCCACCTTGCGGGAGTTGGTAATTGAGACCGTAGAGCTGTGTCCTCAGCATCAATTCCTCTTTCTGACGAAGGCGCCCTGGAACTTGCCTGCCTGGTCGCCCTTCTCTGATAACTGCTTCGTTGGGGTGTCGGCTACTAGCCAAGCAATGCATAATGGAGCGATAGCTTGTCTGTCTGGAATACAGGCAAAGGTGAAATACATTAGCTACGAACCTTTATTAGAGGAAGTCGTGGCTAAATATGCTTATGACTTGTCCGAAATACAGTGGGTAATCATCGGGCAACAAACACCGGTCAAGAAAGCCACTACCCCGAAGATAGAGTGGGTGAGAGAGATTGTAGAAGCGGCGGACAAGGCTGGGGTCAAGGTGTTCCTCAAAAACAATTTACTGGAACTGGTCAATTATGAATCGCCTGAAACCGCCTTTGCTTTTAATAAAGAAGGCTTTTACAG
>JAUYHA010000022.1 GCA_030690265.1 Dehalococcoidales bacterium | reverse complement strand
GTCTCTGACATGAAGCCTTGGTGCGGTGACGCCGGCCTCTTTGGCCAATCTATTGATAATCGACTGGCCGCTCTTTTCCCATTGCGGACATACTTCGTCAACTGTCTTAATATTACGCTTGGGAATGCCATACTCCTCACTCCACATCTGCCTGTTTCGATCAGATATGTGCCTGACATGGAGATAGACTTTATCTCTACACGATAGTTTCCTTCTCATAGGATTATATACAAGCCTTCTAATGCGACTGTTTAATTCTGGCGTCATTTCGTCCGGCCTGTTCTTGACATAACTATTCAACGCCGCGTGTACGAGTTTCTTATCAATGCCGGGGTGGCTGCCCACGGCAAGTTCCCAAGCTTCTACTTCTTGCTCCAGCTTCTTAGGAGACCAAGGGGAATGCTTTAGCTTCCAATGTGCAATCTCGTGTGAGAGTAAATCCGCAGGGTCTCCGCGTATACCGCCAATAACCTGGCTGGGGTCAATATTAATTTCATCTTGCGTAACTACTTGCGTAGGTTCACCCTTATATTTGCCATACCTGGGCTTTGTAAAAACCGATGATTCTCCGGGCGAATGATAGCTGCCGGTAGACCAAACGCCTTTAGGTGGGCCAAATTTTAGTATCGGATTCCTTTTCAGGGCAGCTATTCGCCTTCTCAAATCAGGAGTTAACTGTTCCGGATATGCAGAGACATGTGTATCAAGTGTGCCTTCCCATATACTAGGGTCTATATTAGGTTGGCGCGCCTTGGCATATTCCCACGCCTCTACTTCTCTTTCCAGGACGGACTTCTTCCTGTTAACTTCTACGTTATGGCCGCTTTTCCAGTGGCCAATTTCATGCCAAAGTGACTCAGGGCGATGAGTTTTACCCCTGAATCCCCATTCTATTAATCCTCCCCCTAGAAAGCGAGGATCAATGCCCATTCTCTCGCCATATTTTATTAATCCAGGATAAGGTGAAATTTGAGAACTTCCCGACTCTTGGGTATATTTTATGAAAGGATTCCACTTCATTTCTTCTTTTTCCTAACGCCAGACCCAGATACCTTCTCCCAAACTGAATCAGGTATGCTCCTAGTCAGCCAGTCTATCTGCATCTTAGCCTTTACCGCACTCTCAAAGAGTCCTTCTAGCGAGCGGCCACTGGGGTCAAGGATTCTATAGGTTACCATATTCATGCCGTAGCTTCCGGGATACCTCATGCCCTGCCAGTCGCCGGTGACGCGCTGTATCTCGAAGCCCTTATAGTTGGTATGATGTTGGTATTGCGGATTACTCTTTCGTCTGGTCATAGCTTGTACCTCATGGTAAATAGACTTCTTAGCTTCAAACAGGGACCTATATAGCATATCTGGCTTGCCCCAGGTATTTCCTGGTCTATATATCTGATATGTGCCAAACTTGTCAGGCCCGAATATTGAAAATCCCATATAGGTTGACCACTGCCCAAAATAGTTCATAGGATTCCCCTTTATCTGCTTAAGAACTTTGGTTAGCTCCTCAACATGTTCTTTTTCCTCAGCATTGATGTGCTTCACTACTGAGACACTACCAGGCGAGCGGAGGGCTTCAGCAGCAGCATCATAGTCATTGATCGCATCATACTCTTTTATTAACGCACGTCGAATGATGTTTCTGTCTTTGGTAGATGATTTAATAGGATTTTCCATTTCCACAAGCGCCTGCCTTTTGCGCACAATGTCGGAAAATTCACCAGGGCTAAGATCGCCTTTGTGATACTTTATATAGGTGCCTACAGCAGAAGCAGCGGCCCTAGTATCTAAGGACCTATTAAGGCGCTTGGCATCCATCCACGCGGCTATTTCATCACTTATAACCCTATGGGCCCTGTGTTGGTCTGGAGACTCTTTGTGGCCAAGTCGAAAGTGTCCCAATTCATGCGACAGGGCGTCTATTGGAGTAATTGGCGAATGAGAACCCCTTATTGTAAGCGGAAGGTTGCCGGCGTGTATAACTCCGCCCGGAATCTGCCTAAATCTCTCGCCGCGTCTGCGGTTTTCAATCCAGGCTGGCTCATGGTAATTATAGGAATCTGCCATTATTGTGGACTCCGGATGCCACTGAAGCAATGGATTCCTACGGCGCCTTACAGGTTTCACGGTATAAAGCCTCTACGCAACATGGCTGAAAGCTTCTTGCGGTTGACAGGATTGCTCCTGCCCTTCAAAGTAATTCTGCTTCTACAGTAGGGACAGTTGCCGCCAATAACTCCGCGAGCGACGCGGATAGGATTCTTGCAGGTTGGACAATGCGGATTAGGTTCAAGCCAGCTATGGTAACCGGCGGCAAAGCCAAGTGGATTTCTTTTCTCCCTACTAGAAAATATAACTGAGCCTTCACCCCTATTGCCTTCAGGATAATACACGGCTGGCTCTGAGTGGCCACACTGTAGGCATCCAACCTCGCGCTCCTTAGCGTCATAAAACATGTCGCCCTTGCAACGCGGACAGGACTTTAGTGCAATTAGCGGATTCTTTTTCATCTCATATTCCTTATATATACCAACTCGCGTCTTATCGGGATAGCTCCACCAGATACCAGCTACTATTCTTGTTATACTAGCTGCACTTCTGCGCGGATACTCCTCCTTAATCTTGGTACGCATCATGGCGAACCATGTACGAGGAGGACGCGAGCGCGAGCCAGGATTTCTACCAATAAGCTTATTATATCTATTTAGAAGGTGCGTAGGCACAGAGTAAGACTTTAGCGAGCCTTCTATTCTTTCGCGACTAATCCCGGGCATACCCTTTCGGGCAAATTCCCATGCTCCTATTTCCGCTTCAATTCCGGGCTCAATATAAGGTAATTTAGTGTGGCCTATTTCGTGTGCAAGTGTAGCAGCAATGGCATCTTCTCTAGATTCAGGCGCATAGCCCGCCCACCTAGAACTTTCTTTAGGATCAACTTCTATGCTGCCTCCGCCCCAGCGGCGAGCACTAGCTATAAAACTTTCCGGTAGACCCAATTCCTGTAGCCGCGGATGGGAAAAAGCGGAGGGATACAATGCGCGCCCGGCGACATTGGGCCTATCTTTTATTGGCCCCCATTTCAAAACTGGGTTCAAGTCAGTCAATCACTTTACCCGCAGCAATATCCCGCAATGAGGGCAACTGCCCCTAATAACACCGCGATTGGCCCTTATAGGATTCCTGCACTTAGGACAAGGATTCTCCTGATAAGGACGCTCTTCGCCATAAATATTAGACCCATACCTGCGCTGCGGCCTGGTCTTAGAAGTAGCACCAAACGAAGCCAGATAAGCTTCATCGTCGCCTGCCGGACCAGCCTTGCCCTTCTTAAAATGCTGCCATGCGCCACGGAAAGCCATTCCGGCCAGGCTCTGCTTTCTGCGCTGCTGTTGCTGGTACTGAGGCGCACCATAGCCACCACCCATAGGCCCATAACCAGCGCCCATACCCGATAGTGCATCCATTGGCCCGGTAAATACCGGCCCCTTCTTGGTATAGCGAACAGATACACCTGGCATCACGCCACCGCCCGGCATTCCGCCCATACCCATCTGGCCATAGAGGTTAACGGGGCCCTCCTTGGAACCTTTGCCGCCCCTGCCTACATAAGTAACACTAAAGCCAGGACCGCGCCTTTTGGCATCCCTGGTAGCTGCAAATCTACCCGTCATGGGAATAGAGACAACGTTGCCATGAGGGCCGGTGACTACCCAGGGATTACTGCGCTCCTGTTCTCCCTTAAGCCTCTTAAGTAGCCAGGCGGGCTTTCGCCGGGCTATTTCAAGCATACGATTCCAGTCGCTCCATCCCGGAGATTTAATTAGGAAACTATCCCTCATAGCTTTTATATATTCTATTTCATCATGTATTGTAAAGGGATTCTGTACTCCAACCGCATCTTCCTTCTTAGGACGGCCAGGTCCCCTTCTAGTAGCGCCAGTCATAACCCATTGATTCCAGGGCATCACTGTTACCGTTGCAGGTATGGCCGACTTAATCATAGAAGACCTGGCTCCGATAATGCTTCTGGAGAGCCTGGCCTGATTACCGGCAGAAACCAGATAAGGATTCCTGGCCCACATTTTACCCATAAAGCTTTTAGCCAGTGCGAGATTAGTTGTCTCGCGCTCTATCACTCCGGATGGCTTATGAATCTGATATATAATCCTAAAGGGCTTATGGCTGATGTCTGTTTTGGCAGTAATGTATTGCCCATAAGGACTAAAGGCTATCATCTGTATTGGGTTCTTCATAGTTTAACTCCAGTCAACCAATAGTACAAATCTCTGGTATACTGATCTTTCTCCGGATTACTGTAATAGCCGGCCTGCCTTGACTTGCCATCATGCCTCTTGCCGGCAATGTGGGCCAACTCATGTAACATCCTTTTGCAGCGTTCGTGGTGGTGTGCAGCCAGCCACCTCTTGCCTGCTATGATATGAGGCACATGCTTCGGGTCATCACTGAGATAAACAGCAATGTCCCGGGAGCTTTCGGGTTCTATTGTCACCTTGAGCTTGGGCACCTTCATGTGCTTCATTAGGCGCCTTATGACCTTATGCTCTTTAGAATTTAACCTGTCTCTACCAGCAGGATTCTTCTCACCAAAAAGTTCTTCTATCTCGCTTGCAGCCCTATGCCGAACATGCGGGTCCGTAATTGGCTCCACTGCACTAGGCATACGGAGGTAGGCATCCCTGCGCAAAAGCTCCTCGGCCTCTTCTGACCTAGCCAGCCTTAGGGCTTTCTTGTAGGCGTCTCGTTCCTTCTCATACCACTCGCCGGATTCGTGGTATCTGGTGTTGTCGGACGGAACGCCCATATGGCCCATTTTCCAGTGGCCCATCTCGTGTAAAAGCGCCGCAACCGGCTCCGTATTCCCGGCAGAGATAGTAATTCCACCGCGCCACTTCTTTATATCTGCTGGCGAAATATTATGTCTGGATTGGCCGCCCCTTCCATACTTTACTCCTGGATGCCACCACGCCGCAGTATTTCCAAAATCCTTCTTCTTCCAGACCAGTATGGGATTCTTGTCCTTCATTAGTACAGCCACTCATAGTGAGTTTCTATAGGATAACCAGTCTTAGAAATAACCGCAGGTCCCGCAGTGGTTACATAGTAAACGCCGGTGTTAGGCGTGCTTCTATATAGGTAAAGGCCCGCAATAACAGCAGCAATTACCAGTAGTAATCCATTATTAGCCAATTATACCCCTGCGAGTTATATAGTATTTGCTCTTACCGCGGACAATTATCAAGTCTTTGCCATTATCGCTAGCAGCCAGAATGGGTAGGTCTTCCTTGGTAACGCCGGAACCCTTATCCGTGAACCGATGCACAAACTCAGTGTTCTTGTGAATACCCGGATTATCTTCCTGTAAGTAGTAAGGCGTATAGTAGATACGAGTAATATAGCCCATGGCCCAAGCTCGCTTGTGTTCGGGCTGCTTTACCTTCGTCTCTCTAGTAGGCTCAACATCGTGGAAGTCCTTGTAAGCCTTCCCGAGGCGGCTCATTTTACCCTCTATTTTTCATGTACATAATGAGCACGCCAAGTCCAGACACTACAGTCCAGTTAGGCACAGAAGAGATTATGCGACCCTTCTGTGTTGGCCCAACAGTCAGCCACTTCATAATATCATTAAGAAGGTTCTGAGTACCAGAGCCGGAGCCAACACTTCCAGGAGTTCCGGTGCCGCCACCTGGCGTAGTTCCGCCCGTACCGGCAGG
>JAUYHA010000020.1 GCA_030690265.1 Dehalococcoidales bacterium | reverse complement strand
AGGGAGGTGATAGAAGACTGGAGAAAGGATTATAATACCGTCAGGCCTCATAGCGCGTTGGGTGGACTGGCACCCCAGGAATTCATGGCACTAGACGGAAACGCTAAGATGCAGATGGCACTAAGACTGGGGTAAGGTCATACGTAACTTACTTGCTAAAAACAAATAAACCTTATTCAACAAAAGAAATATATAAACTCAAGTTAAAACACTTATTCAAATTTTGGTGAGAGAATCCACTACAAATCTTACCCCCAAATAAAACCCAAAAGACCCGCCTTTATAGACGAGCCTTTCTTTTAATCTAACTAATATCAACTCTGAAGCAGGTCAAGCCCTCATTTGAACACTTCTGTCATTCCGTACTTGATACGGAATCCAGGAGGGGGGGCAAGCCACTGTGGATTCCCGCTTTCGCGAGAATGACAGGATGGTAGCCTCCCATAAACAAAAAATCTATGGCAGCATTACACCACCATAGATTTTTCTCTTTAACTAATATCAACTCTGAAGCAGGTCAAGCCCTCGACCATTAGTACGGTTTAGCTAAATGCATTACTGCACTTACACACACCGCCTATCAAACAGATAGTCTATCTGCGGTCTTACTCCTTCCGAAGAAGGATGGGAGATCTAATCTTGGGGTGGGCTTCGCACTTAGATGCTTTCAGCGCTTATCCACACCAGACGTTAGCTACCCAGCCATGCCCCTGGCGGGACAACTGGAACACCAGAGGTCTGTCCCTCTCAATCCTCTCGTACTAGAGAGAGCTCCCCTCAAATCTCCGGACGCCCACGACGGATAGAGACCGACCTGTCTCACGACGGTCTGAACCCAGCTCGCGTGCCCCTTTAACCGGCGAACAGCCGGACCCTTGGGACCTGCTTCAGCCCCAGGATGGGACGAGCCGACATCGAGGTGCCAAACCTTGCCGTCGATATGAACTCTTGGGCAAGATAAGCCTGTTATCCCCGGGGTAGCTTTTATCCGTTAAGCCACGGCCCTTCCACACGGTACCGTGGGATCACTTTGCCCGACTTTCGTCCCTGCTCGACTTGTTGGTCTCACAGTCAAGCCTCCTTATGCCAATGCACTCTACGAGTGATTTCCATTCACTCTGAGGAGACCTTTGGGCGCCTCCGTTACCTTTTAGGAGGCGACCTCCCCAGTCAAACTACCCGCCAGACACTGTCCCCTGGCTTGCTCCAGGGTTAGAGACTAAACTCATCAAGAGTGGTATTTCAACGGCGGCTCCACCAGGGCTGGCGCCCCGGCTTCTCAGCCTCCCACCTATTCTACACGTGATAAGCCCAGACTCAGTGCCAAGTTGTAGTAAAGCTCCACGGGGTCTTTTTGTCCTGTCGCGGGTAACCCGCATCTTCACGGGTATTTCAATTTCGCCGAGCCCCTCGTTGAGACAGCGCCCAAGTTGTTACACCATTCGTGCGGGTCGGAACTTACCCGACAAGGGACTTCGCTACCTTAGGACCGTTATAGTTACGGCCGCCGTTCACTGGGGCTTCAGTTCAGGGCTTCGCTTGCGCTAACTCCTCCCCTGAACCTACCAGCACTGGGCAGGTCTCAGCTCCTATACTTCAGCTTACGCTTTAGCAGAAACCTGTGTTTTAGTTAAACAGTCACTTGGGCCAATTTAATGTCACCCTCACAAAGAGGGCACCCCTTTTCCCTAAGTTACGGGGTTAGATTGCCGAGTTCCTTAACGAGGGTTATCTCGATCACCTTGGGACTTTTATCCCTACCTACCAGAGTCGGTTTGCAGTACGGACGCTCTTACTTCACCGGTAACGAGGTTTTTCTAGGCGGCCTGGGTTCATCCAGGTCGCATCGGGTTTCCCCTCAACTTCCCCTTACCCTCAGCTATAATATCCGGAGTGGATTTGCCTGCCCCGGCTTCACCTCAGGTAAGGAACACACCATGTCCATTGGGTATGCCTGGTTCGCCCTTCCGCGTTCCCCTTTACCTCAATAAAAGCGGTACGGGAATAATAACCCGTTGTCCATCGTCTACGCCTTTCGGCCTCGACTTAGGCCCGACTAACCCTACGCGGATTAACCTTGCGTAGGAAACCTTAGGTCTTCGGTGGGTGTGTTTCTCACACACCTTGCGCTACTCATGCCAGCATTCTCACTTCCCTTAACTCCACCACTACTTTCGTAGCAGCTTCATGGTTAAGGGAACGCTCCCCTACCCTCCCCTTCAAAGAAGGAGAGCCATAGCTTCGGTGACGGACTTGAGCCCCGTTGGATTTTCGGTGCAACACCCCTTAACCAGTGAGCTGTTACGCACTCTTTCAAGGATGGCTGCTTCTAAGCCAACCTCCTGGCTGTCTCTGCGACACTACTTCCTTTACCACTTAGTCCGTTATTAGGGACCTTATCTGATGGTCTGGGCTGTTTCCCTCTCGACCACGGAGCTTAGCCCCCGTAGTCTCACTCCCAGATTACGGCTAATGGCATTTGAGGTTTGGTTGGAGTTGGTAAGATATTATCCCCCTAGTCCATCCAGAGCCCTACCTCCACTAGCTAATTTCTGAGGCTGTACCTATATACATTTCGGGGAGTACCAGCTATCCCCGGGTTCGTTTGGCATATCACCCCTATCCACAGCTCATCTCACAGCTTTGCAACGCTGACGAGTTCGGGCCTCCACCCCAATTTTATCGGGGCTTCACCCTGGCCATGGATAGCTCACCCGGCTTCGGGTCTAATCTGTGCCACTAAATCGCCCTGTTCAGACTCGCTTTCGCTTCGGCTTCGCGACTGAATCGCTTAACCAGCCACACAGATTAACTCGCTGGCTCATTCTTCAATAGGCACGCCATCACCCGAGTTGCCTCGGGCTCTGACTGCTTGTCAGCACACGGTTTCAGGTCTCTTTCACTCCCCTCTCGGGGTGCTTTTCACCTTTCCCTCACGGTACTAGTTCACTATCGGTCATCAAGGGTATTTAGCCTTACCCTGTGGTCAGGGTAGCTTCCCACAAGATTTCTCGTGTCCCGTGGTACTCAAGTACAGATAAGGAGTCTCTCCCTTTCACTTACGGGGCTGTTACCCTCTGTGGCAGTCCTTTCCAGAAACTTTCAACTGGGGTTCGATTGTTAACTCCTCAGCCTATTCCAGGTTCGGCTCTATCTGCCTTACAACCCTCTGCCAGCATAGGTCCTGAAACCACTAAGCTGACAGAGTTTAGGCTTTTCCCCTTTCGTTCGCCACTACTCAGGGAATAATTTCTTTTCCTCAGGGTACTGAGATGTTTCACTTCCCCTGCTTACCTCCACCCGGCCTATGTGTTCAGCCGGGGGTGTCCTTCTTTAGGAAGGACGGGTTACCCCATTCGGGAATCCTCGGCTAAGCTTGCTTGGCAGCTCACCGGGGCTTATCGTAGCCTTACTACGCCCTTCTTCGGCCCTTGATGCCAAGGCATCCACCGTGCGCCTTCACCCGCTTGACCTGCTTCAGACTTGACATTAGTTTAAATATTCAGTTGTTAAAGTGCTATAAATAAGAAAGCGGCTCGGTGATTTCCCACCAAGCCGCCCGCTTGGATAATCTATCACCGGTTTTCCCTTATGTCTTAAGCCTCACCATCAAAAAACCTCCACTCACAAAATAAAATATAGCATACTCCTTGGCCGTTGTCAATAGTTTAAAAGTTGTTTTCTTGACAAAAAAGGGAGGATGTGTAAAAAATTAACCTGTCCGAAAAATTAATATTCAGGTTGGTTGGGGTGTGTGTAAAACAAATTAAAGAGGAGGAGACAAATGGGAGCTTATGACGAATGGGTAGAATCTCTGGGGCTGCCCGTCCACAAGGGTTATTATATTGAAGACCTGAGAACAGCAGAGGTGGGCTGGTGGCAGGAAAGAGGCTGTAACGCCGCTTTTGTTCAGCTTTTTGACCAGACGGAAGTAACCGAGTCCAGGATTACGGAGATTCCACCGGGCAAGACGACCGCTTCCTTAAAGTTTGCCCTGGATGAGCTTTACTATGTTTTAGATGGAAATGGCCTGGCTACCGTACGGAGGGATGGAGGACGTGAAGAAACCTTCGAGTGGCATGAGCGCAGTTTATTCCTTATCCCACGCCAGAGCACCTATCAACTTACCAATGCCCGGGGAGATAAGCCGGTGCGGCTTTTCTCGAGAAATGCTCTCCCTCTTGCTTCGCGAATATACCCGGACCTTGGCTTTTTCTTTAATAACCCCTATCTGCCCGGCCGTGAGGATAACCTGGAGAATTTTTATTCAGAAGCTAAGGTGGTAGAGACCCACGGAATGGGTGAAGTGATGCTGACTGACGAGGGGGGCCAGAAAAAGCGAAAAGACTACGGTACCAATATCAATGTGTGGAGTGGCAGCTTTTTCCCCGATATGGGAGTGTGGGATAAGCTGGACCCCTACCGGCACCGGGGCGCCGGGGGTAAAACCGTGTATTACAAAATGTCAAACTCGGCACACGGTGGGCATATGTCGGTCTTTCCGTCCCGGACTTATAAAAATGCCCATTGCCACGGCGGCGGGGTCTTTTTCGTCATCCCTGCCGGGGAAGGCTACTCAATATGGTGGGAGGAGGGCGGTGAAAAAAACTTTGTTCCCTGGCACGAAGGAGGCTGCTTCTGTATCCCATACTTCCGCCCTGTCTTTCACCAGCACTTTAATGTGGGTTCAACTCCAGCCCGGTACCTGACTCTTGGCAGCGGTGTTGACTGGCAGCTCCTTGAAAGTGAAGCAAGGCGGAACAAGTATCAGATTGCCTATCCCGATGAGGCCCCCTGGATAAGGGAAACCTTCGAGAAGGAGCTGGCCAAGAGGGGCTTGACTTCTTTGATGCCGGACGAGGTCTACAAGGACCGTGACTACCAGTGGAAGTATGCTGAAGACAAGTAAGAGTGATTGGACGGATAGTTAAATTTAACCAGGTGACAAGGAGGTAGGTATGACTCAAGAGAGACAAGAGAGATACAAGAATCTGGAAGCGCAAAGAGATGATGTCTATGAAGCTTACACGGCTAGAAGGTATGAGCGTCAGCCCCAGTTCTATGAGCTGTTTATGAAGGAGGAGGGCATCCCTATTTACGGGGGACTGGGCGTCTACGATTCGCGGCAGCTACCTATGGCTCCGTGGAAACGGATGGGCGGGAAAGGCACTTTTATTGAGCTTGATGGTCAGGCTGGCTACTTTGGTATGTACGCAGTGGAAATACCTGCCGGCGGGGTGCTGAACCCGGAAAGGCATATCTACGAAGAAACTATATTTGTTATTGAAGGGCGGGGCAGCACCGAAGTCTGGCGAGAAGGAAGCTCCAAAAAGCAAACCTTTGAATGGCAGACCGGCAGTGTCTTCGCCCCTCCTCTTAATGTCTGGCACCGCCTGGTCAATGCTACTTCCAGTCCGGCACTGGTGGTGGCAACCACGGGAGCTCCCAATGTGATGAAGTTATTCCCCAGCCGGAACTTCGTCTTTAACAATGCCACTGAATTTATGGAGCGGTATGACGAAAGCGAAAACTATTTCAAACCCTCGGATGAGATAGAAGGTTCGGAGAAAGTAATGGCGAGCCTGCGCACTAACCTGGTGCCTGATGTGGCTAGCTGTTATATTCCCCGGTCAAACACCCGTGCTCCCGGCCAGGGGCAGCTCAGCCTGAAGCTGTCAGGCAATACCTTTCTTACCAACGGCGTATTTGAGTATCCCAGCGGCCGCTACTCCACAGGACATTGCCACGCCGCCGGACGGGTTCTCATCTGTCTTAAAGGCAAGGGTTACTCGCTAAACTGGGATTCGAAGCTTGGTAAACGTCCCTGGGAAGCTGGCAAAGGACACCTGGTCAACCGCCAGGACTATATTCCCGGTGGCTTTGTCACCGCTGCCCCGGGCAATGGCGACTGGTTTCACCAGCACTTTAGCGTTGCCAAAGAATCCATGCGGGTGATAAGGCTGGGGAGCACCAATCAGCTGGATGAGGGACCGGGTGAGGAGATTGAGCTTCCCGGTGGTGGTATCTTTCTTGGTCCCGGCCGCCATATTATCTTTTATCCTGAAGAAGACCCCCAGATTCTGAAAGATTATAAAGCAGCTCTGGCACAGGAGGGGGTTGAGTTCGATATGCCGGAGTCGGTATATAAAAAAGAAGCTATGCCCGCCAGTACCAAAGATGCCTACTCGGCTCAAGAGGGAGTTTAATCAAGGAAGAGAAGGGGAAATCAGGCCAATTACCCGCGCCCTCGTTATACGTGCCGTTCGTGGCGAGCTTGTCGAACCACGAACGGCTTTGTTATTACGTCTTTCTCTGCAATTAGGTACTAGCAGCCGGATGGTGGATTCATGGGGGTGGGGAATACCAGAGACTTGATGACTACCGGCACGGCTCCTGAAGAAGGAACAAAAGTGCCGATATCAATGAAGTCAAACTCCTTAAGCTCAATGCCGTCGATGGAAATTACCGGGTTCGAAAGCTGCTTGTTTTCTTTCAGGTGAATACCGAAGAGTCCGCCGACATCTCCATCGTTTACCAGTACTATCGGATTCCCACTGCTAAGGCTGTCTTTCATTCCGGCGACGATGCCATCGCAGAAGGTGCAGATTCTGGCGTAGGTTGCCGAGCCTTCCCAGTGGAAAGCCAGCGCCAGCGGTGACTTCGTATCCTGCAAGTCAAAACGGCTCAGGGCGCTCTTGATGCACTCCCGGATAACATCGGCATCTATGTCAGCGTCACTTAAAGCAAAGTCAGGGACAACGACCGGGATATTGCGTATAGGGACAATATCCAGGGGCGAGATAAAGATGGTGCTGCCGCTCACCTGCACGGTGTATTGAGAAGCCCCGATGACTGTTGCCCTGATGCCCGCTGAGGGTCGTAGCAGCTGGAGCCCTTTTTGAGCTATTCTGGCTTTAATTTCCTCCGCCAGAAACGGTCCTATGTCGCCGAAGTGCCTGGTCTGGCGGTCATAAATAAACTCTGAAGCCCCGCCGGAAAAGGTGACGGCGTCAATCTGTCCGGCGTAGGTCAGGGGTTGGGTGCGGGTGAGTTTCCTGTTTTCTTCGGTAAGCGGTGCCCGGCTGATTATTTCAAAGAGGCGGTCAGCCATATAGGCGGCCAATGTCTTGAGTTCCTTCGTCTCAATCCGGCGGCCGCAGCTCAGGTCAAGCCCTACAGCCTTCCCGATGTTGCTCCCTGACCCTTCAAGCCGGGTAATAACGTTGTTATCATCCCAGACCATCAGGCGGACGCCTATATCGATAGCGGCAACATCAATTGCCCTGCCTTCAGAGCAGATGGCAATTTTGGTGGTGCCGCCGCCTATATCGACATTCATAATAGTGCGCTGCCCTTCACTGGAAAGGGCTACTGCTCCGCAGCCGTAAGCAGCCATAACCGCTTCAAGGTTGTCACCGGCGCTTACCGCTACGAAGCGGCCTGCTTCCCGGGCAAACAGTTCGCCGATGGCACGCGAGTTTTGCCTGAGCAGGGCTACACCTGTCAGGATGAGGACTCCGGTATCCACCTCATCTCGACCCAGCCCGATAGCCTGGTACTGGGCATCGATAAAGCGTCCCAGCGTTTCTTCATCAATCGTTGTCTCATTAATGTAGGGTGTTAGCAGAATTTCTGACTCATAAAGGACGGTCCGTTTTACCGGCACATAGCGTGTATCCTGCCGTTCCATCTCTATACGGGAAAAGACAATGAGGGATGTGGAGGAGCCGATATCAACCCCGACGCTGGTGAGCTGAATACGGTCCTCTTCATAAAGAGTTCGTTCAGGAGCGGTAAAGTGAAAGTCATTAACCATTGCTGTTTTCAACCTCCTGTTAAGCTGCTCATATAAATATGAGCTAATTATATAAATCTCTATCTTGTAATGTCAAACAGGTGCAAGGGGAGGTCATTCAATAATGTCATTGCGAGGGGGCGAAACACCCGTGGCAATCTATAAGATTTGTAGAGATTGCCGCGCTTTCACTCTGACCTCGGTCTGAACTCGGTCTGAAGGCTCGGCCTGAAGTCTGAACTCGGTCTGAAGACGATAACTCGTTACCGAACCTCGCTACAGGTAACCTGCTCCGAGCTTGTTCACTCTGACATATCGGAACGAGTCGAGGTAAGTCGGAACGAGTCGCTCGCAATGACAAGGAAATGTTACTACACAATCTCAGACTGCTGAAATAGTCATTTTGAACCCCCTAAATCCCCCAGTCTTGGGGGATTTTATGTCTGGGGGACACCCCCAGACCCCCGAAAAGAGGTATCTTTTCCCCTTTTTCGGCAATCTCAATCTGAGCGGCGTTTAAGAAGAAAGCCAGAGCACATCCCCGCAGAGATTCGGGTCGTGAGAGCGGGAGGAGAAGAGGGCGAATTCTTTTTTCTCCTTTTCCAGGACGGTAGACTCCCCGTGGCCCGGGTGGACCGGGGTGTTATCCGGTAAGACAAAAATCTTCCCGGTTATAGATTCAATGATTTGCTTCAAATCGGCCGGAGTTCTTGTTTTACCCGGACCGCCGGGAAAGATGGTGTCTCCGGCAATCAGGTAGCGAGCAACCTTAAAGCACACGCTGCCCGGAGTATGACCCGGAGTATGAAGGACACCAATCTTAAGGTTTCCCACGGAAAGGATATCACCATCATTCAGCAGGGTGTCCGGTTTTACTGGCAGTTTAGCCGAATCCAGAGCGTGGGCGGCTAGAGGTACCTTCAGCCTGGAATATATTTCGGCAAGAGCCCCCAGATGGTCCTGGTGATTATGGGTTATCAGGATTGTTTTGGGTTTCGTGCCCTTTAACCTGTCCAGGAGCCTGTCTGCCTCGGCCGGGGTATCAATCAGCACACTGGCTTGCGTCTGCCGGCAGACGACAATATAGGCATTGGTGTCCGAGGGACCCAGGGTTACCTTTTCTATCTGGAGCGAGTCATCCTTTGCTACGATTGCCATCTTACTTTCTCTCCGTGTCATTGCGAGCGGAGCGCGGCAATGACAGGATAGTTACAAAATAATGATAGTTGTTAAACAACTAACCCTTTTATTATACCATTTACATTGATTAAAAGCCGTGATATTATTGAACAGTGCGTAAGTATCTTTTTTTGTATCTGGCTTTAGCCTGCTTTCTTGGCTTGCTGGTTGTATTTGTCGTTGACGGCTACCTGGGTATCTATGATACCCTCCGGGTAACCAGCGGGGAACAATCGTTTGTCATAGAGCCTGATTACTGGTTGGGTATGGGTCGTCCCTTCGGAGTTGGTGAAGAGGCTTATTACCTGTCGCCTACCCGCGAAGATAGGATGACTTTTCGCTATGAAATAGATAACCGGAGTTTTTCCAGCTACCAGGCTGAAGTTGAAGTCTCGGTATGGCGCAGTCAGGAGAAGATAGCTGATGTGTTTTCTCAGGCGTTATCGGTAGCCGCTTTTGATAAAGGGGAGTGGCAGTGGGTGGTGGATAATGCCGACTTTGTTCCCGCAGATATTCCTCCGGAGCAATATTATCAATATACCTTGAGCATCAGGAGGGGGGAAATAGAGCGGAAAATTATTATCAATGCTAATCCTCAGGCGTACCCAGCCAAGCCAGGAATAATAGTGCCAGTACCACCAGTTCCAGCTCGATAATTTTGAGGAGAAAGAAGTGAGACTGATATATGTCCTGTATGGTTTCGGCTTGCTGTTCGTGGTGAGCGGCATTGGTTTTCTGGCTGCCGAATATGTGAAACATATGACCGAAATCGGCAAGCTGGTCAGCTTGCTGCTTACCGTGGGCATATTTGCTTCTCTGACCAAATATTTTTCAGAAATAGGCTGGTAGTGAGATGGGAATAGTAACGACAATAACCGTGCTGGCTACTCTAGCTTTTGCCGGCTGGCTGGTTTTTCGGGCGATAAAAGCCAGGCAGGTGAAGGCACACCACATTACCTTCGGTATTGCCGTAATTGCCGGCATTTTTACCTACGGTTTTTTCCTTACTATGGATATACCCCAGCTGGTCAAGATATTTGTCAGTATTTTTGTCGGCATTATCCTGATATTTCTTGCCTCCTATATTCAACGGCGCTACTATCAGAGCCGGGCTTAGGCTTTATTTGTTTTTCCCTTATCGATGGTATGAGTGGCGAACTCAGATACATCACCTTCAAAACTGCTGTGGGCTGGGTGGGCATACTGGCTTCAGCCAGAGGCTTGCTGGCGACAACTTTACCCCGGCCCTCCGACGAAGAAGCTCACCGGCGGCTGGGTGAGAGATTGAAGCAGGCTGGCCGGGCACCCTACCAGTTTGCTGACCTGGTAGAGCGTCTCAGGGCTTATTTCAGGGGAGAAAAGGTAACTTTTGCTGACGAGCTCGACCTGTCCGGGGCTACCTCTTTTCAACGGGAGGTATGGCAGATAACCCGGCTTATTCCCTACGGTGAAACGGAGACTTATCTCCGGGTGGCGGAGCGGATGGGAAGACCGGGAGCAATGAGGGTGGTGGGGCAAGCCCTGGCTAAAAACCCTCTGCCGATTATTATTCCCTGCCACCGGGTAGTAGCCAGTAACGGTAAGCCCGGTGGCTTCAGCGGGGGAGTGGAGATGAAGAGATTTCTTCTCTGTATGGAGGTTCAAGCTGATAAGGGGAAATAAAGTTACGGCTTCCCTTTTTATCTCAACGAGGGTTATTCTACAAAGGTTGTTTGGCAACTATTCTGTCATTGCGAGCCGCAGGCTTCAGCCAGACTTCGTCGTGGTTCCAGTGATGGTTCCAGTGATGGTTCCAGTGATGGTTCCAGTGATGTCACCAGAACTGTCACCAGAACTGTCACCAGAACTGTCACCAGAACTGTCGCCAGAACTGAGCGCTCAGTCGAACGAAGGTTCAGCCTGAAGGCGTGGCAATCTCAAAAAAATCTTAGAGATTGCTTCGTCCCCTTCGCTTCGCTCTGGGCTTTGGCTCACAACGCTCCTCGCAATGACACAAGGGGAGGATTGCTAAACAACTTTTAGCTGATAAAAAGTTAACCATCTCAGGAATTTGTGATAATATACTACTATGTTTAGGAGTGTAGCTCAGTTGGTAGAGCAGCGGTCTCCAAAACCGCCGGTCCGGGGTTCGAATCCTCGCACTCCTGCTTTTCCTCCGGATTAAATCTACGGGTTAACGTTTGAAAGTAAATGGCTGGGAACAAAGGTGGGAAAACCGCTTTAAAGACCTTACCCTATCAACGCTGGGTAATTAAGCTTGGCACCGGTCTTCTTACCGGAGGCAATGGCTACCTTGATGAGGAGATAATATCAGGACTGGTAGCCCAGGTGGCTCAGCTGCACAAGCAGGGGCGGGAGCTGCTTATTGTCTCTTCGGGAGCTATAGCGGCCGGGCGTCACAAATTGGGGTTAGCCAGAGAGCGCCGGGGTATTCCCTTTAAGCAGGTGCTGGCAGCCGTAGGGCAGAGCCGGCTGATGAATATCTACGACCAGCTTTTTGCCCGGCATGACATAACAGTCGCCCAAGCGTTATTGACCAGGGCTGACCTTGCTGACCGGGCCGGTTATCTTAATGCCCGCAATACTCTCCTTGCATTGCTTGAACTAAAAGCAGTATCTATCGTCAACGAGAATGATGTTGTAGCCGTAGATGAGATTCAGGAAGCTAAGTTTGGTGATAACGATAACCTGTCGGCTATGGTAGCCAACCTGGTTGACGCTGACCTTTTATTGTTGCTTACTGATATTGCCGGATTGTATACGGCTGACCCGCACCGTAACCCGGATGCCCGTCTTATCCCTCAGGTGGACAGGATTAACTCGGAAATTGAATGCCTGGCAACGGGTACCCTGAACAGTTTCAGCACCGGTGGTATGGTTACCAAGATAGAGGCGGCTAAACTGGCTACCGCTTCCGGGGTAACGGTAATCATTGCTGACGGCAGAGAGCCGGATGTTATTTTAAGGCTGGCAGCCGGTGAAGCAGTTGGTACCCGTTTCTCACCAGCCGTCAGCAGGCTGGAGAGCCGCCAGCGCTGGATGCTGAGCGGTCTTTCCACCAAAGGGAGTCTGGTGGTAGACACCGGAGCCGCCCTGGCTTTACAGAAGCAGAAACGGAGCCTGCTTGCCGCTGGCATCAAGCAGGTTGAAGGTAAGTTTGAGCGCGGTGACATTGTCAATATCTGTGACCCGCAGGGCGTCTGTCTCAGTTGCGGCATGACCAACTACAGCTCGGCTGATATTGCTGTTATCAAAGGGATGCACTCCGGGAAAATTGCCACCCTGCTTGGCTATGACTACGGCTCTGAAGTCGTCCACCGAAACAATTTAGTGGTATTATAGAGGTAACCCATCCCCCTGACCCCCTTCCCTTATCAAGGGAAGGGGGAAGATAAGTTAGAGAGGGCTTTGCCCTCTCTAAAACACTCCAACCCAGTTATGGGCTACATTAAGTATATATACTATATGGAGGGTAAAGACATGCATGATACTATAGAGGAGCTTTTGCAAGGAAAGGCAGTTAATATGCCCCCGCAGACACAGACCAGCGTAACCTTTGCTAAAGCCCCAAAGGTTTCCAAGAAGGAAGGAGAGCAGTTACCTATGGGCTAAGGGGGTGTTAGAGAGACGGAGCCCTCTCAAAAATACTTCCCTTCAGGGTGAACCCTTCAGGGTGAACCCTTTACAGCAATGCATCATGGACAATAGCGCTGTTAATAGGTTAATAATGATATTACTTGAATGAAGAAAAAGCCAGTCATCATCTTATTAACAATAACTGTCAGTATCATGCTTGGCTATCTTTTTCTCTTGAGTTGGCTTTTAGGTTTTCTGGCTATCAGACATATGGCAGGTAAGTCAGTTGGAGAACGAGGTAAAGTAAGGTCAATTATTATTTCTTTTAGGGGACGGGGGATTCATCTTCACCATTGGCTTTACTCTTTATGTCTAATAGGTTTCAGTTTCACAACCGGTTTCTACTTTTTGACTCCGACTATAACCTATGGATTGTTGGGGGGCTTGGTTTTCCAAGGTATTTACTGTTACAGTGATTGGTATGTAATTCTAATCGGGCGAACATCAAACAAAAATCTTAAGGAGTTGGATTGTGAAGAGCTCTATTGAAGAATTGGAAGCAAAGGGAAGGGCGGCTAAAGCCGCTTCCCGCAAGCTGGCTTATCTCTCCACCGAGGTTAAGAATAAGGCTTTACATAACATCGCTGCTGACCTGCTGGCAAGGAAGGACGAGATACTAACGGCTAACGAAATTGATTACAGGGAAGCTCAGGCATCGGGGATGAACGAGGCGATGCTTGACCGCCTGCTGCTCAATTCCGAGCGTCTTGAGGCGATGTCTAAAGATGTGCTGGCGGTGGCGGCACTGCCTGACCCGGTGGGGGAAGTATTTGATATGCGTACACTGCCTAACGGCCTGCTGCTCGGGAAAAAACGGGTGCCCCTGGGGGTAATCGGGGCTATCTATGAGAGCCGCCCCAATGTTACCATAGATATCTCTGTCCTGTGTCTCAAGTCAGGTAACGCCGTTATCCTGCGCGGTGGCAGGGAGGCGGTTCACTCCAGCAGTGCCTTAGCTGGTCTGGTCCAGGAGGCGGCCAAGCGGGCCGGGGTACCGGAGGGGACGGTGCAGGTTATTGAGAATACCGACCGGGCATTGGTCAACCACCTGCTCAAGATGAATTCTGTTATTGACCTGCTCATTCCCCGGGGCGGAGCCGAGCTGATAAAATTCATCTCAGAAAATGCATCTATGCCGGTGTTGACCGGCGGTATCGGCGTTTGCCATACCTATATAGATAAGACTGCCGATGTGGCAAGAGCGGTGGCGATAGCCTTCAACGCCAAGGTCCAGCGGCCAACGGTGTGTAACGCTCTGGATACCCTGCTGGTTCACGCCGATATTGCCCGGAGCTACCTGCCGTTGCTGGCAGCCGCGTGGGCAAGGGCGGGGGTGGAGATGCACTGTGATGAACGAGCTCTCTCTATTCTTAAATCATCGCCTTCTTTTAGGCTGGTTCCAGCCACAGACGAGGACTGGGGTAAGGAATTTTTATCACTGGTGGCAGGAGTTAAGGTAGTGGATTCTCTGGACGAGGCACTGGAGCACATTGAGCGCCACGGCTCGGGACATTCTGAAGCTATAGTTACCGAGGACTATACTGCCGCCACCCGCTTTCTGAACGAGGTGGATGCCGCCTGTGTCTATGTCAATGCCAGCACCCGTTTCACCGATGGCGGACAGTTCGGTCTGGGGGCTGAGGTGGGCATCAGCACCCAGAAGATGCATGCCCGGGGTCCTCTGGGTTTAAAGGAACTGACCAGCTATAAATGGATTATCTTTGGTAACGGACAGATACGTCCTTAGAGGAGACTGATGGCTTTAACCGCTTTAATCTTTGGAGGCATTGCCGGAGCCGCTACGCTGGCGGGTACTGCCCTGGTCAGGTGGAAGCAAGATTTAGTCACCCGCTATTCCCACTATGTTAATTCTTTCGCCGCCGGTGCTCTCATTACCATAGCTTTAGTCCACCTCATCCCTGAGTCTATCGAGCTTACCGACAATGCCCTGCTTGCTGTGCTCGGCTCCTTTATTGTCTTCTACCTTCTGGAAGCAAGCGTTGTCTATCACGCCTGTTCCGCTATTCATTTTACCGAGACCTGCCCCAGGGACATACATACCAAAGGGCCGGTTATTTTCTCCGGGCTTTTTCTCCATTCCCTCGTTGATGGCGTGGTAATTACCGCCGGCTTTGAGGTTAGCCTGGAGCTGGGGCTGCTTGCTGCCACCGGGGTTATTCTTCATGAGCTGCCCGAAGGCATTACCAGCTTCGCTCTTCTGATGCAGTCAATGTCAAGAAAGACAGCACTGATTCTTTCTATCGCCGTGGCTCTGGCGACTCCGGTTGGGGCGGCTATTGCCCTGGGGCCGTTAAGTGGTCTCTCGGAAGCGGGAGTCGGGATAATGATTGCTATTGCCGCCGGCTCATTTCTTTATGTCGCCGCCTCGGACCTTATCCCGGAGACGCATGAAAAAGACATCCTCCAGAATGTTACCTTTCTCCTTACAGGAGTCGGGCTGCTTTACCTGCTTGGTGTTCTCTTTAACTGAAGCTAACGAAGTTCAGTCAACCTTGCGAAAATTGGGGAGGGAGCTTCCCACCACCAGGCTACCGAGAGTAAGGAGACCGCCAAACAGGGCTAAAGAGTAGGGGCCACCTAAAAGAGCGATAGCGAAGCCGGCGACACCATTGCCAATAGTGCTGAATCCCCGGTCGAGACTCTGCAGGCTCATTATTCGACCTCGGAATTCGTCAGGAATTGACTCAAAAAGCAGGATATTTTTCATTGCCATTGTTGCCATGTCCACAGTTCCTGCCACGACGATTATCAGAATCGGTAACAGTGGCATGGTCAAGCCAAAGATGGTTACCATCGGGAGCAAGGAAGTAAATCCCAACCCGACCAGTAGCAGTCCTTTGAAGACCAGACCGCTAATGATTAGCCAGCCGCGGTGCCGCAGTCTGTGTCCCCAGGCGGCGATTGCCACTGAGCCGACCAGAGCTCCGGCGCCATTTATGGCTAAGAGTAGCCCGACACCTTGAGGGCCGAGTTGCATATCCTGAATAGCGAGCCAGGGCAGGAAAATCATACGGTATGACTGACCGAAGAGAAAATTGACCACGAGGAGAATCAGGACCCCCAGGATGATGGCGTGATGCCAGGCGAAGCGTAGTGCCGTCATAAAACTGGTGAAAAATGAGCCATGATGATGCCCCTCCATCCTTGCCCCTGCTGGAAACCGGAGCATGTAGGTAGCAACCAAACCCACGACGAGAGTGAGGGCCATAGCCAGATAGACACCGCCGAAAGCCCGGGTATCATTTTCTCCGAAGCCGAAGACCAGCGCCCAGCCGGCGATAAGAAAGCCAGCCACGGTGGCACTGATAATCCTGGTCAACTGCATACTTCCTTGATGGAGGGCAACGGCATTGGTTAACAGTGGTAAAGGCACCGTTGACGGGAGAAGGGCCTGGCGAGCTGGTTGCTCAAAAGCATTGACGATGCTCTTGATGATAGCGGTAACATAGATAAGCCAGAGATCCAGGTTACCAGAAATGACGATGAAGGCGAAAACTATGTGCACCACCATGTTCGTCCCTTTGGCAAGGAGCACAACGAGACGCCGGTCAAATCGGTCAGCTATGACGCCAGCCACGGGAGCCAGCAGCATCATGGGAACCCCACGTACCATACTGACCAGTCCTAATTGAACTGCCGAGCCGGTCAGAGCTATCACCAGAACCGGTCGGGCTACCATGTCCATCCACAGGGATAAAGAATGACATACCTGTCCGACAACAAGGAACAGGTAGTTACGGTAGACCAGGGATTGGAAGGTGGTGGGGAGCCACCTGGGTGGTTCCTTCCAGGCTACCGTTTCCAATGCTACCCCGTTCCACTCTGCCGTCTGCTCCGGGTTTCCATGCCCGTGTTCGTCATGATACCCGTATCTTTCACCAGTATCTTCGCGAAGTAGACTCTTCTTCAGCGCTCCTAAAGCCCTCTGAACGGCGGGAAACATTACCTTGTCTTTGCCTCTCTTTTGTTTTCTTTCTGCGTTGCCAGGGCTTCCTGCTGGACTTGAAAGAGTTGCTCGATGCCTTTTTGGGCTAGGCTGAGTAAGAAATCAATAGTCTCCTTATTAAATGGCTTGCCTTCAGCGGTGCCCTGTATTTCGACAAACTCACCCTGGCTGGTCATCACCACGTTAAAATCAACCCCGGCGGTAAAGTCTTCGTCATAGCACAGGTCCAGCATTTTATAGCCGTGGACAATGCCGACACTGGTTGCCGCTACAGCACTCCGCAGGGGTACGGATGACAATATCCCCATATTTACCAGGTTTTCCATTGCCAGGCGCAGGGCAACATAGCTGCCGGTGATAGCGGCGGTCCTGGTGCCGCCATCTGCCTGAAGCACATCACAGTCTACACTCAGGGTTCGCTCCCCCAGCGCCGGGAGGTCAACTACCGCCCTTAAAGAACGTCCGATGAGGCGCTGTATTTCCTGGTTTCTCCCGCTGACTCTGCCCAGTGTTGAATCACGGGGGCTGCGGGTAACAGTGGCACGGGGCAGCATAGCATATTCAGCGGTAATCCAGCCGCTGCCTCCTCCCTTGAGAAAAGGCGGCACCCTGTCCTCCACACTGACCGAACACAATATCCGGGTCTTGCCCAGTTCAATCAGCGCCGACCCTTCGGCAAAGCTCTGGTATCCGGGTATTATTTGTACCGGGCGTAACTCATCCCAGGCACGACCATCGGCTCTCTTCAATATAACTTCCCTTTCAAAAAATTTAAAGCTGGCAAAGACTTCTTAAAGATTTTCCCCCCAGCTAATTCCATCATTCTTAAACTTTGGTTTCCTGGGTGTGGGGGATGCCTTTATCTAATAGCTTAAGTAGGATAAAGCTAACTGTAGCATTGATGGGAAACGGCAGTCAAATTATTTCCTTCAGGGTGTTTGACAATCTCATCCAGCCGGAATCCAGCCAGCCCACCCCGCCTGGATTCCGTATCAAGTACGGAAAGACACGGTTATGAAATCATGTTTTCATTCTTCGTGGTGTCTTTGATAAGACACGTGTGCTTCGGAATGGCAATGATAAATGTTTAACTAGCTCTGAAACACCCGGGCCAGGGTTTCCCTGAGTCGTGGTACGGTCTGGAAGCTACCTATTTTTCTGGGGTCTATCCACCTGATTTCCTGATGTTCCCAGTCAGTTTTTATCTTTGCCCGCTCTTTAATATGGAAAAGAAAAGGATGAACCACCCAACTAAAGCCCTGCTTTGTGTCCTCAACTACCAGGGGTTCACCCTTTCTTATCAGGTTAAGGTCTTCCCCGCTTAGACCGGTCTCTTCGGCTATCTCAACCATGGCTTGCTCGTCGGGAGTTTTCTCGATATAGCCGCTAACCCCGGCCCATCTACCCCGATAGCTGCCCACCCGTTCACTGCGGCGCAGGAGCAAAATCTCGTCGTTGGATTCGAGGAAGCAGGTGACAACCTGTTTTTCCTGGAGATTACCTGTCAAAACTTTTCTTCCTGCTTCAGACCGGTCAGGTATTCTTTCAGCCAGCTTAAGGCTGCCTCGGCGGCATCCTGCTTGTTTTGCTCACGGTCAGACCCGAAAATATGTTTCCGGCTGTAACTTCCGGAGCTATGAGCTAATCCGATAAAAAATAAACCCACCGGCTTTTCCGGTTTAGCCCCGCCGGGTCCGGCGATACCGGTATCCGCCAGGCAGATATCAACCGCCAGGACTTTTCTGCCCCCTTGTGCCATTTCTTCAGCCACCTGGGAGCTAACGGCACCGTATTTGCGGATGGTCTCCTCTTTTACTCCAACCATCCTGACCTTGACTTCGTTGCTGTAGGCGGTGATTGAGCCCTGATAGTAGTCCGAACTGCCGGGGACATTGGTTATCCGGTGGGATATCAGTCCTCCGGTAGCCGACTCGACTACTCCCAGGGTCAGTCCCTTCTGGCGAAGCAAACTGGCTATATCCTGTTCCAGACTACTCATCGTTTTATAGAACTTCTGGCTGAGCATTGATTATAGAGCAATTTATGATTAAAATAAAGCCAATTCTAATATTAAGGAGGCAGTCCATAATGGCAATATTAGCCTGGGTTCTGGGTATCCTCGGTGGCTTGGGAGCTGTGGTGGGTATAATCGCTGCTGCAGAGTTAGTTCCCTTGCTTACCGAGCTTCCTGCCGCGTTTACCCCGATATTCTGGCTGACACTGGGAGCCGTTTTGCTTCTAGCCTGTATTGCCACTGTACTGGCTAACCGGCAGTACGAATAGCTAAACTCTCTCCGTGAACAATTACTGAGCCTTTTTCCTGCGCCGCCGCCAGTGGATAATGCCGTAGGTGATACCGCCGGCAGCTATCCAGACGGGGCTGAAAATGGCAAGCCAGATGAGTATATCCGCCAGCATCTGAGCAAAATTGACCAGGCCGTTCCATGCTCCACTGGCAATATTGCCGGCACTCCAGCCGGGGATAATGCTGATATAGTCAATCCTGGTTTCGGTATCCGTGTTACCCCGGTCATCAGTTACGGTGAGTGAAACAGTATAACTGCCCGCATTTTTATAGTTATGGACAGGGCTAGCCTCCGTGCTGGTTTCTCCATCGCCGAAGTCCCACTCGTAGCTGTAGGGAGGGAAACCGCCCGCAATCTGCTGAATAATAAACTGTATCTTCTCACCTTCTTTCAATCCTCTCCTCTTGTCGGCAGCAAATCCGATATCCAGGGCAGACTGTGTCAGATGTATATTAATCAGCGAGGTCTCGGAGGTGCGCTCCAGGTATTGCATGCGGGCTTTGGTCTGCTCAATCTCACCCCTTACTCTGGAGAGCTCGCGCTGAACATCCAGGATATCTTCCACCGTTTCCGCTTTCTCCATGACAACCAGCAGCTGTCTTTCGGTTGCTTCGAGGTTAGCCAGCTTGGCGCCCAGGTCGACATACTCCTCGGTTACATCCTTGCTTGTTGAGCTCTCGGAGGTTACCTCAGCAGCCAGGTCACGCAGCGTCCCCATGGCACTGTCAAAGTCCCCGGCAGGCACGCGGATGGTAATGTTACCAACCAGCCTGTCTCCTTCTTTCCACGACCTTGAGGAAACGACATAACCATCAAAGCTATTAGCCATGTCGGTAATCCGTTCTATGGTAAAAGTAACATCCTCCACAACCAGCACCAGGTCTCCGGTGCGGACTATCATCCGGTCATCAGCTAACTGTAAATCGAGGTCTGCTACTGCGGAGAATCCCCCTTCTGCCGAGCCTTCTCCTCTGATTACCATTGGCGGTGCCGGCTCTATTGTTTTTCCTACTGACATCTCTTCCGATTCCGAAGGTTCTGGAGCACAGGCGAACAGCACCGGTAGAGTGGTAACCAGCAGCAATCCGATAACAACTATTAACCTTCTCATCAATCCTCTCTCCTTTATCACCCTTGCTGGTATAGTATAGCGCTGGTATTGTTAAGAAATTGTTAAGAAGATTCAATCCAGCTTGCATTGGTGACTATTCTAGCCTATAATAATGCCGAAGAAAAGCAATCCTGAAAAGTCTATAGCTTGAAGTAAACACTTACGTTAAAGCGAACCGGTGGTTTCTTCTAGAGGCGACGTAGCCAAGTGGTTAAGGCGGGGGTCTGCAAAACCCCTATTCGGCGGTTCGAATCCGCCCGTCGCCTCCAAGTTTAGAAAGGTTTCTGTTACATGGGCTATGCGAAGGTTTGACCTCAATCAAACCTTCTGTTGGTTATATCACTTCGGATAAAATGTTGGCTTGATTTCGTTTTTCCCTGGAATCCACCAGTATAGGGCATCGTCAGTTTGTGCTGTGCAATAAACAGATTCAATCCAGTTTCGTGAACCGGGAATTTGGCCATAAACTGCTGAAATAATGAAGCCATCTTTCAGAGCAACAGTTTGTAGCTCTAGCGCTTTAGCGTATAGTTCGCTTGGAGTCACATATTTGCCAGAAATGGATTCCTCTTTAGTAATTTTGGAATCTACCCATGTTTTGAGTTCTCCATAGGAACGGAATCTCCTCAATTCGGCACGTGATAGCAAATCGTTATAACGTGCTAACAATGTTTGGTATTCAGTATCCAAGGATGTATACCTGTATCGCAGTGCAGCTAATTCATCAAGCGTTTCCTGCAACTCTGGCGTTAATACTGTAGAACTGGGCTCCCTTGTCTGCCGACTCCTTAAATAATCGTTTTGACGCACTAAATCATCGTTTTGAGATTTGACAGACTGTAACTCACTTAATAAATCATCGTTCGTTACCATTAAATCATCGTTTTCAGCTTGTAACCCCTGATATCTAGAACGCCCTACTCCGAAGCCTATAAGTCCTGCTATTAACGCCGCAAGTACACTCACTGCTATGACAGTTCCCCAAAAGCCGTCTCCCCTAGCTACTTCCTCTTTCTCTGGTCTCTTCGCTGCGGGGATTTGTGCTGTTGTATCTCTTTCTGACAAGGTTTCTTGAAGCTGTTTATAACTGCTTTCCCACCTTTCTCGTTCCTGTCTTTCCTTTTCTCTTTCTTCAGTAAGGCTCTCAAGCTGTTGCTGGAGCGTTTTCACCGGCTCCTGCAATTCAGCTCCACAAGAGAAGCAGAATTTATCCTCCGCATTTACTTTATTTCCACATTGTAAGCAGATAGGCACAGGTATCACCTCCCGCCAGCGATTTGACAAACCTTAAAGTTTGTTCAAAGGCTGCAGCCTCTGCCGAGATATATGCCACCAATTACAACAAGAGCAATGGCATAAAAAATTATTCCGGCGTCTGCCCAGTTTTTTTGTGCTACCTTGAAGTGTTTAATACTGTCCCAACGCCTATTTCGCCAAGCCCACTCGTTTCCCCTAGTCCCCAGGACGAAAGCCACGATAATCCCGATAAAAGGAATAAGAGTTAGGAATGAAATGTAGGTATTATTCCCTACCCCCCAAATCCACCCCAAAAGAAATGCTCCCCAGTTCCAGCCTTCAATTTCACGGGGGACTTCCGCTAGCCTGCCTTGACCCGATGTATTATCCTGTGCCCGCTGTTTAAGAGGACTATCGTCGCGGCTTGGCTGTTGATGCGAATTCAGGAGTTGGATTTTACCCGACTCTATCGCTTCTGCTATGGTGGGGTTTTGGGGCATTGAGACAGTGTCTTCGTTTGGAATTGCCAGCTTCTTCCCACAAGCTGGACAATATGTCATCTTGCTGGTTACTTCCCTGCCACATTTGCTACAGTAAGCCAAAGTGCCCTCCTCTTTGTGGCATCAGCCCCCTGCTTATCTTTTGTGGTCTGAGGGTTAGACTATACTATACCATACCAAAGCCTTAAACTTATAGCAACCTTATAGTAAAAACGAAAAAGTAGTTAATTATTATTTCATCTGCCTGTAAATGGAACCTCCAGAGTAGTATAATACCTATGTTGGTCAAACGCTCTTCGGAAGAAAGATTTATTGTTGTCAACTATTTACCAAATTAAGGATAGAATTTTCTACGGCTGGGTGGTGGTATGGGCCTGTTTTGTTGTCTTTGCTATTTTTATGGGTACGAGCAGTTCATTTGGCGTTTTCTTTAAAGAACTGGCCAGCGAATTCAATCTTTCAAGGACTACGACCTCCGCCATCTTTTCCGGCTATATGGTCCTGGGCTCTGCCTTTCCTGTTCTCGGTGGTTGGGCTCTGGATAGATTTGGGCCGAAGGTTATCGTGCTGATAATGGGAGGGGTAACCGGACTTGCCCTGATACTGATAAGCCGGACAACCGCTGCCTGGCAGTTGTTCCTCACTTTCAGTCTACTGCTGTCAATGGGTAGCCGGGCTTCCTATACTATCGTGATGTCAACGGCATCCCGCTGGTTCAATAGACAACGCGGTCTGGCAGTAGGTATCGTTGGCGCCGGACAGGCGCTGGGAACGGTAATTTTTGCTCCTTTGGCTGCCTACATTATTTCCAGTTTCGACTGGCGTATCGCTTATATCGTGATGGGAGTAATCGCCATAGTATTTATCATGCCAATGTCATTGGTCCTGAAGAAAGACCCGGATGAAATTGGTACTTTCCCCGACGGAGTAAAGTCAGAGCCGGTTGATAGCCAGTTTTCAAGTCGAGCACCTGTTCACGGAATCTCTCAATCAACCTCCCTTTCAATGTTCCAGGCATTGAGAACCAGGAGTTTCTGGCTCTTCAACTTACTCTGGCTGTCGTCTGCTTTCAGTCTCTTCCTGTTATTAACCCATGTAGTGCCCCACATTACCGATATGGGATTTTCGTCAATACAAGCCGCCACTTTTCTTAGCCTGAACGGGATTGCAGCAATGGCAGGTGGTATAATAATGGGAACAGTTTCCGACCGGGTAGGCAAAAAGAGAACCGCAGTCATTTGTTCCTTACTTTCGGTTGGGTTTGTTCTCTCGCTGGTGTGGGCAGATAAGCTATGGGTACTATATCTGGTTGCCGTGGTCCTTGGCTTTGCCCAGGGTGGAGAGGGCATTGCCACAACGGCTCTGATTGCGGATACTTTCGGCGTAGCAAACATTGGTAAAATCATGGGTACACTGAGTGTGAGCTGGGGAATCGGGGCCGGTCTTGGTCCGGTCAGCGGTGGGCTTATTTATGATAAAATCGGTGACTATGCACTGGCTTTTATGATTATGGCGGTGATGACGCTGGTACGCGCCTTGTTTATAATCCTTATCAGACCGAAAATAACTACTGCCGGAGACAACTGAATGGGAAGCCTGGATAAGCTTCATCATCCGTAATCACCGTGACCTTATTCAAAAGCTCCGGGCGGTTTTTAGCCGGTTCCAAAGGTATGTTATAATTTAGAAGCTTTTTAGGCATTCTTTTTGCCGGGGTGGCGGAACTGGCAGACGCAGCGGACTTAAAATTCTAGGCTAAAATGTCAACCAGTGGTTTTAGCTTCAAAGCAGTATTATTCTGTTTTCGGTGTCAAAGCTAAAATACCATCTGGTAACAACCTGTTATTTACAATTTAACGCCAAATTAACGCCAACTTTCTAGCTTTGATTCAGGCGTGAGACATGTTGTTAGTTTGTCTAAAATACGAAGGTCTTAAAGGGTGGCGGGTGTTATGGCTAGATTGTTTAACACAAAAAATCCGCAAGCCAAAAATAGTTTTTTAGCTTCAGGGCTTGACAATTAGGCACGAAAAGGTGAGAAGTAAGACAGAAATAGGCTAAAAGAGGGTAGAAGTAGAGAGGAATTACTTAACGAGTAAGGGTTTTAGTATAACGGTCGTATGTCTTATACAAAGAGCCATCAGTCTCATAGAAATAAAGTGTCTTTGAGGATACCCCGCTTAGAGGTCTTTCTAAGTAGTAGAGAGGGGGAGCTTTTATTGTTACTTCCCATACCGCCGTATCTATATAAGTAGCGGTAATGCTCGTCGGTGTCTGCTGTGTATCAGTAATAACTTGTTGCCTAGCTAAAATCTCTCTCTCTTTTTGTTCCTTAAACTCTGGAAACTGCTCCTTTAGTTGCTCTTCTAATTCAAATGCTCTCATATTTTCTGCCGCCATAAGCAGAGCTTGGCGTTCTTTTTCAAGTCCTGACAAACCTGATATTACCTCCCTTTGCTCTGGGGTAAGCCAAGGCCAAGGCTGCGAAGGGTTCATGCTTTCTGGGGCTGGCGAAAAAATCGTTGTTTTTACGCTGTAAGCAACAGGGTATTGAGCCTGAGCTATATATACTACTTGGTCGGCAGTATACCGGGGTGTATATGGTTGGGGGGATTGTGTGCAACCTATGACACTCAAAGCCAGAATTAAGATTACTGTAATGACTGATACCCTTTTCATGTTGCCGTCTTTAGTTAACACTTTTCACCAACCTTCTATCCCTGGAGGGCTTATATCCATCTTTTCCTCCCATGGGGGAAGTGTAGGCGGTTCTTTAACTGCGTTATTCTGACACTGAATTGCATAAGCCAGCATAGCTAATAGAAACAAACCAACCAATACGGTTTCTCTATTGATATATTTACCCATCTCAGTGCCTTACTTATATACCTTGATAACATCCCTGTCAAGCCACTTTTACCCCGTTTGTCCCGCACGCCTTCAAAATATCTTTGCGTAGCTGCTCAAACTTTGCCTCTGGTATATTAGCCAATAGTCTGTATTTAGGGCTATCGTGGTAGTCAATGCCAACATCTTTTAGTGTGGGAAATTCCCCGTTATCGTTTTGGTTAACGGGAAAATCATTACCCTGTTTTAATTTTCCTTCTGCTGGTATATTGATAGTAATCCACTCGCCTTGTTTGCGATTTAGGCGCAAGCGGTATTCAGGTCTGCCAGTTCGGTACCCCGGACACCTTGATTAACCAGCTCCACCAGTGCGTTAGCCACCGTGGAGTAATAGCTGTGTGCCCGCCAGTATTCTTTTCCAGTTTCCTTGTTGACCTGACGCCGGTAAAGGATGATATTTAAGGCATCAGCCCCAATTCGCCAGTCCTTACCTATCGCCATTCCCTTAACCTGTTCTGTCCCTCGTGGTGGCTTGTTTTGAAGCCTCTTTGCGGTCATCCGAGTAGTATTCCCCCCTCTCGCCCGTTTACTGTGCTCGCTGTGGGTGACAGCGTGAGCATAACCATTCAGCCTTACCCCACTGGCTCGCTTCCCGCAGCCAGTAATCCCTACAACCACACCCGCAAGGTGCAGCAGGGTAATCGGGAATATCGCTATCGGTCATTGGTAGTTCTTTTTTAGTAGCCCCTACAATCCCTTCAGTGCCTACAGTGATACCATCCCCTTCAGTCTGGTGTGTGGGGTTTGTGGGGACTGTAGGGGACAAGTAAATGATTTTGCTAGTCTTGCCGGTATTGAATACCTTATAGCCAACTATACCCTGTTCCCTCATTCTCTTAAGGTGAGTGGAAACGGTAGCTCGTGTGACATCAATTTCATTAGCAATAACGGAAGCCTCAGCCTCACCACCTAATAAGTTAAGTGCGTCAAGGATTCTGTCCTCAGCCTCAGCCCGCCTAACGTCCCTGGCATCCCCCTGGCATTGCCAGCGCCAGGTTAGCTCAGCGTCAAAGCTAATTCGCAAGTCAACTTCCCCAATATCCCTTCCCTCTGCCTTCAAGTCAAAAGTGCCATCGCTATTTTTATACAACCCCAAATTGGTATCGGTTGCACCAGGTATGGCGCTTGACCCTCGTATGTCAAAACCAGGGTCGCCGTAAGATGCTTTGCCATGATGGGCCACCAGAACAATAACCGTGTTCTCAGCAATTGCTACGCTATGTAATTTATTGAACAGGTCGGCGTTTGACCCTGCCTCGTTTTCGACTAGGAAACGATTCTTAGCTGTAGCAAAGGTGTCAATAACCACTAGCGCCGGGTGTTTTACTCTTATCAATTCTTGGAGTGCTTCAAAACCCGCCGTTGTATTCAGTGGTTCAGCCTGGGTAATGTAGGTCACTGGTAGTTTTTTAGCTGCGTTCTGCATTTCCAATCGTTGCTTTAACCGGCGCTCCCCGTCCTCTAAAGCCAGATGAATGACTCCCCCTTGCCTCGTTGCTTTACCCAAAAATGGTGACCCTGAAGCTACACTCTGCGATAACTGTAGGCTCAACCATGACTTACCGATTTTCTTGCGACCCGCCAATACTGCAGTACCTGGAGTGGTAAGTATTCCGTCAACCAAGTAGTCGAGTGGCTCCAGTTCTTTAGCCAATAAGTCATCATGGCTAATAGCGAAATCCTGCAAATCGAACCTTTTTGACTTTACCAGCTCCGGCGCTTCCGCTATCAACTTGTCCAGGTCAGCCCGGCCATGCCCCAGGGTCACCCATTCCGATAAGTCCTTACCGTCTGGTAAAATTACCACCTTAACGCTCTTGCTGACTTCAACAAGCGACTTGCTTATATTCTGGACAAGGCTAATACCGGGCTTGTCTTTATCCGAGAACAAAGCCACCCTGGCATTACGGAAAAAGCCCTTCCATTCATCTTTCCAGTCCGAAGCCCCACCCATTGTAGTGTGAGCGTAGCCAAGTATCCTCGCTGTCTCTGCATCCTTTTCGCCCTCTGGCCAGATAATAGTTTCACCCTGTTTGATAGCTTTAATTACGCCAGGATAGTTATAGGGTATACGCTGAATGTCTTTTAGGTCATAGATGATTTTACCTTCAGCGTCTAGTCGTCTCTGTTTGAATGTCTTACCGCCATTCTTTTTGCGGTATTTTTCCTTCTCATAAGCTAGCCCGCCATCCTTAGCCTGGTATTGGTATATGGCTTCAGGTGAACGCCTGCCATCAAGGAATAGGTCACTCAATTTCAAGTTGACGGCGGTTAGAATATCTGCAATCTGGCAGCCCGCAAAGCAATAACCGAGTATCTTATCTCGGTCTAATGTGAAGTGTAGGCTGCCGTGCTTGTCATCGTGGGTAGGACAAAGGCAAATAGCCTTGTTACCCTGCCTCTTGGCTATGCTGAAATGCTCTAGGAACTGGTCAAAATTACTGCTCACTATTGCCCTCACCTGACAGCAAGCGTTCAACCGACCTGCGGGAAAGCACCATGCGCTTGTCGCCAATGAAAATCACCGGTACTGGGAGCTTATTTTGCCGTGCAAAGCTGTAAGCACTCCCCCGGCTTATTCCCATTACCCTGGCAAATTCCGGGATACTCATTACCAGACTATCGTTATTCGCCATCGCTACCCCCCCTTCTCAGTGGGGAATAAGTCAGCCTCGGTTGTTTTTAGCGCCCGTGCCAGTCTCCGCCTCAGCTTAGGCCAGGCTATCAACCTTCCGTTCTCAATGGCGCTCAGGTTTGTCGAGGCCATCCTCGCCCGGCGTGCTAGCTCGACCTGGGACAGTCCGCTTTTCTCTCTAAGTTCCCTGATTCGGTTTCCATCCATCTCTAAAATTACCTCCTCCAACTATTGACAACAGCTATATATATGATTTATATTTACATTGTAAGAGATTAGAGTATAGTATGTCTAGGCTTAGTAACGGATAAGATATAGCCTAAGAATTACTAAAAGAGGGACTACTGGAGATGATAGAAAAAAAACGGAAAACACGAGCTAAGGCGATGCTGCCAGAAATAAAACATCTGATTACTAAGAGTGCGTTAAACAGCGATGAAGGCAGAGAAGGCCTGGCTGATAAACTGATTGAAGATATTAAGAAAGGGTTCCCGAAAGAAACACCACCCGCATGGGAAACTGTAGTCAAGAAGATTTCAGGGGCACGCAATTCGAGAAGCGGTCTCGACCGCCCTTGGCATCTGGGCTTGCTGCGAGACCATCCTCACTTATCGGCTGAGGCAGTAAGGCACATCCTTGAAGTTCAAGGAGTACTAAGAGGCTATTTTGAAAACGTGCCGATGTCGCCAGAGGATATTGATAAAATAAACCTAACGCTAAGGCAAGCCTTATGGGTGGCTCGCCTTTATGATGTTGTTTGGAAACACATAACCACCGATGAGTTTTTCAAGAATTTCAAGAACCTCGACCCCGATAACCCTAGAGTGCTGTTTTCAGTTGCGTGCAAATATGCCGACTATGACCTAATCTGCGACTTGTCGAAGACGCCTTGTGATACCTCAGAGCTAGACGCAGCCCTCAGTCATGGCGTTCAGCAATTTTATGACTTTGTCAGCAAGCAAAACACCCAATCTTTAAGAGAAAGACACTTCATACCAGACCCTGAAGGGCATAAGCTACCGCATAAAATTGACTGGGAAGCTGGGCGTTTCGTGTTTGACCCCGATTGTCCGCTCTGCAAGTCACAAGCAGATAGCGGAAGTTGGTTTAAGTTACGCATGGAGATTGAGAGGAAAAGAGCCAAGAAAAAAGCAAAAAGAGCCGAGAAAAAAGAGGAAAAGGAGGCATAAAATGAGAGGTAGCATAAGGGAAAAGAGCAAAGGCTCATGGCAAATTCAAATCTACACCGGCACCGGCCCGGACGGGAAGCCCCGGCGCCACTTCGAGACAATAAGAGGCCGCAAGGGTGATGCCCAAAGGCGGTTGACCGAGCTATTATCCAGCCTTGATAAAGGCGTATATACCCCGCCCGGTAAGCTCACAGTAGCAGAGCACCTTAACCAGTGGCTTGAGGGGTATGTTAAGACTAACTGTAGTATCAGGACGCTTGACGGCTATCAGAGCATTATAGAGCGCCACTTAAAGCCTATCCTGGGCCATGTCCAACTAAAGCAGTTACACCCGCAGACAATACAGGGATACTACGGGAAGGCTTGCGAAAAGGTATCAGCCCGGACGGTAGCCAAGCATCACCGACTCTTATCGCAAGCTCTTAAATATGCGGTAAGGCAAGGCTACCTGGGACGTAACCCGTGCGATTTAGTAGACGCACCATCATGGAAGGGACGGCCAATGCGAACACTAACGCCTGATGAAGTTGAAGTCCTTTTCGACATGGTACACGGCAGCCTTATCTATCCTGTTACATATACCGCCGTTTCTACTGGACTTCGCCAGGCTGAGCTATTAGGTTTAAGGTGGCGTGATATTGACCTTGATATGCTTTCAATATCGGTTAGCCAGGTGTTATACAAGCGCCGGGGAGTATGCCTGATTAAAGAGCCTAAGACAGCCCACAGCCGACGCCGTGTTGCCATGACGCCAAAGTTAGCCCTGTTTTTGAGGGAATATCGAGCGGAGAGGGAATCGATTTACTGGCAGCTAGGAAAGCCACTCACCTTAGACGACCTTATTTTTGCCAGCGTGGAAAGCAAGCCGTTAGACCCCTCGATATTAAGCCATGAGTTTGCCAGAATAGCTAAACTGGCGGGACTGAACGGCGTAAGATTCCACGACCTCAGACATACCTTTGCTAGCCTTATGTTCCTACGTGGCGCTAAGCCAAAGGTTATCAGTGAAGCCCTGGGACATAGCTCGGTAGCCTTTACAATGGACGTTTACAGCCATATAATTGAGGGGATGCAAGAGGACGCTATGGCGTTACTGGACGAAGTGTTACCACCGGGCAAAAACGGGGTGTCTCAAAAAATTAACGCCAATTTAACGCCAACAGCAGACATAATATTGAGTAATAGCTGATATTTAGCTTCAGCCGGGGTGGCGGAACTGGCAGACGCAGCGGACTTAAAATCCGCCGGAGCAATCCTTGTGGGTTCGAGTCCCACCCTCGGCACCAGAAGCACCAAAACAGCTTTAGTGATGCTTATCTGCTCATTTTGCAGATTTGACTTTCGCTGCCGTTTATAAACTGGAAAGTTTGAGAAATGTCCTGGCTGATAATTATCCTGGGTTACCTGCTTGGCTCCATCCCCACCGCCCATATTGCAGGGCGCCTGCTTAAGGGCAAGGATATCAGGCAGATGGGTGACGGTAATGTGGGCGCCGCCAATGCATTCCGCCAGCTGGGGAGAAAAACGGGAATAGCGGTTTTTTTAATTGATGCTGCTAAAGGGGCACTGGCGGTTCTCATTGCCCGGATGGCCGGCACCCCTCAGCTGGCTGTCCTGGCTGCCGGGGTAGCCTCGGTTATCGGTCACAACTGGCCCGTTTTTATCGGTTTCAGGGGAGGCAGGGGATTTGCCATCACCATCGGGGTTCTGGCGGCGGTTGTTCCGCTGCCGATATTGATTCTGACCGGGCCGGGGCTGGTTGCCCTCCTGGTTTCCAGGAGCACCGGTATTGCCGGAGTTGTAGTGTTTATTCCGTTACCCTTGATATCCTGGTGGGTGGGGCTTTCCTGGGAGCTTATCGCTTACAGCGCCGCTTTGCCCTGCCTGCTCGGGGTTACCCATTATCTCAGGGTAAAGCGAATACCAGATACCTCCGGTGAGGGCGTTGCCTAGCCCGTCTTTTCCGGTTAGCGGGAGAGTAATTGACGGACTCTCTGCCAGATAATCTGCCTTATTTTCGCTTTAGACTGGCTGGCGTTTATTACCAGCCAGCGCTCCGGCTCTTCCGCCGCCAGTTTGAGATAGCCTTGCCGCACTCGCCGGTGGAAAGCGATATCCTCCTGCTCAAACCGGTCACGTCTCTTATCTCTCTTACGGGCAAACCCCTGCTCGACCGGTATATCCAGCAAGAGAGTCAGGTCCGGTTTTATCGAGGCAGCCATTTGGTTAATAGTTTTAACTGTCTCCAGATTTAATCCCCGTCCATAGCCCTGATAGGCAATAGTAGAATCAGCGTAGCGGTCGCAGATGACCACCGTTCCCTCTTCCAGGTTGGGTTTGATAACCTCTTTTACCAGTTGAGCCCGGGAAGCATTAAACATCAGTAGCTCGGTCAATGGTGATATACCCGTATCCTGAGACCATTTCAACCAGCGAGCCAGCTTCCTGCCCAGGGCAGTCCCCCCCGGTTCGTGGGTCAAGAGTGCCGGAATAGCTGCTTTTAATAGTCTAGTGTACAAGCTCCTTGCCTGGAGAGTCTTACCGCTCCCCTCTCCCCCCTCAAAAGTGATGAATAGAGCCATTTCTTACCTCTCATTTTATCTTGCCGGTTTACTCTTCTGGAAAGCGGCTGGCTGGTTTTATCCGTAAAGGCAGGCCGGCGACCATCAGGTAGACCTCATCAACCCGTTCAGCCAGAAGCTGGTTCGCCCTTCCCATCAAATCGCGGTAGAGCCGTCCAATCCGGTTAGCCGGCACCAGGTCCATGCCGACCTCGCTGGTCACGATAATAAAGCTGGCATTAAGGTGGTTAAAGCACTCTACCAGCTCACCAATCTCACGGGTAACCTCTTTCTCAACCAGGGAGGCGTTAATCTGCTCATCAGTCCGGTCAGTGAACTGGCAGAAAATATTATTAACCAGCAGGGTGATGCAGTCTACAATTACCACCTGAGCCTCCCCCACCTTTTTCATAATTTCATCGCCTATGTGGCTGGTAACTTCAAGAGTTCTCCATGATGACGGTCGGGAGCGTTTGTGCTCTTCGATGCGCCGGCTCATCTCCTCGTCACCCGCCTCGGCAGTAGCCACAAAGAGCACCTTTTTAGCTGACTTCAGGGCAAGCTGCTGGGCAAAATGGCTCTTGCCGCTGCGAGCCCCACCAGTTATTAGAGTATTTATCTACCTCACCCCCCTCTTGTGAAATCCTAAACTCTAGTTACCAAATCCCAAACAAGTTCAAAATTCAAATCCCAAAATTTTAGAATTTAGTATTTAGGATTTATTATTTAATGCTGTTGCCCAGGTGAGAAGTATCGTTCAACAGGTTCAGTATGGCTCGTTGAGGATAAGTTTCAACGATGCTTAACGAGGCGTTATCACAGCGGAGCTGGCGCCAGAAGCTCTGGTCAATACCTAACAGAGCGCAGAGCAGGACTCTTAACGGCCCGCTATGAGAAACAATGAGTATGGTCTGCTCCGGATGGTGCCCGTTCAGTCTATCCAGAAAAGTGCTTGTCCGGGCGACAAACCCTTCAAAACTTTCCCCACCGGGAAAGTTTAATTCCCCTGGACTGAAGCTTGCAATTGCTTTTGCCAGCTCAGGATAACATTCTTCAATCTCTTTAAAAGTCAGACCCTCGGCATTGCCGTAGTTAGCCTCCCTCAGCTCGGGACAGATTACTATCTCTACATTATGTCTGGCGGAGATAATTTCAGCCGTCACTAAAGCTCGTTTCAAATCACTGGAGTAAACGGCATCGATTTTTTCCTTTGCCAGGCGGTCACTCAATTTTTCAACCTGGGCGTATCCCTCGGCGGTCATATCAACATCGCTGTAGCCGGCGAAACGCCGGGTGCTATTGTGTTCGGTAATACCATGTCTTACCAGAAGTAACTTTGACAAGTGTCTCTCCTGATTAAAGCCACAGGTTATGAGTTAACAGGGTAATAAGAATAAGCACACTAACCTCAGCCACCTCGTTTATCGCTCCGTAGGTGTCACCGGTCAGCCCGGAAAATTTCCTTTTCAGGTAACCTGCCGCAATTACAATTATAGCCCAGGTGCCGAGCATTATGGCTAAACCTGCCTCCGGCCAGCCCAGACCGATGGCAATCATCAGGGTTATCGCTGTGGCTATGGCAAATCTCCACCAGCTTGCCCCTTGCTTAAAGGTTTTTCCCAGGCCTTCCTCTCTGGCGTAGGGATAGGCAAAAAGAGCATAGACCATCGCCCACCGGCTGACCACCGGCATAAGTATCAGGCCTAAGACGAGCAAACTCTCAGGCAAGCTATTTAACGAGATATATTTTACCAGCAGCAGTAAAACAACACCAACAATACCGAAGGCACCTGCCCGGCTGTCATGCATTACCCGCCATCTATCTTCAACTGACCTGTGGCCGGCGATGCCGTCGCAGGTATCGACAAAGCCGTCAAGGTGCAGGGCGCCAGTGATTATTACCAGGGAAACAATCAATAGCCCGTTAACCACTGCCTGGGGCAGAAAGAGACCGAAAAGCCAGTTGAGAACCGACAGGATGAGACCGATAATAAGACCGACCACCGGGAAGTAGACCAGGGAATCTGCTGCTCTTGTCGGGTCATCCTTATGCCGGAAGGGCACAGGAATGATGGTCAGAAACTCAAGAGCGGCTAAGAATGCCAACTAATCTTCGTTCCTTTCCGAGACTTCGGCTTCGGCAAAAGTAGCCATTTCGGCTAAAATCCGGGCGGAGGTTTCACACAGGAAAATGCCCAGAGCTGCTCCGGTGCCTTCACCCAGGCGCATATCCAAGTCTAATAGGGGCTTAAGCCCCAGATGTTTGAGCAGTATCCGATGTCCAGCCTCGGCAGAAAGGTGAGCGGCGATAAGGTAGTCTTTCAGTTGAGGTGACAGTGCCGCGGCAATGAGCGCCGCCGCCCCGGAGATGAAGCCGTCAATAACCACCGGAATGCGGTGCGCCGCGGCTGCCAGCATTACTCCTGCCAGCCCCCCAATCTCAAAACCACCTATCTTTGCCAGTACCTCCAGTGGTTGCTCAGGGTCAGGATGATTAACCGTCAGGGCTTTATCTACTATTTTTATCTTGTGCGCTAACTGCTCATCAGTGATACCCGTACCCCGGCCGGTCACCTTGGATGACTGCTTCCCGGTCATCACGGCACAGATGGCGCTGCTGGCAGTAGTATTACCGATGCCCATATCTCCGGTGCCGACTATATCCAGACCCTTGGCCACTTCGTCGTTCACTATTTCAATGCCACTTTCAATTGCCCTGATTGCCTGCTCTCCGGTCATCGCCGGGCCCGAAGCTATATTCTGGGTGCCGGGGGCTACTTTTCTGGATAGAAGCTGAGGGTGTGATTTCAGGTTGCTGGCTACCCCCATATCAACGACGATAATTCGGGCACCTGCCTGGCGGGCGAGGACATTGATTGCCGCCCCGCCCCGGAGGAAATTATAGACCATCTGGGCAGTGACTTCCTGCGGCCAGTTGCCCACCCCTTCCGCCACCACCCCGTGGTCGCCAGCCATGGTGATGATAGCTTTATCCTTGAGTTGGGGGATGGGCTTACCCTGAATGCCAGCCAGCTGGATGGACACTTCTTCAAGCCTGCCCAGGCTATCCTGCGGCTTGGTCAAAATATCCTGCCTGGCTCGAGCTTCAGCCATGGCTTTTTTATCCAGAGGTTTTATCATTTTAATTGTATTGAGTAGAAGTTCGGACATACTTATACACCCCACAGTTTTCATTTACCTTATCAATTTCCAATGCCCTGGTTCACGATGTCATAGATGGCAGCCATATCAAGGTTCTGGCGCACCAGTTCTGCCAGCTTATCATACTGGGTCTCTTTTCCAGCCGCTGTTCCATGCTCTCTCTCGGGTAGTCCGCAGCGCCGGCGCAGAGAGTTGAGCAGGTTTCGCCTGAAGCCGGGGTTGTGGAACAAGCCGTGCATGTAAGTTCCCAGTACCATACCCTGGGTGTCAAGAGTACCATCAAGATAGTCAGCCTTACCTTCCGGCGTTTCCACAATACTAAAAGCACCGGCGCTTTGCTTATTCCCGGTCTGTCCCATATGTATTTCGTAACCAACCAGTTCCTGCCCCTTCATCCCCTCAAGTAACCCCCGGTCAGTCAAGACCCGCGCCTTGACCTGGGTGGTCGACTTCTGGGAAATAAAGGTGGTCACCACATCCAGCAGTCCCAGTCCCAGAACGCTTTTTTCGGTTGACTCAATACCTTCGGGGTCATGGAGACTCTTGCCCAGCATCTGGTAGCCGCCGCAGATACCGATTACCGCTTTCCCTTCCCTTGCCTGCTGGATAATGCTTTCGGCCAGTCCTGATTGCCGCAGGTGAGCGAGGTCGCCAATGGTGCTCTTTGTGCCGGGCAGGATAATAAGGTCGGGAGTGCCCAACTCAGCAGGACAGGCAACATAGCGCCCCCGGCAGCCCTCTTCCTCCAGAGGGTCAAAATCATCATAGTTGGAGATATGGGGAAGGCGGATAATGGCAATATCCAGGTCAGACGATAAGGGGCTATTTTGCCTCTCGTCAAGATAGACCGAGTCTTCCTGGGCGATGGTGATATTTCTAAAATAAGGTATCACACCGAGCACCGGCTTTGAGGTGCGTTTCTCAAGAAGCTTAAGTCCAGGCTGGAGCAGTCTTAAATCGCCGCGAAACTTGTTAATGATAAAGCCTTTGATGTAATTGCGCTCCCCTTCATCCAGCAGCTCCAGCGTGCCGACCAGTGAGGCAAAGACTCCTCCACGGTCAATATCCCCCACCAGCAGAACCGGGGCACCAGCCATCCCGGCTACCCGCATGTTGACGATTTCCCGTTCTTTCAGGTTTATCTCGGCCGGACTGCCGGCTCCCTCGATAATCACCATCTCATAGATAGAGCGGAGATAGCTCAGTGAACTCCCCACCGTTTTTAGCAGGTAAGGAGTGTATTTATAATATTCGCCGGCGGAAATGGTTTTTAGCAGCTTGCCGCGGACGATTACCTGAGACCGGGCGTCTGCCTCCGGCTTGAGCAATACCGGGTTCATATCCACAGTAGGCTCAATCCCGGCGGCTTCAGCCTGCACTACCTGGGAGCGCCCTATCTCTCCTCCTTGCCGGGTAACGAAGGAATTCAGTGCCATATTCTGTGCCTTAAAAGGGGCAACGGAGAAGCCGTCCTGCTTGAAGATACGGCATAAAGCGGTCACCAGAATGCTTTTGCCTACCGATGAGGCAGTTCCCTGTATCATCAAGGTCTTAGCCGGCGTCTTCACTGGCACCTCATTTCTCTAATAGCATCTACCAGCTTTACACAGTCGGGTATGGTACGGGCGGCGATACGGACATAGTCCGGCAAGCCGAAGGAAGTGCAATCGCGGACCAGTATTCCCTGTTTTAATAAAGTAGTGCGGAAGTCTTTAGCGCTGGTTACTTTGACCAGGAAGAAATTCGTCTCCGATGGGAGCAGAGAAAAGCCGAGCCGCTTAAGCTCGTCTACCAGGAAATGTTTGGCTTTTTTTATCTCCCGGTTACACTGCTCAAGATAGTCGGTATCATTCAGGGCAGCAATGCCGGCTTTCTGAGCCACAGTGTTGACATTCCACGGTGGACAGACCCGGCGCAGAGTGCGGATAATTTCCTTATCAGCAACAGCATAGCCGAGGCGCAGCCCGGCCAGGGCATAGTCCTTGGTCATCGAGCGCACGATGACCAGATTAGCCCGCTCAGTCAAATCAAGAGAGGACCAGCTTTCCTCTACAAATGAAATATAAGCCTCATCCAGAACGAGCAGAGTATCTTCGCAGGCATCCAGGACCGCTTCTATTTCCTGCCCGCTAAGGTAGTGCCCGGTCGGGTTATTGGGGTTGCAGATAAAAACCCCCCTGGGCTGGTTTTGTTTAATCTGCTCAACCGTCTCTGCTATTTTAATATTAAAACTGTTCTCCTCGCTCCACTGGCTAACCGCTTCTGCCCCGGCAATCCGGCAGGCGACCTTATATTCACCGAAGGTTGGCTCCGGCACCAGGACCGAGTCTCCGGCTCCGAAGTAAGCCAGGGCAATAAGGCGGATAAGCTCGGTAGCCCCGCTTCCGGCAAGGATATTGTCGGGAGACACTCCCAGTTTTCGGGAAAGACATTCCCTAAATTCGGTTGACTCGGAATCGGGGTGGCGATTAACGGAAACGGACTCTAAAGCTTTGTTCACTTCTGGTGGCGGCGGAAACGGGTTAGCACAGACGCTGAAGTCAAGCACCTCTTCTGGAGTAAGCCCCATAGCCTTTAGCTCAGCCTGGTTCAGCCCGCCGTGGGGCGAAGGTTCCAGGTTTTCTATTTCTGGTCTAGGTCGTAAGGACAAAGTAAATCCATCCTGTGGCAAAAGATACTATCACCCAGATTAAAGAGGCTATTTGGGCTAGCTGTAATGAGGCATCGATGGTCTCCGGGACCAGTGGAGAACCGCTCTTACCCAATCTATAGTGCCCCACTTTCTCCAGCTGCACATTGAGCGCCCCGGCAACGGCCGCCATTGTCCAGCCGGCGTTCGGACTTTCTGTCCTGGAATGCTCACTTAGGGCAACCCGCCATGAAGCCCGGGCACCTCTTCCCGATAAAAAGCTGGCAAAAACCAGGAGTAGTGCTGTCAGTCTGGCAGGTATAAAATTGAGCACATCATCCAGCCTGCAGGCAAACTTGCCCAGATATTCGTACTTCCCGTGATAGCCTATCATAGCATCCAGGGTATTGACCACGCGGTAGGCAACGGCTCCGGGCACCCCGAAGAGCAGGAAATAAAACAGGGGGGCTATAAAGCTGTCGCTGGTGTTCTCCGCCACTGATTCTACGGCAGCCGAAACCAGCAGCGGTTCCGGTAAATTGCCGGTGTCCCGGCTGACCAGTGAGCGCAGCTCGTCACGGGTTTCGTCCAGTTTTTCCTTCAGCAGCAACTCTTTCACTTTAATGGCTGTTTTCCGTAATTCTTTAATGGAGAATGCGGGCTTAAGAAGTACCGCTCCTGCAATCAGATATGCTGCCTGATTGAGGTTCTTCAGGTAGGAAAGGGAAAGATAGGTGGCGGTGGTGAACAGCCCGGTGAGAAGCAGAGTCATTACTGTTCCGTAGATAAACTGAGCTACGGGGGATTTACTGTCACCACCTTTTTCCAGAAACGAAGTGAGCTTGCCCATCCATACCACCGGATGGACGGGGCGGGGTGGCTCACCCAGAGCCAAATCAGCAATTAGTGCCAGGGAGAGTATTATCAGTATATCCATTCCTGTTCCCGGCTCTGTCTCCCTATTCCATGTCTTTAATCTTATCCACCCGGCGCTGGTGCCTCCCCCCTTCAAAATCAGAGCTGAGAAAAGCATCTATAATTTCGGGCAGGTCTTTTGGTGTTTCTTCTGCGGACAAGCAGAGGACGTTGGCGTCATTGTGCTGGCGGGCCCAGGAGGCACTCAGGGTAGAGTAGCACAGGGCGGCTCTTATCCCTTTAACTTTATTTGCCGTAATGCACATACCGATACCGGTACCGCATATCAGGATACCCCGGTCAAACTCACCCCTGGTGACTGCTTCAGATATCGCCCTGGCAATATCTGGATAATCAACCGGCTCGGTAGAAAAAGCACCGAAATCTTTATAGCTATGGCCTGCTTGGGTAATTAATTTTATGATAGTTTTTTTAAGGTTCAGCCCTCTGTGGTCACAACCAATAGCAATACGCAATTTTTTAATCTCCTTTCGGGGAGGTCACTCTCCCCCAGACCTGTTCCAATTGGTCTTTTGATATAGCCCCTTCTCGTATGATTACAGGTTCTTCTCCACTGACATCAACTATAGTAGATTCCTTACCACCCGGGCATCTGCCACCATCAATAATCAGGTCTACCTTATCGCCAAGCTGAGAATAGACCTCATCAGCCGTCAACGGGCTTGGTCTGCCACTGAGGTTGGCACTGGTACCTACAATGGGACTCCCAAGGCCCTTAACCAGGGCGATTGGGATGGGGTGGGCAGGGATACGAACCGCCACCGTTCCCCCCCCGGCAGTGATGCTGTCTGGTACAGAGCTGCTTCTGGGTAACACCAGCGTCAGGGCACCGGGTAAGAAATTACGGATTAAGAGCCTGGCAATTTCCGGTACCCGCTCGGCAACCTTGGTTATCTGTGAAACATCGGCTAACTGCAGGGGAAGGGGCATATTGCGTGGGCGCTCTTTCACCTTATATATCCGTTCTACGGCCTGCGGCAGAGCGGCAGAGGCACCGAGACCGTAGACAGTATCGGTGGGGTAGGCAACCAGCCCACCCTGCCTGAGAATAGAAATGCCTCTTTCAATCTGCTCCTGGATTTTCAAAAAGACCCCTGATACCTGTTGCCCACCGGCTGAATTTTTAGAGCCAAGGAATATTATAGCGCAGTGTCTGCTAAACGCCAAAGGGGACGGACTTTGAAATAACTAAGATACAAGAAACAATAACCAAGTAACAAGTAACAAAATGTTTTTGTATTTGTATCTTGGTGTTTGTATCTTGGCGGTGGTGAGACTTTGTTTGATTGGTGTTATAATAGGGCAAAAGGTGGTAAAGAGAGATGGCTGGAAGTAAGTCAAAGCAGAACTCGGAAACCGATGTCCATAGAGTAACTACCAGTGACGATATTGAAGTTGCTACCTATCTGGAAATTGCCAAAGAGATGGGCGGCGAGCAGCCTGTCGCTGCCCGGGAAGCTGTCCCTGGTGCCGAACGCGAGGCGATAGTTGTCATTGACTTTGGCTCACAGTATAGCCTGCTGATTGCCCGGCGGATACGGGAGTGCCAGGTATATTGTGAGCTGGTCTCTTATGATACTCCCTGGGAAAAGATAGCTCCGCTCAAGCCAAAGGGTTTTATCCTTTCCGGAGGTCCGGCCAGTGTTTACCGGCCCGGTGCCCCTCTGGCTCCGGCCTATGTCTATGAAAGCCACCTGCCGGTGATGGGTATCTGCTACGGCATGCAGGTTCTCACCAAGCAGCTTGGCGGGCAGGTGAGCCCGGGAGTCAAGCAGGAGTATGGTCATGCCATACTTCACCTCAGCGGCTTAGATTCTCCTCTCTTCGCCGGTATGGAGGACTCATCGCCGGTATGGATGAGCCACGGGGATAGAATTGAAGACATGCCGCCCGGTTTTGTCGCTCTGGCTTCTACGGAGAATTCACCCGTTGCCGTTATGGGCAGCGATAACAGGATATTCGGCCTGCAGTTCCATCCTGAAGTAGCCCATACTCCCCAGGGGAAAACCATCCTTAAGAACTTCGCCTATAACATCTGCGGTTGCCGGGGAAACTGGACGATTGGCAACTTCATAAACGACAGCATAGCCAGAACCAAGAAGCTGGTTGGCAGCGGTAAGCTGATTAACGCTCTCTCGGGAGGGGTTGATTCGGCGGTAGTCGCCACCCTCATCCACCGGGCGGTCGGTGACCAGCTTACCTGCATCTATGTCAACAACGGACTGTTGCGCCGCGAGGAAGTGGAAAGAACCTTCAAGGTCTTCAAGGAAAATCTGGGCATGCAGATTGTCTATGTTGATGCCTCTGAGAGGTTCCTCGACCGCTTGAAGGGGGTTATCGACCCAGAGGTGAAGCGTAAGGTTATCGGCGAGGAATTCATCGAGGTATTTGAAGAAGAAGCCAACAAAATAGGCAGAGTTGATTTCCTGGCCCAGGGGACGCTTTACCCTGACGTTATTGAGAGCGCCGCTTCAGGAAGCACCGCCTCAGCCAAGATAAAGACGCATCATAATGTTGGCGGTCTGCCTGCCAAAATGAGGCTCCAGCTAATCGAGCCGCTGCGTTCCCTGTTCAAAGACGAGGTTCGCCAGGTAGGGCTTGAGCTGGGTATGCCGGAGGAGATGGTCTGGCGGCAGCCCTTTCCGGGCCCCGGGCTGGCGATTCGCATTATCGGTGAGGTTACCAAAGAGAAGCTGGAGCTCCTGCGCTCGGCTGATTTCATCGTCATGAACGAAATAAAGAAAGCAAAGCTCTACCGCCCGCTCTGGCAGACCTTCGCCGTACTAACTGATGTCAAAAGCGTGGGGGTGATGGGTGATTACCGCACCTACGGCTATATTGTTGCCCTCCGCGCCGTGACCAGTGAGGATGCCATGACTGCCGACTGGGCACGCCTGCCCTACGACCTGCTGGCACGCATCTCCAACCGCATCGTCAACGAAGTGCCCGGCGTCAACCGCGTCGTCTACGATATAACCTCCAAACCCCCATCTACTATTGAGTGGGAGTAAATAAGAGGTTCATAATGAGCAAATTCGCTTATGAGTTGTGGACTAAAATTCGGAGCATTGGAGAACTAATAGGATTCATCTTTCTCATTCTCGGAGTTTTAGTTCTTATTACACAAACTTATTTGATTGTGCGACCCTCACAAAACACGAGTGATTTAACCGGCATCTGGCTCGGGCTATTTTCAGTTGGGCTGGGTCTTATTGCTATAGGTATGTCACAGAAGGCGGATAAAAAATATACCGAAATACTGAATATAATAAACAGGAACGTAGTGAATTTGCTGGATAGTTTCGAGAGAGGACGGGATATAATTGAGCAACCTATTGGTAACGTCATAGTTAAGCCGCTACCTGCCGTATCAGTAGTAGAAACCTTCCCCCCCGAAGTAATAGTTGAAAAGAAAAGTAAAGAGGCAGCTCAGAAAAGGCTTGACGAAGATACACGAAAAGCAGGCTTTGTCAGGGGGGAAATATATCAACTCGAAGATGGTAGTTGGGGAATTCATTGGGGTGGAAAGTATCCTTTGTGAGCTTTTGAGGGAGAGAGAACGTGGGGGCGTCCAAGAGGAGATGAAGCCCCTTCAAACAAATTCTTCCCCCTCTCCGTTGAAGGAGAGATAAAAAGGGAGAGTCAAAGAGAGGCGAAGCCTCTCTTATATAACCAATTCCCCTTCCCCTTGTTAAGGGGAAGGGGTTCACCCTGAAGGGTTCTCCCTGAAGGGATAAAGGGGATGGGGTTTATAACAATTAAGGGGGTAAGGTAAATAAAAATACTGGTAGTCGGGGGTGGGGCGAGGGAGCATACCCTGGTCTGGAAGCTGGCTCAAAGCCCTAAAGCCGAGGAGATTTATATTGCTCCGGGTAATGCCGGTACGGCTCAGATTGCTCATAACCTCGATATCGGGGTGGGGGATATAGAAGGGCTGGTGAAAACTGCCCGGGAGGAGAAGATTGAGCTGGTGGTGGTGGGGCCTGAAGCACCTCTGGCTGAGGGCATTGTCGACCGCTTTCAAGCTACGGGAATTCCCGTTTTCGGCCCTACCGGGGCAGCAGCCCAGATAGAATCGAGCAAGGCGTTTGCCAAGGGACTGATGCAAAAATATCGCATTCCCTGCGCCCGGAGCCAGACTTTTACTGAATACAGCCGGGCAAAAGAGTACCTTGTGCAACAGACTCCGCCAATCGTAGTCAAGGTTGATGGGCTGGCAGCAGGTAAGGGAGTAACCATAGCCGAATCCATCCCCCAGGCTCTCGAAACTTTGGTCAATATTATGGAGCTTAAACAACTGGGGGCGGCTGGCGATAGCGTGGTGATTGAAGAATGTTTATTGGGCAAAGAGATGAGCTCCTTTGTTTTCACCGATGGCAGAACTGTGGTGCCGATGGTGGATGCCTGTGATTATAAAAGGATATTTGATGGAGACCGGGGGCCGAATACCGGCGGGATGGGGAGCTACAGTCCGCCTTATTTTTATACCCCGGAACTGGGTGAAACGGTAATGAAGACCATTATGGAGCCGACAGTCAGGGCTATGGCTCAGGAAAAAACTCCCTATAAAGGTGTCCTCTACGGCGGTTTGATGATTACTGCTGAAGGTCCTAAAGTGCTGGAATTCAATGCCCGCTTCGGTGACCCGGAAACACAGGTTATCCTGCCCCGGCTAAAAACCGACCTGGTTGACATAATGCTAGCAGTAATCGATGGTAACCTGGACCGGATAAAGATAGAGTGCACTGACGATGCCTGTGTGGGGGTGGTAATGGCATCGGGCGGGTACCCGGGGAGCTATAAAACAGGGTTCCCCGTTACCGGGCTGGACAATCTGGATAAAGATATTATAGTATTTCACGCTGGAACGAAAGTAGCAGAGGATGGTGCGGTTCTGAGTGGTGGGGGGCGGGTTTTAACTGTGGTGGCAATGGGTAAGACCATTGCCGAAGCCAGAGAAAAAGTATATGCTAATATTTCGCGGATTAATTTCGAAAGCTGCCACTACCGCAAGGATATTGCTAACATACGGGAATGATTGAAGGGGCGAAGCCCCTTCAAAAACTTCTCTGAGACTGTCTGAAAATTGTCATTCCGTGCTTGACACGGAATCCAGGTGGGGCGGTAACGCTGGATTCCCGCTTTCGCGGGAATGACAGAATGGTTTTTGGCGGTGTTTTCGGACAGCCTCTTAAGGGGGTGAGGTAGTTAATATGCCTCTAGTCGGTGTAGTTATGGGTTCAAAATCGGATACTGAAGCTGTTCAGCCGGCGCTGGATGTATTGAAAGAGCTTGGTATTGATTATGAAGTTGACATAATATCAGCCCACCGTACCCCGGAGAAAGCCCGGCAATACGGGCAGGAAGCGCGGAGTCGGGGCATCGAGGTTATCATTGCCGCCGCCGGAGGAGCCGCTCACCTGCCCGGCGTCCTGGCCAGCTGGACGACCCTGCCGGTTATCGGCGTGCCCTTAGCCAGCAGTGACTTAAAGGGTGTTGATGCTCTTTACTCTATCGTTCAGATGCCCGCCGGAATACCGGTGGCTACCGTGGCTATCGGGACTGCCGGGGTGAAGAACGCTGCCTATCTGGCGGCGGAGATTTTAGGCTTAAAGTATGACGAAATAGGAAAAGCCTGTGAAAAATACAGAAACCAACTACAAGGGGGGTAGTTTGAACCAGCGAAGCAATCTTACCTTTGTCATTGCGAGCGACTCGTTCCGATTACCTGTAGCGAGGTTCGGTAACGAGTTATCGTCTTCAGACCGAGTTCAGACTTCAGGCCGAGCCTTCAGTCCGAGGACCGAGGTCAGAGTGAAAGCGTGGCAATCTCTAAGACATTATATGGATTGCTTCGGGACTTTGTCCCTCGCAATGACAGGGTTAGGAGACAGGAAATGATTGAGCGTTACTCCAGACCCCGGATGAAGAAGGTCTGGTCGGATGAGAACAAGTTTGCCAGGTGGCTTGAGGTTGAAATAGCTGCCTGTGAAGCCTGGGCAGAGCTGGGTGTCATCCCGGCTCAGGCAATTCCTAAAATCAGGCTGGCTAAATGCAATCTTACCCGTATGGAGGAAATCCTGAAAGAAACCCATCATGATATGACAGCTTTCCTTGGTGCTGTTTCCGAAAGCCTGGGTGAAGAATCGCGCTTTATTCATCTCGGTCTTACTTCCTCAGATGTAATGGATACCGCCCTCAGCCTGCAAATGGTGGAAGCCGCCGGGATATTGAGTCGGGATATCAAGGAACTTATTTCGGTCCTGGCGGAAAAAGCACTGGAGTATAAATATACAGCGATGATAGGCCGCACCCATGGTGTCCACGCCGAACCGATTTCCTTCGGCTTAAAGCTGGCACTCTGGTATGAGGAAATGAATCGCAATCTGCAGAGACTTAACGAAGCCAGGAAGACGATAGCAGTGGGCAAAATCTCCGGGGCGGTAGGCACTTATGCCACCCTGTCGCCGGAGCTTGAAGAGAAGGTCTGTGCCAGGCTGAAGCTTGCTCCAGCCCCGATATCCAGTCAGGTCCTGCAGCGTGACCGCCATGCCCAGTTTGTTACCACCCTGGCGATAATTTCCAGCTCGCTGGAGAAATTCGCTACCGAAATCCGCGGCTTGCAACGGACTGAGACGCATGAGGTAGAGGAACCATTTAGCTCCGGGCAGACCGGCTCTTCTGCCATGCCCCACAAGCGGAACCCCGAGCTTTGTGAGCGGGTGTGCGGCTTAGCCCGGCTGGTTAGGGGCTATGCTCTAACCTCAATGGAAAATATTGCCCTGTGGCACGAACGTGACATCAGCCATTCCTCTACCGAGCGCATTATCCTGCCTGATTCCTGTCTCTTGGTGGACTATTCACTCGCCCTTTTTACCTCGGTTATGAAGGGCTTGCAGGTTTTTCCCCGGCGGATGAAGAGCAATATGAAGCTTACCCGGGGCTTGATTTACTCCCAGCGGGTAATGCTGGCTCTTATTGATAAAGGACTGAGCCGGCAGCGGGCTTATCAACTGGTCCAGCGTAACGCTATGAAAGCCTGGCAGGGAAAGAAGAACTTTCTCACTCTGCTCAAAGCCGACCCGGAGGTTACTGCCAGCTTACCTTCGGAAGAGCTTGAACCGCTTTTTGATGACAGCTATTACCTGCGCTATGTAGATGAGGTTTTTCAAAGGGTGGGCTTGAGCAGCTACCGGAGAAAGACATCGGTTAGAGCCGGGGCTGGTGAACTGGCTCCCAAAGCGATATAATTAAAAGAAATTATCTGCCGGTTATGGTGAGTGTCGCCTAGCGGTTAAGGCGCCAGGTTGTGGCCCTGGAGAGCGAGGGTTCGAATCCCTTCACTCACCCCAAAACATTTTCATAAGCAGTGATTTAATAAGACTGATTAGCCAGTTTATTCCTCTAATATGGCTAAAAATCAGTCCTTTATTTATTATGCTCTATCTGATTTCCCTCGTCGGGAGATAGTCACTACTTCAGTTACCGCTTGAATACCCTCAGTCTATTGACCGGGCGACTACCGGATGATAGACTGGCAAGGCGAGTATGACAAAGGTTATCGGTCTTGCCGGTGGTATAGGTAGTGGCAAGAGCACCATCTCCCGGTATCTTACTGAACTGGGTGCCGTGCTTATAGATGCCGATAAAGCGGGGCATGAAGTCTTTACAGATACCGAAGCCTGGCGTGAGCTGGTGGTGGCTTTCGGGCAGGAGATTCTTACCCCCGGCGGCGAGATTGACCGTAAAAAGCTTGGCGAGGTGGTGTTCGGCAATGCTGAGTCTTTATCACGGCTGAATAAAATTATCCGTCCCCGGATGATTGCTCTGATGAAAGCCCGGATTGAAGAATACCGCCGGCAGGGAGCAAATATGGTGGTGGTTGATTGTGTCATGCCGGCACCGCCGGAAGTAATCCGCACCGAAGGCAGGTGGACTCCTCAGGTAGATGAAGTCTGGGTTATTGCCGTCTCTAAAGCCACGGTGATTAAGCGCCTCAAAGAGCAGCGTGGTCTGGAGGAAGAGCAGGCTGTGGCTCGTATGAGCTCTCAGCTCTCCGACGAGGAACGGGTAAAATATGCTGACGCGGTAATAAATAATGATGGTGACCTTGATGAAGTGAGGGCAAAGGTAAAAGAGCTATGGAAAAGGCTAGAGGTCGTTTAGTAATGTCATTCTGAGGAGTCCTTCCAGGTAAGGACGACGAAGAATCTCTGAGATTCTTTCCCTTCACTCCGTTCAAGGTCAGAATGAAGGGGAAAAGTTATTTAAACAATCTCTCAGGCTCCATTTTTGACTTTTTCTCCACCTATTTCTAGAATTAGCCAGATAGGGCGCAAAGACAATATTAATTTAAAAGGAGGCAGGACATGCAGCAAAGACCAGCCAGGGAAGGGTTCGGTGGCGGGATTTACGATGAGTGGATGAAGAGCGAAGGGATACCAATCTATCAAACCATGGTCGGTATAGAAGATGTTAACGAGTTGCCGAGGAAGCCCTGGGGCCGTATGGGAGGTCTGGGTACTTTTATCGAAATGGAGGGAACGAAGCAGGCGAGGAAGGGCCTCTATGTGGTGGAGATACCTGCCGGCGGGTCACTGGAGCCGGAGAAGCACCTCTACGAAGAGCTTCTTTATGTTATGCGGGGTCGAGGTTTAACGGAGGTGTGGCAGGAAGGTCAGCCAAAGCGCACCTTTGAGTGGGGCAAGGGAGCTTTATTTGCTATACCATTGAATACCAGTCACAGACTGGTTAATGGAGGACGGGAGCCGGTGCTCATCTTCGCCCAGACCAGCGCTCCTCTGGCAATGACCCTCTTCCGTGAGACGGAGTTCGTTTTCAATTGTGACCATAACTTCACCGACCGTTACTCGGGACAGGCAGATTTTTTCGTGGCTGGTGAGGCCCGTTCCAAGCAGGAACTGGCAAGCGGGGAGACCCGCGGTACCCGCTGGGAAACGAACTTCGTGCCCGATTTGCACGCAGTGGTCGGTGATTATCTGTCTCCCTGGAAAGTTGAGGGCGGAAAGCAGACCTATATTATTTTGGCTTCCTTCGCCGGGGTGCACACATCAGAATGGCCGGTGGGGATTTATCATAAAGCCCACTACCACGGGCCCGGAGCTATACTTGTTGGCTTGAGGTCTGAAGGCTATGTCCTGGTCTGGCACCGCCAGTACGGCATCCATCCTTATCAGGACGGATATGGAGAAATGGTGGAAAAGATAAACTGGAAGCCTGACAGTATCTACTGTCCTCCCACCGAGTGGTTCCACCAGCACTTTAACACCGGAAATGAACCGGCCCAGCACCTGGCGGTGACGGGTGGTGGGCTCGGCATCGAGCTGCCTACCATCACCGGACGGGCCGCCGGAGCATCGAGTCCCAGCATACGGGAGGGTGGCAGAGTCATCGAATACGAAGACGAAGACACGGAGATACGGCAGATGTTTCAAAGGGAGATAAAGAAAAACAGCGTCGAATTCGCTATGAAGCCGGTGGTTTATCGGACTGACCCGTTTAAGGAATCCCATCTAACCGGCGGTATCTATTAGAATAGCCAACGGCAGTAAAAAAGATTTTATTAAATCCGAGGGTAACGAGTCTTGTATTAAATGTCGTTCTTCGTCGTCCTTCCAAAGGAAGGACGACGAAGAATCTGGGTGGGGCTGTGGTGAACCGGCGAATTAACTTTGATACAAAGCGTAATGGGGAGAATGGGGTGTGTAAATGACTGGAGAGAAAAAAACCGTGCCTCTGGAAGAAGCCAGGGAACAGGTAAGAAAGGTTTGTGCCAGACTGGGACTGTTACACATTGCTTTTGCCCGGACATTGATTAACGAGCTGGGTGAAGAAAAAGGCAAAGAACTAGTCCTTAAAGCGATTAAAGGCTACGGTATCAGGATTGGCGAGGAAGCTAAAGCAAGGGCAGAAGCCGAGGGAGGAGATAACGAACCGGCAAATTTCAAGAGCGACCTGCCTTTGTACGGAATGCACGCTGGTGCAGAAACGGTAGAGGTAGCCGGAGAAACGAGAAGAAGAGCTTATGGCTGTGTTATGGGAGAAGTGTGGAATGAGATGGGCGAAGGTGAACTGGGCAGACTATATTGCTATGTGGACCCGGCAAAATACATGGCTTTTAATCCCGGTTACAAACTGATTCATACCAGGGCACTGCCAGACGGCGATGACTGCTGTGAGCTGGTCGTCAGGCCGACTACTGAACAGGAAAGGAAAGACTTTGCCGAAAAGGACAGGGACTGGTCTTACATTGACCGGTAAAAAGTATCAGAGAGTAATACATTCTGGAGGTTGTTATGCGGGAAATTACTCAGGTCAGCACCGGATTCAAACACTATACTAAAGAAGACCTCAGGGAACTGGATGAGGTATCACTGCGCGGGCTGCTCCACGAAAGGACGCACCATAACATTGAAGTACCGCTCTATCCGACTCTGCTCAAATGGAAAGGGCGGGAGATAGCCGGTTTTGGCATGCAGGCTCAGATAGTCTTCGATGTCTGGCGGGAGAGGGGGTATCCGGAAGACGAGCCTGATATCAAATGGTGCCAGATGTATCTCGATGCTGCCGCCAAGGTTCGCGCCGGGGAAAAACCTGATATTGCTGACCTTCTCCCTGAGCCTTTTACTGAGGATGAGATTAAGGTTGTCCATAAGTTAATCTGGGGGCGCCACTCGGTCCGCGATTGGGTCAAGAAAGAAGTCCCTGACTGGATGATTGATAAAGTTATTGAAGCCGGGATAATGGCACCTATCGGTTGTAATCTTGATGAGGTGCGCTTTATCGTACTCAAGACCGAAGAAGAAAAGCGCTGCTGCTGGAGCGATATCTCCACTGAAAACGCAGTCATCATTGTTATCGCTTATGATAACAGGCCAACTGCCGTCGTCGGTCAGGATCTGCCTGAGGCAGTGCCGCAGAACCGCGGTTATGACTGTGCCGCAGCGGGTGACCATATGTTGCTGATGGCCCACGCCCTCGGTCTGGGTGGCTGCTGGCTGAGCAAGCGGGGTGGCACCGATGTCAAGTTCAAGGAGCAGTGGGGTCTCCATGACGATAATATCGAGATTGCCATGCATATTGCCATTGGCTGGCCGGCAATAGTACCGGCTAAATCAGCCCGGGCGCCCTTTGACTACTATATGATTCGGAAATAGAATAGGTCTCCTTTTTGAAGGAGTGTTCGTCCCGCTCACTGAAATCATATTGGCTTCGGGCGCCTGTAGCTCAGTGGATAGAGCATCGGTCTTCGGAACCGGGGGTCGTGGGTTCGAATCCCCCCAGGCGCGCCACTTTTTAAAGCCAAAAAGACCCCTTACTGTTGTTTGCGTAAGGGGTCTTTTGTTAAATGGCACTAATTTGGCACTAAACCAATTCTGAAACAGGTTTCTTGGGTAGGACTATACTGTCAAACGTTTCGGCAGCACTCTGCTGCAATCCTGGCGCTACATGGCTGTAGGTGTCGAGGGTTATCTGAATGCTGGAATGGCCTAGCCTCTCTTGGACTATCTTGGGATGGATACCCCTTTTCAGCATCAAAGAGGCGTGGGTATGTCGGGCATCGTGTAGACGGACACCGCTGAGTCCGGCCCGGCGAACGAGCTTAATCCAATTATGTGTGACGGTATTCGGTAGGAATGGCTTTCCGTCATACTGGCAAAACACTAGGTCAGTCTCGGTCAACTTCGAATAGCCTAGAGATTCCCGCAGGATGTTTTGAGAATCGTGGTATTCCTGTAACAGAGTAGCCGTTGAGGGTGTTAAAGCAATCATTCTCCGGCTCTTTTCGGTCTTGGGTTGTCTGAAAATAGTTCGACCGCCTTTTACCTGATGCAAAGACCTGTTAACTGAAACCTGAAGTAATAGCAGGTCAACATCCTGCCAGCGAAGCGCCAGGTTACTGATTCTCTTTTCAGCCCGAGTTCGAGCCGTGGCCGTGGCCAAGGAGACCTTGTATTCGTAGTTTATGTCCGACTGGGGAGCGCCACGTTCGGGGTCAATCCGGGTGGAGCCTTCGGGGCTATTGCCCCGAAGGGACTCCCTCACCTAATGCCTAGTTAATCTAAAACTTGAGCTATGGACTTAAACTTTACTTGCCCACAGTCCTCACCGAGTCGGTGCCCGCGAAAACTTGGCCTCCTACCGGTTCACCAGTAAGAGTGGCTTCAGTATCACCCGCTTGGATACCAGTGTCTTGGGTCTTGAAGTGCAGTATCATGTCAGTGTCACCATCACGGTCCACATCCTCAAGAGCCCAGTGAACAGCCTCAGCCTCATCAGGGCCGAAGCGAACAGTATCGGGGTCAACAGTACTCGCATCGAAATCGGGGGTAGTCAGGATAGCCACCGGGATTACACCCTTGCTCTTGGGGTTGATGCTGTTGGGGTCGCTGCCTGGCTTGATGTCGATCTCAACCTCGAAGTTCGTCTCGACCGAGTCGACCCGGCCGATGGCCTCGCTGAAGCCGAAGCCTCCGCCGCCGATCTCGGCGGCGCCCCAGGCAAACATCGCGGCTCCGTCCGTGGCCGCGAGATCATCGGGCAAATACGTCTTGCTCGCTGGAGGAATCGCCGGGTCGCTGCTGACGATGTTCACCGTCATCGTGCCGTCGGTCGCGCGGCTAATCTCGTAGGTCGCGAATATTCCATTGTCCCATATGAACGGAATCGGCAGACCCGGAGCGTTTCCGCCCAACTTGATGATCCGCGCGAAAGGCGCGTTGGGCTCCCGAGCAAACTGAAGCTCTGCCCGCTTGACGCCGTCGTCGAGGATCACGCGACCGGCGGCTACGTGATCGTTAAACGCGGGCGAGCCGTTGTCGATCGGCGCTGCCTTCAGTCGAACCTTGAAGCTCGCCGTCCGGTTGTTCTGAGCGCCCGCAAAGGCCGCGCTCGTATCGTGAAAGTAGATCAGCTTCGAGACGCTGTCGGGGTCGAGGATGCCCAGCGAGTCCGCGCGGAAGGTTGGGCTGAGCATCCCGGACTTCTGCCAAATTACCGGGTCGGGCACAGCCCGATTCTGCGGGTCGTAGACGTACGACACTTCCAGAAACCGCTGCCGCCAGTGCCGGCAGCGCGGCTACCAACAGTGAGGATAGCAACAGTACCGTGAGCAACACCCCCCCTACCTGCCACGAGCCTGGCTAGCGCGGGGAACCTGGTGGCACAATATCCTTTTTTGCGACTAGGTATGTATGCAAACATTTATTCCGCCTCCTTGTTGCAGAAGATTTTGGCATAGTGCTTATTTTTATTACTATATTGTCCGGGAGGCTGCGTCCCTCCATCTATACTTCTCACC
>JAUYHA010000019.1 GCA_030690265.1 Dehalococcoidales bacterium | reverse complement strand
CTCTCTTATCCCATTTGCGTATCTAAAATACGCTTTCTCAATCAAACCTCTCTGAATAGTACCACTTTCCGGTGCCAATTTTGGTGGACAAAGTGCCCAAAAAAGTGGAAACAACGTGACTTTGCTGTGGAAATCCGGTGGACGATCACCACGGTTTTTTGTACATTGATAACGAGCCTATATTTACCCCGGCAAGACATCACCGCCCCATAATTGGGAAGTATGGCGGCACATGTGTTAAACTATGGTAGTGACCGCTGACCTGGCTCTTTATATCCACATACCATTTTGCCGCCGCAGGTGCGGCTATTGCTCTTTCATTTCTTTTGACTCCCGCGGGGACGATATAGAGCTATACTTGCGTGCCCTGAAAACGGATATAGCTCACCATGCCGGAAACGAGCGCCTCACGAGTATTTATTTCGGCGGCGGGACTCCCAGCCTGCTCTCTGTAGAGCAGTTGGCCGGAGTCCTCGGCGCCGTCAGCCATTCATTCTCCGTTGATGAGACGGCAGAAATATCAATGGAGGCTAACCCCGGTACCATAGACGAGGGATATCTCTCGGCGGTAAGAGAACTGGGTATCAACCGGCTGAGCCTGGGTGCGCAAAGCTTGGACGAGCGGGAACTGCGTCTGCTGGGACGTATCCATACTAAGACAGAGGCCAGGGAGTCCATCCGCTTTGCCAGAAGCGCGGGATTTGGCAACGTAAATTTTGACCTTATCTACGGATTGCCCGGGCAATCCGTTCAAGACTGGAGGAGCACGCTCGAGGAGATGCTGACGCTGGCTCCTGAGCACCTTTCTCTCTATTCTCTCACACTTGAGCCGGAGGCTCCTATGTGGCGGGCTTTGAAGGATGGTTACCTGCCCGATATCGACCCTGACATCGCCGCCGGGCAATACGAGTTTGCCGAAGACCTTCTTGCAGCCGGCGGTTACCGGCACTACGAGATATCCAACTGGGCAAAGGAAGGTTATGAATGCCGCCATAACCTGACCTACTGGCAGAACAAGCCCTACCTGGGGGTGGGAGTTGCCGCTCATTCATGGCTGGGCAATCACCGCCTGGCCAGCACCGGCGATATAGATGAATATCTCGCTTCTTTTGCCAGTGGTGCGTCTTTGCTGCCAGAGATGGACGAGGAGATAAGCCCCGAGTTGGAGCTTGCTGAAACGGTAATCCTTGGCTTGAGACTCGGCAGTGGCATAGGTATAGATAATATTAACAACCGCTTCAGCATCGATTTGATGGCTCATTATGGCCGGACTATCCGGGAAATGACGGACTCCGGTCTCCTGGAGTTCGCCGGCGGGCGTCTCGTGCTGACCCGCCGCGGCAGACTGCTGAGCAATGAGGTATTCTGGCGCTTTCTTCCCGATAATATCCCCGCTAAGGTTACTTGAAGCGAGAGAGATTATATATGGAACTATCTTTAGTAAGGAACTTCTGCATTATCGCTCATATCGACCACGGCAAGTCTACGCTGGCCGACCGCCTGCTTGAGCTGACGGGGGCATTGAGACTGGATGAGATCCGCGCGCAGATGCTTGACAGCATGGAGCTTGAGCGCGAGCGCGGCATCACCATCAAGGCCAAGGCGGTGCGACTGAACTATAAGTCACGGGACGGGATGAGCTACCGGCTGAACCTTATCGACACTCCGGGTCACGTCGACTTCTCCTATGAGGTCTCGCGCACGCTGGCTGCCTGCGATGGCGCCATCCTGGTTATTGACGCCACCCAGGGTATCCAGGCCCAGACCCTGGCCAACGTTTACATCGCCATGGAGCATAATCTGGAAATCATCCCGGTCATCAACAAGATTGACCTGCCGGCCAGTGAAACGGAGCGCGTGCTGGAAGAGGTGGAAAACGTCTTCGGGTACAAGCCGGAGGAAGTCCTGCTCATCAGCGCCAAGACGGGAGAGGGCGTTCCTCAGGTGCTGGAAGAAACCGTCCGGCGCATACCTTCACCGAAGGGAGACGCCGGGCTGCCGCTGCGAGCGCTCATCTTCGATTCGCGCTACGATGCCTATAAAGGGGTGATTTCCTATGTGCGCGTCGTTGACGGACGTATCTCCAAAGGAGACAAACTACGCCTGATGGGACAGGATACCGAGTTCGAAGTACTTGAGGTCGGGTATTTCGCCCCCCACCCCATCTCCACCGGTGAGCTTGCCGCCGGTGATGTCGGCTATATCGCTACCGGGCTTAAAAGTGTGGCGGAGTGCCGCGTGGGCGATACTATTACCTCCGTGTATCAAGGAGCCGGTCAACCGCTCATCGGTTATCATCACCCCAAGCCGATGGTCTATGCCGGCATTTATCCTACTCAGGCGGAGGACTTCCTGGAACTGCGCGAAGCCATTGAAAAACTCGGCCTGAATGATGCCTCTCTTTCCTGTGAGCCGGAGTTCAGCCCGGTGCTCGGCAACGGTTTCCGCTGCGGCTTCCTCGGGCTGCTGCACCTCGACATCGTGCGGGAGCGCCTGGAAAGAGAGTTTTCCCTTTCGCTGGTGGTGACCATGCCCGGTGTCAGCTTTATTATCACCAAAGCGAGCGGGCAGCAGATTACCGTCACCAATGTCGGAGACTTCCCCTCCCCCCACGAGATTGAGAAAATGGAAGAACCCTGGGTACGGATATCTGTCATTACACCCTCGGTCTTCATGGGCGCATTAATCGAGCTTTTCACGGAGTCCGAAGGAATCTTCAGGCATACCGAGTACATGGGACAGTACCAGTCAGGGGGAGACCTGGGACAGCGCGTCCGTCTTGAGTACGAAATCCCGCTGCGCTCCATGCTGACCACCTTCTACGACCAGCTTAAGAGCCGCAGCCGGGGTTATGCCTCGCTCGACTACGAACTTATCGGATACCGTGAGGCGAAGCTGGTCAAGCTGGATGTTCTGGTTAACGACGTGACAGTGGATGCCTTCAGCCGCATCGTTCCACCGGACAAGACCTACGAGGTCGGCAAAGCGCTGGTGGCTAAATTAAAGGAGGTTATCCCGCGCCAGCTATTCAAGGTGCCGATTCAGGCTGCGGTGGGCAGTCACGTAATTGCCCGCGCCGATATATCCGCCAAGCGCAAGGATGTGCTCGCCAAGTGTTACGGTGGGGATATCACCCGCAAGCGCAAGCTGCTGGAAAAGCAGAAAGAAGGCAAAAAGAAGATGAAGTCCATCGGCAGGGTGGAGGTGCCCAAGGAGGCGTTCCTGTCCATCTTGAAGCTGGGCTGACCTCAATTCTATTTGGAACACCACCCTGCCACCCGGGCTTATGCCACCTGTGCGGCGGCTTTGTTGCGTAAACGCTGGGTGTAGGTCAACTGCTTCTTCCTCAGCCGGATGTTTCTGGGCGTCACTTCCACCAGCTCATCCCGGTTGATGAAGTCAATCGCCTGCTCCAGGCTCATTTTTACAGGAGCTGTCAGCTTTATGGCAAAATCGGACGTAGACGAACGAACATTGGTCTTCTTCTTTTCCTTGCATACATTGACCGGGATGTCCTGCAGGCGTGAGTTCAGCCCCACTATCATACCTTCATAGACCTCTGTACCGGGGTCGATGAATGTCGGTCCCCGGGACTGGGCGTTGTTCAACCCGTAAGTGATAGCGGTACCGCCCTCTGAGGCTACCAGCACCCCGCTGCGGGCGGATACCAGATCCCCCCGCCATGGCTCATAACCGAGAAACAGGGTGTTCATGATGCTGTCTCCACGGGTGGCGGTGAGGAAAGCGTTACGGAAGCCCAGAAGCCCCTTGGTGGGTATGTGATATACCAGCCGCACGTTACCTTTACCGTCGTTATGCATATCAATCATCTTTGCCTGCCGCTTGCTCAACATTTCGTTGAGAATGCCGATGTAGTCATCTCTGGTATCGATGGTGAGAGCCTCCACCGGTTCTACCCGATGGCCGTCTACTACTCTGATAATGGCCTCAGGTTTGGACACTTCAAACTCATAACCCTCACGGCGCATGGTCTCAATTAAAACGGCGAGGTGCAGCTCTCCTCTCCCCTTTACCAGGAAGGCGTCGGGGCTATCGGTGTCCTGTACCTTAAGGCTGAGATTGGTATCGAGTTCACGGTAAAGCCTTTCACGCAGTTGCCGCGTGGTGGAGAAACGCCCCTCCCGACCCGCTAGCGGTGAGGCGTTGACGCCAAAGGTCATCTCGACTGTTGGCTCACTTATCTCGATGCGCGGCAGGGCATCCGGCTGCTCCGGGCTGGTGATGGTGTCTCCAATACGGATGTTTTCCATGCCGGTCACGGCTACGATATCACCCGCTTCCGCCCGGTCTACATTCAGGCGTTTCAGACCGAGGTAGGTGAATATCTCTGCCACCTCGTACCGGGTCGCCTCCCCCTCATCATTCAGGCATACAATGGGGTCGCGCGGGGCAATGCCGCCCCGCCATATCCGGCCAATGGCTATCTGCCCCTTGTGGCTGTCATAGTCCAGGTTGGAAACGAGCATCTGCAGCGGGCCGCTCTCAATCTGCGGAGGCGGCACGACTTCAAGGATACTGTCAAAAATAGGCGAGATATCCGTGCCCTTCATGGAAAGATCGGTTACGGCGTATCCGTCCCGGGCGCTGGCATACAGTACCGGGAAATCGAGCTGCTCACTGCTGGTCGCCATCTCCAGGAACAGGTCCTGGGTGAGCCTGATTACCTCGGTTACCCGTGCGCTGGGCCTGTCTATCTTGTTGATAATCACGATGGTCTTCAGTCCTCTCTTCAGGACGTGGCGCAGCACAAACCTGGTCTGGGGCATGGGACCTTCCACGGAATCCACCAACAGCAGACAGCCGTCAGCCATACTGACCACGCGCTCCACCTCCCCGCTGAAATCAGCGTGTCCGGGAGTATCGATGATATTGATTTTAACCCCACGGTAAATCACGGCGGTATTCTTTGCCATGATGGTGATGCCCTTTTCCCGCTCCAGGGTATTGCTGTCCATTATCAGTTCACCCACTTCCTGGTTATCGCGGAAGACCTTGCTCTGCTTGAGCATTGCATCCACCAGTGTCGTCTTGCCGTGGTCAACGTGGGCGACGATGGCTATGTTTCTGATATCATTACGATAGATCATAATTAACTAAAACCTTTACCTTATTTAATATTTGAATACCCTAGCTCATTGTTAGTGGACGCTTCGGCGCCATGGTAATCCGGGCATTAGTCCACGGCAGTGTTGAGGGGAAACTTACGTTAAAGACCGGGGATTGAGAACCTTCTCGTCTCCCGTTGACGTAGGCCGGCGAGCATCACGTATGGATGCTGATTATTCGGAACCGGTGAAGGTGAAAATAATTCATAACCAAAAACATGCGGTTTCAGAAAGCCTCATACATAGTATAACACATTTTATACGCCAGCGGATTTACCAAAAATAAATTATGAATTTACCTACTATAAACTAACTTATTATATATTTACCTATTGACAAAGGGTTTTTTCTGTGTTAAGCTCTCCACAAGCTAATGATTACTACAGTAACTACAGTAACAACGGTCACGGTTATGGCAACTCTAGGGCTCACCGTCTCGGTAGGTATTGTTGCGGTAATCGCTTTACTTGGATTTTTAACCACCCGGGAGTTGGGAATCGCCGGTCAATCTACATTCGCTTCGCGTATAGCCAGGTTTGCCGGAGTTGGTATTGTGCCTTTGGTGATGGCGTTTGCCGTCACCCTGATTGTGGAACTCTCCAGACTTATCTAAAAGAACGAGGGTACCACCAGCAGCAACATTATATTAGCTACGCCATGAGCAAAGGTCACTCCAAGGAGTGACCCTGTTTTTTTGACTATCCAGCCAAAAAATAAGGCAACAGCGAAAACAAAGACGACATCAATCAAGGAAAGATAGCCCATATGCAATATGGCAAAAAGCGCGCTGACATATACTATACCCTGCCCGCTACTAAACAGTTCCCCCGCCGTACGCTGCAATACTCCCCGAAAGATAAACTCCTCCACAAAGCCGGTAGTTAAAAGAAGTATCAGAGCCGGTAACCATAATGCCTGCCAGGTAAGCTCAGCAAGCATAGGTTCCGGGTGGAGGATAAAATATTCGGCTACCCCGATGATGAGTCCGGAGAAAGCTATTACCAGTTGAATCCTGAACCGTCTCAAGACAAGCCCGATCTCTCCGGCACTGATATTTAAGGTCCGGGTTACGACTACCGCGCCGACTAACAGCGGTACGTAAATGATAGGATACCACCAGACCTGGGGAATATTGACCAGCGGCATTGACAGACTGACTATTCTAACTAAAGGAGCCAGAGACAGTGCCAGTAACAGGCGCTGGTGAACCCGTTCGTGGGCAAGCGCTGAGTGCGATATCAGCGCCCCCAGTACCAGAATATGGCTGATTATACCCCAGAGCGGGTCAATGACAACGGTAATAGTTTCCGCCAGGGTAATTGCGGCCAGATAAACGAGACTGTTCATCTTGGGCTGAGACAGCATTTGCAGGTAAGCTACGCTTTGGAAATATTTAAGTCTCAGCATACCTCTGATACCGCCCGGAATATTATTGTGAGCTTCGCCAGAAAACCATCCCATTCTTGACTACACCAATCAGCTCGCTTCCTTATTACTCAATGCTAGTGTCCTGTCTTGGAAATACGTTGAACCACCTGCAGTACGAAGTTAGTGTTTCGTCATTCTGGCGAAACTTGTCCCGTACCGCGATACGGGTGCCAGAATCCAGTCACCAACCCCACCCCTGATTCCAGCTAGAGTTTACCCCGTATTGCGATACGGGGCTGGAATGACAGTCTTTTGGATTGGCTGAATTATTCAATTTATTTCCAAAACGCCACACTGGTTGCCTCTATCCATGATCAAAGACTAGTCAGCAATATTGTCACGAGGTATTATCGAATATTCGGATGGCATTAGCGTAGAATCAGCTTGATGTTGCGCTGCCGCCTCCTGCCACCGCATCTGGCGATAGCTGACAGAGGCGAGCCGTGCCAGAAACCCGCCAATAAGGATAAACCAGACACCATCAAACCATAGTAAGCCGAAGGGACGGAGAAAGATTACCAGAATACCACCCAGAGCCAGTGAGTAACCGACTCCCTGTCCGGTCATTGTGGCAATCCGGGTTGAAAGCCGGTAGCTTCCGGTAAAGTGCCAGAGGAGTGAGCGCAAAACCCGCCCCCCATCCAGTGGAAATCCCGGGAGCAGGTTAAACACTGCCAGAGCCCCGTTCATTATCGCCAGCCAGAAAATGACCATGGCTAGGTCAGTGATACCATCCAGCAGTAACCAGACCATGCCAAATAGACCGCCAATTATCAGGCTGCAGACAGGGCCGGCAATGGCCATTTTGAACTCGGCGCCGGGCCGCGTTACTTCCCTGGTCATCTGAGCGACACCGCCGAAGATAAATAAAGTCAGGCTTCTTACCGGTATGCCGTTAGCTCTACCTACCAGACTGTGGGCCAGTTCATGAGCCACCACCGATGCAAAAAACAGGAGACTGGCAGCTATACCTATCACCCAGTAGCGCCACTGAAAATAATTGGGGGAGACCAGGGAAACAGTCACGATAATGAAGATTATGAACCAGGTAAAATGTAACCGGAACTGGATGCCAAAAATCTTGCCTAAATTAAGTGCCATGATTATCTACTGGTGTTTATCGGGTGAAATCAGTAAGTTCCTCAGTTCAAATAAAGCGGCCGTGATAATGTGGCGGCGGCGGGGACGGCTGAAGGCAATATTATGCTTACCGTCGGCAAGCCCGATATAGGCCGCGCCCGCATCAGTTCCTTCGGTGTCTTTCGCCCCGGTGACACTCAGTCCGATATCAGCTTTTAACAACGTTCTGGCTGACTGGGCCATCAATTCGGCCATTTCCGGACTGCCATTTCCGCATGCGGATACCGCCTGTATATCTATTCCGAAAGCCGCTTTGGCTCTGTTTGAAGCGGCAACCAGTCCCCCGGTGAAGAAGGCTTCACTGCCGGGAACATTACCGAGAATGTTGGTTAGCTGTCCCCCGGTATAATCTTCCATAACGGCCAGAGTTAACCCTTTTTCGCTTAGCAGCTGTCCTGTTATACTCTCCAAGGTATCACTATCAGTTCCCCAGATATACTCGTCCAGAGCTGTCCTGACAGTAACTTCACCGACGGCGATTATTTCCTCGGCTTCCTGCTGGTTCGCCGCCTTAGCCGTCAGGCGCAGGTGAATACCGTCAGCCTTGGCGTATATGCCCAGTGTGGGGCTGGCTGAAGATGACAGTGAGGAGACCATTTCCCCCACCTTGGCTTCCGATAAACCAAATGTCTTGAAAGTCCTGGAAACGATAACCGCCGTCGCGCTCTGCTGCAGTCTGGGCTTAACTTCCTTCTGCCACATCTCTCTCATTTCACGGGACGGGCCGGGCATAGCTAGCAGTATCCGCCCGTCCTTTTCTACCCACCAGCCGGGAGCCGTACCCTGAGAGTTGGGAATGGGCCGGGCAGAGGGAATAAGAGCCGCCTGCTTTAGATTGCTCAGGGGCATATCAAGACCGTACTGCTGAAAACGCGTCCTTAATGCGCTTTCCAGAGCCGGGTCTACTTTCATATTTTCCTTCATCAGCCGGGCGATGGTTTCCCGCGTTATGTCATCATCAGTTGGCCCCAGACCGCCGCCGGTGATAATCAGGTCGGAGCGCTCCCAGGCGCGCCTCAATACCTCCAGTAATCTACCCGGGTTATCACCCACCTGCGAAATCCAGTACAGGTCTATTCCCAGGGCAGGTAACTGGCCGGCCAGGTAAGACGCGTTAGTATCCGTTATCTCCCCCAGCAATATCTCAGAACCGATAGAAATAATTTCCGCTTTCACTAATGTACTCCAATTCAACCACCGGCTATTATCGGTATCAGGGTCACTCTGTCCCCCCGCTTCAGCATTTTGGCGTCGTCCTCATCAGGATAGAAAACCTCTCCGTTTAACTCCATAAGCACCGGCGTGGATAGTATCAGTCCATCAATAAACTCCCGCACCGTCTTGTCTTCTTTGATTTCTATTGCTTCAAAAGTCATTCAGAGCCTCTATCATTGCCGTGTGTTCCGGGCAAAACTCATATTGGCTGTCAATCTGCCCATGGATGACTTCTTCCTGCCAGTGAGCATTGTATAACCGGCAGCCCCTGTCCTCGCAGAAGGGATTGCCGGTTAGTGAATAGAAGACCGCCTGCATCGCGTATCCTTTCATAACTTCGGTCATCCGCTCATCTTCATATCCAATAAAGCGCCCTCTGAACATGTCATTCAGTTCCAGCAGATCTTTTCTTAGCATCTCATACTGTTGCTTTAGAAGATAGTACTCCCTCGGCTTTGCCGGTGCCTCTACCACCCCGGTGGTTGACAGCATTGTAGGAATACCGTAGACGCTGACCCGGGCGTGGTATCTCCGGTCGGACTCTTCCCAAGTGGCGAACAGGCGGTTGCTGAAGAGAATGTGGGCAAAGCTGAGATTACGCTCCTCTCTCGGTATCAGTTCCCAGAAGATGCGCTGTAGCCCGGTTCCTTCGTACAAAACGCCGAAGGCTTTTGTTTTCCCCAGGATTCTCCTCTTTTCATACTCAATCTCGCCATAAAGAGGCTCCGGTTCGGGGGGGAGAATCCTGGTCGCATTCTGAATCTTCAAGCCGGCGATTTTACGAGCATACTCCAGGGCCTTATCCTGAGACGAAGAAAATGGAGACCCTTTTATCTCGATCTCCACCTTCTTCATCTTCAGGTTTAGATACTCGGCTATTTCCTCTATATGCAGCGCCTTGTCCGCGCCTTCGTCATAGAGAATAATCTTAGCTAACCTTGGCACTCTCACGCAATTTTTCCAGAGCGATTTCAGCCCCGACCTCGCCGGAAACAAGCATAGCGCCGAAGGTGGGACCCATTCTCGGTAGTCCGTACATCGTCGAGACAGCCATACCGATAACCAGCAGGCCCGGATGCACCTCACCGGTATGCTCAACAACCAGGTCCTCTGACCTTTCCACCCACATCGCGCCGAAACCCTTGGTCTTGAGTAAACCTCTTTCCTGGAGCTTGCTGACAACCCAGGCATCATGTCCGGTGGCGTCTATCACCAGCGAGCATTCCAAGGCTATCGGGTCAACGCAGGTTATCTCCCTGGGCAGGGACACAATTGGTGTCCAGTTGATGACGACTCCCGCCACACGGGAATCTTCTCTCAAAACCACATCATCGAATATCGTCATATTAGCGAATTTAACGCCGGCATCACAGGCGGAGGCAATGAGTTTGGAGCAGGCATGAGGTCCATCGGCAACAAACAGACCTTGCCCCATATCTTTGTAAGGCACACCAAGCTCATCCAGGATTCTCTCTGCCGGAGCTCTTACGGTCACCTTGTTCATCAGGTATCCGCCAATCCAGAAACCACCGCCGATGTAGTTGTTGCGCTCGACGATAAGCACCTTCTTGCCGGCCCTGGCCAGGTTTCTGCCGGCCATAAGCCCGCTGGGGCCACCGCCAATGATGACACAGTCGCTTTCTACATAGTCCATAAACGTGGACGTAAACTCACCGACTATGGCACGGGTGACCTCCTTTTCTCCTACTACGCTGAACTTCTCTCTCAATTCCAGTCTCCTTTTTATTTTAGTTTGGCTTAAGCCAATATAATCCAGTTATTAGCACTTGGGGGTTAAGACGCCCAGGTATTTCTCCACCAGAGCCATGGCGCAGAACTCGCCGCACATGCTGCAAGCCGTCCCTGAAGTAGCGTGTTGTTTTCCGTGGACGCGACGGGCGCGCTCCGGGTCCAATGACAGCCTCGCCTGCTCCTCCCAGTCGAGTTTCTTTCTGGCTACGGACATCTGCCTGTCCCATTCCGCGGCGCCCTTTACTCCTTTCACCAGGTCACCGGCATGAGCGGCGATGCGTGAGGCGATTACTCCCTGTTTCACATCCTCCGGGTCAGGCAGGGAGAGGTGCTCAGCCGGGGTTACATAGCACAGGAAATCAGTGCCCGACGCCGCGGCAATGGCACCGCCGATAGCCCCGGTGATATGGTCATAGCCAGCACCAATATCAGTCACCAGGGGGCCCAGCACGTAAAAGGGAGCCCCCTTGCAGATTATCTTCTGTAGCTGGACATTGGTCTCAATCTGGTTCAGGGGAAGGTGTCCCGGACCCTCAACCATTACCTGTACCCCGGCTTCCTGTGCCCGCTGTACCAGTTCACCCAATGTCAGCAACTCTTCCAGCTGAGCCCGGTCGGTAGCGTCAGACAGGCTCCCGGGTCTCATTCCGTCACCAAGACTGAGGGTGACATCAAACTCCCTGGCGAGTTCAAGCAGGCGGTCATATTGTTCATAAAGAGGATTTTCCCGCTCGTTGAAGAGTATCCAGCCAATCAGGAAAGCGCCCCCCCGGGATACCACATCAGCCACTCTGCCCTGCTGCTTGAGGCGGGCGATAGCTGATTGAGTGACACCACAGTGTACGGTTATGAAGTCGACCCCGTCCCGGATATGCGCTTCGATAGCGGCGAAAAGGTCATCAGGCGTCATTTTAATGATGGCATCATATTTATCTATGGCGTTAATTCCCGCCTGATAGATAGGCACCGTTCCTACTGGCAATGAGCAGGCCTCAATAATAGTCTTCCGAACTGCCGAGATGTCCCCGCCGGTACTCAAATCCATGACCGTATCCGTCCCGGCATCAATGGCGGCTTTGAGCTTTTCCAGTTCGGTATCAACGCTGACGTAGTCAGAAGAGGTACCGAGGTTGGCATTGACCTTGGTCTTTAGCCCTTGCCCGATACCGCGGGGGGTGAGGTTTTTATGATTGATATTGGCCGGAATTACGACGGTTCCTTCGGCAACGTGCTGCCGGACAACCTCAGCCTCGATCCCTTCGTACTTTGCCACCGCTTCCATTTGCGGGGAAATTGTCCCTTTCCTGGCTAATTCCAATTGAGTCATCATTCGCCTCCCCAAAAACAAAACCAAGGGTCTAGCCACTAGTGCTGAACCCCTGGTTGAAAAACCACCTCTAATTCCCTACGCTCGCATTACCGAGTTCAGGTTCCAAGGGTTGGCGTAAATCGCCTCTCAGCCTATAGCACCCCGGCGGTTAAGTATTCAGTTTACTAGAAATATTAGCATAAGGAAAGGGAAAAGGCAAATGCTTTGCAACCAGGGAATACCTGATTGCAGCCTGCGGTATCATGCCTCCGCCTGCTGGCCGTACACTATCTTAAAGAAACTTATCATTAACTTAATAGTCTAATTAAGAGGGGTGTTCTGGCAGCGCTTCTGCCGGAGAGGGGATTCCGGCGACGGTCTGGCTGATTATCTCCAGTAGCCGCTTCAAACCCCACTTTCTGGTTGCGGAAATGAACGCCATGTCTTTACTTAACGGCGTGGCCTGCTCAGTGAGATAACTCCGGGCTTCCTCTTCACTCCAGTCCCGGCTCCTATCCAGTAAAAGGTCAATCTTGTTCAGTGCCGTAATTCTGGGCTTGTCGCTGAGACCAAGTTCGGCAAGAATATCTTCCACTGCCTGACTCTGTTGCGCGGCGTCGGCCGAGGAAAAATCAACCACGTGCAGCAAAACGCTGGCTTCAGATAGTTCCTCAAGGGTCGCCCTGAAGGCGGTAACAATAGTCGGCGGGAGTTTCCGGATAAAGCCGACGGTATCAGTCAGCAGAACTGCTCTTTTATCGGGGAGGGGCAAACGCCGGGTCGTTGGGTCCAGAGTAGCGAAAAGCTTGTCTTCGACAAAGACGTCAGCCTGGCTGAGAGCATTCATCAAAGTGCTTTTGCCGCTATTGGTATAGCCAACCAGCGCCACTACCGGGATGACATTCTTCCGTCGCTTCTGACGGTATAGCTGACGGTGTTTCCTTACTTCCTCAATCTGCTGCTTTAAGCGATGTATTTTCTGACGAATGAGACGGCGGTCTGTCTCCAGCTGTGACTCTCCGGGGCCTCTGGTGCCAATACCCCCGCCTAACCTTTCCAAATGGCTCCACTGCCCGGCCAGGCGCGGATAAAGGTATTGATGTTGAGCCAGTTCAACTTGCAGCTTACCTTCACGGGTGCGTGCCCGCCGGGCAAATATATCTAAAATCAGAGCGGCACGGTCGATAATCTTTACTTTGAGAATTTCTTCAAGATTACGCTGCTGTAGCGGCGACAGCTCATCATCCACGATAACCAGATTATAATCGGTGGTATTTTTCAGGGATACTAGCTCGCCGAGTTTGCCTTCGCCGAGGTAATGGGTTTTTGATGGTACTGCCAGCCGCTGTATCAACCTGCCCACCACATCAGCGTCAGCCGTACGAGCTAATTGGGCCAGCTCATCGATAGAGCTCTCGGCTGACCAGCCACCGGTGCTTTTCTTGGTAGTTACGGATACCAGATATGCCCGCTCCGGAGGCGTCCGGGTAGCAACGGTTTTTCCCGTATTCATACCCCCTAATCTTCGCGTTATGTCAGGTTGATTTCGCCCGAAACCCGCTCTTGCTGTCACGCCATTCGGCCAGGCGAGACAGTCCTTTCACCAGCCCGGCGTCAGGGATAGTGAGTGATAAGCGCACGTAACCTTCCCCGCTCTTTCCGTAGCCTATGCCGGGCGTCACCACCACGCTTACCTGTTCCAGCAGAGCCGTTGCGAAGGTTACGGAGTTATAGCCTTCAGGGACTTTTACCCAGAGATATAAGCTTGCCCTGGACGGCTTTGTTTCAAGCCCGATTTTATTCAGCATTTCAACTACCAGGTCACGGCGTCTCTGGTAGATGGCATTGTGCTCCGGGATACAGTCCTGAGGACCGCGCAGCGCGGCAATAGCCGCCAGCTGGATGGCCTGCGGAATACCTGAATCCAGGTTTGATTTCACCCTGGTCAGCGCATCAATCATCTTAGCATTGCCCACTGCCATGCCGATACGCCAGCCGGTCATATTATAGGTCTTGGACAGCGAATGAAACTCAATCCCCACTTCCCTGGCCCCCTCGGCCTGCATAAAGCTGACCGGTTGATACCCGTCAAAAGCAACCTCGGTATATGGCCCGTCATGGCACACCGCCAGGTCATACTCGCGAGCGAACTCTACTACCTTGTTGAAAAAACCGAGGTCAGCCACGGCGCCGGTAGGATTATTGGGGTAGTTTATCCAGAGAAGTTTGGCTTCTCTGGCGATGTCTTCCGGAATGCTGTCCAGGTCAGGTAAATAATTGTTATCTTCAGTGAGGGGCAGGTAATAGGGTTTCCCTCCCATTAACAGGGTGCCGACCGAATATACCGGATATCCGGGGTCAGGCACCAGCGCAATGTCACCCGGGTCAATAAAGCACAGGGAGATATGAGAGATGCCATCTTTAGCGCCGATCAGAGGTACCACCTCTTTGTCGGGGTGAAGGACGACGCCGAAACGCTGCTGATACCAATCAGCCACAGCCTGACGCAGTTCCGGTAGTCCGTCTGTCTCCGGGTAACGGTGGTTCACCGGGTCTTGCGCTGCCTGGCAGAGCCGGTCGATGATATGGGCAGGAGTAGGTATATCAGGGTCGCCGATAGCAAAGCTGATTACTTCCTCGCCCCTGGCCCTTTTCTCAGCAATCTTTTTACTAATCTCCACGAAAAGATAGGGGGGGAGATTCTCGATACGCTTGGCCATTCTCATTTCATTTACACCTCACCGAAGTCATTTATTCATCCTCCTTCAACAAAGGCTTTCATCCGGCCACTGTCCTTCAAAGACCACCTCCGCCAGGCCGCTGAGGAACACCTCCCCCACTCCATCCCATTCCAACTCCAGTATACCACCCGGCAGCTTGATATCCACCTTGTCATCAATATAACCATACTGGCGGGCAGCCACCGTGATGGCACAAGCACCGCTGCCGCAGGCCAGCGTCTCCCCCACTCCCCTCTCCCAAACACGGGCTTCTATCTGCTGCCGGTCCAATACGCGAACTACCTCAAAATTAGTTCTATTGGGAAAGACTTTATGGTACTCTATCTTCGGCCCTAGCTGCGCCAGAGGAAAACCGGATACCGGTTCCCGGTAAAAGTGGACGGCGTGCGGATTACCCATCGAGACCATCCCTAACTGCAGTTCATAACCATCCACTGTCAGAGAAGAGGCAATCATTGACTTTACGTCAGCTATTTCCCCGTTTTCCGAATCCAGGTTCACCGGAATATCTTTAGCTTCGAAACCCGGCTTACCCATGCCGATTTTTACCCTGGATACTTTGCCATCCACCTGATAGACGCTGGCGGTGCGGACACCGGCTAAGGTCTCCACCGATATTTCTTTAACCGCGGCATCGGTCAAATGCCTGTCCACAAAGTATTTAACCACGCATCTCAGTCCATTACCGCAAATATTTGACTCAGAACCATCAGCGTTAAATATGCGCATCCTGAAATCAGCCACATCTGAAGGGAGCAGCAATAATATCCCGTCAGCGCCGATGCCATAGTGCCGGTCACACATCTCCAGTGCCAACTGTGACCAGTCACACGCCATGTCATCAGATTCTATCACCACGAAATCATTTCCGGTGCCGTGCATCTTGGTAAAGTTCATAATCACTCATCCTGAACACTCGATTTCTACTCCTTTTTCCTGTTACCCCGGTCATATTTGCCAGGAAAGCGGAGATAGCTCTCACGAGCGAATTGCTAATAAATATATCATACCGCATGGGGAGCTTTCAATCACCGGCTCTTCCTTCCGGCAAGCATACCAGGGATAAAGCAACGAACTGCTCGTTGAAAGAGTAAAATGCTTGCGGCTAGTGCCTGAAATGAACGAAAATCCTTCCATAATTCTTGTCGTCTTTCTCCAGTCGGTGATAGAGTCGTTTAATGTCAGGCTGGGACAGGAAGCGTAAGACACGTTTCTTCAGTTGCCCTGACCCCTTGCCGGGGATAATCTCTACCAGGGCAATCTTTTTGTTTACGGCTTCAGCGATAACCCGGTTGAGTTCCGTATCAATGTTGAAGCCCTTATTATAAATATCATGTAAATCCAGGACAATCTTCGCCAAAGAATTCCACCTTTTCGATAAACTTTGTTTATGCCTCTCTTATCTCCCAGCTGCATAGATATTAACATAGCCAGTCCAGATTGCACACTACACTAGGAGTGTGTCTGAGTAACGGATGATTTGTAATCGGTTAATGAGAAAAAATGCCGTTGTGGGAAAAGAAGGACGCGGTTAGTCCGGCTACGGATGGTGAATTAAAAAAATGCGCGCCAGAGGTCTTATTATGCCGGCGCGACGGCCGGTACTTCCTGGCCGAATAACCCTCGGCCACAGACTCTGAATAGCTTGAGCAGGTTGTGACCGGTACAGATGACCTTCCACTCGCTACTTACTTTGTCCGATCCCCTCAGCAGGAACTGATCGAATCCTCGTACTTGCTTGATCTGGCCGAAAACCGGCTCTGGCAGCTCTTTCCTCAGCCCGTAGCGTTCTTTTCCCTTCTTTGTTCTCAGTTTGCGTCGCATCCTGTCCGCTATCGAGAGGCTTCCCGGTATTCTCCCTCGTGGTGCTGGCGGAAGGGTAAATCTGTGACCTATCTTATCCGGTGGCATGTAGACATCTATCCCCTGGGCAGTGAGATTCTTCACGGCATCACTGGAGAAGTATCCGGCATCGGCTGACATCTGAAGCGGCAACTGACCGGTATTGATCTTCACTACTTCCATCATCGGCTCGGCTTGTCCCCTGTCTGTAGACTTATTCGTGACTTCGGCCGCTACTATCACTTGGTGAGCGCTGTCGACGGCGGCCTGGGCGTTGTATGCCTGGATGAAATACTTGCCTCCGGGGGCTGGCATGATGCGGGACTCAGGATCGGTGAAGTTCCTTTGCGCCCCGTCCGGTGGCGTCGTATCTTCCTCACCTTTCTCCGGTCTCTTTTCAGCCTCTAACCGCGCCTCCGCTTCCAGGGCTGCCCTTGCTTCCCGAATCTTC
>JAUYHA010000014.1 GCA_030690265.1 Dehalococcoidales bacterium | reverse complement strand
GTGTATCTGGTCGCATTTATTACAGACTATGCCGTAGTTGATATATTCTAGGTAATCTCCTCCGATGTTGGTCATCTTTTCCTCCTTCTCTTTTATGCTGGGGTAGGGGGCTGCCTGGGATAGCATTTTCCCATCATAAGGCTCGCTAGCTATGAGCCACCCCCTACCCCTTACCTTTACCCGAAGCCGCCCTGGGAGTTTGCTGCCGACAAGGGCAGCCTTATCTCAATAAGCTCTTTACAGGCATAAGCCTGCCTTCGGGTAACTCGCTGGATGGGGTGCTAGCGCATTTAGTTCTCCTACCTGGCAACATTGTGTTCTCGGAGACACCAGCGAAACCTTGCTGGTGATAGAGACTTACCACTGCCCTACAGGTGGAAGGATACTGTCAGATACCTTCTACACACCAGCGAGTCCTTGCCGGCTCGGTTATTCCTTCCCCACAACTCAACCGATAACTCCTAAATTCCGCAGAACTTAGTATGTGGATACCAAGCAAGCTATTTTATTGTTAAGGTGCTAAGCCATCTCTATCCGGCTCAAAGAGTCCTAATTTACCCCGGCAAGGCACCGCCACATCATACAGTTTGGCAGCGGCAAGATAACTCAAAAATCTTCCTCCTGATTACTACTTGTCTATTCTCCCATATCCACGTTTAGCATACTTCAATCTTACATTTTCCTTTGCATGACATGGACGGCATAAAAACACAGGCGGGGTAGTTATATCAATGTAATTGTGATTACAGCAATGTCTCTCCACAGTTTCAGCACACCCACAAGATTGGCAAGCACCAACGGCAGGATAATTCCTCTTAGCCCAAGTATGCCATCTTGTCTTAATAGTTAAAAACGATGTTGCCCATGATATTTTATGACTTCCTTTATTCATTACTTTGACCCTTGCCCTTTATCATCCTTCAGTATCCCCAATATCATCACGTGGGATAGGTGATACATCCTAGCAATCGCTCGGATAGTCGTATCGGGGTGAGCTTCCTTATAAGTTCTAATCCGCTCATCCCTCTGCTGTTTTTTGTCGCCGTATAGCCTCTTCTTTTCTGTTTTCATCTTAACCTACCTTATATTACCACGAATGGTAATAATTGTCAAGCCCCACTGATTATAAACTAACTTCAAAGAATCGGAGCTTGCCTTTACAAGGAATTGGCACTGGATAGAGAACGGGATTACTAAGAACCAGCCCAAATTTGCCGACAAACCAGGGCGAGTCGGACTTCTTAACGCAATCAATAATATCGACCTCACCGATGATGGCGCCACGTACTCGAGGCCAATCCATTCTCAACGCTAATTCTCTGGTTTCCCTGGGTAAAGCTGTGTTGTATAAAATCCAGTCCAGCCCATCAAGGTCAAAGGTCTTGCTGATGTGAATGTATATCCGCCCCCGGAACTTGGTCGACCAGTTGCGATTTTCTACATCCTTCAGCCCTAAAGCCACAAGCCAGCCCCAGGGGTCACGGAAACTAAGAGCTTTCATTTTTCTACCCTTCTCCTTTTGGGTCTACATTTCTCATGATAGAGCTCGCTGGTGTTTTTGTCCTTGTAAAGCTCCGTTTTAAGTTCCTCTTTGTGGCAATACTTACAAACCGCAGTTGAGGATGTCTCACTCATTGGACTTTCCCCCCTTTCTTTTTCCTCAGCCGATACTCTAATCCTTCCATCGCTACCACTTGGCACCATGCCTCTCGCTGAAGACGGCTCGATATACGATGCTCTGGGTCAATCATCCCTAAGTTACCAATTTTCTTGTTGGTGGTAATCACCAAAGGCAAATGGTTAAAATACCTAAAGTCCACCAGGGTCTGCATTTGCTCTCTAGCCCAAGGTGTCGGATTCTCCATTCCCAGGTCGTCAATCACCAGAAGTGGCACACGGCATAAGAAGTCAAACCGCTGCCGGTAGGATAGTTCACCATCTAACTCGAAGCCGTCCCTCAATTCCTTTAACAGCAGGGACCCCACACAGAACCGGGCTGGCTTGCCCCGCTCTAACCACCTGCGGCATATCGCCACGGCAAGGTGAGTCTTACCCATGTCGGCTGGCCCTGTCAGCGCCAGCCACATTACCCGTCCGGTCTCTTCGGACACCTGGAGAGATGCGTCCAGCGCTTCCGCCAGCACCGGCAGGTCTGTTTCGTAATTGTCAAAGGTGAAACGCTCAGAGTTTTTAGGCAACTTACACGCTACCATCATTTGCTCTACGCTATGAGTTGTCATCTCTTGGACGCTACATCGGCAAGGCACTATCCGTCTCCAGTCCGGCTTACCAGCTGCCAAGGGATGCACTACCCTGGCGCCACGGCAAACAGGACACTCCGTTTCATAGGGGGTTTCCGTGTTCATCGAAGAGAGGTTTCCCGATAGACTCGGAGTAGCTGCCGCCGGCACTACTATTCGCTCCATTCTGACCTCCTTGCTTATTTAATGGGAATACCCCGGTATAATTTCTCATTATAGACTGGTTAAGAACCTCATTTGGGTTATCGCCAGCGAGTTTTAATTTCTCTAATTCCGCAATGAGTAGGGTTTTGGCTTTGTCTGTGGGCGGAGCCTTCTTTTCCTTGCGCATTTCTAGGAAGGCATCCCAGGTTTCTTTATTAAGCCAATCAGGTAAATTATTATCAGGTTTCTTTACTGTGCTTTTCTTTTCTTTTCTTTTCTTTACTTTACTTTGTAGGGTTTCTTCCCTAGTTTTTTCGTCAGAAATAGGGGAAGAAATAGGGGAAGAAATAGTTTTTAGCTTTGTTTTTTGGTATTGAGACCTCATCTGTTCCCTTTTCTCAATGACCACAACAGCCCGTTTTTTAATCCCATTACTTGTCAATACCCCCCTTTCCTTATACAAATTATCATCAAAACACCTTCTTTTTAGGGCGGTAACTAACATCTCATTGAACTTTTGCTCGGTTACCCCGACCTTTTTGGAGAGTATCTGGATAGTTTCTGCGTCAGAAATAGCGAGTTCAGAATTAGGCGACCGGTATATTCTCTCTAGTAGGATAAAAAAGAAGGCGTAGCCATCATTGCCGTATAATGCTCTTAGTGCCTCTAACTTCTCATCATTGACGGCATCCGTATCGTGGGGGAAGTAATCCAAGCCCTCTTTAATCGGTCTCGCCATTATCGCCTCCCAATGGCTTGGTCGTGGTGAAATGACACAACGTGCAGTTAAACATCTGTTGTTTGTGAGAGCCTTTAGCATTGCGAGCTATGTGGAATCCCGCCTTCCGGAGAGTATTATTGCCACAGCGAGGGCATTTTAGATTTGTGGTAGATGAGTCAGGTGGTCTGCCAATAAAGTTTCTCATATCGGTGAGTATAAACTAAACTAGGGTATTTGTCAATACCCTTTAGAGACTTTCTGAAAATATATTTTTGAGGTTAAAATAATGTGACCCCGGCAGGTGAGAGGTACCAAACCTTACCGGGGTCAATGGAAGAGGAAGAACAGGTGAGCGGGGTGGCCGCTCACC
>JAUYHA010000013.1 GCA_030690265.1 Dehalococcoidales bacterium | reverse complement strand
ACCTCATTGATTCTGCAATCGTGAGGCCGGGCCGATTTGACTTTATTCTGGACTTTCCACTCCCTGATGAAAAGGCGCGGCGGGAAATACTCGGTGTGCACACCCGGGGAAAGCCCCTAGCCAGCGACATTGACCTCCAGTCGCTGGTTCAGGACACGGAGGGCTTAGCCGGCTCTGATATTGAGGCCATCTGCCGGGAAGCTTCGCTAACCGCCATCAAGGAAACGATAGAGGCCGGGGCAGAGGCCGATAAGCTGGAGGTCTCTCAAAAGCATCTAAAGCTGGCAGTGGACTGGCTGAAAAGACGGAGGAGCGAATAGGTGTCCTTAGAGCGTAAATATATCTACGGAATTATCGAAGAAGCTGACCCGAAGGGATTCAATTTCTCTGGTGTGGGAGAAGTTGAGGTATACACTATCAACTACCGAAGATTGGCCGCCGTAGTCAGTGATACCGGGTTTAAAGAGATCGACCCGACCCGGAAGAACGTCCGTGCCCACACCCTGGTTCAGGAAGAACTACTCAAAACATACAATCTTCTCCCCATGGGTTTCGGGATGATAGCAAACAGCAAGAATGCCGTGCTCAAGCTCCTGGAAAAGAATTATCAGGGTCTAACGGATGAGCTTATGCGGCTTGCCGGCAAGGTACAGGTTGAACTGAAGGTCTTCTGGGACCAGGAGGCCATGATTAAGGAGCTGCAAAGCGGAAGTGAGGAACTCACCAGGCTGAAGACGAAGATTAAAAATGCCTGGTCTGCTGTTGAAACGCAAAGGCTGCTTATAGAAGCTGGACAACTGGTGGAGCGCGTTGTCGTGGACTGGAAGTCGAAATACGCCGACCGGCTTTACACTACTCTTAAGACCTCATCTATTGATGCCAGGCAGAATAACCCGCTGGGAGTAAAGAATATTTTGAATGCCTCGTTTCTAATCGAAAAGACCGAGGAGAGCGACTTCCAGAAGCAAGTTTACAAACTGGACTCCCAGTATCAGGATAAGGTTAATTTCAAGTATGTAGGTCCCCTGCCACCATACAGTTTCGTCACATTGAAATTGGAGCCGGTAAGTTGATAGTCAAATTGCTTTACGACGTCCTGTTTAGTGTCCCAATAACCCTAACCAGAGAAATCTTGGTGGGGATAAGAGACGAAATTGACAGGGAACGCCTGATAACCGAAGAGTCTATCAAGGAGAGACTCCAGCAGCTTCAGCTACTGCTGCAGGATGGTGAGCTGAGCGAAGAGGAATACGAAAAACTGGAAGATCAACTCATGGAGCGGTTGAGAGCCGTCAGGGAATATCAAGGTCAAAGGGGGTGAATAGATGACGCTGCAGGCGACGAAGAATGAAGCCACTACATTAGCCGATGTTATTGACCGCGTCCTGGATAAAGGACTGGTCATTAATGCCGATATCTGTGTGTCATTGGCTGGAGTCGAGCTATTAGGAATAAAGATAAGAGCTGCCCTGGCTTCCTTTGAGACTGCCGCCAGGTACGGATTGGAGTTTCCCAGCGGCACGAACTATGAAAAATCAGCTTGGAAAGAAGCTGAAGCAGGGAGAGAGGTATGCCCTGAGTGCGGTAAGAAGGTTCCTGTTGTCGAGCTTTTGGGAGAAGGCGGCTGCCCCTGGTGCGGCTGGATAAGCGCAAAAACCAAGAAAACCTGGGAAATTCCTGGCTTGAAGACAAGCTAAGAAGGAGTATAGTTCGATTTCGGACGATGGCTATTCATATTGACGAAGATAACCTGAAGAGTGGAGTACTCGGGCTGGTCCTGGCCCTGGTTGAGGTCATCCGGGATGCTCTCAAAATCCAGGCGCTAAAGAGGATGGAGGGCGGAAGCCTCAGTGATGAAGAGTGTGAGAGGCTGGGGAGAGCCCTGATGGAGTTAGATAATGCTCTTGAAGGGATCAAGGAGGAGCAGGGCATTACTGAGTCAGTCCGGGCGGTCAGAGACGGTCTGGACGAACTTGTAGATGATGTTATAAATAGAATGATC
>JAUYHA010000012.1 GCA_030690265.1 Dehalococcoidales bacterium | reverse complement strand
ACAGCTTTAGTATCAATTGATATCAGCTTCCATTAGAGAGGACTCGATCTCTACCTTGTGCGTTTAGCTTGGCAAATGGCAAATAATGTAATAGCCAGTACTGGAGTTATTAGACACGTGCATTTTTAAGTAGCTCGCGTAATCGTGGAATCAAATCAGGCCGTAAAAAGTTCGATATGGTTCCCGAGTCCCCAACCACTCCAGATTCGAACCGAACCGATCAAGGTATTGCAAAGGACAGGCAAAAAGTTCTGTCTATTGTACAGCTTGCTCTACCGGGCTGGATTTGAACTGTGGTCTCTAAGACCCATCGCAATAGTGATCGGAACCTATCTAACATTCCGTCATGAATGTTGGGCAAGAAAGGCACTCCGCTTGACTTGGAGGGAGTCGGCTTGAGAAAATGTAGTTGAATTTGCGACAAACTCATCGCTGGTGTGGTCTCACGAAGTATGGCAACTAATGATCTATTTGGGGAGTCTGGCGATCTGCAAGAGGTCCAGTCTGGGCTCGGCTTGGATGATGGTGCCGGACTTCGTGTAGTGAACGCTAGATTCCTAGACGAGCAGAAGTTCGGCTGGGACCTGTTCGATGGCTATGACAGCCTCCGTGTGCTAACGTATTCCGCAAGCGTCAGCGCCATCATCAGAATGCTCGATAAATATTCATTCACCAGTTTTGAGTGCATGTTTGGCTATCAAGGGGTACTGCGCGATATAAAGGACATCCTATCGTTCCAGAAGGTTGTCGTCGGAGATACTCGTGCCGCGATAATGGGACTGAAGGACGACCGGCATATACACATCCTAGAAAAAGTGCACGCTGGCCGAGTGCACTTCTACGTCCTCAAAAAATACATCGCCCACGCAAAGCTCTATCTCCTATCCGGTGCTAATGGACACACGCGGGTTATCGTCGGTTCCGCTAACCTTTCGGAACGTGCTTTTTCAGGAAAACAGCCAGAGACACTAGTCAAATTCGATGATGATGAGGACGCATGGCGTCACTACAACCGAATGTTCGATCGAATAAGAGATGCCGCAACCGATGAGATTCCACTACTCGAAGACAGGATTTCCAAGGCTGAAATTGAAATCTCGGAAACGCCAGTGATGGCCGACAAATCGGCTACACTCGTTATTGAATCTCCATCATCCGAGGAAACTGAACTGGCAGCTCCGATACAGATATCCCGCGTGGAAAAAGTTGCTGCGGCATTAGGTACCAGCATCGCTGCGGCTTTCCCTCCAATTCATAGTGGCAAACAGAGGATAACACCCGAAATAAAGAGGGAGATAAGCCGGATACACCTGGTTAAGTCCGCAGAAGAGGCTGACAATCGTTATTTCTCACTGGATAGAGTGAACGGCTCAGCGATTATATCAGGTAAGCCTTTCACCTTGGAATGGAATAACAACGAAGTCAGAACAGATGCGGCCCTCCTGGTTGACTATTTCAAGAATTATGAAGGCGCATTTGAGGGCGATGTACCACGCCTTCAGCGTGACTACTTTACCCTGATGTCTTGGCTGTATTTTTCACCATTTATCTGTGACATGCGCTCTCTTGCCCTTTTGCAGGATAGCGATGTGATTAGGTTTCCCACATTTGCCATAATATTTGGCAAATCAAATTGCGGCAAGACGTGCCTCGTAGATACGCTGTTGACCTCCATGTTCGGCTATGCACACACGATAGACAAACGGAGCTTTACCTCGTCTAGACTCCGCGGGCTGCAGCAGGCTTACAAAAGGTTCCCGGTAGTGTTCGACGATATTAGCCGCAACGCTTTTAATCGCCACGGTAGAGACATTATCAAGGACGAGATGCAGTCTCCCGTTCTAGAGAGTCCAGGTTTTATTCTTTCGATGAATGCGGAGCCACAGTCGTTTCCCGACGAGGTGGTGAAACGCAGCCTTATGATATACACAACTACGGCGCTACCACCACAAAATGAAGAGCTTCGCCAACGGCTGCAGACCAAAATACAGGAGATGCGCCGCGGGTTGACGGTACATCTCTACCGCCGGTACTTGGCCGAGGTAATGGATCGCCTTGAAGACGAACGTCTACCGGAAGACTGGCTGGCGTTATCTTCAGGTGTACTGAGTAGCATCATTTCAGATTCTATTGATGGCTCATCCCCTAACTGGTGCCAACCCGTTACCTGGCTCAGCTACGCAGAGAAGCGGTATGATCGGGTGAAAGCCCGTCTGGATAACTTGCTGAGGCCGGGAGCCTATGCCAAGAACGAAATAGAAGCGTTCAGTGGCTGGAAGATCGAGCGCGATAAAGTTATCGTCTGGGAACAACGTGACGCTTTTGGCAGACGCGGGTTTGAGTGGGACGACGTACCTTCTACGTTGATCGACGAAGATGCTAGCGGAGGCGACAGGACAGTGCTGCACCGGTCAGGCCTTGAACACTTTATGGGGCGGCGCTTGCGCCAGCGCCGGTGGTGGGCTCCCTGGGGTGACTAGTGAGGATGAAGGGTCATGCGGGCTAATTCAACATTTCATCTAATTGTAAAAGACGACGAACTAACCACTGGACTGAACATTATATTCTCGAATTATTTCAGACGGTGATTTACCGCCCCGTCCGGCTGCGGCGTGTTATTCCAGATGTTCATTGCCAACCCCAGCCAATCTATTTAACCTATTCTCCTATGAAAGCATAGTGCAAACCCTCGTCAAGCGGTCCTCCTGTAAAGCCTCGTGAGCGAAGCTCCCCCCTTCCCCACCACCTGAAGGAGCGGAGCGAACGAGGAGCCGGAGCGGAAGCGGAGGCCATATTACCTTTGAGACTTTTACAATGCATGTATTTTCCCTTACCTCCCTCGGTTCAAACCGTCAGGTGGTACCGTAGACCATTCTCCTATTCGTCGAGGCATAGCCTCCACATCGTAAACTGCGATTCCCGGTCCCCTAACCTATTCAAGCAGCTCGATACCATCTATCAGCTATATAGGTACGAGGGCGGCCGGGATTGTTTTCTCCTCTAATGTTACGGTTCTCCTCTCATAAGGCCTGTTTTGGCTTAAAATCCGGTATACAATGGTCAAGAGCCTACGAGCAGTGGCTACCTTGGCCGCATTAGTACCCTTTTTAACCTTAATCCGCTGGTAATAATTGCGGAAATCAGGATCCCATCTAACGGCTTTCTGTACCGCTTCAACTGCAGCCCACCGCAGCCATTTGTTTCCTGTCTTAGTTATCCTGCCGTGAAAAACTTTGCCACCAGAGGCGTAGGTTGATGGGACCAAGCCGGCATAGGCACATAGCTTCTTATCGTCCCTGAATCGGCTAATGTCA
>JAUYHA010000004.1 GCA_030690265.1 Dehalococcoidales bacterium | reverse complement strand
TCTCTCGCAGATAGGTCGGTGCTATCTCCGTCAATTCCAGCGCTCCATCAAGCTCCCGGCAGGCCAGCAATCCTGCGTCCGAAGTTATTCTGGCCCCGTGAAACTCCAGCCTCAGATGCTTGTCGAATTGAACTCTCAGTGCCTCTTTAGTCTTTTCACCCATTGGGTTCCTCCAGACAGCCCCCTTGCCTTGAAGCTAACCACAGAGACCGTTGAGGCTATTTTACCATAGCAACAGGACTAAATCTCAGTTTGATATGGGAAATGCGGGTTTAAAGCCAGCACATGGCGGAGGCTTTGATCTTAAGGTACTGGACAACCTACTTCGCGACCCGTTGTTGGTTCAATTCCTTGGAGAAGATATAGTATTTTACTTTCATGTCCTTTTAGTTGATCGGCGAGGCTGGAATCTGAGAAATTGTGTATGCCACGGTCTTTGTGACGCCAGCGCATTTGGGCCACAGATGTCTGACAGAATCATTCATGCGATGCTATGCCTGGCTCTTGTTAGGAAAAAGGAGCAGGCAAAGAAATAACCAAGAACCGCAGTACTATAGACCTTAATCGACGTTAAATATTATCCTAAAGGTTCTGTTTATTTACTACTTGCGCCGTGAGTAACCGTCGTAAATCTGCTATCAACCTCTTTTTCTCAAACGAAAGTTCGGAATGCTTTCAATACGGGCTATCGTGATGGATTCGAACCCAAGTTGTCCGCGGCTATCTGTACCCGGACTGCGCTGGCCACTCGAAAGTCACTGAGAAGACTCTACCCTGCCTGTCTTTTTTAGAAAGCCAGTGAGTTCTAGGTATCGTCCCCTTTGGTGGAGTAACGTTCTAGCCCTTTAGCGTGATGCTAAGACCGTCTTTCTTAAGTACATACGGAGGCGAGTTCGCCCGCCAGCCATCAAACGTCGCCGCATCAATAGTTTCGTCTATCGAGGCATGAAGTTTCTCTCGCTCCGTCGGACTATTGACATCTGAACTGTTTATAATTATCTTGATCGTCTCCACATAGAGTCTCGGCTTGGTACCGATTTCAGCGAGACGCTCTCTGGAGATTTCTTCAACATAGGCTTCTGCGATCATTCTTGCCAGTATCGTGAGAGCCCTATGTCGCCGGTCCACCTCTCTACCCGTTGACTTACCGTGTTCTAGGCTCCGTGGTTCTTCATTAGAGCTCATATTCTAACCCCCCTTTAGCACTAATAGCTGCCATCAGCTTTGAATGTAGCAATTGCTGAACGGCTGATGCAAATCCGGGGGATGCGCGAGACTCGGCGGCCGACGTTATTCTCCAGCTGAGGGGATTTGAACCTGCCATCAAAACACTGGTGGGAAAGTCTTGTCGAAAGTTTTACCTTTTGAACGGAATGGTGGAAGGTAGTAACGACAAACAGTTGACAAAGTAAAATATGAAAGTCTATAATTTACCTTAACGATATAAAGTAAAATAGGTAAACCTGTATTTTAGGGAAAAGGCACTAATGAACATCTCTGATTATAAGGCTGGAACATGGCGGAAAGGCTACCAATATAAATACTTTCTGCCGGAAAAGATTAACCATTCATTTGTCTGGACAGACGAGGGCATCAATGAACTTCTGGAAAAAGCTTCATTACGGATTGGGGAACTGAACTCTTTTTCAAGGTTTGTTCCGGACCCGGATATGTTTATCAAAATGCACATCTTCAAGGAAGCTGTAACATCGAGCCGGATTGAAGGGACCCAGACCAATATTGAAGAAGCCATTATCGAGGAAAGAGAGATTAACCCTGAAAAGCGGGATGACTGGCGCGAAGTGAATAACTATGTTACCGCAATGAATACCGCTATCGAAGAACTGAAAACTCTGCCGTTGTCTAACCGGTTGATCAGAAATACCCACAAGATTCTGCTTTCGAGCGGACGGGGAGAACATAAAAATCCGGGAGAATTCAGGAAATCGCAGAACTGGATCGGCGGTGCCAGCCTAGCGGATGCAATGTTCATTCCGCCGGCGCATACGGAGCTGCCTGACCTGTTAGCAGACCTGGAATCATTCTTGCATAATACTGATATTAAGATCCCGCATTTGATTCGCATTGCAATTGCCCATTACCAGTTTGAAACCATCCATCCTTTTCTAGATGGTAACGGCAGGATAGGGCGTTTGCTAATTACCTTGTATCTGGTGAGCGCCGGTGTTTTAGAGAAGCCCTTGCTCTATCTATCGGAGTTCTTTGAGAAGAACAAAACTCTGTATTACGATAATCTGGAACTGGTCAGGACAAAAAACGATATTGGACAGTGGCTTAAATTCTTTCTGACCGGGGTTATTCAGACAGCGGAAAACGGTGAAGCCACCCTGCATAAAATTACTGAGTTGAAGGCAACTATCGAGAGAGAGAAAATCCTGACCATGGGTAAACGCGCTAAACAGGGCTCGGTTCTTCTGCATGCGCTCTTTTCCAAGCCGGTCGTCACCACTAAGGATGCGCAGAATATCACAGGGCTTTCTCCCAAAGCGGCTAATGACCTGGTGCAAGCTTTCTTGACAGCAGGCATTCTTAAAGAAACCACCGGATACCAGAGGAATCGTGTTTTTAGCTTTGAAGATTATTTGAGGCTGTTCCGATGATGAGCAACGGCGCCCATTCTATGTGTTTATAACCAGGGCCATGGCCTCTTGCGTAAACTCTCACTCAGTTCGGCATAACACTAATGTCCACCAAAGGGGACGATACCTAGAACTACCCACGTTCCACGTAACCGCATTCCCTCAGCGAAGGTCTTTTCGGTTACTTTCCCTTGGTCCAGCAAGAAGTGTGAATCGTGACAATCTTACTTTTCGATGCGTTATTACCCATTGCACTTTCAGATGAAAGTTAAACACGAGTTGAACAGTCCGTTCGCCCCAACATGGGACGATACCTAAAAATAGAGGCTTAACAAGACTCCGTTCTTTCGGACAAAGTCTCTTCAGTGACCTTCGGTTGGACTATCCAAATGAAGTTGATTATTTGGTGCCGAAATTTCTTCAAATCTCCATGGTATCGACTTCGACCCGAGCGTGCCAAGTGCCTGGTAGTCTGTCGGAGATGTTAGCATTTGATAGGCTACACTGTTCAGCCTTATACTAGAAGCGATGGCTGATATTAATAAGATTCTAATTGTTGAGGATGACCACAACTTATTAGATACCCTCAAATATAATCTGCTTAAAGAGGGCTATGATGTGGCAACAGCATCTGATGGCGCCCAGGCACTGGAAGTAGCCCGCAGAGAAAAACCCGACCTTATCATTCTCGATGTAATGTTGCCAGAGGTCAGCGGTCTTGAGGTATGCCGCATTCTCCGCAAGGAGATGGCAACCCCGATACTGATGCTTACCGCTAGAGTTGAAGAGACCGACAAGATAGTCGGTCTCGAAATCGGCGCCGACGATTATATGACCAAGCCCTTCAGCCTGAGAGAGCTTATTGCTCGCGTCAGAGCCATGCTTCGCCGGGCCAAGATGGTAGAAAACGAGCCGGGCGTCAAAGGGGACTCGCTGACATTCGGCGACATTAAGGTCGACATCGCCCGTCATCAGACTTCAAAAGGAGTAACGACTCTGCAGCTAACACCAAAAGAGTTTGACTTACTTGTTTTTTTGACGAGAAACAAAGGCTTCGTTTTTAGCCGGAACCAGCTTCTGGAAAAGGTGTGGGGCTATGATTATAGCGGTGATACCCGCACCGTAGATGTGCACATCAGGTGGTTAAGGCAAAAAATAGAGGCCGACCCCAACAATCCCAAGCATCTGATAACAGTCAGAGGAACGGGTTACAAACTGGAGGGATAGATTTGTTTCGTAGCATTCAATGGCGAATCGCCGTGCCGTTTATTTTGCTTATTGTCATCAGCATGAGCGGCCTCGGTTTTTACCTGACCAACTTTGCCAGGGACTCTCAGCTTGAAAATCTGCGCTCACTCCTGGAGAAGGAAGCGAGAATCACTTCAGAAGCTAGCCTGCCGGGTTTTCTTACCCAGAGTGGTAATCTTGATGCACTAGCCAAGAAGTTAGGCGGAGAAATTGATGCCCGCGTCACCATCATCGCCCCGGACGGTAGAGTGCTGGGCGATTCCGACGAGGACCCCTCGACAATGGATAATCACGCCGCAAGGCCCGAAGTGAAAGAGGCACTGGCTGCCGGACTGGGTGAAAGCACCCGCTACAGCACCACCCTGAATGAAGAGATGATGTATGTCGCCGTACCGGTGGTAAATCAGGGAAATGTACTGGGCGTCGCCAGGATAGCGCTCCCGCTGGTTACTGTGCAAGGTTCGGTTGACCGGGTGACACTCGTTATCAGCCTAGCGATGGTGATAACAACAGTACTGGCCATAGTGGCTGCAGGTCTTATCGCCCGGGCAACAACCCGTCCCATAAGGGAGATAACTAAAGCATCGAAAAGAATTGCCTCAGGGGAACTGGGGCAGAAAATCCCGGTACGTACCAAAGATGAAACGGGACAGCTTGCTCAGGCTTTCAACGAGATGTCATCAGCTTTAAACAGACTGGGGGGAGATATCTCGGCAGAAAGGACCAAGCTCCAGACTGTCATGGCTAATATGACTGACGGCGTTATTTTGACAGATACCGAAGGGAAGATAGTCTTAGCAAACCAGGCTATTGAAGGACTTTTCAATTTCCGAGAGAAGGACGTGATAACCAAGCCCTTGATAGAGGCAGTGCATGACCATGAAGCAAATGAGATTGTGAAACTGTGTCTTAGAACCGTACAGACGCAAACCAGCCTCTTTGAGTCAGTTGTTTCCAAACGATTTCTCCGGGCTATCGCTGTACCTATTACAGAGGGTAAGCTAATCGGAGTATTGCTGCTCTTTCAAGACCTGACCGAGTTAAGAAATCTACAGACCATGCGCCGGGAACTAGTAGGTAATATCTCACACGAACTTAGGACTCCCTTGGCTGGCATCAAGGCGATGGTCGAGACCTTAAGAGATGGCGCTCTTGACGATAAGGAGGCGGCAACAGATTTCTTAACCAAGATTGATAGTGAGGTTGACCGCCTGACCCAGATGGTATCGGAGCTTACAGAGCTATCGCGTATAGAGACCGGCAGAGCTGAACTGGAGATGGCGCCGACAGACCTTAATCTTCTGATAGAGGGGGTGCTTGCTCAATTACATCCGCTGGCAGAAAGACAACAGGTGACTATAACGGCTGAGCTTGCCTCACCTCTCCCCCTCGTTATAATTGACAGCGATAGAATTCGACAGACGGTGATTAACCTGGTTCACAATGCCATCAAGTTTAACCACCCCGGTGGAAAGGCATCCATATCTACAAGGGCAGACAGAGAGTCTGTTACGGTTAGTGTCTCAGATACGGGAATTGGAATTGCTAAAGACGACCTACCTCACGTCTTCGAACGCTTCTACAAAGCCGATAAAGCCAGGACCAGGGGTGGCAGCGGACTAGGACTGGCGATTGCCAAACACACAGTCCAGGCTCACAATGGCAGTATCCGGGCTGAAAGCGAGGAGGGTAAAGGCTCTACCTTCAGCTTCAGGCTGCCTCTCAAAAGCACACCCATCCAACCAATCAATCAGATTTAACAAGACTTTAACAAAGTCTTAAACCGCCCTTAAAGTTTAACCAGTATTCTGGTACTAGATGGACAGAAGCGCTTCAAAGCCATCGAAATCTAAAATATCAAAAGGAGAAACAATTTGCTCAAAAAATGGTTTACGCCACCGATAGCAAGTTTGCTTATGGTAATTGTCTTACTGGCTGGTTGCTCAAATTCGCAGCCAACTACAACCTCACCAACCCCTGCCACCCCCACCCTTTCCGGCACCATCGAAATCGATGGCTCCAGCACCGTCTTTCCTATCACTGAAGCTGTTGCCGAGGAGTTCCGCAAGGTTCAACCCCAGGTGCGCATCAACGTGGGCATTTCAGGTACCGGCGGTGGTTTCAAACGCTTTGTGGTTGGCGAAACCCAGATTAGTGACGCCTCACGCCCGATTTCGGCATCAGAGAAGGAGCTAGCTGCCAAAAATGGCATCGAGTGGGTTGAGATGCCTGTAGCCATCGATGGACTTTCAGTGATGGTCAATTCTCAAAATACTTGGGTTACCTCAATGACCACTGCCGAACTGAAGAAGCTGTGGGAGCCAAACTCCCCGATAAAGCGCTGGAATCAGATTCGCCCCGAGTGGCCTGACCAACCTATCAATCTCTATGGTCCGGGCACCGATTCCGGCACCTTCGATTATTTCACTGAGGTTATCGTGGGCAAGGCAAAATCCAGCCGAGCTGACTTCACGGCCAGTGAGGACGATAATGTTCTCGTGCAGGGAATCGCAGGTGACCGAAATGCTCTAGGCTACTTCGGTTATGCTTACTATGTGGAGAATAAGGACAAGCTAAAGCTGGTGGCTATCGATGCCGGCAAGGGTGCTGTACTCCCTTCAAAAGAGACAATTGACGATGCCACTTATACTCCTCTGTCCCGGCCACTCTTCATCTATGTCAACAAGGCAGCTCTGACTCGTCCGGAGGTGAAAGAGTTCATCCGGTTCTTCATGACAGAAGGACAGGCGCTGGTGTCAGAAGTGGGCTATATTCCCATGCGGTCCTCAGTCTATGATGAAAATCTGTCCAAAATCCAGTAAGTTTTGTAAGAAGGAAACGGGATGACATCCAGACAACTGAACCCACCAGAGACTCCGGTGGGTAAGTCCTTTTCGTCTCTGAGGCAGGTAAGACCACGGAGCCACCTCAGAGAAACGATTATTCACAAGCTGCTATTTGTTTGTGCTCTGGTATCTATCATGACGACAATCGGTATCGTCGTCATGCTCGTGACACAGACGGCAGGGTTTTTCAGTAAAGTCTCTCCCCTTGAATTTTTCACCGGGACAAAATGGACGCCCCTTTTCCAACCTCAGCACTTCGGGGTTCTGCCTTTGGTGGGCGGCACTCTACTAACGGCTGGTATTGCCATCATGGTGGCTTTGCCCATCGGCCTGGCCAGCGCTATCTACCTTAGCGAGTATGCCAAGGATAGGGTGCGCCGGGTAGTGAAACCTCTTCTGGAAATCCTGGCTGGCATACCTACAGTAGTCTATGGCTACTTTGCCCTCACCTTTGTAACCCCTCTGCTGCGAAATGTTTTTCCCAATATGATAGTTTTTAATGCACTTAGCGCAGGTCTGGTTATGGGAGTAATGATTATCCCTATGATTTCCTCTCTCAGTGAGGATGCTATGGTGGCTGTACCGCGCTCTTTGCGCGATGCGGCTTACGGGCTGGGCGCCACCCGCTTCGAGGTAGCCACGCGGGTGGTAATGCCTGCCGCTGTCTCAGGGATTGTCGCCGCCTGTATTCTGGCTCTCTCGCGGGCCGTCGGCGAAACGATGATCGTGGCCATCGCCGCCGGTTCGACACCAAAACTAACTCTAAATCCCCTGGAGAGTATCCAGACTATGACCGCCTACATCGTTCAGATAAGTCTGGGGGAAACCCCACATGGGACATTGGAGTATTACACCATCTTTGCCGTGGCACTACTCCTTTTTGTTATGACCCTGTTGATGAATCTGTTTAGCCAGTGGTTCGTCAGGCGCTACCGGGAGAAATACTAGAATGAAAAACGGCTTCGCTTTTCAGCATCATCTAAAGACAAGGCAAGCACGGGGTAGTCTTTTTAGCGCCCTCTTTTTTGGGGCTACTCTGACAGGTATACTTGTCCTGATTATTCTTGTGGCGGATGTCTTGAAGGACGGCGCGGGATGGTTAGACTGGCAGTTTATCACCAGTTATCCGTCAAGAAAACCAGAAGAAGCCGGTTTGCTGTCCGCCCTCTTCGGCACCTTATGGATTATGGTAATGACAGCCCTGTTCTCTTTACCAATTGGCATCGGAACCGCTATTTATCTGGAGGAGTATGCTCCCGATAACCGCTTACAGCGTCTTATCCAAACCAACATAAACAACCTTGCCGGCGTGCCTTCTATCGTTTACGGGCTGCTAGGCTTAAGCCTTTTTGTTCAAGCTCTGGCTATGGGGAGGAGCATTCTGGCCGGGGCGTTAACCCTGACCCTGATGTCTTTGCCAGTAATCATCATTGCTGCCCAGGAGGCTATCCGCAGTGTCCCTGAAGGCCATCGCTTAGGCGCCTTCGCCCTGGGAGCTACCCGGTGGCAGGTGGTGCGTAATATCGTTCTTCCGTCTGCCCTCCCCGGGATACTTACCGGAACCATCCTGGCTATGTCCCGGGCTATTGGGGAAGCAGCTCCGATGATTGCCATCAGTGCCCTGGTGTATCTGACCTTCATCCCCAGCAGCCCTTTAGACCGTTTCACCGTCCTGCCTATACAAATATTCAACTGGGTTTCGCGTCCCCAGGAGGATTTTCAGCATTTAGCTGCTGCCGGGATTATCGTGCTACTTATCGTTCTACTGAGCATGAATGCTGCTGCTATCTTCCTGAGGAACCGATACCAGAAGAGAACTGAGGAATAAATATGGAAAGCAATACTGCGTCTTTAGAAGCAAAGAAACTGGAACTGTGGTACGGTCATTTTCAAGCGCTACGAGACATTTCGATGGTAATACCTCGCAACCGGATTACAGCTATCATCGGGCCTTCCGGCTGCGGCAAAAGCTCCTTGTTACGTTGTTTCAATCGTATGAACGACCTGATACCGGGCTCCAGAGTTAATGGAGAGGTGCTTTTCGACGGCAGGAACATCTATGCCTCCGATGTAGACCCCACCGAGGTCCGCTACCGAATAGGCATGGTTTTTCAGAAGCCAAACCCCTTTCCCAAGTCAATCTTCGAGAATGTGGCTTTTGGTCTCCGGGTTAATGGCATTACGGATAATCTGGAAGAGGCTGTGGAACGCGCCCTACACCGGGCAGCTTTGTGGGATGAGGTGAAAGACCGGCTGCTCAAGAGCGCTATGGAACTTTCGGGCGGTCAACAGCAGCGGCTCTGTATTGCCCGGACGCTGGCTCTTGAACCGGAAGTCATTCTGATGGATGAACCGTGCAGTGCTCTAGACCCGGTAGCCACCCTCAAAATCGAGGATTTGATGAGCAACCTGGCTGAAGAGTACACTATCGTTATTGTTACGCATAACATGCAGCAGGCGGCGCGCGTATCGGGTATGGCTGCCTTTATGATGATGCAAGAAGATAGAGCCGGAGCGCTGGTAGAATATGGTCCGACCTCTCAACTTTTCACCAACCCTAAGGATAAACGCACTGAGGACTATATCACAGGACGGTTCGGATAAATATTTCAGGAGGACAGGCATGGAAATAAGAACAGCTTTTCATAAACACCTGAGGGAAATTCAAGACGATATTCTGGCTATGGGCAGCATGGTGAGCAAAGCTATGCTTCGTTCTATCGAGGCTCTAAAGAAGAGAGACCTGGAATTAGCCCATCAATTAATCGCTGATGACCAGAAGGTAAATAATAAGAGGTTTGAAATTGAAGAGAAATGCATTGCGCTCATAGCCACTCAACAACCTATGGCCAGCGACCTACGCATTATTGTAGCGATACTTAACATCATAATAGAGATAGAGCGGATAGGTGATTACGCTGCCGGTATCTCCAAGATTGTTATCCTGATTGGTGATGAACCACCGTTGAAACCGCTGATTGATATTCCCCGAATGGCCGACCATGCTGTCGATATGCTCCGCCGCAGTCTGGATGCTTTCGTCAGCCGGGATGCCGAAACGGCTAAGAAAATCATCGCGGAAGACGATTTAGTAGATAATCTCTACGACCAGGTGTTCCGTGAGTTACTTATCTTTATGGCCGAAGACCCGAAGACGATTACACGGGCAACACGTCTTATCTGGGTAGCGCATAATCTGGAGCGTAGCGCCGATAGAGTTACCAATATCTGTGAACGGGTGGTCTTTGTTGTCACCGGCAAGATGGAGGAGATAGGGGGTTCAACGTATTGAGCCACGAGCGCTTGTCCAGCCAAAAAAGTTAAACTCTTGTTCTATTCTTGTTCACATCTTGTTTACTTTTAGTCCACCAAAGGGGACGATACCTAGAACTACTCAGCGTT
>JAUYHA010000192.1 GCA_030690265.1 Dehalococcoidales bacterium | reverse complement strand
GATGTTCATAGTGTAGCCATTCGGATACAAAAGTCAAGTGAATTACTGCGTAATGCAGCCCTCCGCCTTCGCATCGCTGGATTACTCCACATCGCGTCTCGGCTCCTCGGACATATTACGGGGCAGGAATTGAGCCCCAAGCTTTGGCATCTTTGAGAACGGTTTTGTAGTACCATCCTTTTGTAAGGTCAGATAATCCATGGTGCAGCCTACCGCCTCAGACAGCTCAATGTCGGTGAAATACAATGAACCCGAAATAACAACCATGATAATATCGCCTTGCCAGTCCGGCTCAGCTACCCTCTCACCCATAGGAACAATCTCCCAAGTCTCGAAGGCCCCCTTAAATGCATCACTCTTCAGTATATTTTTTTAACTGTCACACGAGTGATTGGAGAGCGGGCGGTAAAAAATCTTTTTTATTTAGCCGTAGATAAAGGCGGATAACAGTGGATGATTGATGTATTACAATACTCCCCTGGGCGGGAGAAGTTTTTCGATAAGGTTTTTCAGAAAGGAAAGTTCATCGCTATGGACGCTCAGGACTGTTTCAGCGGTTGTCAATCGCTTCTGCATCTGCCATTGCATGCGAAGGACAAAACCCAGGATTACGAGGGATATGGTTATAAAGATACCAAGCATCCATTCCAATGTGTTAGACCTGCTATTCATCTCTGCACGGAGGTCATCCATGCGTTTTTCAAGATGCTTCTGCCCTTCCTCTAATCTGGTGAGTTTCTCTACGATTTCCCTGTCGTTTATCCGTGGCGCTGTCTCTACTGCAGAGACAGCAAGCGGGAGGATAAACAATAAAACTAATAGCACAATCATAATAAGTTTCTTCATGGTATGACTCTATCTATCAAAGCAATTGTTCGCTGTCAAGAAGAGTTTCGGGTAAACCCCTTATCATTCGGCGTTGTCCTTGTATGCTCTCGGCTCTCTTTCGCTCTACGCTCTCAGCTCTTAGCTCTCCGCAATCGTCACGATAGGGACGCCAGTTGCCCAGCGCACACTATGAGATAATCCGACTCCCCACAAATCATCGGTAGCCTCCCCATTTCGGTTCAGCCTCCCTACCCGTCGTAGACCGGCACGCCGCTCCTTTGTCGGGAATTCGCGGGGCCTCCCAAGTTCCCGGAACTTCTCTACATACATGCCATGCCCTGTGAGGACCCCGGCGGCCCCTCCGGAATCTCGCCTTTCCAGTGCCAGAGCAAGCCCTGCAGAGGATCTGTCGATTCCTTCGTTTCGGCTTCCAGCATTTTGAGACTGTGGCCGACCGCTTTGTTATTATTGACGGGGCTGCATTAGACTTCAGGGAGTGCGGTCTCCCCTATGGCCTGCATGTTTCCCTGTGTACGCTTCGTGTATCTTGTTCGGTACCGGCCAGACCGCACCAATACCTCCGCCATACACGCAACACTCGGTACGAGTGGCTGGCTAAGCCCTACTCGGCGGGGACTTTCACCCCGCAAGAAGCACCAAGCTTACTTGGCGCACCAAAATCAAGAATTCAAAATCGCTCTCTATTCCCTCCCCCCCAGCACCGGCATGGCCGCCTCGGCATCGAGACCGGCGTACATGGTTTCCAGAATTCCGGCGGTAAATCTCGTAAAGACAGAGGTCGCCGGCACGCGGTTCACCTGGCTGAACAGGAAGCGCTCAAAGAGCGCCTTGTTTTTGAGGTAGTCCACGATATCCGAGCGCACCGAGATGGAAAGGGGGGTATTGGACGTCTCTATACTGCTAAAGGGATAGGCCGCCACCCCTGCCGTCAGCGATCGGCAGCTTGGCCGCCTGGGGATGTTCCCGGTAGGGTGGATAATAAATCGGTATCATCGGCCGGCCTACTTCAAAGGGCATGGAGACATTCAACCCCACCTGGTTCCCCTGCTGATAGCTCAGATCCGCATGCAGCCATTCCCAGGGCCGCCAGCGGAGACCGAAGTTGTATTTATAGGGCTCCTTTTCGATTTCGCTTTCTGGGATTTCCTGAAAACTGTGCCTTTTCAGGATGGCAACAATCTCCTCCTCCTGCGTTTTCCGCATTTTTCTTATTTTAGCCATTCTCTGATAATCAATCCAGCCGAAGTTTCAAAAGATACGATGCAGAGCTACACCGGAACTCGCAACTTCCAAAACAGCACGGCTCGCGAGTGCCGTCAATCCGCATACGCAGGAAACCCTCGCCGCAAGTAGTTGTCAGACCCAGTCGGCGGCGGGTGTAGTCATCAGCGGCGATGGTCAGGTCCAGTTTCCGTCCCAGCATGTTCAGCATTGTGTAGGCGTCGGATAATTCGGCAGTGGAGGGCCTGAATTCGGGTCGGGCGCCCTTATAGCCGAGGAGTAGAAGGCATTTGGCGCCGCGGCGCACTGCCGTTGCTGCCTGGCGGATCGTTTCGTTCACAGAGTTCCGCAACAACAGCAAGTTGACGATAGCTCGGGGATGAGAGACCAGGCGCAACCATTCCCCTTTTCCCCCGGAGACCCCGAAACTTTCCAGCAATCCCTGGTCTGCCAATTGCAAAACCAAAGGAGGATTGAAGGCGTTGGTGGTGAGTCCAGTGCGAAGCCCTCGTTCACGAACAGCTCGGAGCATATCGGGCAGCGCCGGATGGAGCGTCGGCTCGCCGCCTCCCAGAGCCACGGCCTCAGTTCCATCGGTCGCCAGTTCGTCAAGCAGGTTGCAAAATTGCGCCACTGGCATGAAAAGTTCGGACTTCCGCTGATCGCAGTAGGGGCAGCGATTATTGCATTGCTCGGTGATCTCTACCGAAGCCAGGCGAAGCCGCTCATTCTTCATCTCCGGCATTTCCCTCGTGGTGGGTCTCAGCCTCAGGGCAGTTTGCGCAGATCCCTGTAAACCAATCGCAATGCCTTTCGACCGTCCCCGGTATACACATTCTCAGCCTCCTCAATGAGAGACTTCAGTCGGTCTTCCAAGAAAGGCCTGGCTCTGCCCATCCCTCGTATGTCAGTCCACAGGAGATCGATCAGAGCAACACGTTGATAGAGGTGCTCAAGTTGCCCCTCGGCGGCTGCATACCACTTTTCCACCTCTTTCCCCAAACGCACTGCCAGGGCAGCCCAGCGAGTGCAATCGGCTGGTTCTATGTCCGCAGGATTCACCCGGGTCAACTCATACCCCATGACTGCTTCGGCTCGGGTGCTCACCTCCTGCAGTGCCTTCTCTACCTGCTGCATCGTGCCTTGAATCCAGGGGCGCCCCACGGACGGGTGCCGAGCCCGCGCGCGCAGCACAGGCGCTACCTGTTCCTCGACGAGTTGGAAACGATGGGTTTCCAGAGAGGGCGGCAAATCAAGCGGAGCGCGCAGGAGAGACACATCATCCAGGTAGGCGTAACGAATGGCATCTGCGAGGTCCCTTACATACTGCTCCCGGGTCTCCGGCGCTGGGCCGTCCTGAGGCAGCAAAACAGTATCTCGCACCCCGAACTTCCCGATTCCTCGCTCCTCTGCATGGCTGAGAAGTTCCTTGAGTTTTTCCTCGTCCACCGGATCGCGATTGCCAAAAGACAACGGGGACCCGCCGTCATTGGGGACCTCGAGCCGAAAGCCACGCCACGCCTCCTCAAACTCAGTCCCCAGTCCATGAGCCAAGTCGTTCAGTCGGCCTTGAAGGGATTTGGCCCCCTCAAAGTCGACGTGGCGCAGCACATGCTCAAACTCCTCCGCCAGTGTCACGACCAATCCCGGATCGCTGCATTCGACAAGCAACTGACGCATCATCCACCTCCCAGAGCTTCAATCAATTAGCTCCAACTGCTCTTATTTCACTGTGAGCAAGGGACTCCCTTGCATATATTAAGGCAGCACCGATTTTAGTATAGTGAAAATAACTCGAGACCTTCCCTTCTTGATGGTTATCTTATTTCGACTGTTGCAAGCTGATAAATCCTGCTTAATACTTCGATAGCCCGCTTGTTGCCGACCAAACCGCAGCCGATGATGCCCACTTTCAAGATATCATTGTTCAAAATAGGCACCCTACAAGTTAAGAACGAGTTTTATTGCCTGGTCTATATCAGTCATCCGATGGGTGGGCATCTGTCCGGCAAGATTGGGCAGATGTGTCTCGGGCTGATAGAAACGGGAAGGGTCAATTGAGCGTATCTGGAAACAAAGGAAAACGGTGTCTATAGGAAGCCCCGTTTCTTTAGCGGTAACACGAACGTTGGTTGGATAGTCGCGGGGCACATTTCTGGCGTCTGTGCCTACAACCACGGTTACGACGAGCGGTTGTAAGTTGATAGCATCGCTTGAAACGACCAGAACAGGCCTGTATCCGGCCTGCTCCCTGCCTTGAGTCGGATTCAGATTTGCAAAATAGATCTGACCGCGATTAATCATTCTTTAAGCCATCCGCTTCCGCAATAGCAAATTCTTTTGAAAGAATGGCGCATTCCGTACGGATGGCGGGATCAGCCGCCATTTGTGCCATTGACTCTTCAAAGGACTGCTTCTTTCGTTGAGTAACGAAATCCTGTAACGCCACCGTTACGAGACGGTTTAAATTTTCTCGCAACGCAGCAGGAGCAACGGTGCGTACCTCTTCAATGAGTTTGTAAGGCAGCGCTATGCTACGACGAACGGTTTTTGGCGGGTTTTCTGATTTCATGTCACACATCCTTTCACACAAAATGTATCAAAAAAGATGTTACTTGTCAAGTAGAAAATGAGCAGGGGGCGGGCTTTAATTTTAGCGTCTTGCGGAGGGTGAAAAAACAGGGCGCTGTCCCTCGTATATTTTTTTAAATAGCAACTTCTAATTCATCGATCCGAGAGCAGATAGGTCTTATCTTCTTTATCCTTATGTGTACTACAGGCTTTCCTTCCTCGGCCTGTTTTTGGGCCATTTCACAACTCCACTCATTAAACTCTTCATCCCCCTCCAACTGCATCACTACAAGTGCATTGTCCGGGATGTTTTCCGAAAACTGTGGATATTCACGGACATACCTATTGAATTCTTTAATCAACTCCGTATTTTTCCTTTCCATAATATTCATGGCATCCCTCCAGCCAAAAATCTCTCTTTATAATTCTCCCAATTATCATCTATGTCATCATCCGATAAGGTCAACGCATCCTCGAATCTAAGGTGTAACTTATCTTTTTCCATCTTTCCCGTCATACTATACGAATCACGGTGAGCATACCCGTGGGCACAATCATAACGGACTACTTCCCTCCAATTGTCTTCATGTCTGATTTCTAATTGAACCATAAACTCAACCACTTTCCCCCTGAAAGTCTTATCCCTATCATCAGTATTGCAAATTAGGTGCCGGACAGTATTGGCGCTGTCCCCAATTAAAATCGCCTCGCTAAGTATATGTCCACAAAACTATTATCTACAAGAATGACACGCAGTTTAAAACCGGTCAGATTTGTGTTTTTGACAATATCATAAAATTCAACTTCGGCAATCCTTTTGAGAGAACTGATGTCGATCATCCTATCTTTTCCAGAAATTTTTTTATCTTATCCCGTTCAGCTTCAAGGTTATCAAAAGCAAAATAATCATCATAGGAATCTTTCTCGCTTAAAAGACCTTCTTTTATTTTGGAATCAAGCTGAAAAACATCTCTTACGCCGTATTTTTTTGCCAGCAAAAATATATCCGCTTCTATACGGGCCAGCTTTTTTTCTAAGTAGGTCCTGAGACTTTCTTTCAGTAAATCCTTTGGCTTTATTTGAAATTCCTTCGCAACCATATCTAAAACAGTCATATAACTTACCTCCTGTTATCATTTCACATATTCGCCCAAACGGCTATTAACTGTTTCTCTAAACCGTTCAACAGCGTATCTCTCTTTCTGACTCATCTTATTCAAACTGCCAACCATTTTGTGGCCTCCTGTTATGCATAACTTAAAACTGTTTTTTTTAAGTAACACTTAAAACCTAAAACGTAAAACTGTTTTTCTGTTCTTTTTCATAGTGCTTCACATACTTCCTCAACAGCGCCCTGATCTGTCCCGGCACTTCATCATTAGCCTTATTGATGACCTCCCGAAACTCCCCCAAAATCTTCTCAATGTCGGACAATGAAAACTTCTGGCTGTTCCTGCCGTCAGATTAATTGTCCTTAATTTCTGTTTCCTTTAATCCAAAATCAAGAATCAAGAATCCAAAATTGCCCTTATTCTTTACCCTCTTCCGCCGTCAGAATCTCTTCAAAAAGCTTTTCACCCGGCCGTAACCCGGTAAACTGAATATCAATCAGATTATTTCAAGTCAAACAAACCCAAGCCATTTTGGGGACCTCTCAACATAAAAGTCAGAAATAATTGGAAGCTATCCCCCTCTCAGCCATCCCACAATGAACTTCTCCATGGCCTCCTCCTCCCCATTAGAGGCCGTGACGACATCAGCCCAAGTCCGTTAACTCAGCCCTATAAGCGACCGTGTGGATTCATCATCGTCAACGACCATAATGCGTCCGACATCCATCGATTTCATACGCCCCCACTCCCGTGAAGTATTGAAGTAACCGTAACTCTTTTCCCGCAAATGTGATACGTTTGTGTCCATAGAAAATAGGACCTCCGTCTCCAAGTTTGAATAATCGGGCGCTGCCCTCGTATATTTATTCCCAAAAGTTGCTTGACATACCTTATTACCTGTATTATTATGCGTCAAATAATGACGGGAAGGGGGATCGTGATGGATCAGGTGCGGGTAAATTTGACGCTTGACGAAACCGTATGGGGGGCGTTTGCACGCATGGTCCCCAAACGGAAAAAGAGCGAGATTATCAATGAGTTGTTGAAAAGAGAAGTCGAAAGGATCAAGCGCCAACAGGAGGAAGAGTCCCTGAGCGCCGCCTTTCATGACGCATCGGAAGACCAGGAGCGTCAGGCGGCAATTCAGGAATGGGAATCTCTCGATCTGGAAAATTGGGGAGAAAAATCATGAAGCAGGGCGACATCTATCTGGTTAACCTGGACCCGGCCATTCACTCCGAAATCGGCAAAACCCGGCCGGGGGTGATCCTTTCCGTCAACGCCATGAACCTCCATTCACCCAGACTGATCATCGCCCCGATCACATCCTCGGTAGGAAAGATCTATCCCTTTGAGATATTGCTTGCCGGTGGGCAAGGCGCAGCGGGCGGCCTCGATAGGGATTCCAAAATCATGCTGGATCAAATACGCAGTGTTGATAAACGGAGATTGACCAGGAGGATTGGTATGGTGGATCATGAACTGCTTATGAAAGCCTGTGCCATCGCCCAGAAGCTCATCAATGCCCCAAGCGCATGAAAATATTGGTGAAAATCATTCCACTGCTGGAATCTGCCGCTGTGCAAACCTCTTATATTTTGCCCTCTTCAGCCGCTCCGGGGCGCCCGTCCCGTCGCCCTGGTGGGCATCGGAAAAGACGATAAACCGGGAATCGGGTTCAGAGATGAGGTTTATGGTTTTGATATTATTCATTATCTGCTGCTGGTAAATAGGGCGCTGTCCCTATTTACTCCTTAACTCTGTCTAAAACATCGGCCCAATGATGCCACATGATATAATCCTCGTGAATCTCGTAGTCAGCATTGTTGTAGATCCGCACATTAAATACAATTAAAAGTGGTGAAAATTTTCAGAATCGGTTGACAAGCAGCAAGAGATTATCAGAATAAATGGGCCTCATATTTGGGGCCTTTTTTTATTTAAAGAAGCAAGGGCGGTGGAATTTTCCAGAGACCCCGCCCTTGCCAAAACGGTGGGCTGTCAGGCCCACAAGGAACGGAGAAATGATAATCTTTTCTGCTGTCAATCTCAAGGAACTTTTCGAAAAAGAGCGAAATTATCCCTGGCAAAAGCCGCAAAGCTGTCCAAGCTGCAGCAGCTGCCGGCTATGGGGGCATGGATTTGTCGGCGCTCTTTTTGATGGCTACAACCAGCCGCTGTTTCTTAAACTTTATCGTTGTCCGGATTGTGGGTGTGTCATCCGGCTGCGTCCCGCTGGATATTTTAAGCGTTTCCAGGCTTCGATTGAAACGATCCGATCATCCATAATCTGCAAATCAACATCAGATCGATGGCTGCCGGGCATTAGCCGCACTCGCCAGCGCCATTGGTTTAAAGCCCTGTGTAAAAGGACCAAGGCTTATCTGGCAGACACCTGGCATCGTGGTGTCGTGGCCGGGTTTGATTATCTTGTGCAACTGGGCCAAACCCCGGTCAGCCGGTGGATTTAATCCGGCGGCAGCTGCATTTTTTAACCACCCCACCGAACAGTGTCATTTTTTTAATCCTTTTTTTGGGATAAGGCTTCAAAAAACCCAAAAAAAGGAGGCAAAAATGACAGAAGATGAAAAAATACAGGTTGCGGTATTCCGATTTAGCGTTATCGGCGACTTTGTTACCGGAACCCAGATGAGCCGGGATGAAAAAAGGCGGCTTCTGGCCGAAAAGTGCGCCCGGAAGTGGCGAATTCCATTTTCAGAAAAAACCAGGATCAGCAAGGGTACAATCAGACACTGGCGCCGTCTTTACAAAAACAGCAACGGTAATTTAAAGTCGCTATACCCCCAGGACCGGTCCGATCAGGGTAAAGCCAGGGCCATGGATGAAGAGACCTGTCTGTCGCTGATCGGGCTGCGGTTAGATATGCCGGCGCTTACCGTTGTTCAGCTTATCGAACAGATGAACCGGCAAAACCGGGTGACTCCGGGCACCGTGCTGAACAGCTCGACGGTGTACCGGTTTTTACATCAGGAAAATTTGATGACACCCCAGGCCCAAAAGCCTGTGGACCGGCGCAAGTTTGAAGCCGAGCTGCCCAACGATCTGTGGCAAGGCGATGTGATGCATGGACCCAAAGTGGATGTGGACGGCAAGATGCGCAAAACCTACCTGACTGCCATGATCGATGATCACAGCCGCCTGATTGTTTATGCGCGCTTTTATCTGTCGGAAAACCTGGCATCGTATCTGGATGCCTTTGAAAATGCGCTGGCTACACGCGGTCTTCCCAGAAAGCTGTACCTGGACAATGGGGCGGCATTTAGAAGCCATCATCTTGATTATATCACCGCTTCACTGGCCATCAGCCTGGTTCACTCTAAGCCATATACCCCCCAAGGACGAGGGAAAATTGAAAGATGGTTTAAAACCGTGCGCAGCAATT
>JAUYHA010000190.1 GCA_030690265.1 Dehalococcoidales bacterium | reverse complement strand
AGAACACCAAAGACTGATTATCCTCTAAAACTTGCCTCCTACTTGTTTACCAGATTTGATATGAAGAAAGGGGCAAAGCTTCTTGAAATCGGGTGTGGCAGAGGGGATTTTTTAGAAGCATTTCAAGAACTAGGTGCTGATTGCTACGGGCTTGACCTGGCAGAATCGGCCGTCGAAAAACTTCGCCACCTTCAAGTTAAAAGAGCCGATGTATCCCAAGAACCCTTGCCTTTTGAAGATAACGCCTTTGATATTGTTTATCACAAATCACTAATTGAGCACCTTTATTCTCCAGACCATTTAATGCGTGAAACCTGTCGAGTTTTGAGACCAGGGGGAAGGGTTATTATTTTAACGCCTGACTGGGTGAGTCAGATGAAAGTCTTTTACGAAGATTTTACCCATTGCCGGCCCTACGATGTGACCTCTTTACATGACGTTTTGCAGATTTATGGCTTCTCTGAGATAAAGACGGAACGGTTCTACCAATTACCGATAATATGGAGTCATCCGAGTTTGAAAACTCTTTGTCAATTGCTGCAGATTATACTTTCCACTCCAAATGCCAGAAGGTTAACCAGAATAAGCGGTATCAAATTCTTCAGATGGGCAGTGGAGCTGATGGTGCTGGGGACCGGAGTCAAAGAGGGATGAAATAGCATTATGAAACGGCTGCTGCTGTTCGAAACAGCCGCCCAGCTTAAGAGGCTGTGGCGCCGGTATGATGCCAGCGACCCGGAAAATAGCTGGGTAGCCCTCTCCCCGGAAGCAGATTATGCCGCTGAGTGTGCCGGGCGCACTTATCGACAAATCGAGGAATTCTACGATGAGACTGAGCTAATATCTCTAGGGATAGAGAACTATAAAACAGTCGGCGATTTCTGTGACACTCTGGACCAAATATTAAAAAGCTACCTCTCTGATATTCCGGAGATTAAGTACCTCTCGGCTCATCAGCTCTTTCATTCCTGGAAAGTCCTTTTCGATGCTATCCTGAATCGGACTTTTGCTCTCAGGGCAGCCATTGAGGATATCAGGCCGGATGAAATAGTATCATTTAAGGGTATCAATATAGAGCGGAGAGATGCCTTAAGTTTTTCATCAGGTTCTGCCTTCCGTAGCCTGACACCTATTGTTGCCGAACATTATCACACTAAGTTGACTCAAATTCCGGCAGCCAGGCTCGACTGGCAGTCCCTGACCAGTCACCGTCAGCGAGTAAGCTGGCTGCTTCACCAGCTCCCGGGTGGCTGGCAAGTAATAGGTGCTCTGGACTGGCTCAGGCAAGGGCGTCCAAAGGCGAACATTACCGACTTCGACCGAGGGTTCAAAACAGG
>JAUYHA010000169.1 GCA_030690265.1 Dehalococcoidales bacterium | reverse complement strand
CGGATAGCGAGTTCCTCGGAGTTTAAGCTCTCACTCTTTATAAGGTCTAGGAGCTTAAACATACGAACTTCTCTCTGTTGCTTTCTTTGCTTGCAAAAGTATCCCTTTTCCATACTTACCCCACAGTATCAGTCTACTGTCTGTTTTGATTCATCCTTAATTTTCAATGGATATTTTTCCAGATACTTACTCACAAACTCTACAGGGCCTTCGAGTTCGATTATTCCTTTTTCCAAATCAATGTGCGCCTTTGCTCGTTTTTGACTATATTCACTTTTTTTCATAAACCTATCTCCCCTCCGTTAGTAACGGCGGGAAGGCACGGGAAAGTTCGGGCAATGCAACCTCGCCGGCAGTTCGACCATCTGGTAACAAAACATACTGGAAAAAAGCCGTCCTGAATCCTAAGACAGCGGCAGTCATGAGTTTTGCCTTAACATCGTAAAACATCAAAGTTGCGGCCTGGCGCCGCGCTGCTATCTCATCTTTATTTCTTGATTTTAAGACTGGCCAGATTATTTTATAATTCTCGCCTTTAATCTCAAAGGTGAGCATGAACGCACCCCGGCCCATGGCCGTGCCAAATGCCTCTGCTAATATCTTCCCGCCGCTTTTCTTTATCAGGTCAGCACTCTTCACCAACCATGTGTCAGTTGAACTGGTTGATGTCTTCCAGTAATGTTTTATATCTTCCGCAAATGGTAGATTCATCTCTTCCATCATTCCACCATCCTCACAGTACACTCATACTATTTAGTTTGCTTCTTTTGGTGCAGACGCTCTGTATCGTAAATTACGCGCTCCTGCAAGTATTCCCTCACCCCAAACCAGTGCGTCCGTCTCCCGTTGATTCTGCGCTCTAGTGTACACACCACTTCGTTAGGTAATCGTAGCGTTATTAGGGTCGTCTTACTCGATGTTCCGCTCATACCCTCTCCATTCGCTATCCTGGGGCCGCTGGTAAGGCTCTAGCGAGGCATTCCCTCCAGTTCCACAGGGAAGAAGCCCAATTGCCCTTTACAAGGGAGTGGCCTGTCATACAGATCCCCATCCTCAACCACAAAGCCGTATGTCCCGAAAAACCACCGGGAATAAGTACCCGGCTTGCCCCAGTCTTCCATGGTTATCTCATTGGTAATAGTTATCTCCCCAATAATGGCGCCGCGGTACCTCTCCCAGTCCACCGCATCGAATTCCTGCCGGCGCATAGGGTTCAGCTGCTTCCGGATGAAGGCAATATCTGACTTGCGAGCTCGCGTCTTACTGGCATGCAGATAAACGCGGACCGGGAGTTCATCCCGCTTAAAGTACCTGGTAATCGACCAGTTCCTATTCTCGACATCTTTCCAGTTCTTGGCCATAAGCCAGAACCATTCTGCATAACCACTAAGCGCTTTCATATTGCTCCTTGGTAGCGGGGGAGGGATTCGAACCCTCGACCTCCGGCTTATGGGGCCGGTGAGCTGCCACTGCTCTACCCCGCGACACCGCTACCAGTATTAGATTGCTTTTCACTCCTCCAGGAAGCCGGCATATTCCCCAGCATCGATTATCTCGGATTGGCAATGGCTGCAATTAGCTTGCTCGCAAGTTAACGGGTAATGGCAATCAGTCATATGGCCATACTGGCAGAACATGCAGGCCATAGAGCTTGCATGGCCCAGAGGACATTGACCAGTGGAAGTCTTGGTGATCCCCAGGGAGTCAACCTCTTTAGAGGCAACCTGGTTCGCTTCATCCTCTGGAACCCCGGACTCGATAAGTTTGTCGGCCAATTCCTTCTTCATCTCGACGACATTTATCATTCCAATAGCCTCCTTATGCACAGTATCCAACTACTGTTTAACCTCCAGCTCCTTCAACGCCTGGTATGTCTCAAACCAATTTATCTTGACATAGTCCGACCATTGCTCGTTGAATTCTGGGAAAGCCGGTAGATGATTCGCCCCCCGTTCTTTAAGAGCTCTGTTTACCGCTTCGATGCTGGGAGAGCCTTTATGCTTACGCGGCCTCGGGATCCCCGACTGAGCAGCAGATTTTCTGGGTGACTTACCAAGCAGCTCCCAACCTCTCTTTAACTTTGTCCAGGTGGCTGAGGTCATATGCCATTTCGCGAAGAACTCCTTTAGCTTGAGACTCTGGTAATCCTGAAGGATACCTCCCTTGTTATCCTCGAAATATTGACCAAGTTGCCTTTTCCCTTTGGGCCGGGGCGGTACCGGCGACGGATCACTATTCTCTTTTTCTACCTCAGGTGTTTCTGACTTAATTGCTTCTGTTGTAACCATGTGCCCTCGTCCCTCCTTTCCTTCGCTTTTGTTATACTGCCCGGCAAGCTCTATCGCTTCCTTGCTAATGCTATTAGCAAAAAAACTGACGGCGCCGCACTTACAGGTACCACGTGAGATATACTGGACGTGGTGTACTATCATCCAGTGGTGACCACTACCGTTAATTCTGTCCTTTCCCTCTTTCATAGTATTACTGCCAAGTTTTCCTCTTCTTCATTCTCCGCTCGAGTTCCTCTAATCCCGCTTTCCGCTCCTCCTCCATAGGAGGAATGAAAATTTCATAAGGGTAAAAGAATGTCCAGAACCACCACTCCTCTTTGATGGCATTGATTGTAAACTTGACAATGAGGACCAGTGTCATCCAAATTGAACTAGGCTTAAAACAAAGCTCTATCTCGTCGATATACAATGTTAGCTTCATCTGTTTAGAACTCCAGGTAGTGACCTTTCATCCTCACCCCTACAGTATTACTCTACTGTCTATTAAAACCTCTTTTTGATTTCAGCTATTAAACATTCCCTGCAAAAGAGCCCAGAAATCTCTAAGGCAAGATCGTACGTCCCTGACATAATTCGTTGGGCATCAATTTGGTGCTTAGAACAAAGGTCTTTCTTGCATATTGTACATGGGGTTTTACCCGAGGCATCTTCGCCGCAGAGATCACAAATCGTTTGGTCTATCTCCATCGCTGGAATAATTTGTTCCGGTCGTACTACCTTCCCTATAGTGGCCATGTTCCTTTCCTCCTTTTATATTTATATCTGACAGTAGGCTAATACTGTTAATCTAAAGTCCCCCCGGGGAACAATTGGAAAGGGAACGGCAGATCATTCTGTTTGAACTCTACCACCTTCCAGCCCGCACATAGATAATGAGAGAGTCCATGCGGGCGACGCCACAATTGAAACTCATCTTGAACCGCGATCCAGAATATTAGCTCCAATGCTCTTGCCTTGGTGGCAAGCTCACTAACCTTACCTTTATCCTCATCGCTCGCAGTGATATATTTTTGCTCTCCCGCCATAAGCTCCGCTCTCTTCCTGAGTGCTTTGTATCATGACCATAATTTCTTAAGGAACTCTGACTCGATGATTCCTAATACGCTTGTGTCCCCCTTAACTTCCTCGACAGGTTCTATCAGTTCCTCGACTTCGTCTATCTCCAACGGCAGTAATTTCAACCAGGTACTCATATTAGCCTCCACAGTATCTAAGTACTATTTCTTAGCTTCCTTATTATAGTTCTTGGCGATGTACTCCGCGGTGAATTCAAGATGCTCCCGATAATTCATGGGCCCGGGGTGGTTAATGAACCACTTGGTGTCAGATTCAGCCAAGAGCCGTAGAATTCTATCCTTTTCAAGACTCAGCTTTCTCTTCGTATTCACTTCCTAGTCACCTCATTACAATATGGACAGACAACAGCCGTGACGGGTATTCTGTGCCCGCAGTGAGGGCACCTCAGTGTTGGTTCAGGCATAGTCCTTCTCCATCTGAATTTTTAATATTGCTAGCTCCAGCTCCAAAGAGGTAATCCTTTTCTCAAGAAATGTTACCCGGTCCGCCGGCCTGCCAGTCGGCTTCCGACGAAGATTGTAACTCATCGTTAGGGGTAAAAGTGGGCTTTCTAACCCGGGTATCGGGAGCTGCTTATCCGGCACTCTCCACCTCCAGGGGTAGGGCTTTCTGTTCGATGTAAACAGTCTCGCCCTTCTTGAAGCCGTGCTGCTCGAGCTGAGATTCTACCCCCTGGGCCAGGGCTGTCCTGTTGTCGGCGCCGGCAGATCCGTGGAAAGCTCCTCCACACCAGCATTTGCAACGGGTACCCTTGGCAT
>JAUYHA010000168.1 GCA_030690265.1 Dehalococcoidales bacterium | reverse complement strand
CGTGCCCGTCCGGCAGGATTAGCTGTGCCAAGCGGTTGGTCATTCCCCAGTCCATTTGGGTCAAGTCTCCTTCCTTGAGTTTGGTCTCCGGCACGGCCCGCGGGCCGTGCCGGTGGTTTTACGTTCCGATTATAGCACAATGAGGGCTAAGGGGAGGAGTTAAGATTGATTTGGGAACCCCATCCCCTTTATCCCCTTCCCCTTAAGATAGGAGCCTGTCTCAAAATTCAAAACAAAGAAGTTACTAAGCCGAAGTAAATACGATACAATAGGAGGTAATAGATAGTAAGGAGGAGCTGATGCCAGTTCGTGAACTAAATCGCCAGCAGACCTGGTTACTTCCTCCCACATTGGATGAACTGATTCCAGATGACCACCCAGTGCGCTTTGTAGCTAGCGTTGTCGACTCTCTAGGCCAGGCCATGTGGGAGAAACTGGGAATCAGCCTGAACGGAGAGCCCTTAGGAGCACCGGCTTATCATCCCCGGGCTTTGTTGGGTGTCTGGCTCTATGGGTTTATGACCGGTACCCGCTCCTCACGAAAGCTGGAAGCTGCCTGTCGGGATCACATACCTTACTTGTGGCTCACCGGATGGCAGCATCCCGACCACAATACACTATGGCGTTTCTATAAAGAACATCGTGCTGAAATGCGCCATCTCTTCAAACTGACGGTGAGGACAGCGGTGAACATGGACCTGTTAGATATAGCAGTTCAAGCAGTGGATGGTACTAAGATTCAGGCTAATGCAGCCAGAGACCGTACTTATGATGTGAGGGGATTACAGCAATTACTTAAGCGCACTGACATGGCAATCCGTGAACTGGAAGAACAGAATGAGGCAGGTGACGACCCATCGCCAGTACACCTGCCAGAAAAGCTAAGACAGGCCCAGTTTTTACGCGCAGAGGTCAAAGCCGCCATGGAACAGTTAGCTGAAGAGGAAGGGCACAAACGGGTTAATCTAACTGATGGTGACGCTAAGCTTATGAAGAGTCGTCAGGGGATAGTAGCCGGATATAACCTGGAAGCGGTAGTTTCTCCTTTAAAGGTCACTGATAATAAAAAGACCGGGGTGATAATAACCGGAGTAGAAGCAGTACAAGAACCTGAAGACCATGACCAGTTGATACCGATGCTGGAACAGTCAGAAGAAACAACCGGTACGCTCGCCGATATGACCCTGGCTGATGCTGGTTATCATTCAGGGGCCAATTTGGCGGTCTGCGAGCAGCGAAAGCAAATGATAGCTATGCCAGAATCCCAAGAACACAGATTGAAGAATCCTTACCACAAGGACAATTTCAGCTATGACGCTAATACTGACAGCTATATTTGTCCCATTGGTCAGACTCTAGAATTTCTGGAGATGAGGTGCATTGTAAACAAAGCAGTACGAGTATACGGTGGTTTAGGGACAGTATGCCGGCAATGTTCAGCCTTCGGTATCTGCACTAAAAATCGCTATCGGGGGCGTGAGTTACTTATTGGACATTATGATGCTGAGTTACACCGCCATCGGGAGTGGATGGCGACAGACGAAGCCAAAACACTCTATAAGCGCCGTAAGGAACTGGTAGAGCCAGCTTTTGGGATTATTAAGGAACAAATGGGAGTGCGCCGATTCCTGCTGCGCGGCTGGAGTAATATACAAGCTGAGGCTAATACATTGGCTATAGCCTTTAACCTGCGCACCTTGTGGAGCGTATGGATATCATGGTCACTTGAGAAGCGGAGGTTATTGGTTATCAAAATACAGGAGTCAGGGCATAAAATCTCCGGCGCTTTATCAATCTTGCATTCTTATTCAAACCAGATACTGTCACCGGTACAAAAAACACTAATTCTTGTAACTGTTTGTAAATCTTAATGAGACAGGCTCCTCAAGTTAGGGGAAGGGGAAGACTATTATAAAGAGGGGGCTTCGCCCCGCTTAAACACCCCGCGTTATGGGAGAGTCAAAGAGAGGCGAAAGCCTCTCTTAAGAAATAACATCCCCCTCCTTTGGCAAAGGAGGGGGACTAGAGGGGGAGGATTTCAAGAAAACTTTCCCCCTTTGTTAAAGGGGGACTTGAGGGGGATTTCCTAACCCTTAAAAACAGGTTCCCCCTCTCCTTCAAATTAAGGAGAGGGGGATAAAGGGGGTGAGGTTCTCAAGCCCCCACCACACAAACTAAATTCACGCCCTACTTCAGCTGCCTGACCACATGGTTCCGCAAGGCGCCGATACCCCCGATGGTTACCTCGATGGTATCCCCCACCTTCAGCTCGGAGATACCCTGCGGCGTGCCGGTGGCGATGACGTCCCCCGGCAAAAGCGTCATCACAAAGGAGACAAAGCTCACCAGCTCCGGCACCGGGAAAAGCATGTCGCTGGTGTTGGCCTGCTGCTTCAGCTCCCCGTTGCGGCGGGTCTCCAGGTCAGCGTGGTCAGCGTCAAGCTCGGTCTCGATGCAGGGGCCGATGGGGCAGAAGGTGTCATAGGCCTTGCTCCGCGTCCACTGCCGGTCCTGGCGCTGGTGGTCGCGGCAGGTCACGTCATTCAGGCAGGTATAGCCCAGGATATAGTCCTTAACCTCAGCCGCCGGCACCCGGTGGGCCCGGCGCTTCATCACCACCGCCAGCTCGCCCTCGTAGTCCAGGTGGTCTGAGGAATCCGGGTAGATGATGCCGTCCTCCGGGCCGATGACGGCGGTGGGGGGCTTGAAGACCAGGATGGGGTTGGCCGGGGTGAAGCGGGCCCCCACCTCCTCGAT
>JAUYHA010000162.1 GCA_030690265.1 Dehalococcoidales bacterium | reverse complement strand
CCGCCGCCATGCGATTGACATTTTTCCTCTTGGTTAGCAGAAAATCCAGCCTCTGACGAGCACGACTTAGTTCTGAATCTTGGTCAGTACTACCCATTTCTGCAAGCCACTCCTGCAAAGCCGTTTGGATCTGAGGCCTGCATTCCGGTTGTATTACCAGTGATTTTATCACCTCACTTGCCTGTTCATCGATTTCCTGGCAATTGTAGTAGACTTGGCTCCCATTGACCCTCGTCTTACTTCGATAGTAGCTTATATGCTTGCTCGGCTGGGTTGTCACCAAGCACGGGCTTTCAGCATCCAGGGAGTAAGTTAATCCACGCAGCAGATACTCATGACGCTGCGTCCTTTTCTTATAATGGTCGTGTTTCGCCAGGACATCCTGAACGTTAGCAAATGTAACAGGATCAGTAAGAGCAGTTTGATTGCCGTCCCGCTCTTCACCCCCTCGTCTGCCCCACCCGGTCTTTCCCAGATAAAAACGGTTGTGGAAAAGATCATGCCACTTGGACCGGGATATCTTGCCACCTAACTTGCTGCGGTATCCCAGAACAAATGCGTGGGACGTCCATTCATCTAGGCTGTATTTCCCAGTCGCCATCTCCTGGAAGGCCTTGGTGATTAACGGGCCGAGTTCGGGGTTGACATCTATCCAAGAATTATTCTTATCCTTACGATTCACATAGCCCACAGGGGCCAACCATGCCCAACCTCCCTGGGCTACTTTCTGTTTCATACCCTTTTTGGCCTCGGCGGCAAGATTCTTAATATACCAGGACGAGATTACCTGCATGATGCGCCGTGAAAGATAGCCGGCAGGACTTGCGACATCAAGCGGCTCACTTACGCTTTCTAGACTAACGTTCAGTTTTTCGAGCTCTCGTTCCGAAACCACATGCTCGTAATCATCCCGAGCAAAGCGATCCACCTTATGCACGAGGATAATGTCGAATTCTTTGTGACGGGCCGCAGCCATCATCTTTTCGAATGTCGGCCTTACTTTACCAGGTCGGGCACTTTCGAAGCCGTCATGATATTCAGCTACCACTTGCCATGATTTACCTTGAGCATAGTACCGACAGGCTTCGAGCTGTGCTGGAATAGAAAAATTCCTACCAGCCTGCTCATCAGAGGACACTCTCGCGTAAATCGCTACTCTCTTTGACTCAGCGCTCATATTAACCTCCTCTTGATTTCCAGGGGCAATCATCTTGATTCCGGCATTTGCTCTGCGAAGGACACCATACGTCTCCGTTAACCGGTATCGGTGCGATCACGTCCGTTTGTAAAGAGATCATACCGAACTCCTCATTTGGTACGGCTAATAGTATCACGCGGTAAGGCTCCCGTCCTACTGAAAGAAGAGGCCGCACCAGTATAGCCGGCGAATCTGCAATGTGGGTACTCCGCCACAGTACGGGGCGACCGCCGGTTACGGCGGCGCACACCAGCGACCCGACGTCGGGATGGCTGTTACGTGACGGCACAGTCTGTAGCCCGCAGAGCTCCTTTGTTCGCCTGGCTTGCGGCGTCTTTACCACGACAGTCGCCACATAATCCCTGATTTCACTATCGGTAGTCGTCGTGCCGTCCTGACGATACTCATAAAGCACGCCGACAAATGGAATTTCAACGAAATGTTGTCCCATGGCAATGAGAAGGCACTGATGCGAAAGCTCGAGGTCTTCGCTGAGTTTCACCAGGTCGCAGCCTGTCGCGTTTACCTTGTTCAGAAAGAAACGGGGAGGGATGAGGGCGGAAGCGGCGAAACGGTCGGCAGACCTGCTTAGCTGCGGCTCCTTCAGCAAGCCGTGACTGGAGTCCAGGGTGCTGATATTCTTATGAATAACTTCAAACAGCTCGTGGAAGATAGTAAACTTCTGAGTTGCCGGTTTATCCTTAGCGGAATAATGGATATGCCAGGAGCCCTTGGCCGTCATATTGGTGCCGCCGCTGTTTAGATAGGGCACTGCCTCGATCTTGATACCAAGGGAGCGCACCATGTTGATGGTTCTTGCCAGAGTCGGGGTGCTTTGAATCCCGGCATATTCCCTAAAAACAGTTGCCAGGCGCACGGGGTCATCGGCGTACCGGCCTTCTTCATAGTCCAAAGTATAGCGACAAAAATCACTCAGGCTACCTGGTGCAGTCATCGTATCTCCCAAGTCCAGTCAGTTCAGATGGACAGTATCTTTTTGCCTGTCAGAGTTTCGTAGGTAATAACAACGCCTCTCTTGCCCTTGGTATCGAGGTCCTCACCCCGAATCCGGGTACCCAGCTTGTAATCCGGGTCTGCCAGGACATACTGGAAAGCGGCTTCAATTCGCTCATCCTCGGTAGCGCTTACTTCCGGCTCGTCAAGGTAGCCAGCCCTCAGGAGAAGCTCTCTTACCGTTACATTGTAAGCCCGGGCGAGCTTCTTCAGAATATCAGGGCTTGGAGCCGGCCTGTCCCCTTTCTCCAGTTGGGCGATATAGGCGTTGGAAACTCCGCTTTCTCTCTCGACATCGCGTAAAGACATGCGTTGTCTGTCACGCAAGCTCTTCAGGAAATGCCCGAAATTGGATTCTTCCATGTTCCTCCTCTCGCTCATTGCTCGGGAATATCGTAGCATATTCTGTTAAGTTTTGCAAGCACTTTTTTACAATGTTAGGCAAAAACCGCTTGACATCATTAAAAATCCTGTCTTATAATAGCACCATGCAAGCCGTCGAAGCCACCCTGGAAGAACTCTTCAAACACAACCCTGATTTTCTTAAAGTGTGCGAGAGATTTGGCTGGGGCAAGATTGAAATCGCGGTAAAGGATGGCAAAGCGGTAATGGTCACCGTAAAAAGAGACATCAAGCTAAGCTAATAGAATAATCTGCCGAATCGAAAACGATAGGCGCTTTGGGCTGAATAGCCTGAAGCGCCTTTATTATTTCCCGGGGCAAGCGTTTTTGCGGGAGAAGGCAATGACAATAAGAGTCAAACTGAATCAAGCCGCCGTGCTACGGGCTATCGCCAGGCGAAACATGTCGCAGAACATGCTGGCCATCAGGGCCGGCACCAGCAGCGGTTACATCTCTCAGATTATGTGCGGGACGCGAAATCCGTCGCCACGGATGCGGGAGAAGCTTCAGAGTGTGCTCGCTCCACTAACTTTCGACGACATATTTATCATCGAGGAAGACGGAAATGGTTCGAACAACGAATAAGCGTAAGGAAAACCTCCGCAAGAAACTTCCGGCAATCGATCCTCCAGCGGAAGAGACTCTCCTGATCAGGCAGAGGTTACGTAACCTTTGCGAGCTTGCTATCGCTATAGGTCAGAAACAGGGACTACTGGGCAATCATAAGAATAACGGCGTAATAGATTCTGAAGGAGGGCATGATGTTTCAGCGAGTGCGAACACTCAGGTTCATAGGGATACTCAAACCACGTCAGCCAAGGGTCATGATAAGGACGACGAAAGTTAAAACGGTTGGTAGCCGAAACCAGGTATGTCCCGACGAGAATCTCCTCGACCTCTGGGCAAGGATAAAAAGCAAGATGTGGCACTTCGAAATTCAGAATTACCAGGTCGCGAACTGGTTTAACAAGAATTACCATCTCGATGTCGGACTTCTGGACTTCGACCCCCCAAGGCCGCCAGCATTCTTCACTGTCGAAATGCTTACTGCTTTTTATCATGTTTTGGACCAGTACGCTGGTCGTCGTTAAGTTCAGTTTTGAGGTAGAAAAGTGCAAGACGAACATGGCACCTTGTCCGTTTTTTCCGAGAGCCTCCCTGAGCTGCTGACCGACCACTTCCGTCATCTCAGCGAGGGGAGCGGCATCAGTCCGGAGGTAATCAAGGAAAGGGGATACCGGAGCATCCTGGGGAAGTCTGAACTCGATAAGTTCGGTTTCTCACCTGCCCAGCAGCGCGCTCCCGGTATCCTGATTCCCCTCTGGTCAGTAGATGGTAAAGAAGTCGGGTACCAGTTCCGTCCCGACCATTCGAGAACCATCAGCCGTGGTAAACCAGTCAAGTATGAGTCTCCAGCCGGCTCTTCAAACCGCCTAGATTGCCCTCCTCGCTGCCAGAAGATGATAGGCAATCCCCAGATTCCTTTATGGATTACGGAAGGCTCCAAGAAAGCCGACGCCCTGGCCTCAAAGGGGGCCTGCGCTATCTCTGTCACCGGAGTATGGGGATTCAAGGGTAAGAATCAGTTCGGCGGCATCACCTTTCTGGCCGATTGGGACTACGTCGCCCTAAAGGGACGGACAGCTTACCTGGCTTTTGACTCGGATATCGTCACCAAGGAGCCGGTCAGGAAGGCATTGGAACATATCGGCGAACACCTTAAGCGCAAAGGGGCAACAGTCAGTGTTATCCAGCTTCCCCAACTTGAAGGGCAGCAGAAGACTGGCATCGATGATTATTTGCTCCGCTATTCTTTAGAGGACGCCGAGAAGCTGGCCGGTAATTTCAAGCTGGAAAAGACCGAAGATAAAGAGCGTTTCGTTTCCGGCTTCGTATTGCCCGACGGCACG
>JAUYHA010000159.1 GCA_030690265.1 Dehalococcoidales bacterium | reverse complement strand
TCTCGCTCAGCGTCAGCCCCAGGGCCGCCAGCCGGCGGATAAAAATAAGCCGGTTGACATCCCGCATCGTGTAGAGACGAATTCCGCCGGAGGTATAAGCTGACGGCTCCAGCAGACCTTTCTCTTCGTAAAACCTTACCGTGCGGATACTGACGGAAGCCCTTCTGGCTAATTCATTTATCTGAAGCTGGATGGTACTGATATTTAACCCCCCAATTCGTCTACTGCTGCCAGTATAGCATCAAATAGCGAAAACTGCAATACGGAACGTAAATATTATTACCTATATGCTGTTGATGTCAAGCGAAAATGTCACCCTAAATGTCAAGCGAATTTGTCACCTCTTTGTGTTATTTATCTATACACCCATTGACGCCAGGGATGGTCCGTATCTGGCTTATGACGAGAGACCAATGACGGTGCTCTCCCTACGAGGACAGACTCAGCCACTTTAGCTTGGCTTCTTAGCAGTGCTGGTTCTAGTGGGGCTGGCCTTGCTGTTAGACGCTTACTCTGATAGTAGACAGCTAGGCTGCGGTCTAGCCTCTTATGCACTTCTACCTTGCAGCGAGCGTAACTAGCTCTGCCATTAGTGGGCACTATCTGCAGCCTGTGTCCCTCAAAGCTGACCACGTTGTCCGCACCCACAGTACGCTTATATTTGAAGCAGAATACCTCATCGGGAACAAATCCTTCCCTTATCCGACCATAGGCTGACCCAGGCTCTTTAGCCAGCACAACAAATCTTCGGTTATACCTGGGAAGAAAGTCCCGGAGTACTTTATTTGCTTCCTCAATGGTTCTAGCACCGGCTAACCTGAGTTCACTTACCAGCCTGCCCTGAAAAGTGCCCCATAACCTCTCAATTCTACCCTTAGCCTGAGGAGAATTAGCCGAAATAGAAGTAATCCCTAGTTCTTCCATGAGCCTCCCAAACTGGGTAAGAGGTCTTCTACCCTCCAGTTGCTCCTCTATGGACGGGGACTTATCCGGAGTAACCTCAAAGATACTGTGGCGGTCATGGTATAAAGCTAAGGGAACACCATATCTAAGGGTGATTTCCTGTAGTATCAGGAAATAGCCTCTACTATCTTCCTGCTCTTGGAAGAAGGCATAAGGTACTTTGCCCGTAGCATCGTCTATAGCACCAATCAGACTTAACCCCGGTCCCCTTCCTCCCAACCAGTCATGATGACTGCCATCTATCTGCAACAGCATCCCTTCTTTGGGATATCGCTGCCGGCGACTGCGGTGTCTTGGTGGTCTTCTCTTTCGGGGACTTCTTATCCCCGATTCAAGTAGAATGTTGCGTACTGAAGAACGTGACAGAAAAATATCTTCACGCTCAGCCAGGAGCTCGGCAAAATGCTGATGATTGAATCCAGAATATTCGGTAGTGGCTAGCTTCAACACCTCCTTTCTTAGCACTTCTCCTACGCTATTAGCCGGCTTTCTGCCCCGGTTTCCATGCGCCAGTGCCGCAATTCCCTCCTTCCTGTAAGCGGCTATGAGTCTTCTCACATGGCGTAGCGATACGTTCATAATCCCGGCTGCTTGTTTAGCTGTCATCACCCCCTTCTCTATTTCATTCAAGACCTTTACCCTCTTCTGTTCCTTGCTGTTCAACGTCACCATTCCTTCCATGGTGACATTTTCCCTTAACAGTTAGCTGGTGACAAAATCGTATAACATTAACACTTAGAGAGAATGGGGTTGACAAACCCTATAACGGGGACTATACTCAAGCCCTAGTATGTAAGGCAGACTATCCATCTCCGCCTTCTAAATGGGGGAAACGGATGAAACAAAGGGTACTGGGAATCGCTATCAAAGCGCCGGCTGGTGCCCTTTTTATTTAGGTTAGTGATTTTTTGAGGACAACAGGAGGTGTTAATGTATACAACATTAAGGATGCTGCACATTATCTTTAGCGCATACTTGGCAGGTAGTCTGACTTTTTGGGTTCTTGTTCTGCAACCTCGCTTAAAGCGTCTGGGACCTGCCATCCAGAGTCCCGTCATGGGAGCACTAACGCCTGTAGTGATAGCTCTGAACGCGACCAGCTTTATCGTTATCGCGGCTACAGGTATTCCAATGACATTTATGGCGCGAAATAGTTCTCTTGGTGATTTAGTTACAACTGGATGGGGCTGGGATATTATCATTGGAACTATTGCAACATTAGCCGCGGCAGTTGTGGGTTTTGCTCTGATAGTACCAATCGGGATTCGTCTTGGGAAACTGGGGGCAAGTATTCAAGGGCGTGCTCCGACCCCAGAGGA
>JAUYHA010000158.1 GCA_030690265.1 Dehalococcoidales bacterium | reverse complement strand
GTTTGAGTGCGGGCCAGGCTGTGGTCCAGGCAGTCAAGGCGGCAGCCCGTAAACCTCGCATAGTCATCCAGGCTTCTGGTATCGGTTACTATGGACCCTGCGGCGATGAAGAGATTACGGAAGAGACACCGCCAGGGCATGACTTCCTGGCACGCCTCGCCGTAGACTGGGAGTCCTCCACAGTTTCCCTGGAAGCGTTAGGCGTACGGCGGGTAGTCATCCGCACCGGGGTGGTACTCAGCACTGCAGGTGGTGCCTTGCCCCGGATGTTGTTACCATTTCGTCTCTTTGCCGGCGGTCGTTTGGGGAGTGGACGTCAGTGGTTCCCTTGGATACACCTTACTGATGAAGTGGGCACTATCCGCTTCCTGATTGAAAACGAGGCTGCCAGCGGTCCCTTCAATCTGACCGCCCCAGTCCCACTAAATAATGCCGAGTTCAGTCGCTTGCTTGAACAGCATCTTCGGCGGCCGGCGCTCATGTCCACACCCGCGTTCGCCTTGCGACTTCTATTCGGCGAGATGGCAACAGTTCTCCTTGATGGCCAGCAGGCTATTCCGCGACGCTTGACACAACTGGGCTTCACCTTCCGGTTCCCCGAGGCTGGCCCGGCGCTGAGGGATCTCCTGGGCTAAACCAGGTACATGTGCTCAGATTCACGGGCAACCGATTGCACACCTGAATAAGTCCCGCTATCTATGGCGTTCCTGCAAAAAGGTCTATGGCCTTCGTACGTATTGAAGCTGAGTCGGGTATGCTATAAACTTGAGTTGAAGATTATTCGACTTGAGGTGAGCTGATGTTCAGGGAGAATCACAGGAATGAACAGGGTAATTTCTTTAACACGGTAGGCCAGTTGCCGTACGGGGTTAAGAAGATGATGGACAAGAGTTGGGCGCCCAGGTTTCGGGAACTAGTCTTCAAGAGGATTGATGAGCGGCGATATGCGGAACTGTACAGCGACATAGATAGCCGCCCGAACTTTCCGGTGAACATCTGGGTTGGTCTGGAGGTCATCAAAGGGATGTTCGACTATACCGACGAGGAACTCATAGAGCAGTTCCATTTTAATTTACTGACTGCTTATGCTCTGGGCCTAGAGAATCTGGGAGAGGTTACCCTGGCGGAACGGACGCTCTACTACAACCGGAAGCGATTATTGGAATACGAAGCCCAAACGGGGCGCAACCTGCTGGAAGAGGAATTTCAGGCAATGGCTGAAAATACCCTGGAGGAATTGGGCCTAAATACCAAGATCCAGCGAATGGACTCCAGCTTTGTGGGTTCGTTTATCAAGCAGATGTCTCGCCTGGAACTGATCGTCAAAGTGCTGCAGAACTTCTATCGTGATCTAGATGATGAGGAGCGGGCCCGGTGGAATCCCCTGGTGAACAAGTATGTGGAAACAGAAGCCAGGCATATCGTCCATTATCTGAAGTCGTCTGAGGTGACTGAATATTTGCAGAAGGTGGGAGCGTTGCTGTTTGAGCTTCACCAAACATACGCAGATAATGAACAGATTAATGCCCTCAGGAGCTATGAGCACATTGGCCGGGTATTGCTGGAGCAGTTTAACATAGTGGAAGGGGGAAAGAAAATTCGGGTAGAAGTAAAACCATCCCGAGAGATCAGCTCCCGGTCATTGCAGAACCCTGCTGATGACACTGCTACCTGTCGGACGAAGGACGGGGAGACCTATAAGGGAGATATGTTTAATGTGACAGAAACCTGTGCGCCGGAAAACAAGGTGCAGTTATTAACTGATGTCTGCGTTGAACAGAATATAATAGCCGATGATGACTTCCTGGCGGAACGCTTACGTGGTATCAAGGAGCGAACCGGCATTGAGGAAATGGTTACTGATGCCAACTATACAGGTGAACATTCGGAGAAGGTATGTCAGGAAGAGGCCGTCGCCATTATCCCCACTGAAGTGAGGGGGCATAAGGAACGAGCGGACAAGCTTTCACTGAAAGATTTTCACTTTAATGACAAGTCAATCGCATCTTGTCCAGAGGGGTATTCTCCAGTAGAACAAGTCCACAAACCTGAATCCGGCCGTCATGTTGTCCGCTTTGCCAAAGCCATATGCAGTGCTTGCTCCAGGGCAAACGAATGTCCTGCCAGGTGTCGAAAATACTTCTATAGTCTCGCTTTTTACAATCGTCAAGCCCTGCTGGCCCAAAGGCGCCAGCAGTTGAATCAGGAAGACTACCGGAGCAAATGTCGCTTAAGGCCTGCGATCGAAGGAACGATCAGTCAATTCAAGCAGAAAATGCGCAATGGGAAACTGAGGATTCGAGGGCTGGCAAGGATTCGAAATAGTATCATTCTGATGGCGATTGGCATTAATTTCGGCAGGGTTTGGGCCTACTTGATGGAAACCAATCCTGGTATCGCCCTCTTTGCATCTGTTTTCGTTTTGTTGACGTTCGTTCTGGCGATAATGGCAACCCGACAGCCGGCCTATTCAGCCTTCAGGCATTTTGGAACAATATCGAGGTGACTCAATCGAAACAACGTCAGGAGCTTTTTGCAGGAACGCCATCTATTCTATTCAACCAATCTACCTATACGCTCGATTGATATTGATGCAACCAATGTAAGCGTCTTCATGTTATCCGGTATTACCCCGTAGATGACCCTGGAGGGCCTGTAATTGGATACTAGGGAGCTAGACAGGGGGTGACCCCTCCCCCCAGGATATAGGGCCCCCCCAAATTCCCTGCCTGCATAGCTAAACAATGCCGAAAACTGCACGGATTGGGGGTAGCTCCTGCATGCCTGGAATGCAGTCAGATAGCAGGCGAACTGCCTTTCCTCTTGCCTGGGTTCCCCACAACTGGATACCCAACCTCGGTTAATGGCTATTGCGGCTTTCATCGGGGTTTGACAGACATGGAAAAGTATGTTATATTTTCATATAATAAGGAGTAAAACTATGATTAAGAGCCGGAGGCGAAACTATCAGCTTGGAGGGTCAAAAGCATTGACCTATCCCAGTGATGTAGCTGTGGGAGAAGAGGCAACCGTAGCCGGGAACCGTCTTCTTATCATTGACCCCCGTGGGGAAATTGACGAAAACGACCTGATGGAGTTCATGGAGAGTTACGTGGAGCCGACTTTCTGGAAGTGGTGGAGGCAGAAGGAAGCGTCCAAACGCGCCAGCGTACAGGGGGTCATAAAACCTATGCAGGCGGGAATACCAACGGCGGAGGAGGCACAGCCGGTGGAGATGCGAGATGTCAGTCGAGGGCCGCAGGTTTATCTGATTAATTGTTGGCGCTGCGGCGGTCAGATTGCCTGGCGACTAGAGTTAGGGCCTCGTGGCGGGTGCCCATACTGCGGGGCCTGGCTGCAATTGACTGTTTAGAGAACGGGTTGTGAGCTTGTTGGGAGTTCAAGTGAGCGAGAGTAATAGTAATTGGTGGTTACCGGAAGCCTTTCCAGCAACAGTGCAGGGATTCTGCCTGAGCCCGGCGATGCTGCGCAGGATGAACTGCGAACAAGTCTTGAGATACATCGACGAAGCGAGATTGACCCGGCTGGTGGAGCCGCTGCCTCTGTGTAGACCAGCAGAAGTTACCCGGCAGCTTGAGAAGGCCGGTGGTCCCAGGGTTCTTTTCTCGCAGGCGACTCAGACAGCCATAGCCTCCTGGAGCACGATACACCAGGCCGTCAGGGTTCTGCGTGAACTATCAAAGACAATCCTGGCACTGCTAAGAGCCTATCGTCAGGGGCATTTGACCAATTCTCAGGCTGTGCTGCGCGCCCTCCCGGTACTGGTCATGAGCTGCTTTGTTCCGGGGAGTGAGACGCTGCGAGACGACTTCGCCGCCATCCTGAAAGGCTCTGCACAAGATATACCTGGTCTGATTAAAAGCTTCCGCACGGCAGCGCTTTCCGGGGACACAGCGGTCCTCGCCATTGACCGGCGGGTACAGTCCGACCCGGCATGGTCGGGCTGGATTCAGGTTTTCCTGAGGGAAGGAAGAGACTTATGCCGGCCACCCAGGCCGGTTACCCATTGGGAGTTTCCCGAATCAGAAATAGCGGAGAGGAATGGCAGCCGCATCTGCGGCTGGCTATTCCGAAGGAGTTAGGCATGCCATCCGACAAGGAAGCTATGAGTCAGGAACGCTTCGAACACTTCATTGATGAGGCCGCCCGGGCGGCGGGATATGAAGAAGGGTTCGGTGTCACAGGAAGCGACTTGAACCTCAGGCATTGGTGGGCAGCATATACGAGACAATCAACCAGGGAACAAGCAGAGAATGACCGCCTCGGCGAGTATTTCCTTACCTGCGCGCGCCTCGCCAAGCAAAAGGGTGTCGTCGTTCCCCGTGAATACATCCTTTACGATACCGTTACCAGTGAGCATCTGGACCGGCCCCACATGAAACGGCTTCGCGGGAGTCTCATCGCAGGCAGGCGTATCAGCGGGGTTATCATTCCTTTCCAGGGACGGCTCTCAGCAGACGCGCTCCATCAACTGACCTTTGAGACGGAAGCCGATTACTACGGGGTGGAGATTGTCTTCGGCGATGCCCCCGGCGGTAAAGACTGGGCGAGCCGGACGACCAGGCTAATCCAGGCCCAGGCGAATGCCCTAAGGGTGAAAACCAACCAGGACAACGCCCTCGCCGGCAATATTTCCCGCGTCCTGGCTGGAAAGGTGCCCTC
>JAUYHA010000157.1 GCA_030690265.1 Dehalococcoidales bacterium | reverse complement strand
AGTGCCTTAGGGTCAAGGGTTCCCAAGAGTTCTTTGCGCAGGTCCCGGGCCTCGACGCCAAAGGCAGGAATAACATCATCATACTCGCCCGAGCTGACGTTCTCAACAGTGGATATCGGCCCTAGCCGGCGGACCCAGTCGAGTATCCGGTAGTAGATATCCGGATTATCGACCATACCAATCGTCTCTTCTGCCAGGGCTTCAAGCTCGAGCAAATGTTTTGACTGCCCACAGTCACAAACCTTGCCATTGATACGGAACTTCTGGACGCAGTGGCGCTGTAGTGTAAGCAGGTTCTTGCCTATCTCTCGGTTCTGGTAATCCACCGTTTCCTTGGTGGAGACAGTGGAAGTAACTGAAGGATTGGCTTCAAGGTGTACCTTCGTTCTGGTGTTGCCCAGATTGGCAGGGTGGGTATTCTCGTCAGTTTCTTCCGTTTGGTCCGGCATCTGTTCGGGTTCCGCCCCTTCGGGCTTCGAGTGAGCTTCTCCAAGTATTTTTGCCAGCTCCTGTAAACGCTCTTTTTCGTCAGAGCGCCTCACCAGCAAACGCTCGAGGGGGATTTTATCAACCGCCTGTGCTACAAGAGCTAGCCACTTCATATCTAAGCCTCTTACCTATATTAGATTGATCACCACGACTTGTCAAGCCTTTACCATAATAAAAGCTCAAACTTGTTGACAAAAGCGTTTGCATACGCCTATAATCCAGATTAAAGGAGGTGTACTATGGCAAGTAAGGAACAAATCTTTGGTATCATGGCGGGGGCCAGCGGCCCTATGAGCAGGGTTCAGCTGGAAGAGAAGGTTGGTGAGAGCTACCGCCGCTTTCAGACACAGCTTGACCGGTGGGTAAAGCAGGAGTTAATCGAGGACACCGGCGACCATTGCTACATACTGACTGACAAAGGGAGGGAAGAATCCTTACAAGAGGAAATTGATAACATTCCTGAGGGGGGGGTAGCAGAGACAGGCGAGGGCAAGAAAGAAGAGACCCAGGCCACAGCCGGCACGACGGAGTATCAGCAGTTCCTTCGCCTCGGGAAGTATATCGGAGTAGTGCCCATGAGCCTGATTAAGGTTACTACCGACCACATCTGGAACGGTGGCGATTATCAGAGCCTGACATGGGTAGCTTCGGGATTACAGCAGATGGGTATTCAGCGCGACTTGGCTAACCGCTGGCTTGCCGCTTGGGGCTCTCATCTGAAGCAGCCCTTGCCAGCAGAATTGCCAACGTATTTTAGCAATCCTGAAGTTAAAAGGGGAGAGGGGCTTGAAGCAGAAAGAAAGAAGGGGGCCGTGAATAGAGCCTATATAATCGACAGCAATGACTCACCACTATGGGTCGGTGAAGGTATGGGGAACCTCGATTATCAGGACGCGGTAGATATAAGCAAGCTCAGGGCAGCGGGGAGGGCAGTCCGCTCCGATGGGCATCGAGACGGATCGGGGGATAGCCTGGCCGCAAAGGCAGTTGAGAAAGTTATCAGCGACATGAATAGAGAACCGGGTCCTCCCGTGGATGAAACGGAAAAGATGATTGCCCAATTTAAGGCACTCAAGGAGCTACTGGGAGAGGGAAAGCCGGAATCAGGGAACAACATCGAAAATACAATAGCCATAATAAAAAGTATGAGAGAGTTGTTTCCGGAGAATAAACCATCGCTCCCCGTAGCCTCTCCACAGAGGCAGATGCTGTACGATAAAAGAACGGGTGAAGTAACGGAAGTGGCTCCAGGGCAGCCGTTTATTATCATGCGCGAGAATGCATCGGTTTCTCAGGCGACTCCCATCCAGGTAAAGGATAAGGATGGCAACCCGATGGTACTGGATCTCAGCACATATATCCGGCTAGAGGAGCACAAGGAGAAACAGCGGAGGGATGAGGATAGCCACCAGGTCAAGATGGATATTGCCAAGACCTTCAAGGAAGCGCTGAACAGGGCCGGCAAAGCCCTAGCCAACATGGGAGAGGGGGAAGAGTAGATGACGATCAAAAAGAGGCTCGGTATGTTCGGCAGCCGCTTCGCATTCGATTTTTTCCTTGAAAACATTCACGACTCCATAATTCAGGGGTTAAAAAAGTACCTGAATACTATAAAGGCTGAGGATATCCCTGCCATGGTCCG
>JAUYHA010000146.1 GCA_030690265.1 Dehalococcoidales bacterium | reverse complement strand
AGATTCAACATATTGCAGAAGTTTACCGAGGTGAGATGAGCTTAATCAATGCAAAGGCCAAAGGATGTATAGAGATGCGTAGTTAATGACGTTTAATATGAATCCATTCCCAGACTAAAAGCCCGGCCATGAGAATTGAGGTGGACCCCATCGTTAGGACAGGATAGGGGCAATGTTAAGGTCGGGTCCCACCATCCTCAAGGGGTCTGGTGTTAAGGATTCTACCATACCTGTACCGGTAGCTTCTACCGTGGTTGATGCGAATACCTCGGCCGGTGTCCGGTAACCAAGGGTCTGGTGGGGGCGCTCGGTGTTGTAGAACCGGAAGTAGTTACCGAGACCGGTCCTGGCATCTCTGCCATCCTGATATGCTTTCAGATACACCTCCTCATATTTTACTGACCGCCATAGCCTCTCGATGAACAGGTTATCATTGTAGCTTCCTTTCCCGTCCATGCTGATTCTGACTCCGTTCTGCTCCAGAAGCCCGGTAAAGGTCTCGCTGGTGAACTGGGCGCCCTGGTCGGTATTGAAGATTTCCGGCTTTCCCTTCTTGAGAGCCTCCTCCAGCGCATCGGCGCAGAAACCGGCGTCCATGGTATTGGAGAGCCTCCAGGAGAGCACATAACGGCTGTACCAGTCGATGATAGCTACCAGGTATAGAAACCCCCTTGCCATGGGAATATAGGTGATGTCAGCCGCCCAGGCCTGGTTCGGACGGGTTATCTTCATACCATCGAGCAAGTATGGGTAGATTTTATGACCAGGTGCCGGTTTACTCGTCCTGGGGCGCCGGTAGATAGCCTTGAGCCCCATAATGCACATCAGCCTCCGTACTCGTTTCCGGTTGACCAGGTGACCCTGGCCCTTCAGACACGTGGCTATCTTTCGGGCCCCGTAGAACGGTGTCATCAGGTATTGTCGGTCGATCAGCTTCATCAGGTTAAAGTCATCCTCGGAAATTCCTTTCGGCTGGTAGTACAGCCCGGAGCGGCTGATATCCAGCAACCGGCACTGGCGTACAATTGAGAGCGACGGATGACTGTGGTCGACCACCTCGCGCCGCCGCTCTACGCTCAACGACCCAAAGCTTTGTCGAGAAAATCCCGCTCTACCTTGAGCTGTCCTATCTCCTGGTACAATCGGGCAACAAGGGTGGCTTCGTCATTCTTTTTCTGGGCCTGGTCGCCACCGAATATACCAACGGCGCCCTCGACCAGAGAGTTCTTCCATTTGCGAATCTGGCTGGGGTGGACCTCAAAACGATTGGCCAGCTCAGCTATCGTTTCTTCACCTTTTAATGCTTCCAGGGCTACCCTCGCTTTAAATGATGGGCTATGTTTCCTTCGGTTCTGTGTCATATCCTGCTCCTTTCTCTCTTTTCTATTTTAGGGGCAGGACCCGACCTTAGCTACCTGTCCAAATTTCGGGGACCACCTCATTACAGCTCGATAATGGTACGTCTTCGCCGGGTACAGCCCGGAGAGGTTAGCGCTAAAGGCGCCGGTAATCCCCATCTGGTAAGCAGTGGAATTACCGTAGGCGATTGTCTCGCCCCACTCGAACTTCACCCTGAGCAGGTTATCACCTAACGGTGTATATGGATCAAGGAATGTTCCTTCGGGATTGGTTACCGTGCCATGAAGCGTGACCGTGTTACCGGTATAGCCGGTAGCCTTGTCCGTGCGGACCGAGGTGTTTTCGTAGACGATGGAGAGATAGTACCAGTAGCTGCCGACCCGGGAAGGGATGCCGGAGTCGAAGTGATACTCCCCGGCTAGCAGTGTGTCAATTTCATCTAGAGTCCAGGGGTTACCTGTAATCGGGTTTGAGGTCAGGGTATAGTATTCGCTTCCGGGAGCCTGATAGCCGGCCCAGGTGTTCTGATGTCCTTTGTACAGAGCACCGTTCGTGTATAACGCGAACTTGCCCCAGGCCAGCGGGTTGTTCCGGAAGCCGACAACGAAAAACCTGACCTTCTTGACATCAGGTATTTCCCTCTGAACCGGATTGTCGAATGACCACAGGTCACCGACCTCGGAGGCTAGGTCCCAGTACACCATCGAACCAGTAGTCTGCGCCCGTACCTTTTCATAGTGAGCCGAGGGAGAAGCAGGGTAGATTTTCAGAGATTTGGTAGCTGTATCTCCGTTGGGTAGGATATATTCCCAATCGACAACGCCGATGCGGGTAATCGTGACCGTGTAAGTGGTGGTCTCGTAGCCGGCCTTCTCGACCGTG
>JAUYHA010000145.1 GCA_030690265.1 Dehalococcoidales bacterium | reverse complement strand
ACCATCAAGGAGGTCAGCACGGCAAGCGCCGGGTCGAGGAAAAACGAGCTATCGGCATGGAAGGAATGAATGTATTATGAACGAAGCAGAAACACCCTTAACGCCTAACGAGAAACATTGGCTTTGGAATATCTGGCACTCCCAAAGGCTTGAATCAGAGCTCGGGATTTGCCCTAGTTGTAGTAGTGCCAACATTGAGTTTCAGGTGTGGCGGCTTGGAGATGGCACTATCCGGAAGTATCAGAATTGCCCCGACTGTAGAGCCCTGATTGAAGCAGCACGACGGTCCGAAGAAGAAACCGCTAGGTTAGTCAAGGTATCCCATGTTCGGCGGTATATGCGCGAAACCTGTGGCATCCCCCCCAAGTTTATGGTTGAGGACTTTTCGACTTTTAAGGCAGGGTGGCAAGATAAGGCACTAGAGGTCTGTCAATCCTACGCAGATGATTTCCCGCTAGGCAATGCCCCCAGGGGATACCCCAGTCTTTACTTATGGTCAACGGAGTCGTGGGGTTGTGGCAAAACTCATCTGGCTGCCGCTATTTGTCACCGCGTCTTTGACAGGTGGACAGGAAAGAAGGGGTGTCCCCGGATTGTCTTCTTGAGTGAGCCGGAACTATTCCGCCGGATACAGGCGACATATAGTTTTAGCCGGGAAGAAAGTAATGTCAGGGAATCAGAAGACGACATCATCAAGTCAATAGTTGGCGCTGACCTCTTAGTGCTGGATGATGTCGGTAAAGAGCCTCGTAAGGATATGCAATTTGTCAGAAGAACTCTCTTCGCCATCATCAACGCTCGATATAATGCCCTTTTGCCGATGGTCGTTACTGCCAACCTCGACCCCGGCCGCTTAAAAGAGCATCTGGACGAGCCACCCACTGAGGCATCGTTCAATCGGCTGTGGGAAATGACCGATGGGAGATCTATCCGCATGGATGGACGGAGTTATAGAAAGGGAGGGAAAGTCCAATGAGTGAGATTCCTTATGTATGGGTAAAAGATAATCGGTGGGTATTGTTACATCCAGACACGCAAGATAAATGCCGGCGCATACTCAGTTCCCCCCGTAGGGGGTGTCCCAATAGGGCAGTCGCTTCATTCAGAAGGTCAAACGGCTGGTGGTCATATTGCGAGGCACATATGTATGGTCAACGCATACGAAATGGCATTGTCGAGGTAAAAGTAACAGCCGATAGCCCAGCAGCCAGCCAAGGGTCCGTTGATATTATCCCAAACAGGTTAAGGGGGTGAAATGAAAGCTCTTAGTTTCCGTGACCCCTGGGGCTGGCTTGTGGCTTCAGGCCTAAAGGATGTAGACAACCGCAACTGGTCGACCAAGTTCCGGGGGCGGATATACATTCACATCAGTAAGACCTTTGACTGGTATGGACTTGATTGGATTATGGCTAATTTGGATTTGCCGCTTCTGGCCAGAAACACCTTATTTGGAATAGAGTGGGACACGATGCCCCGCGGTGCCATCATCGGCGAGGTCGATATTATTGATTGCGTCACTGAGTCCGACTCACCCTGGTTTGTCGGCAAATTCGGCTTCCTTCTTGCCAATGCCAGACTTTATGAGACGAAAGTGCCTTGCCGGGGTAAATTGGGGTTCTTTCAGCCAGAGATTGACTTCCTGAAGGCGGGGAAGGTATGAACAAACCTAGACTTCTTGACCTCTTTTGCGGAGCAGGGGGAGCGACTAAAGGTTATCAACGTGCTGGATTCTATGTCGTGGGAGTCGATATAAAACCACAGCCCCATTATTGCGGGGATGAGGTTTACCAAGCAGACGCTTTGACTTATCCCCTTGATGGTTTTGACGCTTACCACGCTAGTCCGCCTTGCCAGGCTTATAGCAGACTCCGCTTCTTACCCTGGTTAAAGGGAAAAGACTATCCCGCTTTGATTAACGATACCCGGGACATATTACTATCTACTGGCAAGCCCTGGGTTATTGAGAATGTAGCAGATGCACCTCTCGGTCGAGAGTTTGGCTCAATAATGCTTTGTGGTTGGTCATTGGCAGAATTACCTATCTATCGCCACCGCCTTTTTGAGTCCAATATAGCAATGCTCGCCCCAGGACATCGACCGCACCCCAGCGTTATCTACCCAGGCGGTAAATTAAACAGGCGCTATTCTCAAAACGGGGGTATCGGCGTATTCGGTTTTACAAAAGGTGTGCCTCGCTCTTATGGCACTTTCGTCTCAGTAGTAGGGCACGATGGGACTGCTAACTTTCCTAGAGCAAAAGAGGCGATGGGTATAGACTGGATGAACAAAGCAGAACTTACTCAGGCAATTCCTCCAGCCTATACCGAATACATAGGGGGCTACCTGATGAGGGCGGTTCAAGAAGCATATGAAGAGGCTACTAAAGCCTACGAGGAGGCTCTAGCAAAAGCCTATGAGGAGACAATAGCAAAAATAAAGAAAACCCAGGTTGAGACTAGCTCACGGAGAGTCTTAGATGAGGCAGAGGTAAAAGAAGGAGATAAAAGATGACCAACTACGGAGGAGAACCAGGAGATATCAACTACGGCATAGTCTGTAATAAATGCGACCAGATACACAATGAAAACTGGGACTGTGAGATAAGGAGGACAGATGAGCTAAATCCTGATGAGCCAAGGCTTGATGATAACGGGGTGCTGACACCAAAACAGTTAAAGGCAATCAACGACGCTATGCCGGTAGACGCAAAATATGGCGATGTGTTTTTG
>JAUYHA010000129.1 GCA_030690265.1 Dehalococcoidales bacterium | reverse complement strand
GTTTGCTCCGGTATCTCCAGTTCGGGCATATCTATCCCCATCTTTCCGAACGCCTCTCCCAGGGCTGCAAAGAATTCAAGTTGGGATACTGGCTTTTTAAATACGTAAGCTAGCTTCGCCCCGTCCTGGAATACCATAACTATTGAGACAGCCGGGTTATCAGGGAATTCTTTCTTTTGCAACTTTACACCCCTCTCTTCGCTCAAAGTCTGCCCAGGCCTGCACCTCTTTAGCCTTTATAATCTCAGGACTTTCCCCCGCAACAAAGATCTCCTGCCCAAGAGTCACGATGTACTGTGGCGGCCTGTGATAATAAAAAGCCCCAACGACTTGCTCACAAAACGGTGGTTGCTCACTAATCATCCAAAATAATTCATCCGTCCATATATCAGGCGGACCACCATCATGTTGAACCACATAGAGTTTCCCCAGGTCTTTAATAGCCCGCCGAGCATCAGCCAGGGCTTCCTCAGCAGTGTGGTAGAAACAACGATGAATGAAAGAGTACACATTTAACCAGCCTTCATAATCGCCAATTTCTGGCGCCGGCGGCTCAAACCCGGGTAGCATGGGCTGGTTAGCGGGATGATGTCTTATTCTCATCATCCTCATCATTCCCATAGAACACTTTAATATTAGCCCCGCCATGTTCGCCAATATCCTTGAACATAGCTTCTTCCGCCTCAGACCGAAAGCGGTCGAAGTCATGGTATACTTTCCAAGCGTAACGTGTATCTTTAACCGTCATCCTTAACTTCTGCGCTTTATCAAGGAGTGCAAGGATTTCACCTCTTATGTGTTTAGTGAGCTCACCTAGTTCTTTCCATTGTTCATATGTCCCATGCTTTTTAGCCATGCGCCCCCCTTATACTCTCCACCGCCTTGCGTTCCAGGCTCTTTAATAGCTTTTCGCCCTTACCGGCGCTAAAATCCTTTGCGCTAATGGGGGCCGATGCCACCTTGATAAGCAGGCCGTATTCCCCAAGTTTGAGCACGCCCAGCGTTATTTTAGTTTCCCTCAACCTTTCCCTCCTTTCTTGAGTTCAGCTTCCTCTGGAGTCGGTGCGATAGTAATGGAGACCAAAGCTCCGTCCCTGGAAAACATTGCTGGGCGTCCCTGATTGATCCAGAGGCTTCGAATAACTTCCTTTTCCTCTTCGGTTTCCGAGGTTATTATGATACCCCTGTGCTCGACTGTTTTGTCTTCAAGACGTGCTTTCATTGCTTTTACCCCTCCTCTTGACACCGGCTAAGATTCATGCCTATAATAGAAACACTGAATTAGATATAAATTTTAAATGTTGAATGTCATGGCGTGAAAAGTATCCCCTTCGATGATCTTAACTGCGAGGGGGCTTTTCATTTTGGCTTCACCCTCTTATAGGCCCCTTAGTTTTGGGCCTTTCTATGTCTGGATAATAGTGCCCGGTATTGTTGCATTTAGAACATCCACTTCCATGACAGTAGATGCATGGTGCAGTACCTATAGGCTGATGCCTCTTGATGTATCCAGGTTTACCCTTCATATCTAATCACCTCCTTTAATAGCGCTATACAATAAGCATTGACCAGCTCTGAGAAAGACGCTGGTATTTCGCCGGCATCGTTGAACGGGACAATATCCCAGTAGTGTTTGTCCTCATTAACTACTATCAAGCCATCCCCTAAGAATATCTCCAGCAGCCCACTAGGGGGTAAGCTGAGAACGATGCCCAATTGCCCGTTGGTTGTGCTCTTAACTAGGACGCCCGGTTGATATTCGAACATTATTTAACCCCCCTCTCTTTCCCTGACCGGGGCTTGCTCAATTTTCTGCCAACTTTCTGAGAAGCTCTGAGAGCTTCATGCTGACTCCCCAGGCTGCCGAGTACTCAATAGCCAGCCAGAGCAATATAGCCAAGATGGAAAAGAAGACAGCTATAAGTTTCATTTACATTTATTCTTCATCAGCTTGATACCCATGCTGCAGAGGCTATTGCTCATACCCCTGGCCAGCTTTAGCAATTGCTCAGTGGTAATTTTATCAGCCGGAAACCGCTTCGCATGAAGAATGTTAAATACCGGCGCCCTCTCGTAAGTCTTCGGCTCCCAGCTCCCCACCGAAAGAAGCCCAGCATAGGGGTATATCCGGTTACATACCTCTTTAGCTTCTTCAGCGATCGCCTTAGGCACAGCGAAGTAAAAATAATGGCAGAACCTGGAAGACCCCTTAAGGAAGGAGCGATGCTTTGTCTTCTCTATGTCCCTTTTAAGGTCTCCTATTGAGACCTTAACCTCTGTCTCAATTACCATACCGTTCTCACCTACAGCAAGGACATCCGCAGCTCCGTAGGAGTACTCAAGGGCGATGATTGGACAGCCGTAGATGAATCTCCAGTAGCAAAGCAATGTGTATTTCATGTATGCAGAGGTTGGTTTTACCACACTAATACCTTACTGACGACTTCCCGTTTCCACTGCCGGACCATGGCGCCGACCAGCAAACGCCGGTGTAGTGGGCACAGGTGAATTTCCTCTACCTCGGCCAGCAACACCCGAGCTGCCGGCTGGCCACAGGTGCGCGTAATCTGGCCTTTGCTGTCGGTCCACTGGCAGGTGGGTGAAAAGCTCATAGGTGTCTCTCTACATACTTCTCGAAACTATACTGATATGAGCCGTGCTCATATTTCTTTCGCCATAATCCTTTGGCGGCTTCAGCCCATTCGGGAAATTCTTTTAGGAAATCACTAAGCACTTTACCTTTGTCATACACAGAGAGGTCTGCATTAATAATAATGCCAAGTATTTGACCAGATAGAATAGGCTTCTCCATAGTTCCTTCATCCTCCCTCTTTTAGGGTTTCTTGCAATCGGGCCTGGTCAACAAAGTCCATATCACGGCTCCTTTCAATTTTGTTCCCCCGGTGGGCGAGCGTTAGGCCCCTCTCCCAAAACCCATCGCAACATCATAACCATCCCGCCCATCATCAGTAAAAGGTCTTTATCTCCCAAGTCGTTCATTCCAGGAAACTGTTTCACATCTCCAACCGGCTTGGTGTTCAAATAGCCAAGAAGTCCCCTTATTTCAGCTTCGTTTCTCAATTCCACGGCTCCTGCATAAAATCCTCTCCCAGCAGATTGGCCGCCTTCTCACAGATGACCATCCCGGTGATTTGGTTCGAGCCCCAGAGACCGCCCCACAGCACTGAGTAAAACCGTGCTATTGCCCGCCAGGAGTAATCAAGTTCCACCCTTAGCTGACGCACCTGGATGGCCTCGGCTTTTGTCAGGTGTATGTGCACACGGAAGAGGGCGGATGTCTTATCCGCTGCGGTTCCCAGCCTGGTCAACTCGAGGGGGCTGAGCTTGCGCAGCCTTATTAATTCAACCTCGGCCTGGATCTTGCCCTGTATCTGGGCCTCGTGCTCAGCTTGCTCCAGTATCTCATAGGGGGTTTTCCCGCCGGCCGCCAGCCGTGTTACCCTGTCCCAGGTAATCAGGACCGCGCCGGTAGACTTGGCCTCAGCAATTACCTTTTCGTCGTCGGGGTCAAGCATTACGTCATCGCCTCGATGCTGGGTAGCCAAGCGTTACAGTCAATTACCGTACCATTATCCAGAACAAGGGTGAAGGCTGCTTGGTAAAGCCCGGGCTTCTTCTCCCGAAAGAGTATATTGAACTTGATAGATATTATCTTATGGCCGACAACCACTTTGGTCGCCTCATCGGTGAGTCCCTGGGCCAGCTTATCTAACATGAATCCCTCCTAGCTATTTATCCTCGAGCACAACCTTCAGCATCCACCGGGCGTAAGTCTCACGCACCTTGTTCTTCTGCTCAATGCTCTCATCGAGGATGCGGCGCCACTCGGGGATGGCAGATTTACGCCACTCTTCATGCATTATTTCTGCCAGAACCATTTAGCCTTCTTTACTTGCGGTTTTCGCCGAAGTAGAATTGTGCTATCCGGCAGCAGTGTCCCTGTAAAATCTTCGTAAAGGGAAAACTTCTTAAGCTGGCTGTCTATATAGGCTTGCTCTTGATAGCCGCTTTCCTGGCCAGTTTTGATTCGTTGTCTACGCTCCCTGTCGCGGCGTCCCAATTTTTACCTCCGTCTGCCTGATCGCTTCGAGTCGTGCCTGGCTTAAGCAATCCTTGCACAAAACCGAGTGACTACCTGAGATGGCCCGGCCGCATCGCCGACACTGGGGAACTTCGGGCATAATTATTTCCGTTTCTTAGCGGGTAACTCAGGTGGACAGGAGGCATCGTGGATATCGGTGCAAGTATCAACCTGAAACTTAGCACCATTACCCAACGCGGGGTTATGGAGCACTTCGTCCAGGATCCCGATGCAGTGCTTTATTGCCCCATCGACATCACCTGTGACTTTTTGGTACTTCGCCACAAACGTGGCGAGTTTCATCTGCTCCGCCATTATCTGGCCATTAAGCTCCTTAGCCAGCGTATCCATACGTTTCTGGCGTTCCTCGGCGGCAGAGGATACTTCGGCCTGAAAGGCCTTAAGCTCTTCCAGAACCTGGTCTATCTTTTTTGGGTCACATTTTTGCATTATTTTTAATCTCTCCTTTAATATTTAATTACTTGGGCGAAGGCCCTGGTTGTGCAGCTAAATGAGACGTGCACTGTTTCTTGACAAATAAAGGCGCTGCAACTTATGGGCGCTTCCCACCTTGCCCTTGAACTTTCAAACTATGTGAAAGACAGAGTACTTGCTTAGGAATTTCTTGACTACCACAGCCTCGCACGCCTCAAATCCATCCAAGCCGTTAGAGGTTAGCCATACGGCCTCAGCCTCATATCCCTTAGTCTCAAAATTGGCCGCCAGGTCCAGGGCTGCCTCTGAGGGGTATACGCGGTGCTTCCACTCAGCTTCTGCGTGCATATCCCAACCCTCCCCGAACTCCAGGGCTAGGCGCTCCATCACGTAAGCTCCCTGGCATTCGTAGCCCGCAGCCAGGGACTTTTGCAGTCGGGAGCTGCCGTACTGTGCCACCCATTTTGCTCGCTCCTGCTCCTGGGTTTTACCCTCAGCCTCCTTTTTGCTCTCGTTCTCCTCGACGAGTAGTCTGTTCGCTTCCGCGGCGGCATCCAGAATTGGCTTACGCAGGGCGGCTTCAGCGGCGGCTTCAGCGTAGGCCTCAGCCTGATTCGGATGCAAGTTCACTAAAGCCAGTTCCATCTGCTCGTCATGGGTTTTTATTATCTGCGCCACATCCTCAGGAGTCAGAATGTGGTCGAAAGAGCGGCTGAAATTCTGACTGAGCAATTTGTAGGTATAGCGCACACTGGCCTCATTTGAAGCACTCAGATAGTGATTTCGACCCGGGTAATAGCCGTCAACCCAGCAGATAGATGACTCCTCAACTACCTTAAAGGGTGATAGCCGCCTGTTATTGTCGGAGATGTCTAGCGTCCCGTTGCCTTCGCTATCGAGGCTGGCGTATTTGAGGACTATGGGGTCCGCCGGCTGGACTAGTTCCAAAAACCTGTTTCTTTTGCCATCACGCCCGGCGGTTAACTCGGCCTTCTGTCCTACGTCTGAAAGTTGATAGTGTACCGTGATCATTACAGTTCTCCCTTTCACCCCCCTTAGGGGTGATTGACGGGATTCCGCCGTCCCCGTTTCGGGGACTCTGCGCTCTCGGCTGGCCTCGTGGCCAATACCCGTCCAGAGCAGCTAGGTGACCTTAGCCTGGCCACTTCACAGTACACTTTTTCACCTTCTTTACCTCCTCTCCTGAATATCCACTGGATTTAATGTGGTCTTCCCACACTTTGAACACCGGTAACGCTGGGGGCGGTTTTTCCCGCTCCAGGCGTGCCCGGCCAGGTGTACCTTGGCAACCTTCCCCTCTTTTACACACGTAGGACACGCAAACATCAAGCCTCCTTATGGTAACAGTGAGGTATAGTATAGCACAGCATAGTATTTTGTCAAGAGTGGTATACAGCAGGCAGGCGACCTATAGCGACCTTACCCGAAATACTAAAAGGTGGATATACCACAAACCGCCTGCCTGCTGTTACCTAGGCTGCCTCGATGGTTACCTTTATGCTCTTGGGGTTTTCAAGCTTCTCTATGGCCGATTTCTGGACATAGAGAGTGCCGACCACTGGGTTATCGGACATTTCCGCGTAGCGTATGGTGTTTTTAGTCGGCTTATCCAGCGCAAAGGTAATCTCTAACTTTTCAGACAACTTCACCTCCTTTCTGCTTAATTAAGCACCGGTACTTTAGGTTTGCGTGTCCTCTTCGGTTTCGACGTTCCGGGAACTGGCTCATTTTCTGTGCCTTCGTCAATCCCTGGCTCGTTAGTTGTTTCACCCACCTCGTCAGTTGGCGTATCATTTGGCACGTCACCTGGCACGTCGCCTGCCTCGTCGGTCGGCTCCACCGGTTCAGCCGTCGCCTCAGTTTTGGCTCCACCGTCGCCATCCCACGCCACATACATCGGCATAATCACCCGTATTGAATTACGGTGGGAGAACAAACCCGGGGCGTCAGCCTTGCTCATGGATATGGTGACCTCTCCCTGCAGCGGGGCTAACCAGTTTTCCAGATAGGTTATATTGAAGGCAATCTTGCCAGGGCTGGTGCATTTAGCTCCAATAGAGCCACTGCTGCTGCCGTATTCCTCGGCTCTTGCGGAGACCTTAAGCTTTTCCTCTGACCACTCCAGCCGTGTAATCCCGCTGCTGTGCTTTGCCAGCTTACCGACTGCCTTCAGGACCCTCTTGAAATCCTCGGCCCATACGGTAACACTTGATGTGAAGCTGGACGGGATGAGTTGGGAGTAGTTGGGGAACGTGCCCTGGGTGAGTTTAATCAGCATGGTCACCCTGCCGAAATGGAGCTGGAGAGCATCGCTGTTATACTCCAGCCTGATAGGTCTCTTGGCCATGGCCAGTTGGGCCGGGGTCTCCACTCCGGTCAGGTCCGGCGCCGCCGCCTTACTCCACAGGCGCTCAATAAACCTTACCGCTTCCCTGGGGATAATCAGGGGCTTGTCGCCGGGTAGTTTTCCCTGTATCTTCTCTACAGCAAGTTGGAAGCCGTCCGCGCCCACTGCTGCAATATCGTCTCCGGTTGTCAGACACACGCCATGCAGTACTACCCTGGTATCCTCCTTAGCTGAGCAATCCCACACTGTCACCAACGCTTTAACCAGGGCCTCACCATTGAGAACAGCGTCATGCTCGAAATCCCCGCGCTCTATTGGGGGGAAGTCCTCAGGGTCTTCGGTTGTATACTCAGCTTCCATTGACCCTGAGGTGAGCACCACGTTTTTCCCTTTGACAGTTACGGTAACCATCCGATGCCCAGGGATTGTTTCGAGGAAGTCAAGCGCCGCCATAACCGGTATTAACATCTTCTCGGAGGCCTCCGGCAGGTCAACCTTTACGGCTATCTCCAGGTCAGTGGCCATCGCTCTCCCATTGCCCAAGTAGACGTACCCTATAGACTTGACCATTGCCTTCTTGGGCACCACCGGATCCAGGAGCTTTAGCGCCTCTCTCAGTTTTGATACTTGTATTTCCATATTCTTTTCACCTCCTTTACGGGCATAATTTTGTTTAACCGCCCGCGGAGCCCCACCAGCAACCTGCGCAATTTCGCATACTACCACTATCCACAGGGAAACGTCCGAGTGATAGAACACTACTGGTGGGGCCGGCGTGGATGGTTAAGCCTCACCTGGTAGCCTTGCCCCCCTCAATGCGCAGGCCGACATAGCCTCCGGCCTTGTACTGGGCAAGAGCTTCCTGGCATTGCTGCATGGCATTGTTATGGAAAGGGACATACTTATTGCCCTCGGAGAACACCACGAACTCACTCTCGGGGTCAATTCCGTCCTCTTCGCAACACTTACGCCAGAGCTGATTCACGGTGTCACGCAGGCCAGCGATGGTTTTTAAAGCCTGCCGGTTTAGCTGTTCTTGGGTTGGCACAAGTCACCTCCTTCTATCCCAGAATTATCCCTGGGCCTATGATGTCCCCCTTCTTGGTTGAGAACTCCTTGATTAAGTTCACGAACTCCTGGGGGAAGTTATAGTCGACGGCGCCAAGCACTTTGTTCAGGTGTATGAAGTACTTGGAATTACTTCCTTTGAAATTGAGGACTCCCTTACGTGTCTCAACGTCCACTGTGCCTATGGTCCTGTCGCCCTGGAACGTGTAGACCTTCCCGTCCGGGTTCGGGTAGACTATGATGTCATCAGGTTTACGCATGCCTGGGAATTGATACTTGAATGTGGATACTTTTACCAAACCTCACCTCCTTTCAATTAGCCATAATCTTCAGGAATGCGCCCAGTTGATTCGGGCAGATCTCTCTAATCACCTGGATAACGGCAATAAGGTCCTTCTTCGTACGGATATTCTCCTTTACCCAGGAGAGGTTGCCGTTGATATAGGACTCTACTATTTCGGATGCCCGTTCTGGCTTCATAGCCCTATACTCGGGTACATCATTCCTGTGATGGAGAAGGGATTATTGTCATCAGTCTTTGCCCAGCGCTTGACGAATTCAAGGATGACTGCCACCGAGGTAGGAGCGTATCCCTCTTTCCTGAGGAAGTACTCCACGTCGGCCCGCATCATCTTCTCCAGGTCGGTGCCGAAGCAAGCCATGCAGCGTTCCGAGAAACACTGCTTCTCACCGTCCAGGAACATCTTGACTACGCGCCGGGCGCCGGCGGGGTCATAGTAGCCAATGCTGGCCGTCCACTACGGCTGCCGTGGTCCAGTCCTCACCCTTCTCGATGATTACTGCCTTGATATCGAGGGGTTCGGCCTTTGTCACTATTGCTGCTACCAAACTTCACCTCCTTTGTCCCTACCCCCTAGTGGTAAAAGGATAGGCAGCTAAAGGTAAGCGGGAAGCTATTTAAGACTCAGGTTTTTTCGGGCATAGCCCTACTCTGAACTGGCGTACTGGCTACACAGCCCCCTTATCCCTTACCGCTTACCTTTGACTGCCTATGGTAAAAAGAAAAGACACCCCACACCTTTTCGGTGTAGAGTGTCTTTTCTTAATTGTCTAAGTATCGTCTAACTGCCTGAGAGCAACGGGTATGAATCTGTTCGTCTAGGCTTTCTGGTGCTTTACCTTCGCCGTATTTGTAAAACTTCCGCTTCTGGTTTTTGCTGGTAGGTTTTAGCCCTGCTAGGTCTACCCAGATAGTTGCCTTTAAGCCAGGGATAAAGACTTTGGCCGTTCTGCCCATCGTGAAAGCACTTACCCCCAATGTTACTATCTGCCATTGGGGTTGCTTGGCCAAGTCTTCACTCTTCCGGATGGAATCGTAGTTGCCCCGATGGTAGATACCAGGCAGGGCGTGCAGGTGTCGTTTCTCCCGTTGCCAGAGGTAAGAACGGGCGTCCCTATCATCGGCTTTCCAGTATTCCTTTAGCTCTGTGGAAGTCCATTGGGGTATGTGACGAAGTTCGTCCCTTGTCATTGAGTTCTGGACTGTTTGGGCAACCATAGACGCCCGCATAATCCAGATGAAGGGATTGTCTTCATCGGGCAAGCCTATCTTGTTAACGATGGCCTGCTGAACCTTCAGCATAGCTGAGCAGTTGGTATGCCCGTAGGTGCATCTGCCAGCAAAGAGGTTACGCTTTAGCACATCCAAGACCCGTTGCCGCTCAGGAGTTGCCCATATTGGTTGATTCATGGCAACCCCCTTCTCTTGTCCCTGAACGGGCAGGATAGGGGAATGTTGTGCCTATGATAATCGTGGTTAGGCCGGCACCAGTTCCCTGCTTTTAGACTCAATGGGGGCTTCAGCGATAGTTGCACCCTTGGCCGCCATCGTTTCCAGTTCTGCCAGGTAAGCGCCCAGCGTGGTATCCTCGTGCTCCCGAATCGTTTCGCCAGCCTTCTGGGCAGCATCAACCTGGGCCTTATATTCTTCAGCATGGGTCTTCTGGATTGTAGCTGTGAAGGCCATCAGGCCGAAGGCAATGTTGTCCTTTACGCCATTGACTGCCTTGCTGATGTTCTTGTCCACAGTGTAGCGGGCCGAGCCATCGTCTTTCAGCTTGGGCACGCCATCCTTGTCTACCGATAGACGCAGCGGGCAGCCCAGGCTTCCGGAGTCAATGTTGCTTTCTTTGACTGCGTTCGTGCCCATAAAGAAGGGTATCCAGAGGCCGTTCAGAGGCAAGCCCCATACAGTCCTATCCTTAGCCTTGTTGGGTGATTGTTTCATAAGGGAATGAATGTCTAATCCTTTAGCCATAGTGTTGCACCTCTCTTTTTATTGATTGGCACAACATTCCCCTATCCTACCCGTTCAAGGGTTTAGGCTTACTAGCTTGTTGAACACCATAGGCCGCTAGTGTATGGTTCAGCAATCTACTTGCTTACTTCCGCATACAATCCACTTCTGGATTGCCTATGGTTATATTGAAGATAGCTTTTTATATCTGCGTGAATTAGCCTTTACATCGTCGGATTGCTACAATCTTAATCCGCTTACTTTGTGCCTGGACCATTAGATATTGCGTTGACTGGCTGGTATGCCAGCTTACTAGACATTCAGAGCTAATGTTGACTCCAGTAACACTTTGATTCCCTAAAGATTCTCCATTAGATTCATAAAGGAATTGTTGCATTCTATATCTGGCTTACCACTTGCCAGATATAACGGCTATTCACTTGTAAAAGAACTCTTGAAACCAAATACAGAATAGCAGTAAATAGCCTTATATAGTATAATGTAAATTAGCTACATTGTTTTACTATGGGGACACGGCTGACACACGGGCGTTTCACGCCGATTCCTACGCTTACCTAGTGCAGTTAACGTGGCAGCCATAGGGGAAGCGCAATCAAGGCACGCTTGGGCACGCAGACATTACGCGGGAGGACAAATGAATAAGGCATACTTGACGCCCAGGGACGCCCTGGCCATCGAGCGGGGAGCAAAAACTAAGCGGAATGCCCTCTTTATCCGGCTGCTGTTCCACCTGGGCTGCCGTATCTCCGAACTGCTACCGCTAACCGTAGCCCAGGTCGATATCGAAAATCTGACGGTAGAGGTCCGCCTGCTGAAGCAACGGCTGAAGTCGGGTTGCCCCCACTGCCAGGGGAAGCTCTCCCGGAGGAGCAAGTTCTGTACCAACTGCGGACAGCCGGTAACTGAGGCTGTAAAGACCGCAACCGAAGAGTTGGTCATGCGCCGGCTCCCCCTGGACAAATCAACCATTGATATGCTCCAGGACTATATTCAGCACGAGAGGAAGAAACCCGGGGACAGACTATTTCCCTTTGAATACTTTCATGGATACCACATAGTAACGGAGGCTGCCAAGAGGGCCGGAGTTAAGGACTTGACGGATCCGAACACAGGTAAACGCCGGCATCCTTCTCCGCACCGGCTTAGAGATGCGTTTGCCACCATGGCGGCACATAAAAATGCTGACCCCCTCTCCATCCGAGTCCTCCAGGAGCGCCTGGGGCATAAGAGCATCGAAACAACATGGAAGTACGTCCAGGTAGCAGGAGAGGAACAAAAGGATTGGCTCGATACCATGCCATTTGCAGAAGAGGAGGATGAAAAGAATGCTTGATGAAATATATACGCTGATAGGTCTTGTACACCAATATACTGTGCCGGGGTCAAATAAACCAAAGATGGCTGAGCTAATGACTAGATGTTCGCTAAAAGTATTTTTGGCTCTTTATAAGTGGGAACGCTACCGGCTACTCTCAGTGCTCCGCCAAATACAGGCCAACAAGGAGCAGGAGGCTAAGCATGAAGAAACAGAGTGACGGCGTCTCGGAGTTTCTCGGCACGCTGAAAGGGAAACGTCTGCAATTAGTTATTTATACAGGGACGCCTGAGAAACTAGATGAGGATGAGCGAGTAATATTCTATTTGAAAGGGCTATTTCTTTCAATTACTCGCAATGAACAACGCCGGCTACTCTCAGTGCTCCGCCAAATACAGGCTGTCAAAGAGAAGGAGGAGAAAAACGATGACCCAAGTAACAGTTAATTTATCCGAGGAGGACTATACAGTCTTAGCTAATACTGCCCGCAAAGCCAAATGGCCAATAGAGAACTTTTGTGAATATATAATAAAGGCGGCCATACAAGGAATGGTTTTTGCGGCGGTATCTGAAGTAGAGGGCCGTGGACCGAATGCACAGGAAATAGAAGTCTTTTTGAAGAAGTTAGACACCTTTGCAGATACGTTCCGAAGGTCTGACGATGCCCAAACGTAAAGAGAAGATACCTGAACAACCAAGGTCCGCAGAAGACATAATAGCCGGTCTCCAAGCCATCGATATGGATGATGAGAAAAAATCTAACAGCATAAGTAAGTTGAAGCGGGCGCTGGATAGGTTAGGCCCTGAAGAGAAACTCACTATTGCAGGTCTGGACGATGTCGATACTGCGATTGAGGACTATGAAGACGCTGAAAAGGATGAAAAACAGGGGGCATTCGAAGATCTCGCTCAAGCCGTTCAGGACCTGGCGGCGGAGGATGTGGATGAACCCGCGCCCCAGCCGGCGGCCAAACCTGCGCTCCCGACTAAATCTACTAAAACTGAATTCAAGGTCGGTGACATAGTTTCCCATCCACAGATGGGGATGTTAACGGTTGTGGATATCTCCGACACGGCTTTACTGAGCGTGGAAACGGAGTTGGGTCATAACCGATTTCAAGTCGACCGTGAATCAGTCACTGCGGCTGAACCTCAAGTCAAGGCAACACCCAAAAAGCCACCTGAGAAACCCGTAGTTAAACCTACTCCCAAACCTACCTCTCCCGTCAAGAGTGTCGTTAAACCAACGCTGAAGCCTGCACCGAAAACACCCATTATCGAGCTTGGGGATATTGTCTACCATCCCAAGATCCCGGGTAAACTAATCGTCCTGGACATTAGCGACGCCTCCTTGTTGAAGGTTAGAAACGAACAAGGGTCCGAGATGAAAATTGGCCGCATGGCTGTGGTAGTCGGCGCAGGTGAGAAGGAAAAGCCAGCGGACGAGGTTTCCCCCGAACCCCATGAGCTTAACCTGTGCCAGAAGGTTATTGCGGGGTTAAAGGACCTCCTGAAAGAAGATTTTGCTAAGTCCGCGCTCGCAATGTCTGCATCTCTAACGGCCCTGAAGCAAGCCATCGGACGCATTCCCCCCAAGCTAGGCAACCAAATCAACGGTCTGCGTTCCCTCGAAGATGGAATTGAAAATTATAGTGAGGCAAGAGGGGAAGAGGCCAAGCAGGATGTCTATAAAAAGATTCTGGCAGCATTAGCAGCCCTGTCCTGCGAGGAGCATAAGCCTCTAATTAAAAAACCCCAAGTGGTGGCGCCCTCAGAGGGAAAGGAGCCGCCGCCCCTGCTAACGGTTACCTCGGAGCAGCTAGCCCTGTTATTGAAGAGGGCTGAGGAAAAACAGTGGGCCTTAGTTAAAAACCAGAAGGGGGACATTCTCAGAATTGAAGTAGCCGGGACTGTTCATGAAGTGGATGTTGAGGGAAAAGTAGTAAAGCTCGCAGGTCTCACGCAAGTCTTCACTTTTATCAGGGATGATAAGGATTCTATTACAGGACTGACACTAACAGGTGTCGGGGGGCAAGCCACTAGTGAGCTGCCTCCTTTCATGCGAGGCATTCAGGAAAAGGAAAAGGTGGCTAAGGCGCCCGAGGCCAAGCCGAAGAAACAGACAAAACAGGAGAAACCTAAACCTGCACAGGTTGTGGTAAAGAAAGAGCCGGCGAAGAAGGTTACTAAACCGAAGCCCCAGCCGGGAGATGCCTTGCCTCCAATATTGCCGCCACCGGAGCGCTATGACTCTCTTCAGCCTGGCCGTGAGCGACCATTCGGAGCGTGCCAGTTTATCATCGAATTCCTCAAGGGCCATACCTCCATCTCTGGAAAGGAGGGGGAAATCGCTATTGATAAACCTATTGACCCTGCCAGAGGCGCACCGCAGGTTGAGATTGTGCGCAACTATAAATTGGCCATTCAGCAGTCATGGGTACAGGATAGGATGACGCTCGAGGAGGAAAAACGAATCCGGAAGGGTAAACCTGCGTTCACTACCGAAGAGGCGGAGGAAAGAACTCGAGTGCTAATGAACCGGCCTATGAACCGGTGCCGGATGCGATATCACTCTTTCCTGATATACTTCGGTATGCTGAAGAGGTTGGGGTGGGTGGAAACCACGGGGGAGACAGAGCAATCGATGCTCCAACTGAAAAACCTGCCGGACGCATCGCCCCGGGTCTATTACAGAATCACCCCGGGGGGAATGGCAGCCAGTGAAATTCAGGTGAGGAACCCGCTCATGGCACTCTATCCCCACCTGGATCTGGCGTACTTCAGGCGGAAGAAAGAAGAAAGAAAGGAGAGGATGAAGAATGAAGCCCAAGTATGACCAATACCCAAGTATGCACCAACGGCTAACAATTGGCCTGGCAACTGACTCCTCAATTGACGGGGTACTAGGCTATGATGGCAATGGACATGTTCAATGTCGTATTTGCCAGAAATGGTTTGTGAGTGTAGGCAGACATATTTTAAGAGCCCACGGGGTAACCGCTTATGAGTATTGCAGTCAATACGGGCTAAACATTACGCAGCCACTTTGTTCACCAGAATTCTCAGCGAATGTTAGGGCTTCCTGGGTTCAACTCAAGGGAAAGCCCCTTACTCAACGTCCGCCGCGCCATTCTAAAAGAAGCAGTATCCAGGCAAACAAACTTAACAGTGAGTCACATAAGGGGCGTTCACAGACCGTAACACCAGCAAAATTAGCAGCAAATAGAGCAAATCTAGCTAAGGCTAATAGAATAAAGTTGCTAAGAAAGGAGAGGTTGCTGAGTAAGGTACTACCGGCTCTAGGGGATTCTCTGGCGCCATATTTTCTGAAATTAGCGGAACTGCGCGTAAAGGCAATAAAGTTATGCGAAGATGCCAACGCACTAGCCAATCTATTTGAGGAAGAGGCAAAACGACTGGAGCAGATGGATAAAGGCCGGAGCCAAACCCCATAGCTCCGATGGCTGCCGTTTCGGGCATACGGGTGTTCGCACCAATATGGTCCCCTCTTTCTCCAACTCAGGTTGCGGTCCTAAGCCTTGCCAATTTTCCCCCGGCCGGGGTACTACTTGGCCCAGTTCATAATCCGGCAGCTTTCCGTTTATAATTTAATTCAAACCACTATTTATGTCAATACTCGAAGGTTGAAAGTTTGAAAGGATTAACAATGTCCACCAAAAATAAATCCCAGTTAGCCAGGATATTCATTGCCTATGCACGGAAACACAAGTGCATTATTAGCCCCAAACTAGGCTATCTCCACTTCGTAAAGAATTATCTGGAGTGTGGATGCTGCCCCTGCAGGCCAGATCGGAAAAATTGTCCCTGCCCTGAGGCAACTAAGGAAATAGCTACAGAGGGCCATTGCACATGTGGGCTATTTTACCGCGACCTTGAGGCGTTTCTGGCTACAGAGCCAACGTTAAATATTAAGGAGGTTAAAATTGGAGATAAGAGTTGAAAGCACTATAGGCATTTGTGAGGAGTTTATGGCGGAGAAGGGGGGGAGTCCGGAGTCCGTTTCTATAGTTATTTCACCACTGAAGGTTATTTCTCCTGATGAAAGCAATATCAGGATCACAAGCGGATGCAATATGTGGCAAGCTTGCTTTAACCAAAAGTGCCACTTCAGCTCAGCGGCGAGAAAGCTGCCCAAAATAAAGAAGGCCGGGGAGTGAGCCCGGCTTTCTTTCAAATACGGAGGGGGCTACTGTCCGGCTATTTACCTCTTTTTTTACCACCGGGGACGCCGCCGCAGGCCGTAACGCTCGAGGCCATAATCCTTCGGGCGTCCGCTACGCCGTCGGCGCCTTTCAATTTCCCACCGAGACATCGGGCATAGCTATTTACACGGCCGGTATGGGCTATCACGGGAATCCCCAGGACCAGCCGGGCATCATGAAGCTTCAGGCCGCCGCCGCCGAGATTGAACCGTTTCAGTGTTGGTTTCCTTTTCGCTACTGCCAATTTATGTTTCTCCTTTAATCAGATATATTTTCTGCTTTAATGCTTAAAGAATTGCGTTTTGCGTATTCCTGGAATTCTTGCCAGCTCAGTTTTTTATCGGCTGGGAGACCGAGAAGTTTGTTAGCCTCATTGACCGGGATAGGGACTCCCAACCGGTATAGCTTCTGCCTCTTAGGCATCAAACTTCATCCTTGAAGCTTTGCACAAAGCAGTCAAGATTTTCCAGCTCTGACTTGAGGCCCTTGTCCTCCGTATTCGCTTTAATATTATCCATAGCTCTCGCTATTGTCAATATATCACCGGTCTCATAAACTTCGTCGAGCACCCCTACCTGCTGTGTTAACCCTTTATCCTCGAGCGCACCTTTATATAGCTGGGCCAGAGGTTTTACCCGACATGGCCGGCATTCCCCCTTGGGTCCATACTCTATGGAGAAATAGCTCTCAAGGGGTTCAATCCTCTCCAGATTGCAGACAAACTTTTCTTCCTCAGCCCTTGACTTCCCCTCCGTAGCTGGTTTCCCCCCATTAGCTTTCCTTTCCCGCCACTCGCCGGCGCAGTCGCTGATGGTCTTCTCGCCCCCCTTCAGGCATATCCCAACGAAGGCCTGATAAGGGCTTGGCGCCCTCTTGCTGAGCTTACCGCAGAACTCCATGGCCTCGTCCTCCGGGCAGTCCTTAACCTTGTCCACGAGGGCCAGGGTAGCCTCGTCCGATATGGCCTCTCTTATGGCATCCTTTATGTCCTTCCCCAGGCAGGGGATGCACTTAGGCATCAACTAAACTTCTTTGTGAATTCACAGGTCTTGCGCAATAAAGTGGCATCCACAGCTAGCACCTCTGCTTCTTTTAGTAGTTTGCCCCATTCTTTTATAAATGTAGGTGTTAATATGACATTTTCACCACCCACCGCCAGCGCACTTTTTGCCATAGCCTTTTCTCTGGCAACAATATCATCCCATTCCTTGCCTTCTGGTGCTGAAAAACATCTAATCACCAGGCCATCTCTTTCATCGTTTATGGCCCCTACGCATTCCATCGGATGATCGTATTCTGCTTGCGCCAGTATATCGCCGGCACTTAAATATGCGTAGCTACCAGGGTGAGTATGATAAAAGGCAAAATCATTAGCATCTAAAGGGCCTAGTTTTGCTCCCTTAATACTACCCTTTTCCCCCTCAATAGTCTTACCTATATTACAGTCGTCACGTATGACTGCACCCATCTCATGGCGATTGACGATACTTTGCTCTAATATCTCAAACATGCGCTTGAGTGGAAGTTCACCGCAGTTACAATTTCCCATCAGTTCACCGTTTCCCCAGGCAGGGGATGCACTTAGGCATGAGTTATTATTCCTTGATTCAGTAATCTTACTAATATTCTGGGCCAAGAGGTATCGCCTGGGTCTATTGGGACCCTCCATGTAGTGAGTTCAGGTATATAGAAATAGAATTGGTAACCTTCTGCTGTGTCCTTTCTCGTAGCAAACGTAACTCTTGCTATCAAGTTATTCTTTTCTTTATCTACACCTGTATGCCAAATATACTTCATACCTATTCCTGTAAGCGTTTCATGGCGGCGGCAAAGCTCCCCGGAGTAGGCAATATCTCCTGTTCCTTGCAGCCGCATTCTTCCCCTAGAGCCTGAGTTATGAAGTCTGTCACTGCGAGGAGGTAAAAAATCCGGGCTTCCCTATGATTCAGGCGATTCCTATCATCTTCAATCAAGTCCTCAGCGATTTGGTCTTTGTCCCACTCACCGGGTGCTTCCCCCTTGGCATATTCACTAAAAGCCGCAGGAGATACACGACGGATATCGTGCCATGCCTCCAATATGACTGCTGTGCGCTCATCGAGATGCTCAAGACACTTTTTCAACTTATCCACTTTCCCCACCACCTAATTCCTGCGCTTTAGTCATGGTTTACCTCCGTTCAAATCTGGGCGGTAACATTAATTAACCACTTTTTTTAACCGCATCACGTAAGTCTCTTAGTGTCAACTCATACTCTTCCTTCGCCCCCTTCTCCAGAAGTGGTATTGGGCCTTCGGCGTAATTTAGGCAGTTCCAGAATGTTTCACTATAGGGGCTTTGAAAGGGATGATTTACTATAGAGGCTTGCCGACAGGCACAACTGGCTTCAGACAATTGTAGACGTGCTTCCAGCAGCGAAATTATTGCTGAATCTAATTCGCCGTTTGTTATATGGGTTTTGGCATCTTTCAGAGCCTCATGAGCAAAGCCTATATTTTCTTTAGCTAAATTGAAATTATGGTCATTCTCTCTATCCATATTTCACCTCTCCAGCCATTTCCACAGCATAATGTGGGATGGCAATATCTTCAGGTCCCTGAGGTTACTCATTATCTGAGTGACCAGGTAGCCTATCAACGCTAACCAGGATGCAGTGGCCAGCGGCGCGAAGTCCGCGAGTCCCCGGGCTGCGATGGCCACAGTAACATAGGCGCCAAAGACTATCGCCACCCTTTTCCAGAAGTCCTTTATCCGGGCTACCTCAAAATCCCCCTTATAGAGAGCTGCGATAACACCCAGGAGGAGATTAGCGCCAAGAAGATAGGCAAGTACGCGGAGCTGGGTTTTATCGATTACCGATAAGACGAGTTGTGAGATGTCCAAATTATCCCCCTCCTGTGATCACCGCAGGACTCCTAACTCAACTGTTGCCAGAGAGATCAGCAAGGCGACTGAGCAATTGCACTGCTTGGCTATTCCCAACAATTCTTCCTCTGTACTACGCTGAAGTATCTCAACCGGCACATCACTAGCCGTTAAACCAGACTTTTTATGTTTAATGTCATCTAGCAGAGGTTGTATAGTAGCAATGGCTAATCTCCCCTGTTCGGTTAGCGAAAACGGTGAATGACGTATCGCTAAATTTGGGTGATCTTCCAAGAGTTGCCCCGCAGTCAGCTTCCAAACTACATCCATTTTGTTTTGAAGTCTGTCTACTGCCAGAGGTAAAGATTTTTGGCAATCCCCACATACCTTGAGCAAGGCGTCAATTCTGCCTTTCCATACGCCTATCGCAATGCATGTCGCAGCCAGCGAAATCGCCGATATTATTATGGCAACACTAGAACCAAAATCCACTTAAGTTCCTCCTAACTTGGTAATGGAGTGCCAACATGCCAAATTGCATAAAAAGTGAGCGGGGTAGAT
>JAUYHA010000104.1 GCA_030690265.1 Dehalococcoidales bacterium | reverse complement strand
GCGTGGCTCTGGCTCAAAATAACCTGAAGACATCTGGCGTCGTAGGGACGATACTCCATCAGGATATATTTCAGACCTCTTTTCAAGAAGAGTCCTTTGATATCGTGTACTCGATGGGATTAATTGAACACTTTGCGGATCCGAACAGGATAATTGAAGCCCATATCAAACTACTCAAAAAAGGAGGTACTCTGATAATCACCGTGCCAAACCTGAAAGGTAGCTTGTCTCACGCTTTGAACAAGATGATGGGCAAAGAAAAAACACTGCTAGCCACGCATAATTTGGAAATAATGGATAAGAACTCATTGCACCACCTTCTTCGGAACAGAGGTGTTGATATATTAAAGCTGGATTATTTCGGGCCGGTTGATCTGACAGCAGCGTTTAGCGGCATCAGAACCAGACCGGTACTATATATGGCGCATCTATTGAACCAGGTAATAGGATACGCCACCTTCTTTATGCCTGGGTCTTCATATTTCTCTCCTTACCTGGTCTTCATAGGTAAGAAGGAAGAATGCGAATTATGTGGATAGTGAGATACTCCTATGGAAATCATCATTCTGTGTTATGAGTATCCTTCGCCTTCCACTGCCGGCAGCCACCGGGTGCTATACTCACTGGAACACTTGTCCCAGAAATACCGTCACGATATTACCCTGGTAGCCTTTAAATTACCGGGAAAGGACTATCCCGACCTGAGCCGGTACTGTCGGGTGGAAACAATTGACATACCAGACCGACCCGGACTGAACTCACTCAACGCCATGCTAAATATCTTCAATAGCGCGTTCTCGCTACGCCACCTGCTTGCGGGGAATACCGCATTCCTCAACTATTCTTACTCACGAGAAATGGAGCGGAAGATAGAGTCATTACTGGCGGACAACAACTACGATATCATCGCCGTTGACCATCCGGCCATGCTCCGCTACGTATCTGCAGGAAGTATACCTGTTGTATTATTGGAGGCATTTGCCCTTGCCGAGATAACTCGTATGGAATACAACTTTGAGAGGAACTGGCCCAGGAAAATCGCCCGGCTGCTGTATTACTACCAGACGAGGAACTATGGCGATATATATAAGAAACTTGATACGGCTATCGCCGTTTCAAATCACCAGAGAGACACGGTGAGGTCTCATTGCCCGAGGCTGAATATTGAGGTGATTCCCTACGGTATCGATACGGACTATTTTAGAGTCGTAGAAGCGGAGACAGACTTCCCCAGCCTGATTATCACCGGGCAAATGAGTGGTTCCAGAAACAGAGCAGCCGTCCTCTATTTCTATGATAAGATATATCCGTTAATTAAGATGCAGGTGCCGCAGCTAAGACTATATATCGTCGGCAGTAACCCTGACCGGGAGATATTACAACTGGCAATCGATGAATCGGTTATCGTCACCGGCTATGTACCTGACCTCAGGCCTTACCTCTCGCGCGCCTGGGTGGTGGCGGCCCCTCTCCGTGAAGGTCTCGGCGTGAAGGTCAGGGTTCTACAGGCAATGGCAGTGGGGAAACCGGTTGTCGCCACATCTCTGGTTACCACCGGCATGAATGTTTCACCGGGAGAGAATATTATCATCGCTGATGAACCGGTAGAATTTGCCAGTAAGGTAATAGAACTGCTCAATGACCGGCAACTGAGAGAGAACATTGGCGACAGGGCAAGACTGCTCATGGAAACGGAGCACTCCTGGGAGAACCTTACCGACCGGCTAAATGAGGTACTGGAACGGACAATCACTAAAAAACTGCCGGTTCAGGATAAAGCAATATGAATATGCTGTACTGGGGAACAAGAAGATTTCTAACAATTATTATTGCCATCCAGGTGTTCTTTGCATTGATAACGGGACTGGCGGCCCTGGGCGTTGATATCCCGATTATCAGGCCGCTGCTTGGCTTTATTTATCTGACCTTTGTTCCGGGACTGCTCATCCTCAGAATCCTCAAATTCCGTAAACTCGGCGGTATCGAAACACTGCTATACTCGGTAGGATTAAGCATCGCCCTGGTCATGTTCACCGGGTTCTCCATGAATATGTTATACCCCCCTATGGGTATAGCGCGGCCAATCTCCATGCTGCCTCTGATAATCACCCTGACCGGTATCATGGCTATCTTCTGCGCTGTCACCTATATGCGGGAAAGACGGGATATAACGATTGAAGACGCTCGCCATTCTTTACCGCTAGCCGAATTACTTTCGCCTCCGGTGCTGTTTTTGCTTTTGCTACCCCTTCTCAGCGCTCTGGGCGCTTATTACCTGGCAAACTTTTACCAGAATACTACCCTGTTGCTGGTTCTCATCGCCCTCATCGCCCTGATAGCTGTCCTGGTTGCCTTCAACAGGTTCATCCCGCAGAGACTGTATCCACACTGGCAGTAGGGATGATTGCCATCTCCCTGCTCTGGCACTGGTCACTGATATCGGAATACGTAGCCGGATATGATATCCACCACGAAATTTACTACCAAAATCTGGTCCTCACCAACTCGGTCTGGGATTACAATTTCTTTTCCAATGTCAATTCTATGTTGAGTGTGACTATGCTGGGCCCCGCCTATTCCCTTTTGCTGAACGTGGATATAGTATGGATACTGAAAATCATCTACCCCCTGTTTTTCTCCCTGCTACCCATGACCTTATTCCAGATATACCGCAAGCAGACTGGTGACCGCGTTGCTTTCTACGCCGTGTTTTTCTTCATGTCCTTCAGTTTCTTCTTTAGTGAAGCTCCTCAATTAGCCAGACAGGAGACCGCCGAGCTATTCTTCGCCTTATTGGTGCTATCACTGCTAGACCGCACTATGGCACCTACCAGGAGAGCGCTTCTGCTTATCATCTGGGGATTCTCAATCACGGTATCGCACTATGGTCTTTCCTATTTTGTTCTATTCTATCTCGCCCTGTCAGCCATACTCCTTTCTTTGATGAGAAACCGTACTCTGCGCGAATTGTGGCAGCATTTAAAGACGAGGTTTAGCCAAGGCAGGCGGGGGACAGAAATAGACCCTCCACTGCTCAACCATCCCTGGACAGTGCTCAATACCAGCCCGCTTACCATGACCTATCTGGCTATATTTATCACCTTTGCACTAGCCTGGTATATGTATGTTGGGAGCGGCTCTCCCCTGAATTCAATTGTCAATATCGGCAGACATACGTACCAGACTCTAAGCGATTTCTTCATCCCCGAGGCACGGGAACCCGCCGTCTTGATGGCGGTAGGACTGGCTTCACCGGAGATAATCTCCATCCAGAGGAACATATACCTGGTAGTCCAGTATCTAACGCAGTTTTTTATCGTGGTCGGTGTTATTAAGCTAATATCGAACCCGCAAAAGACCAGGTTCCAGCCCTTGTTTGTGGCGTTGACCCTGATAAGCAGTTTACTGCTATTGCTGTGTATCGTACTGCCCTATTTTTCCAGGTATTTTAATATCTCCCGGATTTACCATATCACGCTGCTCTTTCTGGCGCCATTTTGTGTTCTGGGCGGGATCGCTGTTTTCCGCTGGCTGGTAAAAGCTGTGCGCCCGAGATTCTCTCGGTTTGCCAATGAGCCTGTGTTTCTCAGGATGGTGGTCATCCTGATAATGGTCCCATACTTCTTATTCAGCACCGCCTTTATCTACGCGGTTACCGGAGACACCGTCAACTCCATAACCTTAAACCCCAGGTTTGATTTCCCCCGCTACAGTAAGCAGGACGTATACTCCAAAGATTGGCTATTGTTGAACAAGGAGACTGGGTCGCCTGTATACGCTGACTGGTATGGCGAAAAGTGGCTGGTTGGAGACCCCCGCTGGGGCCCCCTGATCTTTTTTGGCAATTCCGAATACGTAAGGGATAACGCGTACCTATTTTTAAGGAGCCTTAATGTTAAACGGGGCGAGGTGAAGGAATCGCCCGAAGAGTTCCGTAAGTATGTAAACCTGCAAAACTCACCGTTCGGTGAGAAGGTACTGGCACGCCGGAGCAAAATCTACACTAACGGCGGCGCCGAGGTATACCATTGAACGCGCTCCAGAGGGTTGACTTCGGTCAACCGCTTGGATGTCCTGAAACTTGACTATTATTGAACCTGACTTGAAGCCACTGTTATAATGCCGATATGCCACTTTTAACGAACCTGAAATCAATTCTATTAGCACCACTCAGACGCATCAGAGTATTCCTGCGAACAGTTACGGAAGAAAACTTCGCGGTGGCTTTACGCAGAAGCTTCTCATATGTGAAATTTGTCGCCTTCAGGAGCGTTTACGGGTTTTTTGAGAACGCGGGTATTCACATAACCCCGGTTCATTTCTATGAGCCGATCCCAGATAGCCGGGAGCTGCGGAAAAGAGAAAGGATATGGGAAAGCGAAACGGAATTGGTCGGTATTGATATGGATGTGCCCCGGCAACTGTCCCTGCTTCGTGAAATCTTCCCGTCCTTTAAACAGGAATATGAATTCCCGGGACAAAAAACACGGGTGCCCTTTGAGTTCTACCTGGAAAACGGCATGTTTGAAGCTGTTGATGCTGAAGTCGCACATTGCATGGTACGCCATTTTTTGCCAAAGAAAATCATCGAAATCGGTTCAGGTTTTTCCACCCGTTTACTGGCCAGAGCATGCTTATTAAACAAAGAAAAGGCAGGACGTGAAACACGGTTATTCACCATTGACCCGTATCCCGGCGATATTGTAGCCAGGGGATTCCCCGGGCTTACCTCCCTTACACGAGAAAAGGCTGAAAATATCGATTTAGCCTTTTTATTGCAACTGAATGAGGGAGATATCCTTTTCATTGATTCGTCACACGTAGCAAGAATAGGCAGTGATGTAAACTACCTGTTCCCGGAGGTGTTGCCCAGACTGAAACCGGGTGTGATTGTCCATGTTCATGATATCTTTTTACCGCGTGAATACCCCAGGGAATGGGTACTCGGGTTACGCCGGTCATGGAATGAGCAATATCTTCTTCAAGCTTTCCTGACATATAATCAGGCTTATACGGTGCTGTGGTGCGGAAGCTATATGCACCTTCATCATCTGCAGGAATTGAAAACAGCCTTTCCGAGCTATAATGGACTCATCTATCCAAAGAGTTTCTGGATGCGCAGAAAGCCGGCTGCCGACTGAAGCACGCCATATTCCAATCTGGTTTTTGATACCGGTGCAAGAAGCTTCGCACTGCTTCTTATGAATAAGCCGACACTACCGAGCAGATTTGAGGTATTCTTCGGCCGGATAAATAAAGTCCGTCCCTTTCAGTATCCCTTCGCAGATTATGTCCAGCCCCCGGCAATTCCCCGGCTGCAGGTCTCGCAGTCCAGTTAGCTGCATTTTATAAGGAGGGCTACCACCGGTGGGTTCCATGAATTCTAGAGGAATCATACGCCGGAAGAAGAAGTGGTAGGCGTACTTGCGTGCCCTCTGCACGGTAGCCTCATCCAGGGACTGCTTCAGGGGTAATCTATCGAGGATTTTAAGGTAATCTTCCATTGATGAGGCATCCATGGTAATTCCTTTATTACGAACCCATGCCTCACCGGCCACTATCACCGGAATTTTCATACTCGTCAACTCGACGCCGGTTTTGGTGCCGTAGATGATAACGGCATTGCACGGCATCATCGCGGCATAGGTGCTAATCTGGCTCTGCGGCGGGATGATGAATATGTTTTCCGGCAGCTCAGGGAAGGCCTTTTTGATCTCATCGACAACAAGCTGCCGGGACGGAAGCGAACCCCTGATTTCGGCGGGATGCACCCGGATCAGGAGCTGCAGCTCGGGTCGCCGGGAGAAATA
>JAUYHA010000070.1 GCA_030690265.1 Dehalococcoidales bacterium | reverse complement strand
AAATTGGGGGGAGTAGGATAATATGCCGGAGCTATCACTGCGCCAAGCCGAAGTCCTGGAGCTGGTTAAGGAAGGCAAGACCAACAAGGAAATCGCCGAGTTCCTGGACATTAGCGTCCACACTGTCGAGATGCACCGCTTCCGGGCATTGAAGAAAACAGGGATGACCTCTCAACAGGCACTAAGAGACCGGTTAAAGGAGATGCCATAATGCTCAAACTATTCCATAAACCAAAGCCCAAGCCTCAGATATGCCCAAAGTCAGAACTAATACTCTACTGCCAAGACAAGCAAGGCAATATCTGTGAGGCATCGGTTACTAAATACCGGGGTTGCACTGGCAAATAGCCAGTAAAAATAAAAAGGAGGAAATTTAAGATGGCTGATTTGAAGGAAAAGGCACGAGACAGGGACAAAGCTCGCTACTTTGCCCAAGACACTTTGAGAATGGTTATAGACTGGGTTAGGGAGACCAACCCTCAAACCTACCTCTCAAAAGAAACTAAAGATGTGTTAGGCACAGAGCAACAGAGCAAGATAAAAGACTGGGTTGACAAGTCAGGGGAACTAATCGACAAGACATGGGTATTACCTAACCTGTTAGTAGATGATGCTGTTAGAGTATTAACGGAGGCGACAGGTGCCAAACCGCCGACAACACCTGAAACTAAGTAGGGAATTGTTAGGCTACTGTAACCCTCTTGTCCACGACATTCTCGATACCAGCCTGCCTATACAAGAGCATCGGCGAACACATACCCCTGAAACCTGTAGGCTCATGGGTCAGCTTCTAGGAAACGATGCCAAAAGGGAAGCTTGGTTACACATATTCGCAGACTATGGAATAGTAAAATAAAAGGAGGTTTTTCAATGGAGAAGGAACAAGTAGAAAAAATCAAGGTTTGCCGGGATACTATCAAGGGGTTATTGGCAGAGGTCGAGCCGATGAACGAGACGGAGTGGGAAGCGTTCGAGACGCTGACCGCGGTACATAAGACACTCCGTAAGATTGACTTGGGGAAGATTAGCCAGGTGAGAATGAACCTGGCACCGCAAGGGCCGGCGCAGGAACAAATAGAATTACCTGACCCCCGGGCCACAGTGGTTCACGGCGAGGGTTCACTGGTCGAGCATCCCCGCATCGAGGCGGTAGAAGAACTGGACGGGGAGAGCGGCAAGGTGAAACTGGTAATCAGGACCCCTGAACCTGATGACGAAGACCAGCAATATCACATTTTCATCGGGGAGTCTGAAACTGTCGGCTATATGCTAAAGGCGACCATTATGGCCGCCCTCGTAGAGTTCGGAGACCAGATACCCGATTGT
>JAUYHA010000069.1 GCA_030690265.1 Dehalococcoidales bacterium | reverse complement strand
CCCCTTCCAGAACACACCTGACAAGTGCCAAAAGGAAGTTTGAAGGAACGGCGAACCTCTCCTCTTCCCTGACAAAAGCCACATTTATGCAGCATTAGACTCCACCTTTGCATCAGGAGTAGCTATAGTCGGTTGAGCGACAAAACTGTAAGGCGGCCAGGGACCGGAGAAGTGGACCGAGAAGCCTTCCGTGTTGTTGATTTTCCCTAGCGCTTCTCCCAGGTTGGCCACCCTCTCCCCCGCTACCAGGCAAGAGAGATTGACCAGCATCACCTTATTCCTGTCTGCCTTCCTGGTCTTCTCTACCACAATATCATCACAGTGGCGCTTAACCCTCGCGTAGAAGTCCTTAAACCAATCATTGGCCAGCCTTTCTATCTCAGCCTTCACTGCTCTTTCGACCTTCTGCTTATACAGGTAAGCCGTCCCGGGTGATTTAGCAGCCATCTCCTCTCTGATTTCCCGAATCCCCTGACTTTCTTCCGAGATTTGCTTTGCTATTACACTGGGGGTGTAGAAGATTTGCACCCCGTACTCGTCTCTACCAGTTATCCTCTCCATTACGGACTGGAGCCGCTCAGAATCTTCGTTAAGCCAGTCTTTCACTACCTGGTCGGGGGAGATAGCATCGTCCTTTGACTGTAGAATGGTGTCAAAGCCCATAGGAATTACGATTCCAAGCTCTTTCTTTGCCTCGTCCAGAACGCTCTGATGTGTCTTCACCCACCTTTTTACGGTCTCCTCATCACCGGACTGATATGGCTCGGCAGGGCAGCTATGAACGATGGCGCAGAAATGCGCGCAGGGGATGGTGTACACCTCGTTGCCTTCTATCCCTATTGGGCCCAGACTGACCGCCCTTTCGCCGGCAGCGACTCCGTATATGTATCGCCCTTTGTTCTCCATTTACGACTTGCTCACCTGACACACAAAATCGGCGAGTTTCCGGTAGCTTTCGATGGCGTCACATCGAGGGTTATAGTTGAAAATCGACTTCCCTTCATGCCATGCCTTGGCCAGGTCGATCCTCTTACGAATCTGATACTCAGTTAGCAGCCTGCCAGGCTGCCCCAACTGGTTGCCGCGCAGGTCTCCAATCACTCTTTCTGACACCGAGTTAGAAGTCACCATATTGGGTACGATTGCCACAATCTCAATGTCCGTATCTAGAACATCCTTCAATTCCTGTATCTCGGCTTCCAGCGCCTCAATGCCCCGGATTGACGTATCCTCGGCTTGAATTGGCACCAGCACCCTCCCGGCAGCAAGAAGCACGCTGTCTGCCAGGATATTGACCGCCGGCGGTGAATCTATCAGGCAGAACTCAAAATCAGCCTTGAGAGCCTCAAGCACCTTCTTAAGCCTGGTCTCGCCAGCCCTTTGCACCACCAGCTCGTCTTCGAGCCGGATGAGCGACATATGTGCCGGCATTACCCAGAAGTTCTCCACCGGAGTGATAAAGGCTTTTATCTGGTCTGTGTCCCCGCGAAGTACCAGGT
>JAUYHA010000066.1 GCA_030690265.1 Dehalococcoidales bacterium | reverse complement strand
CCTTCGTGGTGGCAATACCTTATCAATCGTATTACTCGGAAGCTGGTCAGTCTGATATAACCACCTGCAAAGTGTCTTGATACAGCGGTAGTAATTATGTTTGGCGTTGCCACAGGTAAGGGAATTGAGATAAGCGTTGATTCCTTCAGGACTTAGCGGATAGTCAACGAAGTTATCAAGGGCTAAATGGTAGACTGCTATGGTCTTGGGACTTGTGCCTGAAGCTCTAGAAGCAAGGAATTCCTCTAGAGTGGAGCTTGTGAACTTTTGTGAACTATTTGAGGTTGCTACGCTCGGATTGCTGGCGTCCCTGGAGCGATTCGAACGCTCGACCCGCTGCTTAGAAGGCAGCCGCTCTATCCACTGAGCTACAGGGACAGCCTGTCAACCATTAAAATTTAGCATGAAGCCGGTACGTGGTCAAGGTGGTCTTCCGTTATGGTTAGCTTTCTGTTTTATTGACTTTGCTCCTTGAATTACCGCATTGTCTTGACAATAACTCACTGACATTGTTAGTATGGTGAGGATTCCGAATCTGGTCGGTACGCAGGTTTGTAATGGCGAGGTTGCTAGATAGCATAGATGGCCCCGCGAATTTGAAGCTGCTCACGCAGCCGGAACTTAAGCAGTTAGCTGCTGAGATCAGGGAAGAACTGGTGGCAATTATTTCTACTAACGGAGGTCACCTGGCTTCTAATCTGGGTGTAGTTGAGCTTACTATAGCGTTACACCGAATATTTGATAGCCCACTAGACAAGATCGTATGGGATGTGGGCCATCAAGCCTATACTCACAAATTGCTTACCGGCAGGAAAGACCGTTTCAGTTCACTCCGGCAGTACGAAGGATTATCCGGATTTACCTGCCGTACTGAGAGCGAACATGACGTTTTTGGTGCCGGTCACGCCAGCACCTCAATTTCAGCAGCTCTGGGTATGGCTATCGCCCGTGACCTTTCCGGAGATAACTATCATGTCGTCGCCGTTATCGGTGACGGGGCAATAACCGGGGGAATGGCACTGGAAGCAATTAATCAGGCCGGTCATCTGGGCCCCAGGCTTATCGTGATTTTAAACGATAATGGAATGTCTATTTCACCTACTGTGGGTGCTCTGGCCAGGCTATTCGCTAAAGTACGCTTTGACCACCGTTACCACCTGGCTAAGGAAAGGAGTAAGCGGTTACTCAGTATTCTGCCACTGGGCAAAAAACTGTGGCGGGCAGGCGAGCAGATGGAGAGCGGCTTTAAGAGCCTGGTAATGCCGACTACGCTCTGGGAGGAACTGGGTTTTACCTATATGGGTCCGGTTGATGGCCATAACGTGCGTGAACTGGAAGCAGCTCTTCTCAAGGCACGGAACTATCGCCTAAAGCCGACACTGATTCACGTGGTGACCACCAAGGGTAAAGGCTATCTGCCTGCTGAAGGAGACGCCATTTACTTTCACGGTGTCTCTGCTAGGGGTAATAACAACCGGTCAATCCCCACTTACAGCGAGGTATTTGCCCGGACGGTGCTCCGCCTGGCGCAGGAGGATCCCAGGCTGGTAGTGGTTACACCGGCAATGCCTGAGGGTAATTGCCTGAGCAGTGTCGCGGCTGAATTCCCCAGACGCGTGTTTGATGTCGGTATTTGTGAGCAGCACGCGGTTACCTTTGCCGCCGGACTGGCCACTCAGGGTTTCCTGCCGGTGGTCGCTATTTATTCTACTTTTTTGCAGCGCGCTTTTGACCAGATAATTCACGATGTCTGTCTACAGGACTTACCGATGGTCTTTGCTATTGACCGCAGTGGTATTGTCGGTGATGATGGTAAGACTCATCAGGGCACTTTTGACCTTTCCTATCTGACCTTGGTCCCTAATCTGATTGTATCAGCCCCCAAGGATGAAAATGAGCTTCAACACCTGCTTTATTCGGCGGTAAAGGCAGGGCGTCCCATGGCCGTCCGTTATCCGCGCAGTGTGGGTACCGGGGTCAAGCTGGATACAGAATTGGAAATGGTTCCCATTGGTAAAGCCGAAATACTAAGACAAGGTGAAGATGCTGTCATACTGGCTATAGGCACCATGGTATTCCCTTCCCTCGAGGCTGCTCAGGAGCTTAGCGCCCATGGTATTGAGGCAATGGTGGTCAATTCCCGTTTTGTTAAACCGCTGGACTCTGAGCTTATCGTGGATTTGACCGGGCATATTAAAACAGTGGTTACCGTTGAAGAGAACACACTCAGTGGTGGCTTTGGTAACAGTGTAGTTGACCTTCTTCAAAAATCTGGCAGGCATGATGTGCGCGTAAAATGCATCGGCCTGCCTGATGAGTTTATAGAGCAAGGAGAACAGAGCATCCTGCGTGCCAAGCATGGACTTGATGCGGAAGGTATAATCCGGGAGGTCTTGTCCCTGTTTCCTGACATGAACTCCGGTGCACTGCTCAAGGTCGAGGATGAAGCTAAGGCATCATCCTTTTAATTTGTTGATATCCACCGGGGGCGTATTAAAGGTTTGGACTTTTTGCGGAGATAACGTATCCGGCTGAAGTATCTTTAGTAACCTGCTTCCTTGTAAGACAGGGGAGGCAGATTAATAAATATCTTGATAAATTGAAGGAGTGAAATGGACAAGCTTACAGTCAGGGACATCGAGGTTAGCGATAAAAGGGTACTGGTAAGGGTTGACTTTAATGTTCCTCTTGACGAGAAAAAAGGGAGAATCGCTGATGACAGCCGAATCCGGGCGGCTCTGCCTACCATCAAATACTTGATTGACCGGGGAGCGCGGGTCATCCTTTGTTCCCACCTCGGCAGGCCTGACGGCAAGGTAGTTGATAAATACCGGATGACTGTTGTTGCGCAGCGTCTATCGCAACTTCTGGGTAAGCAGGTGGGAGTCACCAAAGACTGCATCGGGGCTGAAACTGAGAAAACGGTGGCGGCACTGAAGAGCGGAGACGTCGTACTGCTGGAAAACCTGCGTTTTCATTCCGCGGAAGAGATGGACAGTCCTGTTTTTGCCAGGGCTTTGGGCC
>JAUYHA010000056.1 GCA_030690265.1 Dehalococcoidales bacterium | reverse complement strand
GACTACTGACAACTGTGTCGTCTATAGATTACCCGAATTTTGAAATTGTAGTAGTTGATGACTCAACTGATGAGACGACGGAGATTATTCAGGGGTTTGCCCAAAGATGGAACCAAAATCATTCCTTGAGAGGTCCGACCTCTTCGGGGTCTTCGACCGAGGTCGGACCTCTTGTCAAAGTCATCCATCGGGAAACAAGAGAAGGCTACAAGGGAGGCGCCCTCAAGGTGGCCTTGGAGAATACCGATCCCCGGGCGGAGTTTGTGACCATCTTTGACGCCGACTTCCTGCCATATCCCGACACCATCACCCAGTTTCTGAAGTACTTTCAGGTCACGGCCGGGGGGTTGGATTTTAGGAAAGCCTCTAGCCGCGAGCCTCTAGCGGCTAGCGACTCTCCAATCGCTGCCGTCCAGGGCTACCAGTGGCACGTTCTCAACAAGTCGGAGAACTGGATTACCCGGGGGGTCCGCTCTGAGTATGCCGGCTCCTACGTCATTGAGAGATCAGGGGCCGAAGCCCTGGGGGGACTCAAGCAGATTGCCGGTTCAGTCTACATGATCAGAAGAGATGTTCTTGAGCAGTTTGGTTGGGGAACCTCCATTACCGAGGACTTTGAACTGACCTTAAGACTCTACCGCGACGGCTGGAAGGTGGTCTACACCCCCTACATCCAAACCCCCTCGGAGTGTGTCTCGACCCTCAAGAGGCTCATTCGTCAGAGGATGAGATGGGCCGAAGGCCACTCTCACAATATCCGGAAGATGTTTGGGCAGTTGATGTGGGGGAGGTGGGAGGACACAGATTCCTTTAAGAGGACTGTCCCTGTTTTACCTGTCCTACAGGGACAGTCCTCCTTAGGGAGAGGAAAGGTTTGGGTTCCCTCTAAACTGACCCTGATGGAAAAGCTCGAGTTTCTCTATCTTTCTCCCTACTACCTGCAGGCGACCTTCTTTATCCTGGGGACCCTCTCCTGGTTTATCGCCGAGGCTATCTTCCAGGTGAGGCTGCCATTCTGGACTGCCCTCTGGGGCTGGTCTTTGGTTTTTACCAATATGTTCTCCCTGCCCCTGATGAATACCGTGGGGCTCTTTCTGGAGGAGTCAGAGGAAAAAGACTATGGGGGAATACTCTCTTTCGTCCTTTTAACCTATCTCCTGGTTCCCTTCCAGGGCTATGCGGCGGTCAAAGGATTCCTGGAGAAAAAAGAAGGGCCCTGGTTTCGGACTCCCAAGACCGGCAAGATCACCGATATCTTTACTCCCGGCCGCTTTGCTCGCCTCGTTTCGATGATCTTCCCGGGAAGGAGGGTTGCTCCCGCGGCTTCTTTCCTGGGGAGGTCTGACCTCTTGGGGAGACTGGGGGAGTTGGGGCCCTTCGACAGGCTCAGGGTGGAGAGATGGGGAAGATTAGGGGGGTTAAATCCTGCCTACCTGCATGTTTCCCGCCAAAGGATTCGGGGTCTGGCCAATCTGGTGATCGTTTCTTTGGTTTTAATCTCCATTGGTCTGACTTACGTTTCCATCCCCTTAACTCCCACTTTAGCCTACACCGGGACTTTTTACTTTAGAGACGGAGGGGCTGATGATCTTTCCGATTCTTCAACTACGCCAAGAGAAAAAATGACGGCCGGAACGATCGGAACATCAACTGCCTCGGTGACTCTTCAACCGCCACCATCAGACGCCAATACCTATTATTTTCATGAAGCCTCGCCTGGAACAGCCGTTACCGATCCCACCGAGCAGGATTTGGATTCTTCAGCTGTCCAGGTGGTGGCCAATGGAACCGCTTATGGCAATCAGAGGAAAATTCTGCGCGATAAGTGGGGGAACTTGGTTGCGCTTTATGTTGATTCGGCCAATGATGTGAGGGTTTCTTACCTGAATTATGGTGCTTCCTCCTGGACGCAGTACGGAACGGCGGTAGACACCTCGGCTGATGATGTGTCGGCTGATTTTGATAGCGCCTACGATCTGCACGTGGCGGTTAAAACAACAATTGAGGATATTAACTATTACAAGATAACAGCTATGCGGGATGGAGCTGGGGCAATAGATAGCGCTTGGACTATTTCCTCACCTGTGGTTTTGGACGATATCGGTAAAAACTGGAGGCCTTCTTTGATTGTGGATTCCGGCAATGATTTACCTATGGTTTCCTGGTCTTACCAGACGACCGGCGGTACCAAGGACACCAAAATCAGATATTTAAGGGCCGAGGGAACTCCCACAACCTGTACCAACTGGGCCAAGGCTGACGGAACCAACGTCACCTGCACCTCATCTACCGTTGATAATGGTCAGCAGGATACGGTGACCCGCTATTCGGCCGGGGCAGTTTCAATTTTCCATTCAGTTTTAGTGGAGATGCCTTCAACCGGAGATATTTATGTTTGGTATTCGGATGATGATAATACCCAGCTGATCCGGGTTAAAGGGACAAGAGCCACCGGAGGCACTCCTACTTACACTTGGACTTGGGGGACGGCCTATCAGGAAGAGACGGCGATTTCCGAGCAGACCTACGACGACCCTTTCAATTTGAGTGCGGTTCGGGATACGGAAAACAACAGGATAGTTTTTGCCTTTACCGATGATGCCACCAATGATTATTCTAAAGTGCGCTATCGGGCCTCAGGTGATGCCGAAAGCGGTGCCTCAACCGACATCTCACCCACAACCACCAACTGGGGAGGAGAGTTTTCTTTGGCTTTTGATCCCGGTCCGACGGGCACCACCAACGAGACTTATTATGTTTTCTTAAAAAGCTCCTCCAATATTGTCTACAAAACCTATCCTCTGGCCACCACTACCTGGTCAAGCACCAATTTTGATACCGGCGGGGCAGAAGCTGATCCTTCAGTTAAAGTAGATGACAAAGGAGGAAGGATAGACGTTATCTGGGCCTCGGGGGCAACCCCTTATGTCAAGTATAACTACGTACCTCTTTTTTACAAAGATTCTGACGCCTCAGAGGGAAGTTCTGCCCAGACGCGAACAGTGGGCGCCTCAGGTTGGGATTATCTACACTTTATTACCGATACCTTCGGGACAACCACGACCATTGATTCAGCAACTGACTGGACAGTCAGGGTGTGTACCTCCTCTGCCTATGCCTCCGGCAAGGACGTTAATGTCCGCTGGCAGATTGTCAATTCCGACGGGATTACTGTCTCCACTGATGGTTCAGACTACGACTGGTCCTCCGGCTCAGGCGGGGCACAGTGTGATGAGAATGCTTCCTTAACTGCGCCTGCCGGAAACCCGGATATTAACGGGAAACGGATTAGGATTAGATTTGCCTATCCAAACAGCGACACTACTAATGATGTTCCTTTAACCTACGACGGAACAGACGCCGGCGCAACAGCCAACATGAAGCTGACCTTTAACACCGCCGATTCCGAAACCGTCAACACCTTCTATATCCTCACCGACAATCTTAACAAAAAGTGGACGGCGGCAGGAGGGGGAGACACAGAGCTGCCGACTGAGGGGACAACCAGTGAGCAGAGAAACCCCTCGATTGTCACCGGCTCCTCCGGTGGTTCAACCTACAGCTTTGTTGCCTGGGAGGATGAGAGGAATAGCCAGGGGTTGGGGACGTGGAGTCAGGGTGGGGCCGCAACCTACCTCCGCTACAACCACACCGCCACCCTCCTTCAAAATGGCAAGGTCCTCCTGACCGGAGCAAGTGCGATCAACGGCGGCCGCACCATCGCCGAACTTTACGATCCTACAACGGCCACCTTCTCGACCACCGGCGCCATGGCCTATGCCCGCGAAAAGCCAACCGACGTCCTCCTTCAAAATGGTAAGGTTTTGGTCATCGGGACAGGTTTTACCAACGCTGGAGACTCCATCGCCGAGCTTTACGACCCCTCAACCGGAACTTGGACAACTACCGCTCCCTCAATCCGCACCCACTTCGGCCGTGGGACTGCCACTCTCCTGTCAAACGGCCAAGTTCTGGTCGCGGGGCCAGGAATTGGTATTGTTGAGACTGGTCGTACCATTGCCGAAATCTATGACCCTGCCACCGGTATCTGGTCAACCACCGGCGGCATGCTCTATAACCGCACCAGCAATACCACTACCCTTCTTCCAAACGGTAAAGTCATAGTAGTGGGGACAGCCGGTACCAACGGCGGCCAATCCATTGCCGAAATCTATGACCCTCAAACTAACACCTGGGTAGTGACTTCTCCCGCAACCTACGCCCGTGACGAGCACACCGCCACCCTGTTATCAAACGGCAAGGTTTTAGTGGCCGGAGTACGAGATTTCAACAACGGCGGCCAATCCATCGCCGAACTCTACGATCCCGCCACCCAAACTTGGTTAACCACCGGCCCGATGAGTGTTGAGGCCGACTCTTTCCCTGCCGCCGTCATTTTAAACAATGGTAAAGTGATGGTTTGGGGACAATATAACGGCGGTAATGGCTACTCCATCGCCGAACTCTTTGACCCCGTAACTCAAAGTTGGTCAACCACCGCCCCCTCAACCTACGCCCGCGACCAACACACCGCCACCCTTCTAAACAGCGGCAAGGTCCTGACTGTGGGAACCACTAGCGCAGGTGGGGGTTACACTATCCCCGAACTCTACACCCCCAAAACCGCGGATATCTACGCCCAGAAGTTTAATGAGTCAGGGACCAAACAGTGGGCCAGTGATGTCAAAGTTAACTCCGATGACGGTAATAGATCTACCGCCACCAATAATCCCTCCAATTACGACCATTTAAGTCCCAAGATCAAGCTTGATTCCTCCGGTAATCCGGTGATTACTTGGCAACAAGCTACCAACTCTGTTTACGGAGACGATATCTGGGCTCAGAAACTGGATACCTCAGGCGCCAAACAATGGCCGGCCTCAACCACCGGGACCTGGTCCACCACAGGTATCTCAACCTACGCCCGGGGTTATTACACCGCGACCCTGCTTCAAAACGGTAAGGTTCTGGTAGCCGGAAGTTATGCAGCAGGAGGCGGCCAATCCATCGCCGAGCTTTACGACCCTTCAACCCAAACCTGGTCAACGACCGGCAAGACGACCTACGCCCGGGAAGATCTCAGCTCTGTCCTTTTGCCAAGCGGCAAGGTCCTGGCGGTGGGAATCGGTGTCGGGGTGGTTACTGGAGGCATCACTTTTCCTGAAGTTTATGACCCTTCAACCCAAACCTGGTCAACGACCGGCAAGACGAGCTACGAGCGCAACAGTGTTAGCAGTGCTGTCCTTTTGCCAAACGGTAAAGTCCTGGTGGTGGGGGCCTC
>JAUYHA010000053.1 GCA_030690265.1 Dehalococcoidales bacterium | reverse complement strand
AGAGGCTAAGGAACAGCTTGCTGAGGCTATCGCTAACATAGCCAGCCTCAAAGAAGAGTTGGCTGAGGCTACTGCCGAAGTGACAGATGGAGATAGATATGCCGAGCTGGTTAGCGATATTATCAGTTTAACACCAGCAGGCCGGGCAAGTTTAGCTGAAGCCGTGCCCGGCTGGACATACGAGGAAGAGCCAGAGCCGGTAGCAGAAGCAAAGGTCGCTGAGGTCGCTGTTGCTACCCCACCGGCAAGGCGATTCAGGTTTGTGGTTAAGGCAAAATGACAGTTGCTGTGGTTGCCATCGGATTCGTTATGCTAATCAGCCTGTCATGGCTAGGCACATATTTTTATCTGAAGTGGAGGGAAAGTAGAAATGACCGGAGAAAGTAAGCCTAGAAAGAAGAAGCTCAACCTTTCTGAAGTGCTCTCAAACCCGGCTAAGGTCATCGGCGACTTGCTGGAAGACCCCGAGGTTGCCGATAAACTCGCCCTGGCTGTATCAAAACTACCACCGGCGGCGATGGACATACTGGCACAGAAAGTCGCCGAGCGGATGCCTAAGCCACCGACTGCTGAGGAGATAGCGGCGGCGCTAGAAGTGACCGCTATACCACCAGAGTCACCCACCCCTGGGAACAATGGCGACATCGAAGCGTTGAAGAGCCAGATGTCGGACTTGGTTATGGACTCTTTCAGCAAGCTCCAGGCTCAAATAATGCAAGTAATGGGGCTGGTGAAGACTATGCAGGATGAGCAGCCAGTACAGATACAGAATAATGTCGCCAGTATTTTTCAGCAGGAGCTTAAAATCTTCGAAGAAAAGACTGCCGCCTCAAAGCAGGAATTACTTGCTTACGCCGGAAACGGAAACGGCGGCAATAGGACTCCAGCAGCATTAGCCCCGTCAAGCATTGACCGCCCCACGGCTCCTCGAGGACAGGGATTGGCACTCGGTCTTTCTCTTGACCAAATCCTGACTATCATTACAACAGCAGCGGATGCTTGGTCGAAGTTCAAGCCGCCAGTAACGGCTGCTCTAGCTGAGGACAAACTAAGAGCCTACACTCTTGGCTTTACATCGGGCAATAAAATGCGTGGCGGTGTCGTAGGGTCAGATGATGTGGCGAAAGAAATGCTACAGATAGCCGCTACTCAACCCCCACCGAAGTAAGATGGAGACTAAAAAGGTCAAACGGCTTGGTGACCGGGCAGCAGAACGGAAGCTCGCAAGGATGAAGGCAAGGAAACAGGCTAAATCATTGCGGAAGGCAAAGGAACGGGAATTGGAGTTTGTCCACAAAAGCACCGAGGAGCTATTCGAGTTTATAGGCGTGGGGGAGAGCTGATGAAAGCTAAATCAACAAATTCTTCCAATGATATGCTCACATGGCAGTTCAAGACTCTGTTAGGTGAAATCCAGCAAGTTGAACTCCACGAGACTGGGGATTGCCCGTGTATTCTAAATGACCTTGAACCCCAAGAGCGGTGCCTCGGAAAACATCTTTTGAACATCAGTACCCTCAGTGCAGAGACGGCGCAAATGTCCAAGCAGAATGAAAAGTGGCTACTAGAATTAGCCGAAGAAGCAACCGAGCGCCATGAGCAATTCAGGAGCTTTATCTGCCATGAAGATGATTTACCTCAACTGGGGGATTGGGCTAGGGGCTGGCGGAAGAAACATATCGAGCCGATATATTATAGCTGCGGTGTTAAGAGCAAGCTGAAAGAGGATACCAAGCTCTTTGAAAAGCCCCGGACAATCAGGATAACAGGCACCAAAAAAGGCGGTGCTTATAAATTCAAGGTTAGTCATACTGATAAGACTGAGGCCTTGACTCACTCTATCGCGGTAGACGGAAAGACAAAGGATGATGCCATTAGCTCGTCAATATCCGCCGGGCTTATCGATGATTACCTGAGCGCTCCTAACCTCAATGAGACGTGCCGGCAATACGAGGGTGAATTGGCGGAGCCACCTGTCAATGCGGTAGACGCCGATTCCCTGGAGATACTTCAGGGATTGAGGGAAGAACCACCGGCACAGTTGTTTGAGAAGGTTACGGGTAAGCAAATAGCCAAAGAGCTTGATAAGTGCAACCTTAATCCCGAAGAGTTATCAACCGCACTTGCTTGGAGACCACTTCAAGGGTTACTTAGCACCGCCATTGGCTTAAAAGCTAAGACACAACTTTGTTCTATCGGTTTAGTGCCGGGCTTTTACGAAGTTACGCTAGACAACCTCACCACAGACGCTGAGGATAAAATAGCTAAAATCGTGATGAAGACCAAGAACATCAAGCGGATATACACCCCAACTCCAAGCCAACGCATCTACGAGGTCGTTGTCCCCAGGGACGGGGAGAAAACCGAATTGACATTCGCACCCCAGGAGGTTAGTATGAAGCCAGCAAGAAAGGAAGCGGCGGAACAGGTGGCTTTATTCGAAAAGACTTTTGGACGCTTGGACTGGATGCCTCAAAAGAAAGTCTGGCGTGTTATTTGGTATAAAGGGAAAAGGGATATTCCATCGGGTGACTACCCCACAAGAGAGGAAGCAGAGGGCAGACTGCGAGACCTTATAATTAAGGGAGATGGCACTATAATTAATGGAGGTGTTACTATGTCAGACAGTAAGAGTAACCTCCCGGTCTGCACAGTAACCGAAGCCAAGAAGCTAGAGCGGTGTATTGTCAAGGTTAAGAAGAAAGGCGGAGCTAATCCCTTCGCCGTCTGTAAGGTGTCGGTAGGCTGTCGTAAGGCTGGTAGCCAGATGTCGGAATCAGGGGACACCATCAAGATAACTGGCAAATGCGAGGACGGCCCCGAGAAATGCACCTACACCCTTCGGAGAGTCGGTAACTCGTATAAGATTATCGGCACCAAGCAGCTCACTAAGGCTATCGGAGCGCCAGTGCTGAAAGAGTCGGTGCCTACCGATGTTTTGGAGGCGATAAAACACCCAGTGGAGGTAGCAGTTTAATGAGTAAGTTTCCGATGATATTCCCTACCTGTCCTAATTGCCAGTCCCCTAATTGCGTAGCTGATACTGCTTTTCGTGAAGAGATAGAGAGCGGCAACAAAGACATTCCTATCCTCCCTCTTCATTGCCTTGACCAGGAGACTCGTTTCCTTCAGGACCCGGCAAAGGCTAAGTTCAGCGTCCCAGCGTTGCTATTGTAT
>JAUYHA010000052.1 GCA_030690265.1 Dehalococcoidales bacterium | reverse complement strand
CCACTGGCAAACGCCCTGCCCTGTTTTTAGAGTCCAGACCCGATGACATCGGCTACAATGACCTTGATGATTGCCGTTACCGCCGTTTGGTGCTGGCGGTGCTATCGCTGTTACCATCGCTTACCCCCTTTGAGTTTATTTGCTCTGTGAGGCAAGCGTTCAGGTTGGGCTTTTCGCTATTCAATTGTTAAGGTGCTTTTTGTGTTTCCAGCTTCATCATCACACAAAAAGAGCAATTGTAATATTGGAAAACCTAGCATGATTCTGGGTAATCCCCGCCTTAGGGAGCTTCAATAAAAAACAGCAACAGAAAGCCCCTAGAAAGCAGGGACAGCTCTGATTTAGCAGCAGGTAAATAATATCAATCGAGGATACTGATTGAGTGGTGGGAAATAACAGGCATAGATAAGGGGAGGAGGCGTCAAGAAGCCGCTCCGGTGATGGTTATCATCAAGTACCGCCAGTAATTGGACGGGTCGTATAAGATAAGATTCAAGAATAAAGTGACTGTCTGTTCAGGCGTTGTCGCGGTAAAACGTCCTTACCCGGCATATCAGGCACCAGCTGGTGTGACCTCCCGGGCAGGGCTTCCTTTCCGGATTATGGGGGCACAAGGGGCCGCCGTATTTGACTCGCTCCAGCAAGTCTTCGTTCTGGAAGAAAATAAGCTTGCCGCAGGCGGCGCAATGCGCCATGTACCCTTTTCCTTCGATGGCATAGATACGGGCTCGAGCCCCGCAGTCACACGGTAAATAATACTCTGTCGGCTGCCTTTTGGAGCCGCGTCCTTTATTCGGTTTTCTTGCCATATTTCCTGCTCCAATTTCGTTTTTAATTCTGCCTCTTCGAGCACGTTTAGGAACTCGAAGGTTCGGGGTCGAGTTTAATCATACCCAGACCGCAATGCGGGCATCTAGTGACCAATCTATCCGTCAAGAAGCGGGGAATACCGGCATACGGCGCACACAGCGGATTGCCGCAGCGCCAGGAATAGATTGATTCCCAGCTCATCAGGTATTCCAGGAGATCAATAAAGGGGCTGTAACGCACCTGGAATTGCCTCAATTTCTGTTCCTCATCGACGTCCGCATGTAACTGGTCAAGGTAGATCTCAAGTTTATGGCAGGTCTGCTGAAGCTGATCGACCTGGGATTGTTTGCTATTCCGCTGAGATACCAGCTGCTCTGTTTCAGCGGCAATATCTTTCTTCTTTTTCTCTGATTCCCGTTCCAGGGTGGCGATGTGTTCCGTAAGGGTCTGGCCGTTCTTCAAGGCGTCAGTTAGCCTGTCTCCGGCATCCTGGTAGGGAGCGAATTCCTGAACCAACCCGAGCATCGTCTCTAGGCTGAAACCGCTCTTTTCAACCTCGGTTTTCAACTGCCCGGCTGCCGCTATCTCTTCCGCGGTGACGCCGGCGTCCTTTTTACATCGCTCAAGCTCTTTTTCGATGCTTCTCTTTTTCTTCTCAGCCTTTTCCTGGAAAGATGATAGCTGCTCTTGTTCCTTCTGGATGGCGGCCTGGGTAGCCTGAAGCTCGTTTTTAGCCGCGTTGATTTGACTGGCCAGCTGCTGATTTACATTTATGGCCTCGTTACGCTTGTTCTGCTCCAGCTTCACCCGCTCTCCAAGGATGGCCAGCTCGCTTTCAAGTTTTTTCTTCTGTTTCAGAAGCTCCTTATTCGCGTCCAGGGCTCCCGAGCAGGAGGTTCCCTGCTCCTTCTGGAGACGGACCATACCCCAGACAGCGTCCAGAAAGCCGGTATCCGCTAGCTGCTGCCAGGCGAAAGACAGCGACTGAACCTGCTCCTCATTAAAATCCGTTGCCAGTACCCGCGCTGCCCTGATTATCTGCCCCAGTTCTTCGGTGGTAATATTGTTTTCCATAGCTTAGCTCTCCTTACCGGCCATCTGAATAATCAGTCTGATGGCCTCTTCGTTAGTCATATCTGCCTTGAGATGAGGTAACGCTGTGTTTAGCAGTGTCCTTGCCTTTTGAGCGCCGAACATCCGTATCAGCGTCTCCAGGACGTCATCCTGGCTCCATAGTTGTTTATCTGATAGGCTGGTCGTGGGCACCGTACGGAACTGGAGACCGAGCAGGCTGCCTACTACCTGGGGCATCACGCCTCTGCCATTATCACCATAACCCAGGAGCCAGGAAAGCACCGATTTCCTCTCCAGTTCACATGAGAGGTCGTGCAGGAACCCGTCAGGGAGGCGTAGCGGCTCCTGTAAGAAAGGTACCTTCCAGTTGGTGCGGGTGCCGTCTTTGGCCACGATATGGAAGCTGTCCAGCGTTTCATCCAGCATCGTCTGTAAGAACTCCAGCGGTAATATCAGCTTCTCCGGTTTGCCGATAGGGCCTGCCAGATTAATATAAGGCGAATGGTCAGTATTAAGAATCGCTAATCCGGCTACCAGGTATGGCTGAAGGTTGAACATAAGCAGCGGTACCGGCAGCGCTTCATACCGCAGCCGCGGCAGCGGCACAAAATACAGCTCGCCCTGCCAGCGGGCGTTGCGGCCGTACCGGCGCCTCACCTCGGTATCTACCGCCTTCTCTGCGTCTGTCCGGAGCTTGGTGGTGTCTATCGACGTTAGAAAAAGATCGGCAGCTTCTTGAGTCATGTCAACTCGGCCCGCCTCGCGAAGTACCAGGGCAACGGCCTCATCGACATCCGCGACATATCCATGGACGAATCTCATATAATTCCCTCCTTTAACGTGTCAACCCACCAACCTACCTATACGATGGAGCCCCTTTTAAGCAGCTTGCGTAATGGCCTGTTAATTAGCTCCATTAGATACCCCTTACGGGGTCACCCACCCCTGGCATCGGGCAGCCTGAATAATTCCTTTCCCTGAGGCTCCGGATGGCAGCGCCCGCAGAGCCATGTACCGTCCCGCCGCCACCAGTTTTTCGACCCGCAGACAGAGCAAGGATAAGCCGGTTTATTACCGTTTTTTCTTTTCGGCGTGTTCCCACGTGTCACATCTGTCTCAACCGTCACATTTTCGGGGTGTTGGGACATTTTCTGAGACACTTGTGACGGATGTGACGCTTCTGCAGACGGGGCATATTTTGATGATTGCAAACACTGTGGTATTTCAACAGCCAGATTGCCGTCATCGGCATAGTAATATCGGCTGGTGATTTCCGACCATGTCCGGGTATCCGGCACGGTATAAGCCCTGACCTGCTTCTTAACCTCCCGGCTCTCTCTGTGAAGCGTAATCCACCGTTTCTCCACCTGAAAGCCTACCGATGTCAGGGCCTGTGTAATCGCCTTTACTGACGACTTGAGCTGCCTGGCCACCATGCTGGGAGTTACCGCTTCCGGCTCGTCGGTTCCAGGTCTGATGTACTCGCTGAACTCCGCGCCGACTTCCTGGTCTCCGGCAGCCATGGCAATCACCATGTTGACCAGCGAACCCTCCCAGGACATGCTCCTTACCCGGCGCACTTCCTGCTGGCGGGCGATAAGATATCGGCGAAACTGCCCTACCCCTTCAGGCCATAATTGGAAGATGATAGATAGTGGCATGGCCAGCTGCTTCAGTCTCGGCTCAATGCTCAGGTCATCGAAGGACAGCATCCTGGTGGCATCGATATCGTCCCAGTGGCGCAGGGCAAACATGGCCAGTTCATTTCTCAGCACCCTGGCTTCCTCGTAATAGCTTGAGGACAGGATGATGGGGATATTCAGGTTTGATGTCTCATGCATCGCGATAGAGAGGAGCCTACCTTCGGTGGCGTTGTCATGGAACGGCTCGCGCATGGCGAGTACCTTGGGCGAGAAGGCGTCGAAGTAGTCCTGGGAGCGCGGGTCCTGTTTATCACTAAGGATATAGTACTGCCCGCGCTCGAAGCCGAGGTTGAGGTATTTGGTGATCTGGTTTTCCTTCTCACCGGCAAAGTCCGCCTCGTCGATAACCAGAGTACCCCGCCACTGCTGCTGGGTTCGGGCGATGCCGGAGAAAGAGCTGGCGCCGGAAGCATACAGCGGATAGAAGCATAAATCACCAATGACCTTCTTTCCTCTTGTCTTACCCTTGCCGGTGTCCGCGAGGAAGCGAAGATAGGCGACGGTATTGACCTTGCGGTAGAACCAGGTGAAAAGGACATACATGGTGCAGAGGTCCAGGTCGAGCTCCGCAAGGTCAACGTATTTCCCGATATGAGACTTGACCTTGCCGTAGAGCTCTTTTGGTTCAAGTAGCCTTGCGTTTTCAATATTCTCATCCGGAAGTCCCACGATGGAAATAGGTTGCCTATCTACTTCAGGTAAACGACGAGGGATGAGACGGAGCCTGCCCGAAACCGCTTCGGAGTTCAGGACAACGCCGCCGGAACCGTTGATATGAGCAAAGGCATAGCTGCCATCAAGCTTCTTCACTTCCAGCCACAGCCCTTTCAGGTCAAAGTGGCTGGCGAAGACCTCATCTTCGTGGTCCTCTTCCTCCTTATTTTTAAATGGTGTCGCTAGGGCTTTAAGTTCATCAATTGAGTGCCTCTGAACCAGGAAGTCGTCTACCCCTACCTTTTCTCCCTGCTCTCCCGCCGGCAGATAGACAACCCTGACCCGGGCGCCTTTCCGGCGAAGGTGCTCAGCCAGCCTTGCGGCGGCTTTGCTGACCGAGGGATTGTCCCGGTAATCAGAGTCAAAGCAGACATAGCACTCCCTGTCCTTCAGGGCGATGTAGTCGAAATCAGCCAGTACGGTGGTACCCCCCAGCGAGTTCCTTCCCTTGAAGTTCCACACGCCGGTCAGGGTAACGGAGCATTCCCCGCGGCTGGCCAGCGAATCCGCCTTCTTAACACCCTCCACAAACCATATTGGAACACCGGGATTGCCGAGCAGCTCCCGGCATGCCCGCGGCGCATCCAGTCTTACCGGTGTGCCGCGGGGATTTTCGTACTTGATTGGCTTGCCTTTGTTGTTAAGCCTGGGGCTGTCCGGCCGGAACTGGTAGCCGACAGTACCAATGCCATCTACTCCCCATAGAGGAATAAGTAGGCCGGGTGTGCGACACTGTGTCCTGGCAAAGCCCAGCTTCTCCAGTTCTGATTTACCCAAGAGGCTGCGGTAGCCTCTCTCTTTGATAACATCAACGCTGATACCACTGTCTTCATTTAGTTGGCGGAAATGGGCCGTCAAGAGTTCGGGGATAGCTTCAGAGAAGACGGGCTTAACACCATTTTCATTTTGCATTTCTCTTCCTCGAAATGAATTATCTAACCGCGCACAGCCGGTAAAGGCTAACCGTCAATAAATTACTCATTGCTGCCCTCGCTTTGTTCCTTCAGGTATTTCTCCAATGTAGCTACCGGTATCACTACACGCTTCTCCGACAGATGGACATGCGGCAGTTTGTCAGCCTTTACGAGGTCGTATACCAGGCTCTTGCTGCAGTGGAGGGCATGAGCTGCTTCAGGTATGGAATAAACCAGGCGATCAGCCGTTGTCTTTCCCATTCCTGTTTTCCTCAGGGAATAGCTCGTTTTCAGCCACTTTCAGGGCTTCGGCGAGAGCCTTCTTCGCTTTAGGCCAGGGAGCCAGCGTACCCCGCTCGAATGCGCTGATGTTCTGCCCGGCCATCTTTGACCTCCAGGCCAGTTCGGTCTGGGAAAGTCCTGCTTTTTCGCGGTATTCTTTAAGTCGGTTTGCTATCATGGCGGTCTCCAAAAATATTTCTGAAAGGGTATTGACATCTTTCTCGGTTTCTACTAATATTAAAGGAATCATAATAACGTATGCAAGGTACAGTTTATATTATTTATGAGGAACATAAGGAATGATTCGCAAAAAGACTGGTAGAGGCCGAAGAATATCAAGCGAAGTAAGGCAACTGATAATCAGCCAGGCTATCCACGACAGTAAAACCATGCCGAGAAGAGCCCTGGCGGTGCGGCTCCAGGACCTCATCGAGAAGATGGGTGAAGTTTCCCCGACCGAAGATACCCTGGCGAGGATGATATCCGAAGCCCGCAATAAACAGCCAAGCGAGCTCGAAAGACCGTGGAGCATAGGAGCCTGTTCTTACTACAATATTCCTCATGACATGATTCCTGTGCTTATTAAGATACAAAAATTGAAGGCGGAATATGGCGACGATGAAGACGTGTCTAGAGTACTAACTGTCAGAGAAGCTCGATGGATGGCCAGGTTATACCGCGTGGCCGAACCACTGATCAGTGAATTATCTGACGGACTTTTATGGCTGGATTTTATCGCGAGTAGCTACGTAAAAAGAGAGCGTGTAAGCGAACAAATGAATGAGCAATACCCGAACACGGCTGATCTTGACAGGCTCTATTTCCACTCCGAAGACTTCTTGAATCATGATGTTTTGATATCCTGGTGGGATGCGCTGCTTCCCGACCATAAAGAGGCCATTATCGATGCCGTGGAGAAGGAACGAGCAATGACTCTCCAGGACATCGAGCGGCATGAAAAACGCCCGCTCTCTCCCGAAGAAACGAAAATGATAGACGATTGCTTCGATAGCATTGAAAAGGGCGGGCTTGTCGCCCTTCGTGAATTCATTAATCAATCACAGATAGCTCAGGAACATGGAATGTTGCATCTGATGACCGCCATTCTTTATGAAACAGCAAGATCAGGAGGAATAAAATGAGAGGCAGAATTATCAAGCGAAAGGGAAGCAACAATTACACTATCGTTCTCCAGCTTGGCTTAGACCCGTCTACCGGCAAGCGTAAACAGCAATGGATAACCGCCGGATCCTCTAAACGTGAAGCCGAAAAGCACATGGCAAAACTAATTAACGATCTTGATAATGGCAGCTACATCAAACCCGATAAAACCACCGTCGCCAGTTACCTTGAAGGATGGCTTAAGGATTACGTATGGCCTAGTCTTTCTCCTAGGACGGCGGAAGGGTATGAAAGTATTGTGCGTTGTCACCTTATTCCGGCATTGGGGAGTGTTCCACTAGGGCAACTAAAACCTGAGCACCTTCAGCATTACTATTCTGAAAAGTTATCAGGCGGCCGGTTTAATGACAAAGGGACACTCAGCCAAACAACAGTGTCACATCATCACACCTGTATTCATCGTGCTTTTAAAATGGCTCTTAAATCGGGACTGATAAGCCGCAACCCGGCAGACGCTGTGACTCCCCCACGCCCGCAGCATTCTGAGATGCATACCATGACCGAAGATGACCTGAACACATTCCTCGAAGCTACTAAAGAGACACCCTACTATGTGCTATTCTATATGGCGCTGTTTACGGGAATGAGGAGAAGCGAGCTTCTGGCCTTGCGATGGTCTGACTTAGACCTACTTTTATGCCAAGTACGTGTTACCCGCAGCCTTCACCATCTACGGACTGGTGAGATTGTCTTTAGAGCTACCAAGACGGCTAAAGCTCGTCGCATGGTGTCACTACCCCCTTCTGCTGCCCTTCTACTACAAGAGTATAAGGATAAACAAGAGGCACAACGAGCCACGCTAGGGATCTCGCTAAAAGAAGATGATTTGGTATTCAGTAACTTCGAAGGACAGCCGCTATTACCGGATACGATAAGCCATGCCTGGACCAAGCTTGTGAAACGTACCGGATTAAAAGGAATTCGATTACATGATGCACGACATACCCACGCCTCCTTATTGCTCAAACAAAGTGTGCATCCCAAGATAGTCCAAGAGAGGCTAGGCCATGCGACCATATCAACAACTCTTGACCTTTACAGCCATATATCCCCCGGACTTCAAGAGGCGGCAGCAATAGGTTTTGACAAGCTCATAAACCGAAGTGAAAAAGATGCCATCAGAAAATAAATTAGTAGCAAATTAGTAGCACAGACTGGTTATGTATATTAAGAGACCATAAAAACATCGGATTTTAGCTTCAAAAAGGTGGTACCCCTGCCGGGACTCGAACCCGGGCACACGGTTTAGGAAACCGCTGCTCTATCCGCCTGAGCTACAGGGGCATACCCGAAGCTGTTTGAGACAGTGTCTTGACTCTTTTCATTTTAGAGATAATCGTTTCCAATGACAAGTGGTGCGGCTTGACAGGTTATTACCCTTTACCTATGCTTTATATAAGCCGAAGGATGATAAGTTTATGAGTGTTATTGAGCGGAATGTAAAAGAGTTGTTAAGTGAGCTGCCTGATGGTGTTGAGCTGGTAGCCGCCGCCAAGACGAGACAGCCGGAGGAAGTGCTGGAGGCGGTGAAGGCTGGCATAAAAATCGTGGGAGAAAACTATGTCCAGGAGGCGGAAAAAGCTTATGCTGTAGTCGGCCGTAGAGTAAAATGGCACTTAATCGGGTCTCTCCAGAAAAACAAGGTGAAAAAAGCGGTGGAGCTTTTTGATATGATAGAGAGCCTTGATTCTGTGGCAATTGCCGCAGAGATTGACCGCAGGTGTGCTCAAATTGGTAAAGTAATGCCGGTGCTTATCGAGATAAACAGCGGCAAAGAAGCCCGGAAATCCGGCGTCCTGCCGGAGGATACGGAAAAACTGGTAAGAGAGGTTTTGTCCCTTTCAAACCTTAAAGTAATGGGGCTGATGACTATGGGGCCTGCTGGCGCAGAAGCCGGGGCGCTAAGACCTTGTTTTATTGAAACCAAGAGAGTTTTTGAAAAGATTAAGCGACTTAATTTACCCGGTGTCGAGATGAAGTATCTTTCAATGGGGATGTCGGATTCCTACCGGATAGCCATTGAAGAGGGCGCCAATATGATAAGACTCGGCACGAGGATATTTGGGGAGAGAGGATGTCAGCCGTCGTTTCATTTATCGGCAGTTCCAACTCAGGAAAGACAACCCTTATCGAGAAACTGATTCGGGAGCTAAAATTGAGGGACTACAGGGTGGCTACCATCAAGTATGCTCCCCACGGGACTACCTTTGATGAGCCGAATAAAGATAGCTGGCGCCTTCTTCAGGCGGGGAGTGAAGCTACGGTCCTCAGCTCTAAAAATGAACTGGTGCTCATCAAACCGGTCACTTCGGATACGCCGCTTGATGAGATAGTCCGGTTTTTAGGAGAAAGCTACGATATTATCCTCGCTGAGGGTTTCAAGCGGGATGAAACACCCAAGATTGAGGTCCGGCGCCGGGAAGTTAGCTCACCATCAGCCAATATCAAAGGGCTGGCCGCTATAGTTACTGACGAACCTTTGCCAGCCGGGATGAAGCAGTTTTCTTTAGACGATATAAAAGGTTTGGCTGACTTTATTGAGAAAGAGTTTATCGGACCACAGGGTAGCCATCTCTAAATAAAATGACAAGAAACAAGGAGCAATCTATGACCGGTCCTCTGGAGGGTATCAGGATTCTAGACCTGAGCTGGGTGCTGGCCGGCCCCTTTGCCACCATGATTCTCGGTGACCTTGGTGCCGAGGTTATCAAGGTGGAAAGGCCGGAGACGGGAGACTTAGCCCGGGGCAACAGTCCACTGGTTGACGGCGAAAGCTTCTATTTCCTGAGCGTTAACCGCGGTAAAAAGAGTCTCACTCTTGATTTACAAACTCCTGAGGGAAAAGAAGTCTTTTTGAAACTGGTTAAAAAGGTTGATGTGATTGTAGAGAACTTTTTGCCGGGGACGATGGATAAACTGGGGCTGGGTTACGAAGTGGTAAAAAGGGAGAATCCGGCAATCATCTATGCCTCAATATCCGGGTTTGGTCAGACCGGTCCCTACGCGCCCTACCGTGCCCTGGATATTATCGTTCAGGCGATGGGCGGCATGATGAGTCTCACCGGCGAGCCGGACGGGCAGCCGCTCAAACCCGGGGCCGCTCTTGGTGACATTACCACCGGACTATTTACTGCCACCGGCATCCTGTCAGCCCTGCTGGAGCGACAGAAAAGTGGTCAGGGGCAGATGCTGGATATGAGTATGCTGGATTGCCAGGTAGCCATACTTGAGAACGCCTTTGCCCGTTTCTTTGCCACCGGGAAGGTGCCTCATCGCACTGGTGACAGACACCCTTTGTTTACCCCGTTCCAGGCTTTTGAAACCAGAGACGGTTATATCGCCGTGGCTATGGTGGGCGGGATGCGAAATCAATGGGCGCTGTTCTGTGCTATTGCCGGTCTGTTAGAGCTTATAGATGACGAGAGATATAACACTCACGAATTACGCTCGGAGCACTACCAGGAGCTTGAGCCGGTTCTTAAGTCGGTGATGAAAACAAAGACGACCGCCGAGTGGTTGGAGGAACTATCGGCCGTGGGTATCCCCTGTGCTCCGGTTAATACCATTGACCAGGTAGCCAGCCATCCTCAGGTTTTAGCCCGGGAGATGATTGTGGAAGTTCCTCATCCCAGGCTGGGCAAAGTAAAGGTGATAAATTCACCCATCAAGCTTTCCCGAACGCCGGCTAAAGTTGAGCGAACCTCTCCTGATTTGGGACAGGATACTGAGCCTTTGCTTACCGAACTTCTCAATATGAGCCAGGATGAGATAGACAAGCTGAGAAAATCGGGAGTCATCTAGAGGCTAAATAGCATAATTGCCTTGAGGAATTGCTGTAATTCTATTTTAAACAGCAACTACCTCTTTGATTTCAGGGATTTCCTCTTTGATGACCCGCTCCACACCGAGTCGTAGTGTCATCGTTGACATGGGGCAGCCGCCACAGGCACCGGTAAGCCTGATTTTGACCACGCCATCTTGCTCATCTACAAACTCGGCGTCTCCGCCATCGGCTCTCAACGCCGGTCGTATTTTATCCAGGGCCGCCTCTATTTTTTCTTTCATTTCTAATCCTCCTTAATTGATTAGCAGTTGAAATCTATTTACACGCTTAATTTTCGTAACTTTTGTTTCGTGGTTTCAAGCTCTTCGCTGTTGAGCAGCTTCGCAGCCAGAGGGAAAAGGGACTCATTTTCCCTCTTGATGTGTTCTGTCAAAAGGCTATCGATGCAACGGATGACTTCTTCTACTCCGCCCGTGGTAGCCGTATCTGGCTCACTTCCGTTCCCCTGCAGCCCCTCCAGTTTTTCCTTTAGTTGGTCATAAGTGTTCCATACTTCTTCATGTTCTTTAAGCAGCAATGTGGTGGGACTTTTATCCTGCCCGATATGCTTCTCCAGCGCCGGGAAAAGTATCTCTTCTTCACGGCGGAAGTGTAATTTAAGGTCTTTGTCAAAGAAGTCCAGCACTTTAGCCAGATGCTCAATCCCCCGTTCTCTTATTGCCGACTGGGGAGTTAAAGTGCCCAGTTTAAGACATAAGTTAGCACCGCGTAACAGTCTGAGGGTCTCCAGAACACGGTCATGGTCACGCTTGAGAACATCTACGGCTGAATCGGCTTCAGATACATCTACTGTTTCCCCCGGCTTGAGCCTTGCGTAGACTTCCGGTCCCACGCACTCTTTAGCATGAGGACACCAGTCAATACAGGAAGCCTGTTGGGCACGATATACCTTTTCACCGCACTTAGAGCAGGTAGCCTTTAGCTCATCGGTCCAGATTTCCACTTCAGTGCTACAATTAGGGCAATTTATGTATTCCGGTATGGGCTCACGAATGGTTAGAGAACCGGGACATGACTTATCTTGTACCATAATATCCTCTTACTGTGGATAGTCTCCACAAATAGTATAACAGACATTCTATTCTTAGTCTATTTCAGACTATCATCCGAGGTATAGTACGGGATACGACTTTTGTCGCAAAACTTTCTTAATATATACAAAAGTCATTCCGCTATAGTAAGATTTAGGTAGTAGCTTTGGGAGGGCGGATTTTGATGGCTTTGCCCGCCGATTTCTTAAAATCAGTGTCTTATTTTGAAGCTCTTGGCAGCCAGGAAATGGAGCAAATAGGCAGAGACCTTCAGGAGGTTTCTTATAGTAAAGGGGAGATTATCTTTCTGGAAGGAGAGCCCTGCCGGGGTCTGTTCGTGGTCAAATCGGGGCTGGTACGTATTTTCAAGAGCTCGGCGGAAGGCAGAGAGCAGGTGCTTCTTATTACCCAGCCCGGGGACAGTTTTAATGATGTGCCTGTCTTTGATGGAGGTCCTAACCCGGCGAGTGCTGCGGCTCTTGAGCCTACCGTGGTTTATCTCATTCCCAGGGCAACGCTTATTTCACTGGTAGCCGGTTGTCCGGCAGCACTAGCTATCCTCAAGCTCTTCGCCGGGCGCCTGCGCCATCTGACCGCCAAGGTTGAGGAGCTGGCTTTTCAAAGTGTCGTCAGCCGGTTGGCGAAGCTGCTTCTGGGTATGGCGGTAGCTGAAGATGCAGCACCAGTGCCCCGTTTAACCCAGGATGAAATGGCAGCTATGGTAGGCTCGGTCAGGGATGTTATCGGCAGGGCGCTGAGGCACATGGAAAAGAGCGGGGCAATCAAAATGGAGAGACACCGCGTTATGGTAGTTTCGCCGGAGAAGCTGAAAGAGATGATGTAGCTTTCTGACAAAAGTCGTATACGGCTGGCCGATTTGTATCCGATAATATCCTTATGGGAGGAGTCAGGCTATGGTGAGGCTGCCGTTACCCGATATAGATGTCGAGCGTTGCACCGGTTGTGGAGACTGTGTTGTGGTCTGTCCCACCGGTGCTGTAAAAGTGGTGGATGGCAAGGCTGTTATGGTCAGCCCTGATGTTTGCCTTTACTGCACTGATTGCGAACCGGTTTGCCCGGCCCAGGCCATCAGGTGTCCTCTTGAGATAATCCTCGGCGGGAATGAATCTTAGCCGACGGTTTTTAATATGGAAACGAGACTGGAAAGCAAAATAAGAGCCTCCCTGGTTGATGGCTATCTGCCCTGCAGCGTTGCTTTTGAGGTAGCTAGAGAGCAGAAAGTAGCTCCAAAAGCCGTTGGCGATGTGGCTAACCGGCTGGGGAAAAGGATTATCAACTGCCAGTTGGGTTGCTTTAAGCTGGAAAAAGCCAAGCCTGTTGAATTTGAATCTGAGGCTATTAACGAGACGGTCGCCGGAGAGATAAAAAGTTCTCTGCTTGAGGGACGCTTGCCCTGTGCGGGAGCCTTCAAGGTAGGCAGGAAACTTGGGGTCAGCCTGAAGGAAATTGGCGATACAGCTACCTGGTTAAAGATAAAAATCAGTGCTTGCCAGCTGGGCTGTTTTCCTTGATATTGAAGGCAATACCTTATTTTATTGTTTCAGTTCTTTGCCGGGGTCATCAGCAGTGATAGTTACCTCTTCCATAGAGAAGACGCTTCGTTTACCGCAACCCCGCCAGCCGCCCTTCTTATCTGACATAATGCCGGAATAAAGACTGACCTGGCCGGCTTTAACCGAGGCATATTTGCCAGCGGTCTCTTTGCCTGATTTGTTGTCGATAACTTTGACGCTCATTCCTGCCCTCCTCAAGTGTCTTTTAACTAATTATATCAATTGTTACTTCATTATCAACATTCTGACTACAGTCTTAGTTTGATAGATAACTCTCTCTAGCCATAGCTTTCCCGCTCGGGGTAAGGAATACCCGGTTGATAATACTGGCTAGTTTATCTTTATCTTTAATATCATACTCGTCCTTCAGGTTCACCAGCCAGTCGGCATCGTAAAGTATCTTGAAGTTCCGGGTGTTAATTTTCCCCGGGCTGTGGTGATGGGCGATTATCTGACAAATTTCCTCGATTTGCTCTGCGGGGAAATTCAACCGGGATAAGATTTCACGGGCAATGGGCGGGCCCTCTTTCTCCTGGTACTTGCCGCTGGTGCTGCCGTACTTCTTTTCGGCTGCCTTAATGCCTATATCGTGGAGCAGCCCGGCGGCAATCACAATGGAATAGTCTCCTCCCTCCTGCTTCAGTAGCTCCTCGGCATACCCGGTCACCCTGCGGGCATGGTTGATTCTCTTTCTGTCCTGCCCAAAGTGAGCTTCCATTGCCTGAACAAGGGAGGTCTTTAACGTCTTCGTGTTTCCCCTCTCATAGATAATAATGGGCTATCAGGTCAATCCGGCCGTGTTTTATCAGGTAAATGCCCGAAAATTTCATCACTTCTCGAATTTGCTCCCGGTAGCCCGGAGCATAGCAGTGAGTCTGGCACTTTTTGCACATCGGTTTCGGGTCATAGGTGCAGAGCATCAGTTTGGCTGTGGCGTGGCTGAAGAGCCGGGTACAATCCGGGCAGAGAATTAGCTCTATGTCCCCCAGAGCCTGCCGTAATCGTTCATCTTTGAACGGGAAGACGTCTCTGGCCGCTCCGGCGTGCTTTTCCCGGCAATAGATAGAGATGAAATCTCTCAGCACCACCAGGTCTCTCTCTTTTTTGGTGGTTAGCCTGTTAAAAAGTTTAGCTATTTTATTCCCCTTAACTATGTATAAACTACAAAATAGGGTAGCTTTCCCAGTTGATTATTTCCTCCAGAGCCGGGCGTTCCCTTTCTGCCGGCGGGGACTTGCGGTAGCCGAGACCAATAACCATGGGTACGGCTAGCTCGTCCGGTATGGATAGGATTTCCCTGACATGCTTCTGTCTCCGGACGCTTTCTTCAGGTTTGTCACCCTGATGCATCGCTGCCCAGGCGGCACCTAATCCGCGAGCTTCTGCCGCCAGCCAGATGGAATAGGCGGCTACGGAGCAATCCTCCAGCCAGTAGCGTGTGGAGAGAGGGTCTATCACAACGGCAATGGCTGCCTGAGCGGAGTTTAACCAGGAGCAGGTGCGGGCAGTTTCACTTAGGCGGTCTAAAGTCTGGCGCTCCGTTATGATGATGAAACGCCAGGTATTCTTATTGGCGCCGGAAGGAGAGTAGCGGGCAATATCAACCAATTCTGACAGAATCTCTGGCGATACCGGAGTGTCCAGAAAATCTTTACAGCTGCGTCTACCGCGGAGCATCTCAATTACACCTCTTTCCTGCTTTCCTTCCAGAACATGCCCTCCGTCTATCTTGAGGAAAAGCTCAGCCACCTTATCCATCTGATGCTGGTCGAGATGCGCGTCAGCCATACTGAACAGGATGTTGTCTTCTTTAAAGATGTGGTCCCGCAGCACGGTTATAAAGTGGCTACCCTGTTGCTGAATTTCGCCCATGGTCTCCGGATTATCCGCACCCCCGAGATACTCGCTGACGGTTCGCTGAAAATCGGCGTTAGTTTTCCGCAGGTCCTCGTGCTCCGCCAGCATAACGCCAAGAGGGCCTGATTCCCGCGGAATAAACTTTTCCAGCTCGGGGAAGAGGGCTTGCTCTTCCTTATCAAAGTGAACCCAGAAATCGGTTTGAAAGAATGAAGACACTTCCTTCAGGGGAGCGGCAACTTTATCCTTCTGGTCAAGGTTGCCTATCATCTCATCCAGAGAATCCAGTTTCTTCAGCACATTTTGATGGTCTTCTTTCAGAAGGTCAGTCGGCTTTTTCGCACTTACCATAATGGCAACTCCTCAATTTGTATTTTCCAAATAGTGTCACCTGCTCTGTGGCTATAATACTATCGTTTGAGTCTTTTCTTCAGACCCTGGTTATTTTTGCTATCCAGTCTTTGGGGCCTTCCTGCTCGTATTCCCATTGGTACTGATTCTTGTATTCGGCTTCAAACTGATAGTGAAGTGGTTTGGGGTCGTGGTCATTAATAATACGGAGTGTTTCACCGGGCTTTAGCTCGTCCCATTTCTGGAATATCAGTTCGTGCCTCTCGAAAGGCATTATTTGTCTTAAATCCAGGTCAGTCATTTCTTTACCTCCTTCTTGTTCCGGTGTAAAGCAGCAGTAGCCCAGCTCGTCGCAGAGCCTCTTGATTCTCTCCCATTCCCCCGGGCTCAGCACCTGTAGAGCAATCTGGTAGAGGATGTTATCTTCCTTGAAGATGTGGCTTGGCAGCTCGCGAGTCAGGTATTCACCCAGTTCAATGACCCTGCTTTTGAATTCACTGAAGTCATGTTGCTGAGCATTGTGGGAGAGCTGGTATAACTCCTGCTTTCTCGGTCTGAACTCCCCGTGATCCATCCTCATAATCTGGGGCGGCTCAACAATATCGTGCTTTTCCAGTTCGGGGAAAAGGACATCCTCCTCACGCTGGTGATGGCTTTCCGCTTCTACCAGGTGATGGGCAACGTCCTCCAGTTCTTCCAGGTCTTCTCCCATATCTTCGAAGCTGATTGTTGTCTTTAGCCTGTTTACCAGTTCAAGCAGCCTTTTCAGGCTGTCCAGAATAATTTCGTGCTCTTGCATGAAGGTATGTACCGGGTGGGGTGCGGAGACTTCCAATCTCTTGGCAACCAGGCTGTCTTTGAGCACTTCAAGGTGGATATCACACAGGCTACTCCTGATTTCCTCGTGGGAGACGCCTTCCCGTATCAGCTCTTGCTCCAGCACTCCCAGGGTCTTGGCATCCACATTCTGGAGAAGG
>JAUYHA010000040.1 GCA_030690265.1 Dehalococcoidales bacterium | reverse complement strand
TCCTGTTTTGAGGTCGTAAGCGTAGACATCAAAATAGTGGGGATATTCGTCATCCTCTTCATGGCGGTTGTCCAGCCAGACGATAGTGTCGCCGTATATCCGGGGTCTTATCTGGGCGTGTTCATCGGTGGTAATCTGCCGCACCTCGCCGGTCTTCAGGTCAAGGAAAAAGACGTCCCAGTTAAGATTATCGAAATCTTTTTGGCGGGACATTCTGAACTCTTCACTGTAATAGGTGGACGACCAGACAACTTTATCCTCATAGATAGAGGGTTCTTCAACCAGGTAATCAACCGGAATTTCTTTGAGTCTCTGTTCTTCCCGTGTTTGCAGATTGTATGCATAGATATACTTTCCGTCCATGGCAATAAGTGTGTCCCCCCAAATAGACTGCGGCGAATATCGCCAGTGTTCCCCAACCTGCCAGCTTTCCGGTGCTACAGCCCATGCTTCCTCTTCCGGCTCTAGTGGTGTTGAAGTGCAGGAAGCGGGCACCAACAAGAGTATAAGCGGTACCAATATTATTAGTAGCTTAACCATTTTCCTGCTTCCCATTATTTCACAGCGACCGTAATCCATCCGCTGCCCCTAAAGGCACCCTCCAGTTCATGCTCGAAACGCAAGATATATTCACCCGGGGCCAGTTCAGGTGTCGTCTCTATAATAATAGAGGCGTGGTAAGTTCTATTCGGACGTGCCGTGAATTCAGATGGTTTCAGACGAACCTCTAAGCCACCGGGCATGGGTATTGTTTCTTCACTGTACTCTCTGGCTACCCGGTATAACCTGCCGCCGAATTTACCCGGTCCGTCTTTACGCGTCTCCAGCGTAACTTCAATAGACACCGTCTCCCCAGCCTGTAACTCAACGGTGTGTTCATAGGTGAGTCTTGCCGCACCAAGGTGCGAGGCTCCAGGCACCGCGACAGGTGACCCAGACGAAACATCCTCAGTATTGCAACTGCTGGTCACTATTAAAGCCAGAGCAAAAACTACGACCGGCCACTTTATCCGGTTGTTATTAATATATTTCACATCTATACACACTTAAAGTTATTCATGCAATAGCAG
>JAUYHA010000037.1 GCA_030690265.1 Dehalococcoidales bacterium | reverse complement strand
GTCTTCAAAATAACGTTAGCTACAGCCCCCCAATTCCGGCCCCGTATCAGGTACGGGATAAACTCCAGCCGGAATCCAGGCGATACCGGATGAGCCTACACGTCTGGATACCGACTTTCGTCGGTATGGTTAACCGAAAATACCGAAGCGTAAGATGCACTACACTAGCTGGCCAAACCTAATCCTTTATACAACGTCGGAAAAGAGAAGTGCTGCTCCAGAATTCCGCTGAGCCGTGGCAGTTTACGGTCCTGGTTGAACTTAAATTTACCCGGAGTATCCTCAATTTTGGCTATGATACCGGCAACACTGTCTCTGGCCAAGATAATGGGGATATTCTTCTCTTCAGCCTTATAGAGAACCACCGGCTTCAGCGGAGTATCGCCGGCAAGAACCAGACACCTGGTTGAAGTCTCCATAGCCGCCATCTGCATATCCGGGCGTTCGCTTCTGATTATAGCCGCCTTGTTGGCTTTACGACCAAAATAGTCGGGGCCCGGGTCAACAACATTGGCCCCGAGCATAATATTTTCCACTAACTCGGCCGATTGCTCAGCACCACGGAATATCTCTCCTTGAATACGCTCCACCAGTTCACCGATGGTCAGGGCAAGAAGGGCCCGGTCTTCAGGTATTACCCCGAGAAGAGCGATTCCTGACCTGTCAAGCCGGGCAGACGCCTGGCTCAGGACTTGTTCTCTCCTGCTTTCCGGCACCTTGTTCAGCACTATACCCAGCAGAGATTCCCCGAAACTCTTATACCCATCAGGTATCTCTACCGGCTCCCTGGAATAGCTTTCAATAATAATTAATCTGGCGTTTAATGCTTTTACTATGCCGGGGGCAGCCGGGTATTGTTCAGAGGAACCTTCGATAATGACTACGTCTTTACCCTGAGAGACCCCGGCGTAAGCCTCCTTGAGGCTATCCAGGCTGCTTCCACCGCTGATAACCGGATTTAGCTGCTCTACCGGCTCAGCTAAGAAGAAGGACTGCCTGATAAATTCAGCGTCACTGTCGCCTTCAGTTGATTGCTTCTGGCTGCCGATGATAATCGGCTTAAAGAAACCCACTTCCTTGCCCCCGCCCAGCAAGTGCTTACCGATTCCAGCGGCGATTGCGGTTTTGCCGCTGCCCTTCTCCTGGGAGGTCAGATATAAAGCGACCAAATTACACCTCCGGTTCAACAGATTCAGGTATCCCAGTTATTATAACCCTGCCTGTGTTATTGGTAAAGACTTAAAGTTCAAGGTAGCCTGGCAGCTCATAATTAAAGGCTAGAAAGATGGTGGTTGATTTGTTCCCGTAGTTCTGAAGCAGCCCGCCGTGATGCCTCAGCGAAATCCTTTCCCGCTGAGGCATAGATTATTTGCCGGGATGAGTTGATGACTGTTTTTTCTCCCCGGGCATCAGCCCCGTAGCGCACGGTTAAAGCAAGGTCTCCCCCCTGGGCGCCGATACCCGGTATCAAAAGGGGCATATCAGGGTGACTCTGCCGGAGCAGTCTCAATTCCTCAGGATAGGTGGCGCCGACAACCAGCCCAATGTTGCCATGTATGTTCCACTCCTTAGCCTTGACGGCAACTATCTCAAACAGGGGACGGTAGCCATTTTCTACCTCGCAGCGGAGAGACTGAAAATCGGCAGCGCCGGCGTTGGAAGTGCGGCACAATATGAATATTCCCTTGTCCTGATACTGGAGGAAGGGCTCTATTGAATCAAAGCCGAGGTAGGGATTAACGGTGGCAGCATCAAAGTTAAAAACCTCAAAGAGCGCCTGAGCATAAGCCTTAGCCGTATTGCCTATGTCACCACGCTTGGCATCAGCTATTATCGGGATGTCTTCAGGTATATACTCTGCCGTGCGCTTCAGGGCATCAATGCCCTCGGTTCCCAGAGCTTCGTAGAAGGCAAAGTTGGGTTTATAAGCGCATACCAGGTCAGATGTAGCCTCAATAATTGCCTTGTTGAATTCAACAACGCCCGTTTTAGCCGGCATTAGTTTTGGGTCAGGGTCAAGCCCGACACAGAGCAGGCTCTTATTTTTTCGGGCGGCACCGGCCAGCTTTTCAATAAAATTCATCCACCTTCTCCATATAAAATTCCGGGTGAGCCGTCTGATAATATCAGGCGCTAAAGCCAGCGTCAAGTGCTTCTTTAGGAGTGTTTAGAAACATTTTTGTGTCATTGCGAGGAGTCCTTCCTTGGAAGGACCCGGTGGCAATCTCAATAAATCTTATAGATTGCCACGCTCCGCTTGCAATGACATTGATAAACGACCTTCTTTATATTCTTCCGGTTAGCTTGACAGTTACGAGATAAATACCTACTATTTTTAGTAAGGAAGGGACTGAAAGATGGCTAAGATTTATTTACTGGATGTTACCAACCGTGATGGGGTTCAGACGGCCCGGCTGGGGCTATCCAAGCTGGCAAAAACCATGATAAATATCTACTTGAACGAGATGGGAGTTTACCAGAGCGAATTTGGTTTCCCCACTACCAGGCACGAGTCCAATTACCTTCGGGCAAACCTTAAATTACAGGAGATGGGCGTCCTTCAGCCTATCCGCCTGGAGGGATGGATACGGGCACAGGTTGAGGATGTGGAAAAAGCCTTTGAGCTGGTGCCGGAAATCAAGGACCTCAATCTTTCTATCTCTACCTCCGACCAGATGATTCAAGGAAAGTTCCAGGGTAGAAAAAGTAGAGAGGACATATTGACGATGGCCGTGGAGGCTATAGATGCGGCAAAAAGGCACGGCGTTCAAAGTATCGGCATTAATGCTGAAGATGCCTCGAGGACGGATATTGACTTCCTGATTCGCTTTGGCTCTTTAGCCAGGGAGCACGGAGCCGACAGGTTCAGATACTGTGATACCCTTGGCTATGATAATCCCTTTACCATATATGATACCTGCAAAAAGCTGGCTCAAGAAGTGGCAATGCCCATTGAAATCCACTGTCATAACGATTTAGGAATGGCTGTCTCCAACTCGGTTGCCGGGGCAATGGGCTCCCTTGATGGCGGGCAGGATGCCTATATTAACACGACCATTAACGGAATCGGAGAAAGGGCTGGCAATGCTGACCTGGTTGCGGTGGTGCTGGCGCTAAGAAAGGCTAAAGGAATTGGCAGGAAATATAAGTTCGGTATGCCAATCCACCTGACAAAGGCGTGGAAAATTTGCAAGTATGCCAGCTATGCCTTTAGCGTTCCCATCCCCATAAACCAGCCCGGGGTAGGAGCCAATGCCTTTGCTCATGCCTCCGGTATTCACGCTGACGGTGTGCTAAAGGACCCGCACAACTACGAACTGTATGATTTTAAGGAGCTGGGTCGAGGCGAACCGGAGCTGGTTGAGACGGGCAGGGAAATAGCCTCTGGCGAATATAGCGGAATATCCGGCTTCAGTCATATTATGGGCAAGATGGAAATAGAGTTTGAAGACAGAGAGGATGCTGAGGAAATCCTTGAGCTGGCCCGGTATGCTAATGTGCTTGCCCAGAAACCCCTTGTTGCTGATGAACTCTGTTTTATCGCCCAGTATCCGGCTATTGCCCGGCAGCTGCTTACCATGACACCGCTGAACAAACCAGCTTAAAGTATTTTTTCTTTCAGCCTGCTGATTATGGCATCAGCCATCTGGGAGGTGCCGGCGGCGGTGGGGTCATCCCGATTCGGTTTTAAGTCATAGGTAACCGATTTACCTTCAGCTACAATGGCGACAACAGTTGCTTCCAGCCTGTCGGCAGCCTGTTTTTCGCCAAGATAGCGGAGCATCATAACCCCGGATAGAATTGCTGCCAGCGGGTTTACCTTGTTTAGACCGGTGTATTTGGGAGCGCTACCATGGGTCGGCTCGAAAACAGCCAGCTCAGCGCCGATATTCGCCCCCGGAGCAACCCCCAGACCCCCGATAAGTCCGGCACACAGGTCAGAGACAATGTCTCCATAAAGGTTGGGCAGCACCAGCACATCGAACTGCTGAGGACGCTGCACCAGCTGGGCGCACAGTTCATCGATAATTCTGTCCTCAAACTCAATATCGGGGTAGGACCTGGCTACCTCACGGGAGACATCCAGGAAAAGCCCATCGGTGAATTTCATAATATTGGCTTTATGAACGGCGGTTACCTTTCTCCTGCCATTAGCCCGGGCATACTCAAAAGCAAATCTGGCAATTCTTTCCGTCCCCCTTCCAGAGATTAATTTGATAGAGATGCCGGAGCCTTCCGGCACTTTTTCCTCAGTGTTCTGTCTCAGGAAGGAAAGTAGTTTTTCCGTTTCCGGACTACCTCTGGCGAACTCAATACCGGCATAAAGGTCTTCCGTGTTTTCCCTGACCACCACAATATTTACATCTTCGTATCTGGCAGGGATACCCGGATAGCTCCGGCAGGGACGGAGACAGGCATAGAGGTCAAGCTTCTTGCGCAGGGCTACATTCACACTCCGAAAACCGGTACCTACCGGGGTGGTGGTTGGTCCTTTGAGGGCTACCTTGTTTTTCCTGATTGACTCAAGGAGACGCTCCGGCAGGAGGCTGCCCTCTTTTGCCAGGGCAGTTTCGCCGGCCGGAATTACCTCCCACTGAAATTCCACGCCGGTAGCCTCGAGAACTCGCCTGGCGGCTTCAATGACCTCCGGTCCTACCCCATCACCGGGTATCAAAGTAACAGCATGCTTCAACAGATTACCTCCAGTTACTGGTCAAGCAACATCTACCGGTCGCTCACTTAGGATGCCAGCAATTGTGGGCTTCCGTGTTCTTTTCGTTGATTTCTCCTGATGCTAGTATAGCGTCTTCAAAATAACGTTAGCTACAGCCCCCCAATTCCGGCCCCGTATCAGGTACGGGATAAACTCCAGCCGGAATCCAGGCGATACCGGATGAGCCTACACGTCTGGATACCGACTTTCGTCGGTATGGTTAACCGAAAAT
>JAUYHA010000195.1 GCA_030690265.1 Dehalococcoidales bacterium | reverse complement strand
TTAATTGTTACCACATCTAAACCGTGCGTTAACGCACGGTTTAGATGTGGTAACAATTAACCGGCAAATATGGGGGAATACCCTAAAAGATCCAAACGCCAGTTCAATAAGGAAGTGCAACACTTGGGGCTACAAAGGAGTTACCCTAAGTGTATATGGAGAGACGATATAAGCAGTTGAGTTTGGAAGAGAGGGACAGTATAACGGAGATGAAGTTGGAAAGCCTGAGCCTTCGGGCGATGGCGAAAGCGTTAGGACGCTCACCGAGCACGCTATCAAGAGAGATATGTCGCAATTCCACGCCAGCATACAGGGTCTATCTCTCACACAGGGCGCACGCGCGTGCCGTGAAGAGAAAACGCGAGTCGGGAGAAAGGCCGAGGCTCAAGAACGACAAGATCGTTTCATATGTTCGGGACAAGCTTGCCCTTGAGTGGTCTCCCGAGATTATCGAGGGTAAGATAGGGAAGGACATTGCGGGGGCCAGTATCAGCTACGAGGCTATATACCAGTACATCTACCACCCGGAGACCGAGGGCAGGCAGGAGCTTATAGGGCATCTGGTGAGGGGGCATCGCAAGCGCAAGAATAAGGGAATTGGCAGAAAGGAGCGTAGGACTAGGATTCCCAACAGAATTTCAATAATGGAGCGGCCCGTTTCAGCGGACAATCGCAGTCGTTATGGGCACTGGGAAGGAGACTCGCTGGTTTCAAGGAAAAGCCTTGCGGCTTTGAACTCATTGGTGGAGCGCAAGAGCAGGCTGCTGCTTCTGACACGACTCGACAGGAAGACAGCAGAGCAGACAACGGACGCGGTGGTGCAGAGGCTGCAGGGATTGCCTGAGAAAGCCAGGCGCACACTTACTCTGGATAACGGGACTGAGAACTCGGGACATGAGTACATTACCAGGGCAATCGGTACACGATGCTATTTTGCCGACCCTTACGCTTCATGGCAGAGAGGGGCAAACGAGCAGGTCAACGGGATGGTCAGGAGGTACTTCCCTAAAGGCACGGATTTCAGTAAGATAACAGACGAGCAGGTGGCATGGGTGGAGTCACGGATTAACAACAGACCCAGGAAATGCCTGGGCTACAAAACGCCAAGTGAGGTCGCTACTGTTGCACTTGCTCCTTGAATGTGGGAGTTATTGGTAAAGACTCTTTAACCTGACTGAACTAATTCGGCTATAAATAGCGCCTTCACGGGTAAGTTGACTTCTCATCAGGCTGATTGCATCCACGTTAATGGCACCTGCCTCAAATCTGGTGCCGGCTATAAGCTGCCCAAATCTCTGCCGCT
>JAUYHA010000189.1 GCA_030690265.1 Dehalococcoidales bacterium | reverse complement strand
AGTGTCTCAGAGATACCTTTACAATACACTTCATATTGTCATTCCCGCGAAAGCGGGAATCCAGCATCATCACCCCACCTGGATTCCGTATCAAGTACGGAATGACATTGTTAAGTTATTAGTGAGACACTACACTAGTATAGTGTCTGATAAATAAGTTGAATAAGTCAAACAGTTCCCTAAACCGTCATTCCAGCCCCGTATCCCAGTACGGGGTAAACTCTGGCTGGAATCCAGAACAAAATGACGCCTGGATTCTGGCTCCCGTATCAAGTACGGGACAAGCTTCGCCAGAATGACACGAGACTCAACTGGTGTTGTCAATTAGTCACGTATTTCTGTGACAGGATACTAGGGGGGAGCTTCCTGCTCCCCTTTTAACTTTTCTCTGTCCCTCCGGCCCGGTAACCGCTTCAGCGCCCTGAGCCAGGGCAGCAAATGGTGACGAGTCCGGATGTCTTCCACCACTTTTGTAACGGTATCAGGAGCTCCCGCAGCCAGAGGAGACAACCACTTCCGGAGGTTTTCCAGTACTTCCATACTTTCCTTCTCCGTCTGAAACCGCTCCAGGGGCAGCCATTTTCTCCCTCCCGGCCGGCAGGTGAAGACCAGACCACCGGCTTCCTTTACCAGCAAGACACCGGCAGCTATGTCCCATAATCTGGGACTGCCAAACAGGGAGTAGTGAAAAACTCCGCAGGCGGTCATAGCCAGTTCGAGGGCGATACTGCCCAGGTTCCTTGCTTCGTGCGGTCTTATCCGTCTCTTACCGGTGAAACGGAAGAGATTTCTAAAGTGAGGAGGGATTTCCGCAAGAGGACGCCCGGATGGCTCTGCGGTTACCGCTATCCTTTCACCTTCAAAAAAGGCTCCTCTGCCGAGAGAGGCATGATAAACGCCTTCAGTAGTGCAGTGGCTGACCGGAGCATAGATACTGCCAACCACGGGCTGATTTTTCCAGAGCACACCGATAGAGACGGCAAAGAGAGGCAGACCGTTGATGAAATTGGAGGTGCCGTCCAGGGGGTCAAGCACCCAGATAAAAGGTGAATCAGGCTGGTAAAGCGCCCCTCCCTCTTCGCTCAGAATACCGTGCCGGGGAAATTTCTCCCTGATAGCTCTCTGAAGATATTCCTCGGAGAGGTGGTCGGCAATGGTGACCGGGTCGTTTTGCTTCTCTCTCTTGAAGCGTACTTCCAGCGGTTTACGAAATTGCTCAAGCAGAATTTGCCCGGCTTCTCGGGCAAAATAAACGGCTTGAGTTTCAATCTCTTCCAGAAGTGAAAAATCCAGGTTCTCAGCATCCACAGTTATTAAATCTTTTACCGGATTAGCGAAATTCAGCCTATTTTCCGGTGCTTATTGGAGAGATAGTCCATCAGTACATATTTACCCAGGCTGGTCGGGCTGGTGAAGAATATTCTCCCTTTATTAAGCCGGGCTATCTGGGTTATAAAGCGGGTCAAAAACGGCGAGTCTTCAAACATAAAGGTATTTATCACTATCCGCTGGGCGGTACAGGCTCTCACTTCTCCTACCGTTTTTTGCAAGGTCCTGAGGCTGGGCGGATACTGGAAATACACCCGGTCACCTTCCAGATGAGCCGTAGGTTCGCCATCCGTCACCAGTATTATTTGTTTGTTACTGCAGTTCTGATTGGTCAATAGTTTTCTGGCCAGGCGTAGAGCATCCTGGTAATTGGTGCCCTGCTCTCCCCAGGTCGACGAAGCGAAAAGCAGCTCCTGTCCTTTTACCTCACGGGCTCGCCGGGAGAAGGTCAGCACATGCAGGACATCCTTTGGAAAGCGGGTCCTAATCAGGCTGTCCAGGGCTATAGCTACCTGCTTGGCAGACTCAAAATACCCGTTCATGAACATCGATAGACTCCGGTCAAGCATGAGAACGGTTGCCGAGCGGGTGGTTTCTTCAGCTTTAAGAATCTCAAAGTCTTCGATATCCAGTTTGAGCGGAAAGGAAGCGGCTTCCCGCTTTAGCGAGTTCATCACTGTTTTCTGGATGTGGATATGAAAATCGTCCCCGAACTCGTATTTTTTGGTCTCTTCTATTCGTTCGCCCCCCGGACCTATATTATTGATATTATGCCCGCCAAAGCGGTCTTCCTTCAAACGGGAAAAAATACTGCTCAGTGCCTGCTGGCCGATTTTCCGCATCCCTTTCGGAGTCAGCTCATATTTATCACCTCTCCGGCTAATATAACCGGCTTCCTCAAGCAGACGGGCTATCTCTTGCAAAGATTCCAGTTCTCTCTCCGCCTCTTCACCCATCACTTCTTTCACCAGCTCGTCACTGATACTATCCATGGAGGGGTCATACTGAGCCTCTTTCATCTGCTGTTCCAGCCGCTCCATCTTCTGAAGAGCCTCCATCAGCTTCATTGCTTCGTCATAGGAAACGGACTCTTCCCCGGAAAATGGGTAATGCCGCTGCAGTTCGTCACTGGGGTAAAGCCTCTCCAGGTAGGAAGCCATCCTGGCAAGCTCATACTTGGTGGCATCATCCAGCATCGAATCGAGCAACTTCTGCAGTTCCTGCCTGGCTTCAGGCGAAAGGCTGTTCATCAGAGATTGCCCCTGGGCAATCTGGTTTTGCAGGTTCTCCACCAGTTCTTCCAGGTTCTGGGGCGGGTTGTCACCAAAGAAGCTGCCGAACTGCTCCATAAAGCCGTTGAAATCAGGCGATTCCCCTCTCATTTGCTGTTCCATCATCTGGTTGAGAGCTTCAATCATATTTCTCATACCGGCCAGGGCAGCAGGGTCCATATTCTTCAAGCGCTGCACCAGGTCTTTACCGAACTGCTCCATAGCGTGCTTTTTCAGCATGTCCATCAGTTCCTGAAACTGTTCCCTGGCCTCTTCATCCATAAAATCATAGTCGGTCAGTTCTTTAATCCTGCCGGGGGTATCCGGAGGCAGACTATCAAGCTTCTCACGGTTCTGTGCCGCCCTGTCCTCGATGTTCTTTAGCAACCGCTGCTTTACTTCCGGAGCCAGATTAGCATCACCGGATTCAGCTTTCTCTCTCACCTCATCCACTTTCTGCTGAATTCCCTGCCGTTCCATATCCAGTATCTTGTCCAGCTTTTGCTTTATCTCGTCCATAACCGAATCAAGGTTATACTGATTGAGGCGCTCCTGTTTCATACGGCGCAGGCGTTCCAGCAGCTTATCCAGGCTCGGCATCTGCCGGCTCTGACTATTGAGGCCGCGCCGCTGGAGAGCCCGGAGCGCCTGCGACAGATTGCCGTGCTGGAAAATGTGCTTGCCGAGTTCATCCATAATCTGGTCTGTATCCAGGTCGAAGAGCTCCTGGCTTCCGTCCCACTCTGAATAAATAAAATTGCCCATATCAACTCCCTTAGCGGGTTTACCCCGGATATATAAATTCTAGCACATCTGTTACTCAGGGTAAAAAATGGTCAGGTAATCCTCTGCTGCCAATAGCCTAAATCCAGGGCCAGGGCACGCTCCGGCGTGCTCCCGGGGAAGTAAATACCGGCCTTTCAATGATTTTCTTAATCCGAAATTCCAGAGCTTCCACCTCGGCCGGGTCAAGCAGACGGAGCAGTTCCCGGCGCAACCGCTTTTCTCCGCTCAGTTTATCCTGTAGTGCTTTCACATCAGCCAGCAGTCCCTCCGGAACTGCCTGACCGGAAAAATCCCATAGCACCGTGCGCAGTTTCGGCACAACATTGAAAGTAAGCCCGTGGTCGACCACCCAGAGCCGACCGTCTTTGCCCTCCAGAAAATGACCCCTTTTGCGGTCGGCATTGTTGACCAGGTAGTCGAAGAGAGCCACCCGCTTCAATATAGATGGCTCCCATACCAGCTGCGAATAAGGCTTGCTCCCGTTTACCGTATCCACGAACCACTGCATCGAGCCGATACCGAAGGGGCCCTCTCTAATAACGGTGGGGGGGATGAGATACCATTCCAGCGCCTGGCTGACCAGGAAGGCGGCATACTCTCTACTGTAGAGGGTGCCGTCAGGAAAATCCCACAAAGGAGCTTCACCCCGCCGCGGCTTATAGATGACCTTAATCTCCATCTTATCTCTTACCAGCGTCACCAGAAAGACATCGTTGGAGCCGCTGAAAAGAAAATCGCAGCTTTTTATCTCCCCCTCGAGCAGGAGGTCACAGGCACTGGATATTGCCACCACAGCAGGCAGGGACGGTCCCGGGTTAGTGGATGCGAACTTGATTTCCGACTCACTTTTCATAAGAGTTAGTCCGGCAACAAGGTAGTTATAATTATAGCCTATAATACAGTGCCATCGCCACCATCGGAGAGCGAACCGGACAAATACGTAAATACTTAGCTCAACTTGATAGCTTTATGACTATGGCTTAAAAGAGTACTATAATAACAGCCATCAAGGGTTTTGATGGGGGAAATAGCTGAAGAGGGAGAGCAAGATGGGCTATCATTTCAGGAATTTAGTTTTTGAGGGTGGTGGGGTAAAGGGAATCGCCTATATTGGTGCCATGCAGGTGCTGGAAGAAAAGGGTATCCTCCCTGATATTCAGAGAGTCGGCGGCACTTCGGTAGGGGCGATTAATGCCTTACTTTTCGCCCTGGGCTTTGATAATAGCGAACAAAGGAAGATTTTGTGGCAACTTGATTTTAATAATTTCCTGGACGCAAGCTGGCTGATACCCAATGTTATCCGAGTTTTAAATCGCTATGGCTGGTACAAAGGCGACTATTTTCGGGATTGGATAGGCAAGCTGATAACAGAAAAGACCGGTAGCCCGAATGCGACCTTCAGAGAGCTGAGAGAGGCAAAAAAGCCCGACCTCTACATTTACGGAACGAACTTGAGCACTCACTTCAGCGAGGTATTCTCAATTGAGCACTCCCCCGATATGCGCCTGGCGGACGCCGTCCGAATATCGATGTCGCTGCCGCTATTCTTTACCGCCATCCGTAATACCAGGAACGATGTCTATGTCGATGGCGGGTTGCTTGATAGCTTCCCGGTCAAGCTGTTTGACCGCGAGAAATATATTGTGAGTGAGAAGCGTAAAACGGACTATTACGAGAAACAGAATGCCAGTTTCCTGAAAGAGCACCCTGACAGCAGTCCGTACATTTACAATAAAGAGACTCTTGGTTTTCGGCTTGATTCGAAGGAAGAAATAGCCGCCTTCCGCTATAACGAACCACAGGTTGAGAAAATCGACCGTTTCTTTGAATATATTAAAGCGGTAGTAAAAACCATCCTCGAAAGTCAGAGCAACACCCATCTCCATGGTGATGACTGGCAAAGGACTATTTATATAGACACGCTGGGAATAGCCACCACTGATTTCAGCTTATCCGATGATATGAAAAGGGCTTTGGAAGAGTCAGGACGAAATGGAGCGAGTGAATACTTCAAATGGTTTGACAACCCGGCTAACCAGCCAGTCAACCGTTCTTGAAGAAGAATAAGGGAACTAAGCGTTGGGATTAATCTTCATATGATTGACCTGTTATTAAGATGGTGGTTGCGCAGCGGACGTTATACCTGGTCACGGCTGCGCCGCTGGCTGTTTGAAAGGCGGTACCGGAAGACGACCCTCCCCGCCGCTAATTCATTAGAAGAAATCGCGGGTTATCTGGGACAGGTCACCTGGACTATGGACGGCCCCTTCCATCTTTATGATGCTATCAGCTACCCGGAAACGGTCTGGGCTAAGAAAAAGGATGATTGTGACGGGTTTGCCATCCTGGCGGCAAACCTGCTTCCGGGACTTGGCTCGAATACGGACCCTGTATTAATAACTGCCATACTCCGTCCGGTACGAAGAAGTCATACTGTCTGTGGTTTCAGGAACGCCGATGGAGCATTGAGCTTTTTCGATAATAGTTTATTGAGGCAGGGCGATTTTAAGGAATTCGGTGACATCGTAGCTTTAATTAAAGGTGACGCCAGGCTTGTCTGCTGGGATGTCAGAAATCCGGTTACCTTCGACCTGGTTAAATTCCACAGGATGTGAGAAGACCTGGCAATCTGTCTCTCAAAATCCTTTTAATTGGTTTCTTGTCTTCTATCCTTAATCTTCTCGAAGCTTCTTGGGAGAAGGTCTTTTTCATATAGTTTCTCAACGAGGTTGTATCCTTTGAATTGTACCTTTACGCCTTTTTCCTTAAAACGGTCTAAAGATAGTCTGGCAAAACCTTCAAAGTAGTCGATAAAATGGCCCCGTTCACGGCGGGCGCTTTTGATATACTCGTGCAGTTGATACCAGCACCGTAAAGAGGTGGTTCCAGAATAGGCTTCAACTGCCATCTCTTTGTCGACTGTTCCGTAGTCCACTAAAACTCCCAGAAGGTTAAATCGAGAAAGCAGATATTCTATAATTTCAATTTCTTTCGGGCCTATTTTCCACCACGCTTTCAAGAAATCTTCAGGTAATTCGTAAATTACTTCGCGGAGTTGTCGCATCGTTTCCATATCACGTAGCTCTCTAAATAAAGCTGTAGCAATCTGGATGTTGGTACTTTTCCTCGCTTCTCTTATCTGGGAAAATGCGAGAAATACACCCCCTGCCAAAATCCAAGTCGCGATGCCTGTTAGAACATGCCAGTCTAATGCTTGCCAGTTCAATCCTGACCACGTTGATATCGAATAGCCGACGAAAAATATGAAGCCACTTATAAACCAAATAGTAACTAACTTGTTACTTTTTACCCACTCAAACAATTTGGTCACAACCTCTCCACCTCCACCATCAGGGCGGTCAGGAAGTCTTTTTCTTCTACCACCCCGATTTTTTTGCCTTTTTTGAAGAGGATGGCTCTGCCTTTGCCGCAGGCGATGCCGACATCGGCGTCTTTGGCTTCGCCGGGGCCGTTGACCTCACAGCCCATTACGGCCACCTTTATTGGCTTCTTGATTTTTAAAAGCTCTTTTTCTACCGCCTCAGCCAGGCCGACGATATCGACATCAGACCGCCCGCAGGAAGGGCAGCTTACCAGCACAGGCCCGTGCTGGCGCAGGTTCAGGCTTTTCAGGATTTCATAGCCGGCAAAGACCTCTTCCCGGGGGTGAGCGGTCAGGGAAACCCGGATGGTATCGCCGATGCCCAGGTAGAGCAGGGTGGAGATGCCCACGGCACTGCGGATAACTCCCGTCCTGGGGGGGCCGGCCTCGGTAATGCCGATGTGCAGGGGGTAGGGGATTTTCCCGGCGATGTCCCGGTAGGCTGCAATGGTGGTGGGCACATCAAAGGCTTTCAGGGAGACCTTGATGAGGTCGAAGTCAAGGCTCTCCAGCAGTCTTACCTGCTCTAAAGCTGCCTCAACCATATTCCGGGCGGTGGACAGTTTCGGGTCTGACTTTTTGGGTAAGCTACCGGCGTTAACCCCGATGCGAATGGGGGTATTTCTCTCTTTAGCCGCCCGCACCACGGTTTTGACCCGCTCGGCGGCCCCGATATTGCCCGGGTTGAGGCGGAGGGCATCGGCACCGGACTTCAATGCTTCCAGAGCCAGGCGGTAGTCAAAGTGGATATCGGCAATCAGAGGAATGGAGATACCTTGTTTAATCTCTTTTATCGCCTGAACTGCTGCCATATCCGGCACCGCCACCCGCACTAATTCGCAGTCCGCCTCTTCAAGCTCTTTAATCTGGCGGATAGTTGAGCTGGCATCACGGGTATCGGTGTTGGTCATCGACTGCACCACGATGGGGGCATCTCCGCCAACGGTTACTTTGCCAATCTGAATTGGTTTTGAGACTCTTCGGGAATTCATGATTTTGTTTCCTACCTCATCCCCCTTACGAAATTCTAAATCCCAATTTCCAGATTCCAAAAAGTTTTGGGTTTTGGATTTTGATATTTGGGTTTTATTTTTATCATGGTATCAGGGTCTCCCTGTTTATGATACGGATAATGTCCTGATAGGTGATGGCAAGGAAGAGGAGCAGGAACAAAGCCAGTCCGATAAGATGCACCATCGCTTCTGCTCTGGGGGAAATTCGTTTACCACGGCGCACCCATTCCAGAAAAAGAAAGGCAATCCGGCCGCCGTCTATAGCGGGCAGGGGGAGTAAATTCATTATGCCGAGTATCAGGCTTATCATCGCCGCAATTCTGAGTAAAGGCAGCAGACCAAAGCCGGCTACTTCACCGGTTAGCTGAACAAGTCCTACCGGGCCGATGAGCGAACCTGAAGCTTCACCTGTGAAGATGCTTGCCAGCCCGGCTCCCCACATAATAACCGTGTTAACAAGCTCGGCGGCTCCCCGGGGTATTGCCTGCCAGAGAGGATATAACCTGACCGTTCTGATAGCAATACCAATCGCTCCCTCGTTTTCCGGCGGCTGCGGGCGGGGTATAAGCCGGACTTCCCGGGGGGCCGAGTCCGGGTGCTGGACCAGCAGGGTTATTTCTTTGCCCAGGTTATCAGTAATATACCGGTTTAACTTATCGTGACTGTCTACTGACTGGTTATTTACGCTTAGAATAATATCTCCGGCTTCGATGCCGGCAGCCGCAGCCGGAGATTCCGGGGCTACCATTAGCACTTCCACCCGCCCGGTTTCAGAGGCACGGGGAAAGAGATAGCTGGTCGAAAACAGGAGCAGGGCGAGCAACAGGTTCATCAGCGAACCGGCACTGATAATCAGTAGTCTGGTACCCCGTTTCTTACCGGCCAGGCTCCCAGGCACCTCCGGGTCTTCTTCACCGGCCATTTTGACGAAACCGCCGAAGGGAATTGCGTTCAGGGAGTAGCGGGTTTCACCTCGCTTGAGTGATAGTAGTCGCGGGGGGAAGCCAAGACCGAATTCCTCCACTTTTACCCCGCCGGCTTTGGCGGTAATAAAGTGCCCCAGTTCGTGAATAAGAATAATTGCCGATAGGACTGCTATGCCGATTAGTAGATTAATTATCATTTGTTCAAACTCTGTATCTGGCTAACTTTCTCCCTTGCCCAGCTATCAGCCGCCATAATCTCCTCCAGGGTGGGGTGGGCTACGGCTTTGTGCTCGTCAATGGTCAGCTCTACAAGCCGGGCAATATCGGTGAATTTAATGCGCCGGGACAGGAAAAGCTCCACAGCCGCCTCATCGGCAGCACAGAGGACTGCCGGGTAGCTGCCTCCCTTCTCCCCCGCTTCTCGAGCCAGCTTGAGACAGGGAAAGGTCTCAAAATCAGGTGGCTCGAAAGTCAGGTTTTGAATATTGCTCCAGTCGAGTCTTCGAAGCTTGGGGTTGGGCAGGCGTTCGGGGTAAGACAGGGCGTACTGGATGGGCAGGCGCATATCGGGGAAACTTAGCTGGGCTTTAATTGAGCCGTCAACAAACTCTACCATAGAGTGTATCACACTCTGGGGATGAACTAAAACCCGGATATTTTCGAAGGGCGTGCCGAAAAGCCAGTGGGCTTCAATCACTTCAAGCCCTTTGTTCATCAGGGTAGCCGAGTCTATGGTAACCTTTTCTCCCATCTGCCAGGAAGGGTGATTGAGAGCCTGCTCAACGGTGACTTTGCTCAGCTGTGCCAGCGAATAATGAAGGAAGGGGCCTCCCGAGGCGGTCAGGATAAGTTGGGCCGACTGCTGCGGTTCTTCTTTCAGGCACTGCCAGATGGCGCTGTGCTCGCTGTCAACGGGCAGGATCCGGGCATTATTTAGTTCTGCTTCCCCGGTGACAATCTCGCCGGCCATAACCAGTGATTCCTTATTAGCCAGGGCAACGGTCTTACCGGCCCTGACCGCCGCCAATGTCGGGCTTAGTCCCGCCTTTCCTGAGGTAGCGATAACCACAATATCAACCTCAGGATGGCGGGCAATATCTTCCATTGAGAGGGACCGGTATTCTGTACTGGCCAGGCGGGCAGCGGTTCTCTGGCGCTGGCAGTAAACGAATGCCGGTTTAAATTCACTAATTTGCTTTGCCAGCAAATGGACATTTTTCCCGGCGGCCAGCCCGACTATCTGAAAGCGGTGAGGAAAAGCACGGACGACCTCAAGTGTTTGTTGTCCTATAGAGCCGGTTGAACCCAGGATAGCTAACCTTTTAACCATACCAGATACATCATATCCTTAATCGGTATTGACTTTCAATAAAATCCTCTTGTAGGGTTCAGGTACTTCTGATATTATAGCTCATTATGGGAGAGAACAGCTCTCAGTCTAAACTTTGGCAGCTCTGGCAACGCACTTTTTCTTCATTGCGGTACCGTGATTATCGTCTGATATGGCTTGGTTCCTGGGCCGAGCACATCGGCGAGATGATGGAGAACATGGCTATAGCCTGGCTGATGATGAAGCTTACCGGTTCTCCTTACTATACCGGGTTGCTCATCGTCGCCCGGACAGCGCCTCTGCTTCCCTTCGCTCTGGCCGGCGGAGTGGTAACGGATAGAGTTGACCGCCGCAAGCTGCTTATCTTTTGCCTTCTGGGGGGTGCTTCTGTTTCCATCACCCTTTTTATTCTAGCCTTTAGCGGACTTATTGCCTGGTGGCATTTACTGGTGGCGGCCGGGCTAAGTGGAATGCTCACCGGTTTTAATCACCCGGCGCGGGGTGCCATCGTTCCTAATGTAGTACCCAGGCACGAGCTGATGAATGCCATAGCTCTGGATACAATATCGGTAAGGTCAGCGGCTCTAATCGCTGCTATCGCAGGAGGAATCCTTATCTCTCAATTTGGCACCTCGGTGGTCTTTGGAGCCAGAGCTATCGGGGTGGTAGTGGCAATTCAGTGGCTTTTTATGGCTAAAGTGCCGGCTACTCCTGTCGAGGCAAGCGAGCGGACGCCCTGGCATAACCTGGGTGAAGGGCTGAAGTATACCGGCACCAGTGCTCTGGTTTCAGTCCTGTTAGGCTTATTTGCTCTCCGCCAGTTCAGCCAGGAGATGCCCGAAGTCTTTATGCCCTTTTTTGCCGCGGACATTCTTCAGATTGGCGCTATAGGCTTCGGTTTCCTTAAAGCCGCCCTTGGTCTGGGTTCGGTAGTAGGACTCTTTACCGTGGCTAGCCTGGGTAACTTCAGGTATAAGGGCTGGCTTGTTATCATCACCGGTATTTTGATGGGTCTCTTCATCTCCGCTTTTGCCCTGTCAACATGGGTGCTCTTATCCCTGGCGTTTTTAATTGTTGCCAGTACCCTCGGCACCGTTATGGAGAATGTCAGCCGGGCTGCTCTTCAAAGCATCATTCCCGACCAGATGCGGGGGCGAATAATGAGCCTGAGAGAAGCGATGCGAGGTGTTTTTAGCCCGGTGATGGCTTATGGATTCGGGTTAGGAGGTGAACGCCTGGGTGTAGTGGTTGCTCTCTCATCGTTCGGAGTTTTTATCATTGTCTGCCTTTCCCTGATGGCTTTTCTCATCCCATCTCTGCGAAGGCTAAAGTGAGCCGGAGACCTTCTTTTATTATCAGTTATCATTCCGGACTTGCTACGGAATCCAGGTGGGGGAGTGTGGCTGGATTCCGCCTTCCGTATAGGTTACGAACGCAACACTAGGCTATCCAGATTGCGCAATAGTATACCACGACGCCGGCAAAGAGAATGCTATCCATACGGTCAAGGAAGCCTCCGTGCCCAGGTAGCAGTCTGCCCGAGTCTTTTACTCCCATATTGCGTTTGAATAGAGATTCAGTAAGGTCGCCAAGCTGGCCGAAAATACTGACCAGCAGGCCCAGAATGACTGCCTGCCACCAGCTAAAGGGAAGAATGAGGGGGGTGGGTAGTAAAAAGAAGAGACTAACAATGATAGCACCGACAATTCCGCCGATAGCTCCTTCCCAGGTTTTGCGGGGGCTGATATAGAAAGCAAGTTTATGCCTGCCCAGGGCTCTGCCGACGAAAAAGGCGGCGCTATCAGAAGCAAAGGTAATGAAAAGAGCGAAGAGTGCCCAGTTTCTACCATCTTCCAGGTCTCTTATGGCTACCAGGTGACCAAGCAGCCAGCCTATATATATAATGCCGGCAAGAGTCCATACCCAGGCAGCGAAAGCGTTCTCTTTCGGCTTTCGCAAAAGGCACCAGATTAGAGGTAAGATTACGGCTGTAGTTAATAGCAGCGGGATAAGCAGGCCGGGGTCAAAGTAAGGCTCATCCCGGCCGACGATGAAGAGGAAAGTCCATGCCAGCCCAAAGTAGGTGAGTGGCGGGGTTTTAGCATTGGCTACCAGTCTATAGAACTCGGTGACAGCCAGTATTCCCCAGATGGCAGCCAGAAGGGTGAACCAGGAGAGGGGCTTTTCAAACCAGACGGCAGCAACCAGGAGGGGCATAGTCCACAGGGCGGTGATGACCTTTTGTTTGAGCATACTCGTTAACCGGGGTTATAGTCCCCCGAAGCGTCGTCGCCTCCGGCTGTAGGATAGCAGGGCTTTGTCTATATCTTTTTTGTCGAAATCAGGCCACAGCACCCTGGTGAAGTGATACTCACTGTAAGTTGTCTGCCATATCAGGAAATTGCTGAGGCGGAGTTCGTCGCCGGTGCGAATTAACAGGTCGACATTGGGTAGACCGGCCGTATCCAGAAAGCTGGCAAAGACTTCTTCAGTTATGTCTTCCGGCGGGATTTTTTCGGCTATGATACGTCGCACCGCTTCCAGAATCTCGGTACGGCCCCCGTAGTTGAAGGCAATATTGAGGGTCATCCGGGTATTGTCTTTGGTGAGCTCCACGGCTTTATTTATTACCCGCTGCAGACCCCGGGGAAGCTCACCAATCCGTCCCAGGTGGCGCAGTCTGATACCTTCCTGGTGTACTTCGGCAACCGTCTTGTCAATAAAATCCTCCAGTATCTGGAACAAGCCGTTAATTTCCTCTTTCGGACGGTTCCAATTTTCCGTAGAGAAACCGTAAAGGGTGAGATATTTTATGGGGTACTCATTAAGGTAGTTAATCATATGGTACATATTTTCGGCTCCTATCTGATGGCCGCTAAGTCTGGGCAGCCCCCGCTGTTCCGCCCACCGGCCGTTACCATCCGGGACGATAGCAATATGGTTGGGGAGCTGAGTAAATTTTTTAATCGCCATTTTTTGCTTCTCTGGTCATGGCTAGACCTGAGTGAGTTCTGTTTCCTTATCCCGGCCTATTTGCTCGGTCTCGGCGATGAAACTATCGGTAAGCGTCTGTAGCTGGTTCAGTAGACGCTCATATTCGTCCTGTGATATTTCTTTGTTCTTTTCCAGGTCTTTTAGCTCAGCCATAGCTTCCCGTCTCAGGTTGCGCACCGCTATTTTTCTTTCTTCAACTCTCTTCCGCACAATTTTGACCAGTTCCTGACGCCTTTCTTCAGAGAGCGGCGGAATGCTGATGCGGATGACATTGCCATCATTAACCGGATTCAGCCGCAGTTCAGAAGTCAGGATAGCTTTCTCTATAGGGCGGATGCTGCTTTTGTCCCAGGGTTGGATGACGAGGAGACTTGCCTCAGGCGCGGAAATACCGGCTATCTGGTTAAGGGGTAGAGAAGCGCCGGCGTATTCTACCTTGACATGTTCTATCAGGGCAGGTGTTGCCCTTCCGGTGCGAATAGTGGCCAGTTCTTTTCTCAAACCATCAGCCGTCTTTTGCATCTTTTCTTCAATAATGCTTAAAGTCTGGCTAGCCATTTTCTTCCTCACCGGAGACTATTGTGCCGATAGCTTCTCCCATAACGGCTCTTTCAATACTGTTGGGGGCCTGGAGGTCAAAAACAATTATCGGTAACTTGTTTTCCAGGCATAGCAATAGAGCGGCAGCGTCCATCACCTTCAGGCGTCTGTTCAGGGCTTCAAGGTAGGTTAGCCGGTCAAACTTTTGAGCCCGGGGGTCTTTTAAAGGGTCGGAGCTATAAATGCCGTCAACATTATTCTTAGCCATAAGTAAAATATCCGCCCCAATCTCAGCAGCCCGGAGAGCCGCTGCGGTATCGGTTGTCAGATATGGATTTCCGGTGCCGCCGGCGAAGATAACAGCTCTTCCTTTCTTCAAGTGCTGTACGGCCCGGTCTCTAGAGTAAGGTTCCACCAGGTGCTGAATGGTGATGGCACTCTGGATTCTGGTCAAGACCCCCTCTTTTCTTAGTCTGTCCTGGAGAACAAGGGCGTTTATTACTGTGGCCAGCATCCCGGCGTAATCGGCGGTGACCCTGTCCACTCCTTCCTTCTCAGCTTTAGCCCCGCGCCAGAGATTACCGCCACCGATAACAATAGCAATCTCTACCCCAATTTCCATCACTCGCTTGACCTCTGTGACAACTTTGTCCAGGGTAGAGGTATCAGTACCGTCATTTTCTCCCCGGCTAAAAGTCTCTCCACTGAGCTTAAGCAGAACGCGCTGATACCTGGTGGCTGTCATTACCTTTCCCTTAAGGAGCTTCCAATTTTGATATAAGTGCCTGTATTGAGTTATGGTGCTTTACTTGTAACCGCTTAGCTCGAATCTGGCGAACCGGCTGACCTTGATATTCTCTCCCAGTTTGGCGATTGCCTCGTTAATAACATCTTGAACGGTTATACTGAGGTCCTTGATAAAGGATTGACGCAGTAGACAGGCTGTCTCAGGTTCAATGTAAGCCCCTTCAGGGATTTCTTCTGTTGAGACGAATTGGGGATTCATCGCCGCTACCTGCATCGCCATATCGTGAGCCAGTTCCTTAAATTCTTCAGTCCGGGCAACAAAGTCAGTCTCGCAGTTCACCTCAACCAGGGCTCCAATCCGTCCCCCGGCATGAACATAAGCATCAATAACCCCTTGACCTGTTGAGCGGCTACTTTTCTTCTTCACTTTGATAAGGCTTTGCTTTTTCAGAATCTGCTGAGCCTTTTCTATGGCTCCTTCGGCTTCGATTAAGGCGTTCCGGCATTCCATAATGCCGGCTCCTGACTGCTCTCTTAGCTCCTTTATCATAGCTGTTGAGATTTCCAACTTTTCTCTCCTTGCCTTATTTATAGATGGCTGTCGTCTTTATTATCGGTACTATTATCAGGGTTAAAAACGGCCGGCTATTGAGTTTCCTTTATTTCGGATTCTGCCGGGCCTTCTTCCCCGCGGGTCTCGGTGATTATGGCTTCCAGGCTGGCTTTGCCTTCAATAACTGCGTCAGCAATCTTGCTGCTTATCAGTTTGATAGACCTGTTGGCATCATCATTAGCCGGAATGGGATAATCTATGTCGTCAGGGTTACAGGTAGTATCTACAGTTGCCACCACCGGAATTCCTATCCGTTTGGCTTCAAGTACGGCCGTTGTTTCTTTCCCCGGGTCAATAATAAAGAGGGCCGCCGGTAAAGTGGTCATCTCCTTGAACCCACCCATTTGTCGGTTGAGCTTGGTGATTTGCTGCTCAAGTTTCAGGGCTTCTTTTTTAGGCAGGCGGTTAAATTCCCCCCTGGACTGCTGGTCTTCCAGGCGGACCAGGTGGTCAATGCGGGCCTGGATGGTAGCAAAGTTGGTCAGCACTCCTCCCAGCCAGCGCTGGTTGACATAGTACATACCGCAGCGGGTGGCTTCCTCGGCGATAATTTCTTGAGCCTGCCTCTTGGTAGCGACAAAAAGAATCTTGTCGCCTTCAGCTACTACCTGACGAATGAATTCACAGGCTTTAGCCAGCATACTGGCAGTTTGCTCCAGGTCAATGATATGAATTCCCTGCCGTTTGGTAAAGATGTATTTTTTCATCCGGGGGTGCCAGCGGCTGGTCTGGTGCCCGAAGTGAGCCCCGGCTTCCAAAAGCTGTTTAATGGTGACGGTCTCTGGCAAATTAATCTCCTTTTTCTATTCTAGTCTAATCAATCTAAAACACAAAGAGTATAGCATATCATCCAGTGGACGGCAATAGCCCCTGGCATAATTGACAAAGCGCTATCATTACCACTATGATAACGGTTAAAAAGGACGAACATACGGAGATGCAAATTAAAAAAACCTATAAGGGGGTTAACCCAGAATTGCTCTATGATGAAATAAAAGATTTTACTTTGAAGCAGGGAGCAATCATTGGTGATGCCAAGCTGGAAACCTATTCTTCCTCTACTGACTCTTCATCATTTACCTCTCGGGGCACTCTGACTTTCAAGATGCAGGATAAGTCAGGTAAAACTGAGAAAGAGTGTCTTACTGTCCATCTGGTGGGTTCGGCTAAGGGTGAAACAAAGTTAATGCTTGATATAGATGAGAAGCTCTTTTCTCAGCAGATGCTGGCCGCTTTGCAGGATGACCTGGATTTTATTTTCGGCTCGCATGAGGTAAAGCCGGGCTAAAGCATATTCAAAACTTGCCCTCCCTGTTCAGGGCAATTCCTTGAGATAAGCGTCTATAGAGGCAGCGGCTCTTTTGCCGGCACCCATGGCACTGATTACCGTAGCTGCCCCGGTAACTATATCACCTCCAGCCCAGACCTTTGCTTTCACTGTTTTTCCGGTAGCTTCATCGGCTACTACGGTGCCCCAGCGGGTAGTTTCAAGGTCTGCCGTAGTTTGGGCAATAATGGGGTTAGGGGCATTGCCGATGGCGATAACTACAGTATCAACATTAATTACGAACTCGCTGCCGGCTTTGGGTACGGGGCGGCGCCGGCCGCTTTCATCAGGCTCACCAAGCTCCATTTCCCGGCACTCTATGCCCGTCACAAAGCCCTGTTCGTTGCTCAGGAACTGTATAGGGTTGGTTAAGAACTTAAATTGAATGCCCTCTTCTTCAGCATTTTCCACTTCCTCACGCCGGGCGGGTAATTCGGCGGCTGAGCGCCGGTATACAATATAGACTTCTTCGGCGCCGAGTCTTAAAGCGCTCCGGGCTGAATCCATTGCCACATTACCACCACCAACCACGGCTACTTTTTTGCCAATACTCACCGGGGTATCATATTCGGGGAACTTATAGGCTTTCATTAAGTTGACCCGGGTTAAGAATTCATTGGCTGAGTAGACACCATTAGAGTTCTCGCCGGGGATATCCAGAAACAGTGGCCGTCCGGCGCCGGTGCCCAGGAAGACAGCGTCATAGCCATTACTGAGCAATTCATCAACAGTATCAATCTTACCGATGATAGAGTCCAGCTTAAGCTCTACTCCCAGGGAAGTAACATAGTCAACCTCAGACTGGACGATTTCCTTGGGCAATCTAAATTCAGGGATGCCGTAGCTTAATACTCCTCCGGTAGCATGTAATGCCTCAAACAGGGTAACGCTGTGCCCCAGTTTAGCTAAATCAGCCGCCGCCGTTAGCCCGGACGGTCCCGAGCCGACCACTGCCACCCGTTTACCGCTTGGTTCGGGCAGGTTAGCCGGTGCGGTCGATTGCTTGTTAGCCTGCTCCCAGTCAGCTACATACCGCTCCAGGCGGCCAATAGCCACTGAAGCGTTTCTCTTATCTAGAACGCATACCGATTCGCACTGGGTTTCCTGGGGGCAGACCCGTCCACAGATACCGGGCAGGCTGTTTTTATCCTTCAGTACTCTTACCGCCTCCGCCAAATTGCCTTTAGCTAGAGGTTCGATAAAACCAGGGATATTGATATTTACCGGGCAGCCGCCAATACAGGGACGTTTGGGACACTGTAGACAGCGGTTTGCCTCGGTTTGAGCTTGCTCGGCAGGATAACCCAGAGCTACTTCATTAAAATTTTTAGCCCGTGTTTTGGGGTCCTGGCGGGGCATGTCTATTCGATTTAAGTCCAGTTTGGGCATAGATGTGACTCCTATTCAGGACTAAGCTTATGCTGCTTCAGCCACTGCTCGAAGGAGAGCTTCTCTTCATTGAGGTAAGTCCGCTGACGGGCAAGAAGTAAATCCCAGTCTACCTGGTGACCATCAAAGTCGGGCCCGTCCACGCAGGCAAGCCTTGTGGTGCCGTTAACGGAAACACGGCAAACGCCACACATTCCTGTGCCATCAACCATTATCGGGTTCAGGCTGACAATTGTCTTCACCCCGAAGGGTTGGGTGGTTTTGGCACAGAACTTCATCATAATGCTCGGACCGATAGCAATCACCCGGTCAATCCGCTCATTGCCTTCAAGTAAGTCCTTTAGTGGCTCGGTTACCACTCCTTTGCGGCCGTAAGAGCCGTCATCAGTGGTAACGATTAGCTGGTTACTGACACGGCGAAGCTCTTCTTCCCAGAAGATTAGCCCCTTGTTTCTTGCCCCCATAATGGAAATAACTTTATTCCCTGCCTCTTTCATAGCTCGGGCGATAGGCATTATGGTGGCTACGGCGAATCCTCCGGCAACGCAGACCACAGTGCCGAACTTTTCGATATGGGTAGGTAAGCCCAGGGGGCCGACAAAATCTGAAATAGAGTCGCCGGCGTCAAGCTGGGCCAGGCGGTGGGTGGTTGTTCCCACGCTCATAACGACAATGGTAATACTTCCCTCTTCCCTGTTCCAGTCGGCTACGGTGAGGGGGATACGCTCGCCCTTTTCATCAATTCGGATGACAACAAACTGTCCGGCTTGAGCTTTCTTAGCTACCGCCGGAGCTTCAATCTTAAAGAGGTTGATTTTGGGCGCAAGCTCTTCTTTTAGTAATATCCTGGGCAACTTTACTCGTTCTGAACGTTTACGGTTCTAATCTTGCTAACATCAGGTGGCAAACGTTTCTTTTAAGAGACTGTTTATCCTTACAAATAATATTATAATTTGATATATTAGATGTGTCAATCGGCAGTGTCTAATCACATGAAATTAATAATTTGAGATACTTGAGGTGAAAGAGTGAGTTCTCCCGAGGTTTCCTCTCTGGTGGTTGATAAGCAGGGTGTCCGTCTTGATAAGTATGTTACCGAGCACTGCCCCGGGTTATCCCGAACGCAGGTTCAAAAGCTCATTAGCCAGGGCTATGTCAGGGTAAATAACCGCCTGGCTAAAGCAGGGCTTCAGCTTAGCATCGGGGATAGGTTAACTATTGCCCAGCCTCCCCCCACCGGCAGTTCTCTTCAACCCGAGCCGATCCCGCTGGATATCCTTTACGAAGATGATGACCTGCTGGTAGTGGATAAGCCAGCCGGGTTGACTGTTCATCCGGCGCCGGGGCATCCCGGTCACACCCTGGTAAATGCTGTCCTGTCTTACCTGCCGGGCCTGCCTGATACCGGAGACCGCCAGAGGCCGGGAATAGTGCATCGTCTGGACAAGGATACTTCAGGAGTAATGGTGGTCGCCAAGAATAGAGCCGCTCATTTGAACCTGGCTAACCAGTTTAAAGCCCGTTCCGTGGTTAAAATCTATCTGGTGCTGGTAAAAGGACACCCGGTGCAGGAAGATGGCATTATTGAGGCGCCGGTCGGCCGCCATCCCCGCTACCGGGAACGGATGGCAGTGGTGGCTGAGAGTAGAGGGCGGCAAGCACAGACTGAATATCATGTGGTCAACTATATCGGCGGCTATACTCTGCTTGAGGTTAAACCTGAGACCGGTCGTACCCACCAGATACGGGTTCACCTGGCTGCTGTCGGCTACCCGGTAGTGGGGGATAAGGTCTATGGTGTTAAATCACCCCACCTGTTAAGGCAGTTCGTCCACGCCTCCGGCCTAGGTTTTAAACTGCCTTCCAGTGGTGAATATGTTGAGTTCACCTCGCCTCTTCCGCAAGATTTAACCCGGGCACTGGAGGAAATAGGCGGGTTTTATAGGGGCTATTGAAAAACTAAGTTGTCCGTATTAGAATATGGGGAAAGAGGATTGGATTGAAGGACGGTGGCTAAGGTGCCTCTTGAGCAGGTAAAGGGAAAATTAAGCGGCAGCGGGACATTTGAGGAAGCGGTTGCCAGAGCTGAGAGGTTGGGTAAGGCAGCCAGGGATGCCGCCGAGGCGTCAACCAGAACGGCGCAGGAAGCACTGGGTAAGGCTGAGAAAATAGCTGAAGAAACCAGGAAGGCGGCTAAGGCGTCAGCAAAGGCGGCTCAGGAAGCGTTGAGCCGGGCTGAAGAAATAAGTAAGGAAGCCAGGGAAACAGCTGAGGCATCAGAAAAGGCTGCTCAGGAGGTAATAGCTGTAGCTGAGGCGGCTGCCAGAGCTCCAAAAGAAACGGTAGAAGCATTAACAAAAGAATTTGAAGAGGCGATAAGGCATGCCGAGGAATTAAGCAGGCAGTCACTGGAAGCTGCGGAAGCGGTGGTGAAAGCCTCTCAGGAAGGTTTAAGCCGGGCTGAAGAAGCCGGCAAAGCAGCTAAGGAGAGGGCTGAACTATCAGCCAGGGCTTCCAGGGAAATGATGAGCCGGGCCGAGGAGACAAGCCGGGTAGCTAAAAAGGCGGCTGAAGAATCAGCCCAGGCGGCCCGAGAGGCGATAGCTAAGAGTGAGAAAATAAGCAAAGAGGCAACTGAGGCATCAATCAGGACCTCCCGGGATGTAGTAAGCAGGGCTGAGAGGATTAGCCGGGAAGCCAAGGAAGCGGCCGAAGTGTCAGGAAGGGTCTCTCGAGAAGCGGCGGACCGGGCAGAAAAAGTTAGCATTTCCACCAGGGAGATGGTTGAAGCATCAGCGGTTAGTGTCCAGCAGACGGTAAGCCGGGCCGAGGAAATCAGCAGAGAAGCCAGGGAGGCGGCTGAAGCATCAGCAAAGGTCACTCAGGAAGCGGTGGATAAGGCTGAGGAAATCAGCAGGGAGACCAAGGAGGTAGCTGAAGGAGCTCTTAAAACATCTCAGGAGGGGTTAAAACAGGCTGAAGAGATAAGCCTGCAGGCCAGGGAGATGGCTGAGGCATCGGCAAAAAATGCCCGGGAAGCGGTGGCTAAGGCTGAGGAAATCAGTAAGGCGGCTAAAGAGATTGCCGAAGCATCGGCTGGGTCTACCCGCGAAGTAGTTGAAGCGTCAATAAAAGCTTCCCAGGAGGCAATAAGCAAAGCCGAGGAAATGGGTAGAGAAGCCAAAGAAGTAGCTGAAGTATCAATAAAAGCTTTTGAGGAAGCAATCAGCCGGGCAGAAGCGACCACCAGGGTGGTTAAGGAAACGGCACAGGCACTGGCCAGCTCAGCCCAGAAAGCCGTGGAAGCGGCAATAAGAGCTTCTAAGGAAGCGATTGAAACGGTGGTGAGTGCTTCCCAGGAGGCAATAAGTAAAGCCGAGGAAATAAGCAGACTTGCCAAAGAGACGGCCGAAACATCAACAAGGGCTGTCGAGGCATCAACCAAAGCATCAACCAGGGCGGCTAAGGAGATAGCTGGAGCCCTGACCCGGGAAGCCAGGGAGACAGCCAGGAGGTCAATAGAGGCTACCCAGGAAGCTACCGAGGCATCAACACGGGCTGCCAGAGAAGCGGCTGAAGTATCAATACGAGCTTTTGAGGAAGCAATGAGCCGGGCTGAAGCAAGCGGCAGATTGTCCCAGGAGACAGCCGAAGCATCACTGAGGGCTTTTGAAGAAGCGATTGGCCAGGCAGGAGGTGGTAAATCGACCGTCAAGGCTGAGAAAACATCAAAGAAAGTTCCTGAAAAAGTAAAAAACAAAACTGAAGAGCCCGGTACCGGGGAAGGTGATGGGGGGGTGGAGGCTAAAGACAGAATTGAATCGCGTCTGGAATTTTTAGCCAAGATGTATGAGCAAAGGAGAGCGAAACAGGCTGAGGAAGAGGCTGAGGCGGAGGATGCTGAGGTAACCGATGAGTAGTTCAGGTTGATTAAGCAAAGAGAACCAGAAGGCTCTCAGCTTAATTGAGCAGATAAATGTAAATAGTAAATTGTGCATTGTAGGAGGTGTCTTGTGGCGAGTCCAAGAGGAACTAAAAAAGCCGGAAAAGAAGCCGAAGAAGAGATGGCGAGTGTGGTGGATGATGCCCAAAAACAGCTGGAGGAAGTCTCCGAGGAAGCCAGGCGGATGGCTGTAAACCCGCTTGGTGAGGTTCTGGGACAAGCCCAGAAAGCGTATGCCGCTTACATGGAAGCCACCCAGGAGGTATCGAAGATTTATCGGCAGAACGAGATACAGGTGGCTGAAGCCTACAGCAAGGCTGAGCGGCAAGCCAATCTTGACTGTGAAGAGAGCATCAGGCAAGCTTTGCTGGCTCGTGAGCAAGCTCTAGAACAAGCCGGAAAAGCATATCAGCGAGCCAGAGAAGAGGCGGAGAAGGAGAACCATGAGGCAATTGAGCAAGCCTTAAAGAATCGGGATGAAGCTATCGCCAGGGCTTCGAAAATTCGTGAGGAGACTATAACCCAGGCCTGGGATATTTATTCCAAAATTGTAAGATAAATCTATAAAATTTATAGGGATTGCCACGGCGTCCTTCCAGGGAAGGACGCCGTGGCAATGAGAATTAAATGGTCTCATTAGAGTAAGGAGGGGATATCCTTCAGATTACCTTCAACCGGTCTCTGGTCCATTCTTTCCTGTCTCATTTTAATGCTGGAGATAAGGCTGATTGTTCTGGTAAAGTAATTCCTTATTTTGGCTATGTCGCTAAGCTCGGAGAGAATTAACGAGACCCCGAGTGAATTTTTCTCTCTGGGATAGTCACCACTTCTTATTATTGCGTCAGGAGCCAGATTTTTGAGATGGCTGCCCAGTTCCTTAAGCAGGTCTATGTTTATTTCTCTGGGTGGTGCCGAGACAAGATATAGTGCCCTCCTCGAATCAGCCGGATTGGCGGGAACAGACAGCTTACTTACCGCCGCATTCATAGCTTGGATGCCTTTTTCTGTTTCACTAGCCTTACTCCTGAAGTCACGTTTTTGTCCCCAGAGAAACCTGAGCCAGGAAAGGTTAATTCTATTATGCCCCAGTATCGTCCAGCCGGCCAGGGTTTGTATTATGTCACCGGCATCCAGCACTTTAGCTCCGATGTATCCGTATTTTTTCTCTTCCCCAGCACAGAGCAGGTTATAAAACGGTTCCGCAATCATGGCATTAATGTTAGCCAGGTTACTTCTCATTGACGAGTTTTGATGGCTTTCATACCTCTGGTTATCAACAATAAGTGTGGCATCAGCCACCAGGTAGCTGGACTTAAGGCAGGTGGCGGTATTATATATCGTTCTTTCTTCGGCTTGCTCTTCGTGCTCAAAAGGAAGAATGATAAGATTATATACCGGTTTATCTATAAAGCGTTCCTTGATGAACCGGGTTACTATGGCTATGGCTCCTGAGCCGGTGCCGCCAGCGGCACCGGCGGTCAGCAGGAAGGCATCGGCATCGGTCAGGCGTTTGGTTAACCTCATGGCATCGATAATCTTGTTGGCATCTTCTTTGGCTACTTCGGCGCCAAGCTCATTTATTTTGCCAACACCGTGGCCGCCGGTCTTTCGCCCCCCGATGAGGATGCGGTGCTCATAATCAGGCTTGATACGGCGGAGCCCGCTTAAATCAGCAATATCAGTATTGACCGCAAAGGCGCCGATGACTATCTCGATGCCACGCTGGCTAACCGCTTTTCTATTGAGACGAGCAAACTCATCGGCAATCCTGCCGCCACACTGTCCTAGACCTATAACAACTAATTTCATTTCTTACCTAGGGTATCATTTTTTGCCTTGATTGAGCAAGTTTGCGGGCTATAAGCCTTTTTTAGCTACATAGTCTGCAAGGTCGGCTAACCGGCAGCTATAACCCCATTCGTTATCGTACCAGGAAAGCACCTTAACCGTATTGCCGGAAATAACCATAGTGCTGGGGGCATCGACAATAGAACTTGCCGGATTGCCCTTGAAATCCGTGCTGACCAGCTCTTCCTGGCAGTATTGCATGATTCCAGATAAAGGTCCCTCAGCGGCTTCCTGGAAGGCTCGATTAACCTGGTCTTTAGTAACTTCTTTGCCCAGCTCGGCAACGAGGTCGACAACGGAAACAGTGGCTACCGGGACCCTGATGGCTAAGCCGTCAACCTTGCCTTTAAGTTCGGGGATAATTTCGCCAACCAATCTGGCGGCACCGGTGGTAGTCGGAATTATGTTCATGCCGGCAGTCCGGGCCCGGCGCAGGTCCTGGTGAACGGTGTCCAGAATTCGCTGGTCGTTGGTATAAGCGTGAATGGTGGTCATCAGTCCCTTGTTTACTCCGAAGCTCTGATGTAGTACCTTGACCACCGGAGCGATGCAGTTGGTAGTGCAGGAGGCATTCGAGATAATGTTATGCTTTTGCGGGTCATATTTATCTTCATTGACGCCGAGGACAATGGTTATATCCTCGTTTTTAGCCGGGGCTGAAATGAGGACTTTTCTGGCTCCGCCCTTCAGGTGGGAGGCTGCCTTAGCGGCGTCGGTAAATAGTCCGGTTGATTCAATTACTATCTCCACGCCGTAGTCCCGCCAGGCTATATTAGCCGGGTCGCGTTCGGCGAGCACTTTTATCTTTTTACCGTCAATGCTTATTGAGTCTTCCGTGGCTTCTACTTTACCTGGATAGGCACCGTAGTTTGTATCCCACTTTAGCAGATGGGCGTTGGTTTTCGTGTCAGTGAGGTCATTGATAGCGGCCACCTCAAGGTTGCCACTGTGATTTTGATTGATTGCTCTGAAGGTCAGTCTACCGATGCGTCCGAAACCGTTAATACCGATTCTAGTTGCCATTTATCCCCTCCTTTTTATTTTTAATGAGCTAAATCCGGTTAATCTCCGGTCATCTTTCCTCAGTTATGCCGGTAGTAGATGATATCATCTCTAAAGAAAGTGGTCACTTTGCCTTCAAACTTCATTGCTTTCAGGTGGGCAAGTGCTCCAGATATTGCCATTCTCTTTCGCCAGGTTTCCAAATCCTGAAACTTAACTCCCCCGGCTTTTGGCCTCCAGACGATTTCGCTGGCAATCTGGTAGGCGGTTTTTGGCTCGGTGTTGAGGAGGGCCAGAATCTTGGCGCTCCTTTGTTGAAAGTTCTGGATAACCTCTTCAATTCTGGCTGGCAAATCGCTGAACTGGTGCTCGTGGGCAGGCAGGACGAGATTAACATCCAGTTGCTTTAGCCTGTTCAGGGAAGAGATAAAGTCGCCCAGGGGATTGGTCTCAGAGTGCGATTCTGAGCTTACCTGGGGGATAGTCCCGGGTAGCACATGGTCTCCTGAGAAAAGGATTTTATTGCTTGGTTCGTAGAGACAGATGTGGTCTGGCGAATGACCCGGTGCCCAGAGCACTTTCAGAGACAAGCCCCCCAGGCTGATTGTCTCATTATCCTCAATGGTAATATCGGTGGTCATAGACACAAAGAGTTTGGCTATCTCGGCAGTCTGTTTCTGAAGCTGGGGGTCGTGCTGGTGATTTGCCTCGGCTTCGAAGCTGGGGGCGCCATTAAGCTTAAGCCATTGCTCTCTCTGAGGAATTCCTTTCTCTCTGGTTGGTTCCCTGGTTTGAATTACATCTTTTGCCCGGGAGTGGGCAATAATCTTGGCCTGAGAGCGTTCTTTCACTCTACCGGCCAGACCATAGTGGTCAATGTGGCAATGAGTAATTAGTATCCGGGTAATGTCTTTAAAACCGAGGCCTATTTCGGCCAGTTGTCTCTGTAAGGAATCAAAGCCTGTATCGGTATTCGCTCCCGGGTCAATGAGGAGATATTCCTTGCTTCCACAGAGCAGGTAGGAATTGATGTCTCCCTGCGGATTATTGGCGAAGGGCACTTTTAGCTGGTAAATACCGTCTGCAATCTGGGTCACCTTCTTTCCTCTTCCTTTGCCCTTTTTAAATTATAAAATGCTCCTGTGCCGGCGAAGCCAGCTTTTTCCCCCAGCTCCTCTTCTATTCTGAGCAGGCGGTTATACTTGGCGGTGCGTTCGGAGCGGCAGGGAGCACCAGATTTAATCTGGCCGGTACCGAAGGCTACCGCCAGGTCAGCAATGGTGGTATCTTCCGTCTCACCGGAGCGATGGCTTATTACCGCCGTCCAGCCTGCCCGCTGGGCCGTTTTAATAGCGGCTATTGTCTCGGTAAGGGTGCCAATCTGGTTGGGTTTGATGAGGATGGAATTGGAGGCTTTCATTTCAATACCTTTGCTTAAACGGTTGACGTTAGTGGTGTAGAGGTCATCACCGACCAGCTGGATGGTGCTGCCCAGTTTTTGAGTCAGCTGCTGCCAGCCCTGCCAGTCGTCCTCAGCCAGGCCATCCTCAAGGCTGATAACCGGGTAGTCAGCCACCCATTTAACATAATAATCAATCATTTCACCGGTGTTCAGAGAAGCTCCTTCCCTGGCTAGGACATAGTGACCATCTTTGTAGAATTCGCTGGCGGCCGGGTCCAGGGCGATGAAACAGTCTTTACCCGGCTGATAGTCCGCTTTTTCAATGGCTGATAGGATTACTTCTACCGCCTCTTTGTTTGAAGAAAGAGAGGGGGCGAAGCCGCCCTCGTCGCCGACACTGGTATTCAGTCCCCTGTCTTTGAGCACCTTTTTCAGGGAATGGTAGACTTCGGTAGCCATCTGCAGAGCGTGGCGAAAGCTGCCGGCTCCGGCCGGCACCACCATAAACTCCTGGAAGTCAGTTGAGTTTGCGGCGTGCTTACCGCCGTTAAGAATGTTCATCATCGGCAGCGGCAGGGTGTATCTCTCAGTCTTGTTCAGGTAGCGATAGAGGGGAAGACCGGCGGAGTTTGCCGAGGCATAAGCTACAGCCAGCGATGTTCCCAGAATGGCATTAGCCCCCAGACGGGATTTATCGGCATTGCCGTCAAGCTCGGTCAGCTTGCGGTCGATAGCTGTCTGGTCGCCGGCCGACGTCCCGTTAAGGGCTTGGGCGATGTCCTGGTTCACATTATCTACGGCCCGCTGAACGCCTAGCCCATTGAAGCGTCTGCCCCCGTCCCGGAGTTCCACCGCCTCATACCTGCCCGTGCTGGCTCCGGAGGGCACCGCGGCTCTGCCTGTTGCCCCGTCGGATAGCCTTACCTCGACCTCCAGGGTCGGGTTGCCTCTGGAATCGAGGATTTCCCTGGCTTTTATCTGGCTGATGGTTGACACTTTTCCTCCCCAGTATGTTCTAGTCTTTAATTAAATCAAGGGCTTTTTCTACTGCCTCGGCAGGACTTTGAGCCGGAATAATCGATTTGTCCGGCTGTCCATTCCTGGAAAGCGACCAGGTATTCAAACCGATGACCGGGATATTATTTTGCCGGGCATGGGCTATTTCAGAGAGGGTGCCGTAGCTGCCGCCGACGGCGATAACGGCCCGGGCTGATTTGACCACAGCCACATTTCTGGCGAAGCCGATGCCGGTAACGATGGGAATCTGGACATAGGGATTGGCATCTTCAGGGCTGTTGCCGGGCAGAATGCCGATGGTTACTCCCCCCGCCAGGCTTGCCCCCCGGCAGGCTGCTTCCATAACCCCGCCCAGACCGCCACAGACCAGAGTAACTCCATGCCTGGCTAGCTCGCCCCCCACCTCCTCGGCTAATTTAGCTTCTTCCGGAGAGGGGTCACCACCACCAATAACGGCGACAATTTTCCCCTTTTTTGCTGACATTTTCAGAGGCTTTATCCCGGAGGAATAATAGTGACTCCAATGAGCATTATCATTATATCACCTGAAGCTGATATTGGCAAAGGAGGTGGCTTAAATCCCCCCTTAATCCCTCCCGTGTTAAGCACGGGACAAGCTCTTTATCAAGGGAAGGGGGAAGGAAAAAGAAAGAGGGACGAGAATAAAATCCCCCTTAGTCCCCCTTTACAAAGGGGGACTAAACGCGTCTCCCTTTATTAAAGGGAGATTGAGAGGGATTTCTAAGAGGGGGAGAAAAAGAAAGAGGGGCGGAAGCCCCTCTTAAACTCCCTTTGGTTACTAATTATTTCCCTGCCTTCTCCAAAAGGTCTGAGAATTCGTATTGAGCTTGTAACCAAACCTTCTGAGCTTCCAAAAGTAGCTCATTACCATCGTCCAGTTCTTTGTCATCACCAAAGCCGTAGCGGAGGACTGAGGAGTAGTAAGATAATTGCTTAGTCAATCCATATTGCTCTTTTGTTAGTGCTTCTATCATCAAGCTATGGTAGGTTCTTACTTCCGAAGGTGGCACTAGTTTCTTAAAATCCAGTAGCGTAGAGTCCACACGGTTGACTGCCCATTCCAGGGTATCCCTATAAGCGGTGAGTGCTTTGACGATTTCCTTCTGGTTACCAGCAGCGAAGGCTCTGAGGAAAGCCCTATTCGCCTGATTAGTTGTCTCAGTTGTTTCAGCATGTCGCTTCATAATGGGTAAGGCATCATCAATATAAGATTTAAGTTCCGTGACTGACTGCTTTTCAGGAGTAACCCTTATGAAACCACAACCTACTAGCGTCCCTAAAGTCAGCACCAAAATTATTATCGGTATAAGGTATCGTTTCATTGTCCTTCTGCTAGTTCCGAAATCTTCAGTTGTCTTTGTCCTAAAATCACCCTTTAACTGAGCCTTACCGCTATAATAACTATTCCTACCGTTCCTGCTAGCCAAATATAGAAGGGTTTCTTCATCTCATTCCAATGACCGCTCAGATATATGATGCGATAAAATGGTACGAACAACCATGCCAGCATTGCTTTAGTACTATCCTTGGAGACCTTAAGAATCATCCAGATACCACCTGTTATCATAACTCCCATAAACAAAAATAATACGAATTCCATTTTTCACCTCACTACTAACATACACTTTCTCCAACATTAACCTCTTGATTCCTATTCTATGCCTGTCCATCGCATTTATCAAGGCAAAGTGATTTCTGAGGGTGAAAGAGGGGCTACGCCCCTCTTTTTATATTCCCCCTTCCCTTATTAAGGGAAGGGGGACAGGGGTTCATCCAGAAGGGCTCGTCCTGAAGGTTCACCTTGAGAGGTTCACCTTGAAAGGCTCGCTCTGAAGGGTTCACCCTGAAGGGGATGGGTTATCTATGATGATAGCAATGCATCCAGTTTTTGAAGTACTTCGGATATAGTCTCAGCCGGCAAGATGCAAATCAATTCGGCATTTCGGGCACGCCAGTCCAAACTCTTAAGCTGGTCAGACAAGATTGCCCCGGCTATCGGTAATCCTTCAGGAATTAGAACCTCGAATGGATAGCCCTTAACCTGGCTGGTAACAGGACAGAATAGAGCCAGTCCTGTTTTCCCGTTATAGCTTTCGGGTGAGAGTACTAAGGCGGGGCGACGTCCCGTTTGTTCGTGACCTGCTTGCGGATTAAGGGTGAGCCATACCACATCACCGCACCGGGGAAGATAAGTCCGGGGCTTTACCATATTTCGTTGCCTGCAGCGGGGCCGGTATCAACCTCGTGATGCAAATTCTCTTCGGTGACCTTCGCCAGAAGTTGTTTAAGAGTCGGCTTCGGGTTAGCCAAAGGTGTGATAACGAGTTTCCCGTCTGCCAGAGATACTTCGATAGGCGTTTCTCTCTGGAGCCCCACTTCGGCGGCGAAAGATTTCGGGATACGCAAAGCAAGGCTGTTGCCCCATTTCTGGATGCGCGTTCTCATGCTAAACCTCCATATCAAGTATCTACATTGAAGATACTCTTTCTGTAAGTGTTTGTCAAGTCCCATTTGTGCAAAAAGGCGACAAAATAGTGTTGACGGGTTTAGAACATATGTGCTAATTTTTAGAGCGTTGAGTTTCCAGGTTTGAGGTTTGAGCTATGGAGTTGGAGCGGTATGACGAGACTGGTATTGATAAAGCGAAAAATTTTGATGAGGGGATGGAAGGTGAACTGGATTTACCCCCGGAGTTCTGTCGCTATCGGGATGAGGGCTGCGAACTGGCAGACTCCTGTCTTAACTGCCCGTTTGCCAGATGTATCTATGATGAGCCGGGAGGCAAACAGCACCTGTTGAAGGGGTGGCGGGCTAAAGAGATAGCGAGGCTTTTTACTATCGAGGGAAAGAAAATCAGGGAACTGGCCCGGCTATTCAATGTCAGCCAGCGTACGGTGCAACGAGCCTTGAAGGGAAATAAGGAGAAATGGGAATGAATGAAGATTTTAACCCCGCGGAACTAAATCGTCGTGATACGGAGAGGCTCAAAGGCTATAAAGAGCTTCTTGATTTCTATCACGGCCTCCACTGGGAAGGCAGGGAGAGGTGGGGGGAGAAGCGGTTGACCTTTAACTATGCCAAGGTCTTTATTGATAAGGTTACTTCGTACCTGATGTCAGGTGTTCACTCTACTGTCGAGCCGGTAGAGGACTCGGCTGAAGCCAGGAGCAGAGCCGGGCAAGCCGAGGTCGTCTTATATCAGGTGTCCGGGGAAAACAATTTAGAACAGCTTGACTTTGAGACCGAGATTGACTGTGCCATCCTGGGTGATGCCTGCTACAAGGTTATCTGGGACCAGGAGATAAAGGGGGTCAGAATCACCGCCCCGGATATCCAGGGTATTTATGCCTGGTGGGTGGGAGACGATACTTCAAAAGTATGGCGGGTAGCCTCGAAGTATACCCTCGGCCGGGATATGGTGGAAAGCCTCTATAAGGTAAAGACCAGAGATAAGACAGCAAGTGTTATCGAGCTGTGGACGGCCCGGAGCTTTGAACTGTGGGTTGATGGCACTCAGGTGGAGAAGAAAGCCAACCCCTATGGTTTCATACCCTTCGTCATCTATCCCAATCTGAGAGAGCCGAAGAAGTTCTGGGGCATATCCGATTTGTCCCAGATTATGGAGCCCCAGCGAGAGCTAAATCGGGCAACATCACAGCTATCAAAAATACTGGAGCTTTCCGGCAACCCCATTGCCGTCCTGGAAAATGTAGAGGAATCCGAGGACATCGCTGTCAGGCCCGGGGCGGTCTGGAATATCCCCGAGGATGCCAAAGCCTATCTCCTTGACCTGCTTCAGGGTGGGGGAGTGGGGCTGCATATTGACTACATCAATTTGCTCTATAGAATCCTGCACGATGTATCGGAATCGCCGCGGGCTGCCTTCGGCGGTACTGAGAGAGACCTGTCCGGCGTCGCTCTTGAAATTGAGCTGCAACCGCTCCTGCAGAAGGTCCGGCGGAAGAGGATTATCCGGACAGCTGTCTACAACCATAGGAACCGGCTTATTCTCAAGCTCCTTGAAAGATACCGGAACGAAAACTTTGGTGACAACCGTTTAAACATGGTCTGGGCTCCGGTGCTGCCCCAGGACTTGAGCAGGGTGGTGGCGAACGAACAGACCTTGATTCAGAGTGGTATTCATTCCAGGCGTAAAGCTATGGACGAGCTTGGAGTGGAAGACCCGGAGACGGAGTTTAACCGATGGCTTGAGGAAAGAGAGACCATCCTCAGAATGAACAGAGAACTCAATTCGAGGCTCCCCAGGGATAAACGGAGAGGGAGAGATGCGGAGCTTAAGGAAGAAGTTATTGAGGAAACCTCACCCTGAATACGAGTAAGGAGGAAGAAAGATGGTTGATGAACTGGAGCAGGCGGAGAAGGCTAGTCCGCCGGAGGTAGAGGAGCCGGAAACCGGAGACGGAGGCTCTGAGCTGGAGAGCCTGGTGGCTCAAAAGGATGAGCAGCTAGCTAGGGCTGGTGCTCGCCTTACCGAGCTGGAGCAGGCTTTTGCCGGTAAAGAGACCGAGATTGCCGACCTGAGACAGAGCCGGGATGGGCTGGAAGAGAGACTTACAAACCTTAACAATTCTCTGTCTGAGGCGGTAGCCAGCTATAAAGCGATAGTAGTTCAGTCCAATCCGGAAGTTATCCAGGAACTCATCAGCGGGGACACTATCGAGTCCGTCAATGAGTCGCTGGAAAAGGCGAAAGAACTGGTCAGCAAGGTGAGACAGGGAGTTGAGAGCGAGATTTCACTGGCCAGGGTTCCCGCCGGAGCTCCGGAGAGGAGCTTGCCCGACCTTTCGGCTTTATCCCCACGGGAAAAGATTCAATACGCAATCGGGAAGAAGTAAATCCAAATGACAAAATCCAAAGTTCAAATGGGAATCCTAATCTCCAAGTCCTAACTAAAGTTTGGCATTTGGAAATTTGACATTAGGATTTCCTCCAGAGGAGGTTAATTATGGCACTAACTTTAGCGGAAGCAAGCAAGCTATCCAATGACATGCTGCTTCAGGGGGTGGTGGAAACTATCGTTAAGGATTCTCCTGTTATTCAGGAGTTACCCTTTATCGAGATTGTCGGTGATGGTCTGACCTATAACCAGGAGAAGACCCTGCCCAGCATCGATTTCTATGATGTTGGCGATACCTGGGCCGAGTCTACTCCGACCTTTGAGCAGAAAACAGCCCACCTGAAAATCATGGGTGGCGATGCTGACGTGGATAATTTCCTCAAGACAACCCGCTCCAACATCCAGGACCTGGAAGCAGCCGTTGTCGAGCTTAAAGCCAAGGCGCTCAAGGATAAGTTCGAGGAAACCTTTATCTATGGTGACGCTACAGCCAATCCCAAGCAGTTTGATGGCTTGAGGACTCTCATCGATACCACCACCGCCGGTGACCAGGTGGTTGCTGCCGGTGCCAGCGGGGCTACCCTGGCACTGTCCATGCTTGACCAGCTTATCGATGCCGTCAAGGGGGGTAAACCCACCATGCTGCTGATGAGCCGCCGCTCCAGGCGCAAAATCAACGCCCTGGTCAGGGCTTCCGGGAGCATGATGGAGACCGACCGGGATAAGTGGGGCAATTTCGTTCAGTTCTGGGATGGCATCGCCATCGGTGTCAATGACTGGATACTGGATACCCATGTGGTCAGCGGCGGTGTCGAGACGGCAACCACAGGCGGAGACTGCTCTACAATCTACGCCGTCCAGCTTGGCGAGGGGGCCCTCTGCGGACTGACGGCACCCGGCCACCTGACAGTGGAGCCTATCGGCTCGCTGGAGACCAAAGATGCCACCAGGACCAGGATTAAGTGGTACTGCTCCCTGGCTCTGTTTGCCAGCATCAAAGCGGCCGCCTTAATCGGCGTCCAGGACTAAATAAACAAAAAAGAATGGAGGTAAATTATGGCTTTTTCAGACCCGGGAACGGGGAGAGTAATCCTTGATTCAGGACGGGGGACCGAACCCGAGAAGGTTACCCTGGCTGAGGACTGCAAATGTGGCGATGTGCTCGGTTACAGCTCAGGGTGGAAACGGGCTTTAGCCACTACAGGTTCGGTAATTCAGGGCAGGCTGGTGGCTCTGGCTGATGGTAAGAGCGGCGGGGAAGTGCCGGTATCGGCTGACCCTGTGCTTGGCGGTTACTCCGGGGCGACGCCGGGCAACTATCTCTATGTGGCTGAGGACACCGGAAACGGGCAGATTACCGAGACAGCACCGAGCACCAGTGGCGATGCCAACACCATAATCGGTCTTGCCCTTTCGGCAACCGAGGTTATCTTCTTCTTGAACAGCCGCCCTGACAGCACAGCGTAATAATATTGCGGGGGCTGGGTATCAATCCCGGCCCCCATATAACAGGAGGGAAATTATGGGACTTTCAGTAATTGAACATGTTGAGCATCCTTTTGCCAAGGGAAACCTGACCTCGGACGGAGTCCAGTGGAGCGTCGAAAAGACTACCTCCACTGATGGCTATGAGACGGTAGAAGAGGTCAAGGTTAATCCACCGGCACTGGGGGCAATTATCGAGTTTGAGTTCGGGCTTACCTGTGCGGTAAAGTCCAGCAGCACTCTGGAAAGTGTTCTTTTCAAGTGGCAGGGGCGCAATTCGGGGGGAAGCTGGGTTGACCTCCACAGTGAGGTTACCTACTCCCCCGATGCCTCAACCTACAAGGAATATACCTATAGCGGTCGATTCAAACCCGTGACTGACTTTAATAAGACGCCTTTTGATATCCGGCTTCAAATCAAGTCGGGTAGTGCCGGTGGCGAAAATGCTCTGGGTAAGACCAAGAATTCAAGCTATGTGAAAGTAATCTATTCCGCTTCATAGTGAACGGAGCCGAACTATTCGTGAGGTGAGTGATGCAGATAATAGCGGACAGAAGTGCCGACAGAATAATGTTTGATTCTCCCGGTTTAGAGACTCTTCTCTACCTGCCGGGGCTTCCCGGTGGGGGGAGCAGAATCCATGACCGGAGCTCCTACGGCAATCACGGCACACTAATCGGTGCCACCTGGGTAAAAACGCCGGGCGGGCTCTGGTGCCTGAACTTCGACGGGTCGGATGATTATATTGATTGTGGAACGGGCATAACCCTGGCTAATAGCAGTTTCACCCTGGAAGCCTGGGTCAGCAGAGGGATTGCCGGTGCCTACCATTCTATTTTATGTCAGGGCACTGATTGAAATTATATGAGAATCTATTTTCGTTATAACCTTGACAACACTTTCAAGTTTGGCTTTCAGGGTGATGACCTGGATTATGCCAATCCTTCGGCTGATGTCGGTGTCTGGACGCACTGGGTGGGTACTTATGATGCGGCAGGCAATACAAGGAAACTTTTTAAGAATGGCACTCTGGTAGCCAGTGACGCCCCGACACAGGATTATCAGGGAACGGGCGCCGTCGAAATAGGCAGGAAAAACGATGGCGGCCAGTACTGGAAGGGGCTCATTGTTCTGCCTCGTATCAACAACAGGGCTTTAAGCGCTCTGGAGGTTCAGAACAGCTTTAACCGGGACAAGAATCTGGTCAGGGGGTATTAAGAATGAAATATAGAGTAAAGCTCGATTTGAGCTTCGATAACCAGTCAGATGCCCGGTCTTTAATGGATTATGCCAGAAACCTATCCACTAAGGCGGTCAGTATTAATGAGGGTGAGGTCAACGAGGAGATAGCCTTTGCCGACCTGGAGATATGCCGGCATGATGAAGGCTTGCCCTGCGAGAAGCTGGAGAGGGTGGAGATTAGAAAACTGCTACCTGGATAGAAGATGGTGCTTAACAACGTCATTCTGAGGAGTGAACTCGTTCCGACTTGCCTCGACTCGTTCCGATAAGTCAGAGTGAACAAGCTCGGAGCAGGTTACCTGTAACGAGAAGCGGAAACGAGTTATTCGTCAGAGTGAACTCGTTCCGATTATCGTCAGAGTGAACCGAAGATGAACGACGAAGAATCCGTAGTCGGGGAACGGATTTATCCTGAACGGATTCACCGTGAACGGATTCTTCGCGGAGTTTACACTGAGCTCGTTCCGATTATCGTCAGAGTGAACGTAGCGAATGTGCTCAGAATGACATTAAGGCGTTGCTAAACGACCTCTAAAAAATAGACTAAGGGGGTGAGGTAGCTATGAATTTAAGTGATATGAGAGCCATAGTCAGGCGCGACCTCCATGATGAGGACTCCGGCAACTATCGCTGGACTAACGATGAGCTTGACCGGCATATTGCCCATTCGGTTAAAGACTTCTCCGAGGCTATCCCATACGAGCAGAAGGCAACCAAAGCCACTACCTCAGGCTCGAGGGAGATTGATATCTCCACCATAACCGACCGTATTATGGTTGGAGCCGTGGAGTACCCGGTAGATAGATTTCCCAAAAGATACCAGCGCTTCAGCCTCTGGGCGGAGAAGCTGACCCTCCTTGGTGACGAGGTTCCTGATGGCTCAAATGCCTATATTTACTACGGCAAGCTCCATACCCTTGATGCCACAAGCTCTACCATACCTGCTGTGTATGAGGACTTAATCGCGGCTGGCTCTTGCGGCTATGCTGCCGTCGAATGGGCGGTATATGCCGTCAACCGGGTAAATATCGGCGGTAAGCCTGCCCCCGGGGAGTTTCTCAGCTGGGGCAGGGAAAGGTTGAGTTACTTCAGGCAGGAGCTGAAAAGACTGGGGCGGAGAAATCGGGTCAGAGTCCGTTCTATATACAAACCTTACTATCCGCCGGTGTCCAGATTAACTGACTACGGACCGTAATAAATGGGGAGTTTAAGATGGGCGAAGCCCCTCCTCTATAACTAAATCCACCTCTCTTGCGAAGGAGAGGTGGATAAAGGGGGGTGAGGTAGAAAAAGTAAAATGAGAACTTTATCATCAACATTACTGGCTGCTCAGAAAGAAGCCAGCCGTACTCCCTGTGTTAAAGTAGAAGCCGGGAACAAAATCGCCGGCGTGGTCAGGCTTGACTGGGAGAGGCTCTATACCGGCAGTGAGGATGACTACTTCCATGCCCTGACCATGCCCGGTGATGGCTCTCTTATCCGAGTCAGGATAACCCCGTCTGCTGACGGCAGGAAGCTCTATCGGCAGAGGGTAGCCAGTCCCGGTCCTTCGTCGGATTTCAGTAACTGGACTTATACAAGCCAGTATAACTGCCTGGTTGTCGCCGCCGCTTCCTCAGGGGCCGAGGTCTCTATTTTCTGGATAAATTCCAGCCGGGAAATCAGGCACTTGAAGAGCACCGACTACGGTGCCAGCTGGGGCAGCCCTCAGACCATTGATTATTCCCCTACCACTGGTGTCAATGGTCTGGCTGCAGCCTATAAAACCAACGGTGATTTAGCCATTTTCTTTTCCGACCAGGCAACCCTCTATGTCAAGAAGCGTATCGGTGGCAACTGGCAGTCCAAAGCTGCCTGGGATAAGACCACCGGCAACCTGTCAGGCGTTGCCGCTGTCTATGATGCCGATTGGAACCTGGTTGTCAGCGGCAAGGATTCATCGGGTAATTTCAAACTGTGGAGTCTCATATACGGCGATGGTGGCGATGTGACCTCTGGAACCTGGTCAGCACTCAAGGAGTTTGCTTCAGCTCCTTCAGATGGTGACTTTGAGTACCACAGAGTTTTTATGGATGAGCCGGATGTCTACCGGTGCTTCTATGTGGAGAAATTTAGCGGCACCGAAGCCTATGACCGTCCTTTCTGGTCTCATTCCGTCTCTGGCGCCGCATTTCTGGACAATCTGTGGCGTGAGCCAGTTCCCTTTAACCTGTCGTGTGAGTACGGTATGGCTGTGGCTTACTATGGCGACTATTGCTGGCTGACCACCCCCTACGGTGTCTGGCGAGCCAAACTAACCGGGGTGAGTATTGACTTGACCGCCGATGTCCTGTCTTTGAGGCAAGAGACAGAACAGAATCAGGGCAGAATAACCGTGGAACTCAGCAATGATGATGGAGACTATGCTTCTCTGCCCTCGCCTCTTGGGATTGGTTGCCAGCTGGAGTTCAGCCCGGGCTATGTTACCTCTCAGGGAAACGAGGTCAGCTCGGGACAGACCTTTGCCCTGGAAGCTTACGAACACACCAGCTCAGGGGGTAAGGCAAGCCTTTTTCTCCAGGCTCTGGATGGATGGGAATGGATAAATACCTGGCAAGCCAGGTGCCAGTTCCGCTGGAACAAGACCTCCAGCGAGATGAATGTTAAGCAAATCCTTGAGTTTGTCCTTGCCAGGGCTGGCTTGAAGCTGGAGGTAAAATCCCAGTCGTCCGTTATCACCGGCTACTATCCCGATTTCACCATTCACGCCGGTAATAAGGGTGATATTATCATCGGAAGATTGCTCTCCTTTGTCCCGGATGTGTTGTTTATTGAAGGCAATAAAGCCTACCTGGTCAATCCTCTGTCTTCTGATGCTTCGGTTTATTCCTACGGGCAGGCTCATTCCATATTCGAGGGTAGATATCAGAGCGGTGCCTGGAAGCTTAACCGGGTCCAGGTTGAGGGCTATGACCCGGTAGGTGACGAAGCGGTGGTTGTCGATTCTTTCTCCTGGAGCCAGGTAGATAAGCTCTATGACCGGCTGCGCCTGGTGGAGGACAGAAATATAGACACTGTGACCAAAGCTGAGCAGAGGGGTGAAGCCTACTTAAGAGGGGCTGAGATGGAATCGGGCGGCGGCACCATCCGCATTCCGGTCAACTGCGGTCAGCAGCTATACGATGTTATTGACATAACCGATAGCCGGGCCGGGCTCAGTGCAGGGAAAAAGAGGGTGCTGGGGCTAACCTTGATTCATAATCCCCGCCGTGGCGAATATGAACAACGCCTGTCACTGGGGGAAGTATAAATCTATTGAAATTTCACCCCCTGACTTGTTGAATTAGGTAAGTCCGAAGGGGCGTCAGCTCCTTCGGAAATCATATTTCGAGGTTGTCCGAAAATGTCATTCTGGCGAAAGCCAGAATCCAGATTACCTCCCCACCTCTGGATTCCGTGTCAAGCACGGAATGACAAATAAAGGAGTCCTTTTTAGGCAGTCTCATGAAGGAATAGGGTTTATAAGGAACGAAGGAGGCGCAGGAATGAAATGAGCACGAGAAAAGGAGTGTTGAAGAGTTTTAATTCCGGTGACTATACCGCCACTGTTCAGTTGTCCAGCAGCTACAAGGTCTACCTGGAAGGTGTAAGCGTAGCCCGAAATATACCGGCTTCAGAGATGACCGCGGGCAGGAAAGTAGCGGTTATCTTCTTTGACGAGCACAATGCCAAAGAGGCAGTGGTGGTAGCTGTTTATACTTAGAGCAAAAACTCGCCACTCTCCGAACGGATGGGGCCTACTGGCTGCTTTCTTTGCTTATGCCTCTGGCAAGACTCTTTAAGATAGTGAGGATTCCGATGACGGCACGCTGTATCTCAACCGGCTCTTGAGCCAGGACTCTGGCTACATAAGGGTCCAGCCGTTCGCTGCCGTAGGACGGAGCTTTCTCAGCTACCATGGGAGGCTGGGGGGAGAGATATCCGGCCAGGGTAAAGATTTCATCCTCCTCAAAACCTAAAGGCCTGGCAATCTTCTGCAAAATATGTGCCGAAGGAAAGCGTTCTCCCCTCTCTATGCGACCCAGGTGTGATGCCGATACGCCTGAGCTGGCAGCTAACTGCTGAAGGGTCAGGGGCATTGAAACCCTCTGCTGCTTGATTATCCTGCCTAAATGATTAGTGTCCACAAATTAAAATTATAATTTGCCAGGTGGCAAATGTCAAGTTAAAATTGGCAAAATTGAAATAACTTGACAGAGCGGTTTGAGTAATTAAAATAATGGTGCTATTATTATTTAGTACAAAAGTATTTGAGCCGTTATAAACGGGCAGGAAGGAGGTGGATTATAGGTGACTGTTGTGGTACCGGGTGCCAACGAGCCTTTTGAGAGTTTGCTCAAGCGCTTTAACAGAAGGGTGCAGCAGGATGGTATTTTGTTCGAGGTGCGCCACAGGGAATACTTTGAGAAGCCCAGTGTAAAGCGCAAGCGTAAAGAAGCCGTCAAGAAGCGCAAATCAGCTAGAGCATCCAGAAAGTAGCGAAAAAGCGTTTTGAGGCAGGTTTTAAAATGGAAGCAAACTTAAAAGAAAAGCTAAATGATGACCTCAAGCAGGCGATGAGGAACGGGGATACGGTGCGGCGTTCGGTTATCCGGTTGGTACTGTCCGCTGTAAGGAATGCTGAAATCGCCCGGCAAGGTGATTTGGAGAAGAGTGATATCCTCGGTGTTATTGCCAAAGAAGCCAGGCAGCACCAGGAAAGTATAGAAGCCTTCAAACAGGGAAATCGCCCGGACCTGGTGGCTCGGGAAGAAGCGGAGATGGCTGTCCTTCAGGAATATCTGCCCAAGCAGATAACACGGGATGAGGTTATGGCTGAAGCCCGCCGGATTATTGAAGAAGTTGGGGCACAGGGGCCTGGCGATAAAGGTAAGGTTATGCCCAGGCTTATCGCCCAGCTTAAAGGTAAGGCAGACGGGCGGGAGATAAATGAGGTAGTCACTGAATTACTTAGTTCGTAGGTGCTATGCAGCAGATTTGGAGAAGAAAATCCAGAAATATTGAATCAGGGGGCATCAGCCCCCTTTAATATTATATAATTATTAAAGGGTATCTATGATGCACAGGATAGAAGTTCGTTTGAAAAGCCATTTGCCGGATGCCAGGGGGCTTGGTCTGGTCAGGGATATACATGACCTGGGCATAACCACCGTCTCTCAGGTTCGTGTTGTGGACATTTACTGGCTGGATGCGGACTTGACAACTGAAGAACTGGATATAATTTGTCGCCAGCTTCTGGCTGACCCGGTGACTCAGGACTATCGCTATCTTACTCCCTCCGTTGATGTTAGGGGAAGGGTGAAGGGGCTTCGCCCCTTCACCCCTAATTCTTCCCCCTCTCCTTATCAAGGAGAGGGGGATAGAGGGGGTGAGGTTAGTAAAGAACTTCATTCTGTTGAGGTGGCTTATAATGCCGGTGTCGCTGACCCGGTCGAAGGCACCGTCATGAAAGCGGTCCGGGATTTGGGTATCAGTGGCGTCAGGGCGGTTAAAACCGCCAAAGGCTATTTACTCCATGGGCACCTGGATGAAAAGAGTCAGGAAGTCATCAATAGCCGGCTGCTGGTAAATCCGATTATCCAGCACGTGGTCAGGCGAGAGCAATCCGCCTTTCCGGAAAATCCTCAGTATGACTTCAGCCTGGAGCGGGTGAGCCTTCTGGAAATGGATGCCGCCGCTCTTTCTGAAGTCAGGCGGCAGTTCGGCTTCACTGACGATGAGCTTCAAGCTATAGTCGCCTACTATCGCAAGCAGGGGCGTAACCCTGCTGATGTCGAGCTTGAAACACTGGCTCAAACCTGGTCCGAGCACTGCGTCCACAAGACCTTCAAAGCCAAAATCTCCTTTGGCGGGAAAACCATTGATAACCTGCTCAGGAGTACCATTATGAAGGCAACCCAGGAGCTGGCTAAACCCTGGTGCATCTCCGTTTTTGATGATAATGCCGGGGTGATTGATTTTGACGGGCGCTGGGCGCTCTGTTTCAAGGTTGAAACTCACAATCACCCCTCCGCTGTTGAACCCTACGGAGGTGCGGCTACCGGGATAGGCGGGGTGGTTCGTGACCCGCTGGGTACCGGCCTGGGTGCCAAGCCAATCTTGAATACGGATGTATTCTGCTTCGGGCCTCCTGACCTTCCCGATGAAAAACTGCCAAAGGGGGTTTTACATCCCCGCCGTATTTTCAAGGGGGTCAGGGCCGGGGTGGCAGATTATGCCAACCGCCTGGGAATTCCTACTCTCAACGGTGCCATCCTCTTTGATGAACGCTACACTGCCAACCCGCTTGTCTACTGCGGCACGCTGGCACTGATGCCAAAAGACCTTGGCCGCCGAGGTCAGCAGAAGCCTGGTGACCTGGTGGTACTAGTCGGGGGTAGAACCGGGCGTGATGGCATTCACGGTGTTACCTTTGCTTCGGAACGGCTCACCGAAGAATCAAGCTCAGTTTCCTATACTTCCGTCCAGATTGGTAATCCTATTGTGGAGAAGAAGGTTATTGATGTCCTGATGCAAGCTAGAGACCGCGGGCTTTATCGCCGGATAACTGACTGTGGTGGCGGCGGGCTTTCCTCGGCAGTAGGTGAGATGGCTGAGGAAACCGGGGTGCGTGTTGACCTGGATAAGGTTCCCTTAAAATATGCCGGGCTATCCTACTCGGAGATGTGGGTCTCCGAGTCTCAAGAGAGGATGTTGCTTGCCGTTCCCCCTGAAAGTCTTGAAGAGCTGAAGAGCCTTTTTGCCCGTGAAGATGTAGAAGCCGCTGTCATCGGGGAATTTACCGGCGACCGGCGGCTCCGCCTTTTCTACCAGGGGAATCTGGTTGGCGACCTGAGCATGGAGTTCCTTCACGGTGGTCGTCCACCGCTGGTAAGAGAGGCGGTGTGGCAACAACCCGTCTTTATCGAACCTGACTTTGTCTGTCCTGCGGATTTGAGAGAGGCTCTGCTTGCCCTTCTCGGCTCCTGGAATGTCTGCAGTAAGGAATGGGTGATACGCCAGTATGACCACGAGGTGCAGGGGGGCAGTGTTCTCAAACCGTTGGTCGGTAAGAATAGTGATGGTCCGGGCGATGCCGCTATCATCAAGCCTGTTCTCGATTCCGAAAAGGGGGTAATCGTCTCCAATGGCATAAATCCCAAATATGGCGAGATAGACCCCTACTGGATGGCGGCCTCGGCTGTTGACGAAGCTCTGAGGCAGATTGTGGCTGTGGGCGGTAATCTGGACAGGGTAGCCCTGCTGGACAATTTCTGCTGGGGTAATACCGACCAGCCGGAAATGCTGGGGGCTTTAGTCCGGGCGGCTCAGGCATGCTACGATAGTGCTCTTGCCTACGGCACCCCGTTCATTTCCGGCAAAGACAGCCTCTACAACGAGTTTGAACAGGAAGGGGTAACCGTCAACATTCCCCACACCCTGCTCATCTCTGCCATCGGCATTATGGAAGACTCAGCTCAGGCGGTATCAATGGATTTTAAACAGGTGGGAAACCTGGTCTATCTTGTCGGCACTACTCAAAATGAGCTTGGCGGCTCTGAATACTTTAGAACTCATGGTTTTGTGGGTAATAGTGTACCTAAGGTTGACCTTAAACATGCCCGGGATTTGATGAACAGCCTGAGTATGGCGACAAAGAAATGCCTGGTGAGAGCCTGCCACGACTGTAGCGAGGGTGGTATCGGCGTCGCCCTTGCTGAGATGGCTTTTGCCGGGGGACTGGGGGCAACGGCAGATTTGAAAGCTGTTCCCCTGGGTGAACCAATGGACAGAGATGACTTTTTACTTTTCTCGGAATCAAACAGTCGTTTTCTGGTTGAAGTAGCCCCGGAGAATAAAGAAGAGTTTGAAAAGACATTGAGCGGCACTCCCTTTGCCGCCATCGGTCGAACTACTGATACTGAAAGGCTGGAAATTTACGGACTAAGCGGCAGAAAGATTGTTGATGCTTCTCTGGCTGAGCTTAAAGAAGCCTGGCAGAGACCGCTCAGGTGGTAATCGGAGAAGGCTCGAGTTTTAAGAAAAATGACGCGAACAGGGAGTTGAAGAGGAGCGAAGCCCCTCTTAAGAAAACCCCTGAGATTGTCTGAAAATTGTCATTCCGTGCTTGACACGGAATCCAGATGGGGCGGTAATGCTGGATTCCCGCTCCCGTATCAAGTACGGGACAAGCTTCGCGGGAATGACAGAGTGGGTTTTGGGGTGGTGTTTTCGGACAGCCTCATTAAGGGGGATAGGGCTACAACTATAAAGGTTGAGAGATGGCGAGTAAGGTTAGAACGCTAATACTACGGGCGTCGGGGACAAACTGTGACGCTGAAACTGTGTTTGCTTTCCGCCAGGCTGGAGCAGAAGTATCCCTGGTTCATGTTAACCAGTTGATTCGTGGTGAAGAGCGTCTGGCTGACTACCGGATAATGGTTATTCCCGGCGGCTTTACCTACGGTGATGATATTGCTGCCGGTAAGGTGCTGGCAAACGAGCTGAGACAAAAACTTGGCGAAGACATAGTGAGGTTTATTGAGGACGGCAAGCTGATTCTGGGCATCTGCAATGGCTTTCAGGTGCTGGTCAAGGCCGGATTTCTCCCGGAGCCGGGGAAAGAAGTCCTGCCCGGATTAACCCTGGCGACCAATGATTCGGGTAAATTTGAATGCCGGTGGGTTCATCTGGTCGTGCCCGAGCGAAGCCCTTGCATTTTCACCAGGGGCATAGAAAGATTGTACCTGCCGGTGGCTCACGGTGAAGGCAAACTGGTTGTCCTTAACGGGGTATTGTCAGAATTAAATATGGCCCTGCTTTATACTGACGAGTCTGGAGGCACAGGCGCCGGCTATCCCTCTAATCCCAATGGCTCGGTGGCTGACATTGCCGGCATCTGTGATGCTTCAGGACGGGTCTTCGGATTGATGCCCCACCCCGAGCGTCACATCCGGGGCACCCAGCACCCGCAGTGGACGAGGCTTGGCGCCAGAAAGTACGGGGACGGTTTTAAAATCTTTCAAAATGCGCTAGACTGGGCTGAGAGATTGTGAGATAAACGGACTCAATACAAATGCTGGAGGTGAAAGCAATGGAATTACTGGAAGGAATCAAAAACAGGAGAAGCATACGTGGCTTTAAGCCTACCCCTATTCCTGAAGAAACAATAAGAAACATTCTGGAGGCGGCGAAAAAAAGCCCTTCTACTTCAAACACCCAGCCCTGGCAGGTAGCCGTGGTAACCGGTAAGAAGAAGGAAGAGCTGAGCAAGATTCTCTGTGACCTGGCAAAATCAGGGGCATCTGAGAAATCGGATATGTCGTCAACAGACAACTGGCCGCCGGAAATGGAGCAGCGGTTCAGGGAGCACAGCGCCAACCGCTTTAAGACTCTCGGCATAGACCGTGCCGACCAGGAGCAGAGGCTGGAACTACGGCTGCGGGGGCTTCAGTTCTTTGGCGCTCCCTGTGCTTTGTTCCTCTTTATGGACGGCGCGCTTGGTATGTCATCGTTTTTTGATATGGGGCTGTTTGCCCAGAGTCTGGTATTAGCCGCCCATGCTTCCGGCCTGGGAGCCTGCCTGCAACTGGCTTTGACCGGCTATTCCGAGGCGGTGCGTGATTTCCTGGGTTTACCAGCGACGAAGAAGCTCATCATCGGCATCTCAATGGGCTATCCTGACCCCGAAGCCAAGCTTAACACCTATCACAGCACCCGGATTGGGGTGGATGACTTTGTGCACTGGTATGCGTAAATAGCTTTCCACCTTGTCATTGCGAGGAATCCTTCCAGAGGAAGGGCGACGTGGCAATCCTTCCCCCTGTGTCATTGCGAGGAATCCTTCCAGAGGAAGGGCGACGTGGCAATCTATATGAATAAATCTATAGAGATTGCCAGGGGGGCTTATGCCCCCTCGCAATGACAGAAAAAGCTCGCAATGGCAGTTGTTGCCAAACCCCATCTTTAATATGCTACCATAATGGTGAAAAACCGAGTATGGTATAATTGACTTAAGGGGCTATGATGCGAGAGGCACTCCTCCAGGAAAAGCTGTCCGGTTCCAGAGTTCAGTGCCATACCTGTCAGTGGCGCTGTAAAATAGGTGTGGGGAAGTTTGGCGTCTGCGGTATGTATCAGAATAAGGAGGGAACTCTCTATAACTTAAACTACGCTATAGTCTCCTCCCTGGCGGCTGACCCTGTTGAAAAGAAACCCCTGTTCCACTTTTATCCCGGTACGCTGGCTTTCTCTTTAGGTACCCTGGGTTGCAATTTTCATTGCAAGCACTGCCAGAACTGGGAAATTTCCTCTGTTGATACCAGCACGGTGCAGCGTGGCTGCCAGGAGATGCCACCCCAGGTGGCTATAGAGCTGGCTAAACGCTACCAGTGCCAGGGTATTGCCTGGACATACAATGAACCGGCTATCTGGCTTGAATATACGCTTGATTCAGCCAGGCTGGCTAAGGAAAACAATCTCTATACCGTCTATGTCACCAATGGCTACTCCACATTCGAGGCCCTGGATACTATCGGGCCATATCTGGATGCCTGGCGGGTCGATATTAAGGGTTTTTCGGACCGCCTCTACCGTGAGCTGGCTAAAGTACCCCGCTGGCGAGAGATACTTGAGACCGCAAAAAGGGCTAAAAACAAGTGGCAGATGCATGTTGAGGTGGTGACCAACATTATTCCCACCATGAATGATGATGACCTGCAGCTTGAGGGTATTGCTCGCTGGATAGTGGCTGAGATTGGGGAGCTGACGCCCTGGCATGTAACCAGGTTCTATCCCAACTACCTGCTGAGTCATTTACCTCCCACCCCCATAGCTACTCTGGAGCATGCTTTTGATATCGGGCAAAAAGCCGGTCTTAAGTTTATCTATGTAGGTAATGTCCCCGGGCATAAGAGCGAGGGCACCGTTTGCTATTCTTGTGGTAAGCTTAATGTGGAGCGGCATGGCTATCAGACCAGGGTAGTTGGTCTGGATGGTTCAAAATGCCGTTTCTGCGGTGTGGAGCTTAATTTCAGGACAACTACATAAGGGAGAGTCGAAGAGAGGCTGAGCCTCTCTTACCAAAATCTTCCCCCTCTCCTTTGGCCGAGAGGTATGAAAGGTATAACTTTTGTTAAGGCTTTCTCCTTGGTATTATAGGGGCATACTGTAGAGCGAGTAAAGTCAAGGTTCGAGTCCAGTATGGTGGGCGGTACTGTACAATACGCAGAACCAAGACTTTTAAACTGGTGTTCCCTATATAGCTTAGTATTTAGCGTTATGGAGACTCGACACCTTCGAGGCCGCTTATGCGTAGGTCATTGCTCGGCCAAACGACAAACCAGCACTTCGAGTTGTCTCATCCGATCTACTTCTTCATGAATAATTTGTTAATGGCTACCAAATCGGGGCCGGCAACCTCAACTGTGCTAGAGCCACTCCTCACGAAGGCTTTCTTACCCAGGAAGGACATTTCCGTCTGGGGAGGCACCGTTAATCTAATCACGGAGCATCCTTTGTATATGGGGACATCAATCTTTGCCAGAACCTGTTGCTTCAGTGTCTTAGTCAACTCCGACGACCTGATTGCATTCAATATCTTTTCGACGTACTCAGCTTGGCTTATCTTCAGTAAGGACACCTCTCTGTCTATGCCGACCACGTATCGTTGGCCCACTGATATGGGAGTTACTCCGTCCAAGTTACGTATCTTTTCTGCATCCTCTTTTTTGTCAGCAACGCCCAAGAAAATATAACCTCCAGCCTCTGGCCCCACGTTTGCTATGCCACATATGGTTTCTAGAATCTTATTTACGACTTCGTTGCTGTATTCTCGACCTGAGGATAAACTAAGAAGCCCCTGCTTGAATTCGTAGCGAGGAGTTTCGATGCTAGACCTCCGCAAGGAGTTCTCCAAGTCTAACGCTAACCCCGCTCCGTGCCCAAGCACGGGGGAATCTTTCTTGATGAAGTGCCTTTGCAGTAAACCAGTAACGATGTCGATGTTCTTTATC
>JAUYHA010000187.1 GCA_030690265.1 Dehalococcoidales bacterium | reverse complement strand
CATACTATGGCCGGCGTTTGGGACATCATAGTTGTAAGCGGCAAAGAGACTACCAGAGCCGTTGCAGAAGAATATATAGGGAAAGAGTTGGACGCCTGGGTCAAAGGCCCGTACTGGCTTGTGAAAAAGGTAGTATCCAGGAGTTCAAGGACATATATCTCACGGGATGAAGCCGTCGATATAGCTTCAGATATCATTCCTCCCGAAGTGACTGAGCGTGCCAAAATCACGGCCATATTAAGGCCGGAACTGGGACCAAGCGGCTTATGGCAAATACAACACCGTCTGGCAAGAGTAACCCGAAGCGAACTGGGCTGGCAGGAAGATGATAGAACACGATTTGAGCCAGATGTGGGCGCCTCCTTAACGGGCTGGGAGATAGTTTACCCGAACCTGATTATCACCATAGATGCCAGGACTGGTGATATCGTTTCACGCACAGCGACAAGCGGTGTCCTTCTCGGAGGGGGTGTTCCTGAAATTCCTTTATATCCGAAGCCAAGAGAGCAATGAACGGTTGTGCGCAGAGGAGAGTAATGAAAAAGATAATCATAGTTTCACTGGCGCTTCTGATTACGCTGCTGCCGGCGGTTGTTTCTTGTGGTCAACCCAGGGTGGACCCGGATAATACGTCGGCGGATGTGGTGGTCGATAGTAAACAACCAACGTCCGGGTCCGGTCCTGGCCCATTGACCCGGGAAAGACTTGATGAGCTGCATGAAAAATACAAAGATGACCCGCTCAGGTTTGACGCGGCAGTCTATGCGGAAGCTTACGGCGTCACCGTGGAGGAGGGTATCCGTCGCCTGGAATTGCAAAACAGTGGCGGGATTGGAGAGCTGGAGACTGAGTTGAACAACAATGAAAAGGAGACGTTTGCCGGGCTCTGGCTGGAGCATACCCCGGAATTCAAGGTTGTAATAACCTTTACCAGAAATGGCGGAGAGACGATAAAAAAGTATGTCAAAGAAGATTCACCGTTAGCGGATATTATAGAAGTACGCAATCTGGAGGTTACGGTTGAGGAACTCCAGGCGGCACAGAAGGAGACGATGGAACTCCTTAATAGCTTGGGCCTTTTCAGTGATTCCAGCATCAATATCAAGGAGAACCAGGTTGAGGTATATGTAACCGATAGCGAGCTATTCTATGACACACTGAGAGAAGCTGGTAAAAAACTGCCCAAGCATGTTATGGCAATCATTATCTACGAGCCGCTTGATGAGCCTCCTCCCGGTATCAATCCGGACCCCTCAGTCCATTTTCCTCAACTGAAAACACGCAGCGGGTCATTTATGGAAGCCCGCATGGTAGGAGAACTGGCACTGGAAGACGGCTACCTGCGCGTTGGCGGTTCGCTCATCATCTGGCAGCCCGACTATTTCGTCCACAACAACAATGGAACCATTGAAGTGCTGGACAGGGACGGTGTAGTAGTAGGCCGGGTCGGTGAAGAAATAGTAATGGGCGGCGGCGGCATACCCTTTGAACATGTCAATAAGCTTCTGAAAGAGCCGCTGCCCTCCGACATCGAGGGGCCTTTCTTTCTCCAGGGCGGGGGGACACGGCTGAGCCTAAACTTCTCGTCAGACCTGTTCGACCTTCAGGTGATAGATTTGAGGGAATACAATGTCTATTTCCTGACAAGAAAACCGCTACTGGATGAATTCGCCCGGCAGGAAATTACGCTTACCGGCAGTCTGGTAGCCAGTTACAATAGTGTCATCATACAAGCCCCGCATATCCGCGTGGAGGCAAAACCTGAAGAAAATAAGGGTGCCGTTAGGTACACCACCTTCTGGCCAGCCGATTATCAGGCACGCATCGAAGATGGCGTCTTTGAGATTCTGGACGGAGCAGGCAGTGTTGTCCTGCGTGACGGAGAAGAAGCGGATATTGCAGGTAAGGTGATTTATGGCTATTCTGAGCAGCTTCATAATGAATTACCTGGTGGGTATTCCGGGCCTTACCTGATTGTGAACGAAATATTGAGGGGTGAAGAATGAAAAA
>JAUYHA010000174.1 GCA_030690265.1 Dehalococcoidales bacterium | reverse complement strand
TGCGGCCTTCGGAACCATAACTGGAATATAGATTTAATTCAGGAGGGCGCGGCATCATACCCGCCCCCTCCAGTTAGGAGAAAATAAACAAAATGGGAATAAATGAAAGTCCAAACATAATGGCCGGCTCATTAAGAAGGGTCTGGCGCAATGCAGGAGTGCCGACGGATGGCGTAGCCGGGACGCTGTATGGGGTAGCGGAGAAGGGTGACCTGCTGATAGACACCACCAACGCGACCCTATATCAAAATACCAATACCCAGGCAAGCCCAACCTGGACTGAAAAGGCCGCCAGTGGAGCGGCAATCGGTATCGTCGGAGACATGGCCGCAGCCGGGACCGGAACCGCCAATGTGCTCGGTGTGGGAACTACCACCGCAGCCATTGACCACGTACACGCTCTCGGAGACCACGACCACAGCGGCGCCACCGTGGGCGGCGACTTAGGGGATGTATCTATTGGGGCAGAGACGCTAACGGAATCCGCGGCTCCGGCAGGTACTGCCTGTTATGTGGCCAGGGATAATACCGGCGACCTGAATATCAATGCCCTGGCGGGTAAGCAAATCGAACTAAGGATAGCCGGAACCAATGTGGCTGTTCTTACAGGCGCAGGCCTGGACATTACCGGCAACCTGACGGTAACAGGAACCTTCGGCGTAACCGGACCTTGGGACATCGGCGATACCCTGACCTGTGATGAACTGATACTCGATACCGACGGCGCGGCTCCTGCGGGAACCAATGCTTATGCGGTGAGTGACAATACCGGCGACCTGACTGTAAACGCTTTGACCGGGAAGCAGGTTCATGTTGCCATAAACGGAACTGATGAGTATGACTTCTCGGCGACCATCCTGGACATGAACGGAAACGCCCTGGACAACTGCGGATACGTAATTCTGAACACCGCGACGAACCCAGCCGGGACAGAAGTGTTTGTCTCTCATGATAACGCCGGAGACCTGACTGTAAATGCAAAGACGGGTAAAACCGTAAACGTAGCCATAGCCGGGACGGATGAATACACCTTCTCCGCCGCAGCCTTAGCAATGACCTCGAATAACCTCATCTTCACTTCCGGCCATATCGAGCTGGGAGCAACAGGTTATGTCATTGGTACGGGCACAGTGGCCTCGGCTGGTATCGTACGGGTGGCCAATGACACCTATGTCGCCAGCGCCAGAAATGCCGCCGATGCCGCAGATGTGGATTTAATTAAAGCTGATGCCAGCGACTTGATAGCTTTCGGCGCAAACCTGGCAGCTCTGACAATGGGTGCTACCCTGACACTGGCAGCGCAGCAAATAAGTCTGAGCACCGGAAATATTACCTTTAGCGGAGCAGGCTACATCGCAATGGGTGTCGATCCTGCAAGTGCCGGATACATCCGGTTACTCAATACCGGAGTCATAGCATGGAGAAACGCAGCCAACGCCGCAGATATAGACGGCATAACCGTCAACGCCGCTGATGATGTGCAAATCGGGGCTGACCTCCAGATGGGGGATAATGTTATCTACGGTTCCGCAGCCGCTCATTCAGCAGACACCGCAGATGGTAGCCTGTATCTTCACAGCACGCTCCATGCGACCAAAGGTTTCGTCTGCATACCAGCTACTCATCTGGGCCTGGTAATTGGCAGCGATGGAAGCGTTGACAGGGGCACATCAGTAGGAACCAACAGCATTAGCCTGTTCAACGGCACGGCACCCTCGGGCACGCTGGTAAACGGCGCAACGTTCTACTGCGAGGGCGGGGAGATGAAGGTCCTGGATGCCGCAGGCAACAGCACAACGCTGTCACCGCATACCGAGGACGGGGATTTCGTGATACACTCCTACTCGGCGGTAAAGGGAAAAACAGTCACCATTCACCTGGAAAAACTGGTCAATGCCCTGGCCAGCAATCCCGAACTGAAGAAGTTCGTGACAATTGGCAAGGGGCATGTGAAAACACCAGGAAAGGTCTAAGCGCAAAACAGCCGCTTGCCAGTTATCCTCCTGGCTGGCAAGCTAAAGGGAGACCCCGGGTAACTCTCGGGGTCTCCCCGAAGGCTAAAAATAACAGGAGGGATAAATATTACAGGAGGAAAAGACAAACTATGAAACTAACAAACGGCGAAATCTATATGGCGAGAGACCCGCTACGGGGCGACCCCCTCGGACGGCTCATGGCTGTAAAATGGCCTGTGAGAACGTCCATGAACCTGGTCAACCTCGCCCGGAAAATCAACAATCAGTTTATGTACATCTGTGAAGTCCGGGACGGGCTGATAAAGAAGCACGGCATTATAGATGAGAAAACAAAGCAGCCGATGGTCCGTGTTGATTCCGAAGCCTGGCCGGTGTTTAAAAAAGAGCATGAGGAGCTTATGGCTGAGGAGGTTGAAATCGAAGTTATCCCATTCGCTCTCCCGGAGATGGTTGCAGCGACCTGCGACAAATGCGGGCACAACATGGATAGGCCCTGCGAGATTGAGGGCGCAACACTGATAGCCCTGGGAAAGTTCCTGATGATGTCATGATTTGCAAATGCACTTATTTTAACATGATAAATAATCAACTGGTTTGCTCTGTCTGTGGTACGCCTAAAGGCGGACAGCCTGGCATTGAGGATAAAGTCTTTAAAATGCCTGTCCAGATTAAACGATTGAAAAGGAAAAGACGCCGGTGAACGCTTATAGTAACATCGCACTCCTGAAAAGCACATCCTGGCTCGGAGTAACCGGGGCGGATTACGATACTAACCTGCGAAAACTCCTGGAGGATGCTTCCCGGGTAATAGATAAATATACCCGCCGTCAATTCTGGTGCTGGGAGGGAACGCGATATGAGGACGGAGTCGGGGGGATGTTGCTACCCGGCCTTGATGTTCTCTCCCTGTCAAGTCTAAAATGCGATTATGACGGCAATGGGGTTTATGAGGTTACACTGGCGGCCAATACCGATTATCTATTATACCCGTTATCAGGCTATCCCAAGTCCCGGATAGAACTGGCCAATAATTCCAGTCAAAACAACTTCGCAAACGGGATTAAAAAGGGCGTTGAGATGGTCGGAGTATTCGGTTATGGCGATGGCTTCAGCGCGACGCCCTATTATCTTAATGACGCCGGGGCAACTACCAATGAGGAACTGGACGCCAGCGAACTCGGCGTCGATGTCAGCAGCGGGGCTGCATTTAGCGCTGGTGACACTATACGCATAGAGTTAGAGCAAATGTATATCCAATCTATCGCGACGAATACCCTGACGGTTAAGAGAGGGGTAAACGGCACTACGGCGGCGACCCATGCCACCGGGAAGGCAATCTACGTCTATGAGTATCCGCAGGAGATAGTTACCGCCTGCCTGATTATGGCGATGCGGGTCTGGAAACGCAAGGACAGCGCCTTCCTGGATGTCCTGGGTAACGCCGATACAGGACAGATGCCTTCCGTCCTGAAGGGCCTGGATGTGGACGTTATCCAGAGGCTGAATAACTTTGTGCGTATTATACGGGGGTTCGCCTGATGCCAAGCAAAGGACAGACATGTTTGACCTGTAATGCTAATTGCTGTCATGGGATAGTTGGTTATAAATATACACCAGAAGCATTTGAGAAGGTTACTGCTCTTGTAGAGAGCGGAGCAACTACATGGTCCAAAAAAAAAGATGCGGGGGTTTATAGCCACCGAGAATTATTAGGTTGGGGAATGGTAGAAATAGAACTGCCCTATCAGGAGAAGGGCTGCGGGTATCAAACTGAAGATGGTTTATGTGGGAAAGAACGCCATAAACCAAGATTATGCCGGACGTATTGGTGTCATGGCAAACATTGGTCACCTAAATTGGAGCATAACTGATGCCTGACTTTGAATTGAAATTTACCAATCTGGAAGAAGTGCTGGCAACAGTAGACCCTAAAATCCTTGAGGGGCCGTTAAGAAACTTCTTCCAGAAGGCCGTCCAGATATTAGAGCGACGCACCAAGAAAATGACTCCCGTGGTTACCGGGCGTCTCCGGGCCAGTATCCATAGCAAACTCGATGCCCGCCCTATACCCTTATTCGGAGGCATCGAGACTAATGTTATTTATGCGCCTCCGGTAGAGGCCAGACGGCATATGTTTCAGTTGGGCATCGAATGGTCGAAAAGGCAAATTGAAAATCTTTTATACGAGGCTGAAAAAACAATAAGCGATAGGTGGAATCAATGAGCATATCAGCATTACGCGATACGCTTAAAACCGGACTGGAAACTATATCCGGCCTGAAGGTTTACGATACCGTGCCGGACGCTATCGGCCAACTGCCGGCCTTTTTTATGCTGCCTAAGAGCGGGGATTATGACCAGGCCGCCAGCGGCCAGTTTTACCGGCTAATGCTGGAGGGGACGCTGCTAATACGTCGAGTATCCGAAGTCCAGCAGGCGCAGGACTCATTAGACAGTTATTTACAGCCCACCGGATCATCCTCGGTAAAAGCCGCTATCGAGGCCGTGGATTACTCTACCGATGCCGATGTGGTTAGGGTCAGCGGCTTCCGGGATTACGGGGGATTGGAATTTGCAGGTCAGCAATTCATAGGTTGTAAATTCGATATCGAATGTTATTTATGGCCGACATAGGAAATTGATATGAGTATATTACACGGAAACGACGCACGGGTTTACCTCGATGGATATGACATCTCAGCCGTGATGAATAAAATCTCCCCAAAGAGTGAGGTTGATTTGCATAAACACGCGGTAATGGACTCCAGCGGTGGCTATCACCATTACCGGGGACTGGCAAAGGACGAGGTCAGCTTCGAGGCCCTGGGCGACGATGGGGATTTGAAAACTGTACTCGACGCATTATGGGCGGCGGCACCCGGAGCGCAGTTGATGATTGCCTATAAAAGCCTTGCCGGGAAACCGGGATATGCAGCTGATGAGGTCAAGATAAAAACTCAGGACTGGTCGGCGGTCTCAACAGACCTGAATAAAATCAAGGCCAATTTTGTAACCGAGGACATCCCCTTCGACGAATGCCTGATTTTGATGGCTAAGGCGACACAGGTTGCCGGGGGCAATGGCGCCTCTCTGGATAATGCAGCCGAGAGCACTAACGGACTGACGGCCTATATGCAGGTATTCGAGATAACCGGCGGCGGGACATTGACGGTGAGTCTGGAACATTCAGTTAATGGCAGCACAGGTTGGGATCCGCTGGCGGTGGCCTTTGCCGCAGCTACCGGGCGCACAACTGAACGAATATTAAACACAGGCACTATTAGACGATATCTGCGGGCATCCTGGACACTAACGGCAGGCACGGCAACTTTTGCGATAATGGTAAAACGAACATAAAAAGGAGACTGAAATGGCAATAGGACACGGCAAGGATTTAATTTTCAAACTGGACAACTCATCGAATGTGCTTAAGACTCTGACAGCCTACACGAAGAAGGTCGACTTCCCACTGGAGATAGAGTTAAACGATGTAACTCCCGGCGGCGGTGTAGGTCACAAATGGTTCAGAGGCCTCCAGGTGCTGACCATGACGGTGACGTTTAACATGGATGATGCTGCCGATGGGCCCTGGGACATCCTGAAAGACTTCATGAGCGATACCTCCACAAGGACATTTGAGTTTTATCCGAAGGGCGGAGCGACACCGAAGGCTACCGGGGAATGCGTCGTAAAGAGCTTGACGGCGAGCGGTGATGCCTTAGCTCCGGATGAACTGGTAATGGTGGCCGAACTGGACGGCGCGGTAACATTAACGTAATTATCAACAGGAGGTAATTTATGGGTCAGTATTTTATCGACCAGGAAACAGTCCGGGTAGATTTTCCCGACGGCCAATGGATTGAACTGAAAGAGGAGCTTAGCCAGGCCGATAGTGATTATATTATGAGCCGGATGGCCCATGCCGAGAGCGACGGGAAAACTACTAAGACTGAGATACAGTTAGGCCACCTGGCTCTGATGGAAAGGATGATTAAAGGATGGTCTTTCGAAAACGGCACCGGGCCGGTTCCGGTCAACCGGGAAAACATATCTGTTCTTAAGACCAGATACAGGGCCATTGCTCTGGAGAAAATAAACGAACTGGTGGAGAAAGCCGGAGAGTTCTCAAAAAACTGACCGGCGGGCTTTTCCCGGCCCTTTATGGGGCATTGATATTTGATACCGAGATAGATGGGGAAATGTCCCGCAGGTGGAAACGATACCGAGTAATGAAAGAAATGGGCTGGACCATAAAAGAATATCTGGAGTCCCCAGCCAGCTTGGTATCAGAGATATGGGGATTCCTGCAAACCGAGAATAAAGCCATGTCCGACAAAATGAAAGAAAAATAATGGCGAATCTTGAACTCGTATTACGCTTAAAAGACGAGGCCAGTAAACAGCTCGTACAAGCCAATCAAAAAATCCAGGCCAATGCTAAAAACATCAAAGCTCTGGGCATAGGCTTATCGGTTTATGGCGCGGCCTCAATGCTGTTTTTCAAAAAGGCGGCTACGGCGGCGGAGGAGGAGCGGGTCGGGATTATGAAACTATCGGCAGTACTGAAAAACGTGGGCGTGGATTATGACACTGTTAGTAAAAGCCTGGAAAAGAATATACTTGTAACGCAACGTAAAACGGGAATCGGGGATAGCCAGCAGCGGGACATGTTGGGGCAGTTAATTATTGCAACTGGGGATTATACAAAGTCGTTGGAGTTTTTGCCACTGGCATTAGATTTAGCTGCTGCGTCTGGCAAGTCTGCTAATACAGTGGCCCTTGCCCTGGGTCGAGCAATAAAAGGAGATGCGGTCGTACTTAAAACATACGGAATAGAGTTGGAGGCAGGCGCATCCTCCGCCGCTGTATTCGCAGCAGTACAAAAGAGCGTAGGGGGCACCGCCGAAGCATCAGCCAGCAGTATAAAAATAATGGAGGCGGAACTTGGGGATTTAATGGAGGAAATAGGCAAATCGGTACTGCCGGCTATGAAGATGTTATTTAGCGCTCTGCAAAAAGCCATTGACCTATTCCGGGCGATACCCGAGCCGATACGCAATACCATGATTATGACAATCGCCATTACCGGCGCCCTGGCGGCGATGATAGGCCCGGTGCTACTCTTAATAGGATTTCTCCCGCAGTTAGCTATCGGCATAACATTAGTCGGTGTTGCCATTAAAGCGGCGATGGGGCCGGTGGGTTGGATAATGATAGCATTGAGCGCATTGGTAGCCCTGGCCAGCGCCACCGGGATAATGGGTAAGATATTCGGCGGAGGAGGAGGGGGAGCTAAAATACCCGCAATGGCCGAGGGCGGGATTGTCACCAGGCCGACACTCGCCCTAATAGGTGAGCATGGCCCCGAGGCGGTTACTCCACTGGGACGGGGAGCGGGCAATGTTACCGTCAACATTAGCTCCAACGCCTTCATGGGCAGCGAGTCCGAGGCCCGGGCATGGGCACGGAAAATAGCCGGATACATTAGAGATACTAATCGCACCACGGCAACCGGGAGGCTGGCATGACCACACCTGCCAATTATATCGTGGAGGCTGATTGGGATAATGATAAAAAGTACAATAACGCCCATAGCGACCTGTCTGTGCTCTGGAAGGAGATGAATATCGTCCGGGGCAGGGATAGCGAACTGGAAAACGATATGCAGGTCGGAACGCTGGAGATGCGGCTGCTTAATCAGGATAAACTTTTCTCCCCGGCCTATGCAGCCGGGGACTTATTCGGGAAACTATTACCCCGGCGCCGGATAACAGTTAAGACCGGGA
>JAUYHA010000171.1 GCA_030690265.1 Dehalococcoidales bacterium | reverse complement strand
CACACTATGGCGGAGAGTATAGCGGACCGTATGAGACAGAGATCGGCATACTGTCCGCTATTTCTGAGACCAAATGAACACTAAGGGACGGAGCGGGCGGCATCTCTTAGGGCAAGGGAAATCAGGGCAATCTTTCCACTTCTTCTGAGGTCCCATTTTACTTTTTTACCCGGTTAACAATCCGGACTTTTGTTGTCCCTGCACATTCAGGAGTTTGTAGACTGAGTGGTGACAGCGAAACGGCCAAAGGGCTTAATAATCTCAGCGCTCTTTCTGGTGATATCGCTTGTCTTCGTCCGGTCCACGAATTTCAGTGTCCCTCTTTACTTCTAAGTGTTCCAATTGTCCTTCTTCAAGACCGAAAAAGTGCCCTATCTCGTGGAGTACGGTGACGCGCACCTCAGCCTCCATCTCGGCACGGGTGCGGCGGGCGCGTTCAATCGGCCCCTTATAAATGGTAATGCAATCAGGCAGCATAGTGTCATCTATTGAGCGTTCCACCAGAGGGACACCCTCATAAAGCCCCATAACGTCCGGCATATCATCGGGAGGTTCGTCCTCTATAACAACGGCCACGTTCTCCAGATATCTCTGAAATTCCTCTGGCAAGGTTGCAAGAGCCTTTTCTATCAGGCGTTCAAATACTTCATGAGATAATTCGTCTTTTCTTACCATGGTTAGCTGCTCACCCGTCTATTCTGATTCACTTACTTGGTCTCTTGCTCATCCCCTTGGTTTCGCCAGAGTAAAGAGGAGCCAAACAAACAGAGAAATGACCACAAGTGGCACCACGAATCTGGTAACTAACAACAGTAGCGCGGGCACCAATCTGAACGCCACGACAGCGAGTAGCACCAAACCAACAACTATCGTTAAGGTTCGCCGTGCCTTGTCGGAATGTTGTGACGTGCCTCCAGCACGAGGCGGTGTACCCGTTGAAGGTGTTACTCCCCGGGCGGCATCATATGCCGCTCTCCTGTCCGGGTCCGAGAGCACCTCATAGGCAGCATTAATCTGCTTCATCCTATCGGCAGCGTCAGATACTTTGCTTACGTCAGGATGGTATTTGGATGCCAGCCTGCGATAGGCAGCATCGATTACCTCCTTCTCTGCCCTAAGATGTACCTGAAGAATACCATAATAATCCAGTTGAGTTGCCATCGTTAAGCATAATTCCTATCCTTCGTTTTCTATGGCTTTAACTCCGGAAGCACCAGGTCGAGACCCTGACCTGCCGGTATGACTATGATTTTGATATCATCTCCGAGCCTATCGAGAAGGATATATTGCAACACTTGAGGTGTTAGAGACCCAGCGATAGCGTTGTTGGCGGTAACCTGAGCGCCAGTAACAATGCGAATGTATTCGGCTTCACCTTCTGCCCTGGCGATTCGAGCGGCGGCTTCTCCTTTGGCTTCAGCTTCTCTCTGCTCGGCTTCAACCTTGACACGCTGCAGCTTGTTCGTGGCCTCACGTACCGCCTGTTCTGCAGCGACCTTAGATTCAATGGCGGCAATGAATGTAGTGCTGAACTTGAACTCCGTTATCGATACTGTCTCAGTGATGATACCACGCTGCAAGAGTCGATTAGACAGGTTCTCCTGGATTTCACTTTTAACCTGCTCACGTTTCAGGATAAGATCTTCCGCGTTGTATCTAGCGGTGACCTGCTTGATGGTCTCCTGGACGGCCGGAGCGGCGATTCTAGGGATGTACTCCGTGCCAAGCGTCCGGTAAACCTCAGCAGCCATGCTTGGGTCCAAACGCCAGTTGAGGGCAATGGTAGTGTTGACGTCTTGAAGGTCAAGGGATGCCGAGGCTGCACCGGTTTCATATTTCTCGGTTTGGACTGACATCGTTATTACCGAATCCAGGAACGGTAGCTTCGTCCGGAGACCCTCACCCAGGACTGTGCCAGTCACCGTACTAAAGCGGATGACCACCCCCCGATGACCGGCGGGGATTGTCGCAAATGAGCCAGCAATGATGCTGATAACGATAATGATGATTCCGATGATGCTAGCAGTTTTTCCCAAGAGTTGCTGCCTAGGGTCTCCCCCCTTTCCCTTGTTTGCCTGCACCAGGTATAAACCAGCGACAATGACAACGATACCAAGAATAAGTAATCCCATCATTTTTTAGATTCCTTTCTTAAAAATTCCCGAGTAAGTAAATGATTACTTACCTATTGCGCCTTATCATGTTACTAGATAGCAATAGGTTTGTCCATCTTTCTTTGGGGTTCCTGTGATTTTCTACGATATATTACGCTGGTAAATGAACATTTCGCTAAGTTGTTGAGCTGAATGTGCTAGCATCGGCACCGCTAGTCCGGTATCGGAGAAATCTGATTTGTTACATAGTCCAACAATCTGAGTGATTGTGACCGGCAAGCTTGTAGAATAGAGTCTTCATCTGATTCGTTGCCATATGAGAACAGCGAAATAGATGCGGTGGAAGTGATTACGCCATCGGCCACAATAATTTGCATGAAACGCCAGGCTTGCACTATCATCGGTATTGGTATGGTCGGGGAAACTGGAATGAGGTAAGAAACATGGGCGTTCTGATAACTGGTGGCAGCGGACTCATTGGCCGGGCGCTTGCTGCCAGTCTGGCTCCTGACCACGAGGTCATCATTCTCAGCCGCTGGCCGGAACGAATTTCTGGCTTGCCGCTAGGAGTACGCACGGAGAAGTGGGACGGACATACAATTGAGGGGTGGCACTCACTGGTTAATGGGGCTGATGCCATCGTCAACCTCGCTGGTGAAAACATCAGTTCAG
>JAUYHA010000196.1 GCA_030690265.1 Dehalococcoidales bacterium | reverse complement strand
CGTTGAAGTTCCATAAGCCGGTAACTTCTTCAGGTTGGGATAAGCTTGCCGGACCGCCCAGTCCCCAATCTAAGGATATGGAGGCTTGAGTTGTACTGTTAGTCTTGACGTCAAAGTGGACGCCGTTAAAGGAGAGCGATGAACGGTTGGCAAAGGCGGCGGAGTAGCCTTCTCTGATACCAAGGTTGGCGCCGCTGGCTCCGCTCTGATCAACTCCACAGTTAAACCTCTTGGTGCCGGAATCATAGACCAATTTATCCGTTGTGTTTTCGCAATCACCTAACAGTCCCCCGTCTTTATCGGGAAGATTGAAGGCGGATATGGAAGCCGTGCCTGAAACTTCAAAGTCATTGGTAACGGAAGCGTAGCCGAAGGTGGCAAGATTGGTAACGGCGATGGCTGTGCCGGTAGCGTTAAAGATGAAGTTCTGGGTAAGAGTAGAATCAAGGATAAGGTCATCACCGCTAAGGGTCAGGTCTGTACCGCCGGTAAGATTTGTATGGTTTGAAATATCAATGCCGCCCGAAGCGATGGTTAGGGTGGGAGTATTGGTAAAGGTCAGCGGACCTCCCAGACCGGCTAAGACGGTGGCTCCGGCTGAATCATCCCACATGAAGAATCTATCCTGGTTGGGATCGGTTAAGGAAGCTCCGGTGCCGCCGTCAGCCAGAGAGACATCCGTGCCGTTAACCAGATAAGGTGATTTGCCGCCTACGGTAAGAGATGAAACAGAAGCTATACCCGATACCTCAAAGTCTGAGGTGACTGAAGCCAGACCGTTGATTAAGGTACGATCGGTAATTTCATTGTTTAAGGTGATGAGGTTGGTTTCATTGACGGTAAAGACGGCAGTGCCGGCATCCTGGATGACAAAGTCTCCGGAACCACCCAGATTAATATTGAAAGCGGTGTTGGCGACGGTGATTGAAGCCGTGCCCGTTAATTCTATGAAATCAAATTGGGTGGAGGCGGCGTTGAAGTTCCATAAGCCGGTAACTTCTTCAGGTTGGGATAAGCTTGCCGGACCGCCCAGTCCCCAATCTAAGGATATGGAGGCTTGAGTTGTACTGTTAGTCTTGACGTCAAAGTGGACGCCGTTAAAGGAGAGCGATG
>JAUYHA010000193.1 GCA_030690265.1 Dehalococcoidales bacterium | reverse complement strand
TCGACGATGACCTGTTCACCGGACGGAGCGCTCGAAGGGGCATCAATCTTAGTAATGTCGGCATTCATCTAGCTGCCTCCTTCCCTGGGCGTCTCCGGAGGTTTGGTTAGCGGAAAACTGCCGTTACCCAGACTGCCGGAGATGCGGTTGCCGATTACATCCACCCCAGCGCCTCCCAGGAAGGCGTAGAAGAGGTCGATTATCCCGATGGAACCGGATAGCTGGTAACCTGCCGCGAAGATGGCTGCCGCGATGAGAGAGCGAATCAGAGAGCCCCCAAACTTTCGCAGGTTGAACGGCTCACCGCTTTCAAGCCAGCCCAGCAGGGCGGCTACTATTCCCCCGAGTAAAGCTGCCAGTGCGATATAAAGTGTGTTCATATTCGTTCTTCCCGTACTACCCTTTTCTCGTAAATTTGCCCCAGATGACGCCGCCGACAGCGACAAGGCAGCTCCCGGTCGTTACCAGCGCCCAGCCGATGTCGGCATGAGTTGCCAGCTCCACGCCGATACCGACGCCGATGGCGGCTATACCTACGAGTTCCAGAGCTACAGGCAACAGCTTTCTATTCATCAGGCACCTCCTACCATGCGGGCCATCATCGACATGAGCATGATTACAGGGAACATCTCCATCCCGCCTTGTGCCGGCGCGCTCACCTGAGTCATCTGCCCCAGCATGGTTCCCATCGCCGGCAGGCCGTAGCCATAGGCGTTGTCCTTGTTAACCGGGGCGTCGCCCGGCTTGGTCGAGAAATAGAGAGCAAACTCCCTGGCTTGTGTCCACCGAAAAGGCCAGCTTTCTCCGTAAGCCCTACGGCCGCTTTCCCACAGTAGCCCGGTAAGCCCGGATAGCATGGGAGCAGCGAAGCTCGTCCCTGATTTAGTCACATACTCGTCATCGGCCTTTTCGCTTGCCATCTCGATATTCGTGCCCCACATGACGAAGTCAGGCTTGGTTTCCCCCTGGACGGTTGGGCCCCGGGATGAGTTATCCCAGATAATAAGATCCCCGGCTGCTTCAACAGCTCCCACTGCAATCACCTCTGGGTCGCAGGCCGGCAGGGTAATGGTAGTCATCTTCGGGCCGAAGTTGCCGGCAGCCGCAATGACATCAAGACCGTATGTCTGGCTGGCCTGGCGGCAGGCGGCTCTTACCGGATTGTCAGGGTCGCCATCGTCTTCACCGCCCAAGCTGAGGTTGATGACGTTGGGATAAAGGTCATCGGTCGGCGAAAGCCCTTTCTTGCGGGCCGCTTCAGCCAAGTCGCAGACCTTATCAATCCCAAGGATGATGCTTTCATCACTGCCGATGCCTTCATCGCTAATGACCTTGATGTTGAATAGCGAAGCCCCCGGAGAAACACCGGCCTTCTCGCCCTGGGCGTGCATTCCCCCACCAATAACAAAAGCTACCTGAGTGCCGTGCCCGAAGACGTCATCGGCGGTCGGGGAGCTTGAATAGTTGGCCTCGTAGATGACCTTGTTCCGCAAGGCTTCGTGAGACTTACGGATACCGCTATCCAGCACCGCCACAGTAAGTCCTGTTCCGGTGAGAGGCGGGGTAAAATAGGAACGAAGCAAATAGAAGACGTCCGAAATAGTTTCTACCGGAGGCAGCTCCGTCATCACCTGGTTGGTCCTGAATTCCTTGACCGGCTTTACCACCAGGCCGGATACCCCGGAGAGAGCTTTTGCCTGCTTCTCATCCAGCTCGCAGAAGACTTGGTTTAGAAGCTCTGTTATCCTGATATCTCTAGCCCCGACCTTCAGGGCTTCCGATTTAACCTGTGCGATTGATAAACCTTTGGATATTATTGAGTAACGCATCTTTAACCTCCAGCACACGCTTTTCTCAAAGTATCAGTTCTATCATGCCGGGAGTGAGCCCTACGCCTTTCTTCCCGGTGAGCATTGGGTTCTGCTCTGTATGTGTAAATGACCGAAAACCACCTCCTCCTCCACCTAAGTACGTTGGATTAGCCTCGGTATGCGTGAGCTCCCTGCGCCCGCCACCATGCCCTTCAACATACGAAGGGTTAGCCTCGGTATGCGTGAGATCCCTGCTCCCGCCACCATATCCTTCAACATAGTACGGCTGGTTAATCTCAGTATGTGTGAGCGCCCTGCGCCCACCACCATGTCCTTCAACATATGAAGGATTAATCTCGGTATGCATGAACACTACATCTGCCACTATGCCGTCACCTTTATTGTGTATGTAACCGTGATGCCTCCGCCGTCTGGCACGCTAGCCGGGCTGGCTAACACATCTCGGAAAGCGAGACCATAATAACTGCCCATCCTCATATAGGCTCCAATCTCGCTTATCCCAGTAATGGTCGCCCCGGTGTTATTTATCATGGTCCGTCTGACGGTGAAGGAGCAGTCGGAGCCGGCTACTGTTGGTGTAGTGTATGTGGATGCTAGATGTGTTAACTGGTCAATACCCGTCCCTTCAGCCAAAGGAGTCTCAAGAGCATTGTCCGTGATTGTAACCGGGGTTAACCCCTTTCCAACGCGGATACCATAAGCGGTAACGCCGGCCCCAGTATTTATGAGGAGATTAGTACCGGCGGGGGATATAGAGCGATTGACTCCGCCAGTATCCTTAATCGTTGAGGCAGTACCTTTCGCTTGTACGTTGATAACCCGGTTCCACTGCTCAACATAGCTGCGAGACGGAGCCTCAATTCGCTGGAGCAAGCGTCCCTCTTTATCGGTAACCTCAATGAGATAGGTTAAGGATTGATTAAGCGACTTACCGTGTGATTCGTTCTTTTTCCCATCTTGATTCTTCATACTGTTACCCTCAGTGTATAGCTCATTGAAAGAGACCCACCATTTGGAATTGTCTGGGGCATGGTTAAAACATCTCTCACTACACAAGCGTAGCCATAATAAACCGGGCCTTTCATCCTCACATAGATAGCCGACTCCCTGACTGTCACATCACCGCCACTGTTATTGACAAAGGCACGTTCAACCACGAATCCGCAGTTAGGACCGGAAACAACAGACTCATTTACGGTGGCAGCCTGATGGTTCAACTGCCCGGCTCCTGACCCATGAGCAATCTGTGTCTTTAATGCATAGTCCGAAATCGTAACGGGGGTGTTATCGGAACCGACGACAATGCACTGGTTGGCTTCAACACCTCCAACGGAAGTCATCAGCAAGTTCTCGGAGATAGGTGCAATTCCCCAGGTCTCGTTCCCGTCTATCCTCTTAATGTAGCCTGAAGCTCCTGTAACCTGAGCCCAAATAATATCATTCCACTGCCGCAGGAAGCTCCTTGACTTCCGACACTCCCGAGAAATAAACTTCCCTTGGGAGTCTCGAACTACTACTGAATACCAAAGCTCTGCTTTCATACCCCTCCTTTCTTATGAAGCGCTGAAGTAGAATCTGAGCCCAACAATCACGTCATTAAGTCTGAGGCTAGCCAGGTCTACCAGCGCATTTTGAAATTTGAAATTATAGGTTCCATCGCCATCCATAGTAGCCTTCACATCAATGTTCGCAATGAGAACATCTCCCGCTTCTCTGGTAGAAGCGGCCACGGTCCAGAGATTATCAGGCAGATTTATGGCATTCATCCAGGAACCACTAGATTTCCTCACTTGGATGTACTGTGCGCCATTGATGGCGTTAGACCCACCGGCGTTGGTGTTCTCTATTGCCCTCACCTTCAGGATAGTGACCACCTTGACCAGAGCAATCCCCGTGGGCAGCCCACTTACCACCACATCAGGGAGGTTGACATCGGTAGCGGCGGCAGGCAAGTCTATCACATCATCAGCGATGCTCCAGAAATCAACAGGAGTGGCCAGCGACTTCAGTTTCTGCTCAAGCCCAGTAAGGCCAGCAACTATCTGCGAGATGTCAATCTTTTCTTTCTTACCTTCGATATAAAATTCACCAGGCATCTAATCTCACCCTCCGGATGGCAGCTTTGTCGTTTCCTTTTGCGGCTTGAAGGCAGATACCATTACCATGCCGAACACCCCGATCATAAACATCGGCATCATCGTCCCCAGCATTGAGCTCCAGGTCGTTTCTGTTGTTCCTGTACCGGGTGCTCCGGGCCAGCCCGGAGGCAAGGCACTGGTCGTCTGCGCCACTAGCGAAGTTACTACGGTATCAGTAACCTGGCCACTTTCCCGCTCAACGAGCGAGACGGTCAAGTCGGCATTGGACTCGTTGAAGCGTAGAGCCCCCTTCAGAGTGACCAAATCTCCCGGCTCGACGGTAAACCAGGTGTAGCCGAAAACGGGCAAAGCTTCCTCGCTTATCACCGTAGTGCCACTGGAGAGACGGGCCATGAGGGCATATTCCTTCGCAGTGTCAGTGGGATTGGCAACATATATATTGCAGCCCAGGTCGTAGCCCGGGTCGTAAACTATCCAGGGAGCCAGGTCCCAGAAGATATCACCGAGCTGCCCGGCCATAACGCTAGCCTGCATAACATCAAAATTCATAGCGGGAACTTTACCTCCTCTCCCTTGAAGGACTTTTTGACCAGTGAGAAAGCCCAGGCGCCCATCGCCACCAGCATGACCACTTCCATGAGAGTGCCCAGGACGCCCTGCCACTGCATTGCCTGATACTGGGCCGGTGAGTAGTAGTACTCCTGGGGATACTGGCTCATGTTCCGACCTCCCCCACTTTCGCTGGCTTCGCTTCTTCCAGTCTCTTCCGTTTTTCTTTTGCCGGCGCAGTGAGCGGCTTCATCATGCTCGTCATCAGCCACATCATCAGCATCATCATCCCCAGGTTGATAATCCCGGTAATCAGGTCCTTGACAGCCTGGGGCAGCAGCAACCAAATGGCGCCGCCGAGAAGCGCCGGCAGAATCGTAACAACCAGAATGCCGATAATGACAGGCATCCAGGCGAAGCCCTTCTGCCAGGTAAGATAGACTGAAGGGCTGGCGGCATCGGCGTAGACGACAAACTCGTAGCCCGGCCAGGGAGGAATGCCCTTATCAAGGAAGGCCTTATTGAGCTGAGCTAAAGCCTCGGATGATGGGAACTCGGCAAAATCCAGCTTCATTAATACCAGGGCACCTTCGGCCACGCCCTCTTCAAGCGGGGTAAAGGTGCCCAGGTCCTCGATTCTAACGGCTGCTCCCAAAAAGACAGCCCTGTATCCCGGCGGCACCATCGCATAGGGCATATTTCACCTCCCTATGCCTTACTAGACCAGCCGTGTCGACTTGCGCCCGAACGGGTTAAGGGTCACTTTCCTGTCAGCGGTAGTGCCGCCGACGGCGGTCACCGTGGCCACCACGGTTACCTTATCGCCCCCAAGCAGCCTGAGATCGGCACCGAGCTGCCCGGCAGCACCCGGGTCATAGTCGACATTCTGGCTGGCGGCCAGGTCTGTCCCCAGGTATGCCTTGTCCACGGTACCGGACTTGGGGAACTTGGAGACACGGATGTTTCCCGAAATCTCCGCCTCGGTTACCAGGTTCAGGCGGTTGAGATACCATACCTCTCCTGAGGGTATCTCGTATTCCTTGGTCTTTACGGTGTCCTTGGCCGTGCCGTTGGGAACCGTGAGCTCGATCTTGTCGCGCTCGTCGATGCGGTCCTCAGTGTGCAGCGCCTCGGCTATCAGCAGGGCCTCGGTGAGAGCCTGGAGCGGCAAGCCTACCCAGAACCCGGAGACGTTGTCATAAACGCCCAGGAGAGTGAGCACCGCATCCAGCGGAGGCACCCACCCCTTTGGGGGCCGCTGTCCCGCATACTGCTGGGGAACTATTCTGTCTTTCATGGTTTAACCTCCTTATTTTAGATTTCACCTCTTCTAGGCTTTACCGGTGACGCCCTTCATCATGGGCATCATGATAGACATCATCATGATCATCATTATCATGGGCATCATGCTGGTGAACATAGTCGACATGGGATCGGTGGTTGTCTGCTGGGGATATAATCCCCCGACCGTTCCGTACTGGTATTGCTGCGGCCTTATCTGCTGACCGCCAAACTGTTGAGCTGTATACATTGCTTGGTTACCTCCTCGATTTCTTCTATTTACTTCTTAGTGTTAATCCTTGGCAGGTGAGGTGACGCCCTTCATCATGGGCATGATCATTGCCATCATCATAATCATCATGATCATGGGCATCAT
>JAUYHA010000179.1 GCA_030690265.1 Dehalococcoidales bacterium | reverse complement strand
ACACCGAAGGCGTAGCCGGCGTAGCCTGGCCGACCGGCACCGCCCAGCAGCCATCTAACGATGAAGCCAGTATACTGGCCATCGCAGTAGCCGCGCAGGCTCTCGGCTGGGATGCGAGGAAAATATCAATCTACGGGCGGGCGGCGAGTTTCGTAGTACCGTCCGCGCTGATAGGTTACGAGTTAATCGGCCATGGCAGGTACAGCGCCATGGACACCATCGACATGAACGGCCAGGATGTATCCACCAGTTCTTTTAGGTGGCTCAATATAAACGGTGCTATGGGCGGAGTCGGGCTGGCCAACTGGTATGATTGCTTCATAGTGGCGGCCCAGACAGTAAACGGAACCCTCTGGCGCTGTCTGATTCAGGAAATGATTTTGATGGCCGGTGCCACTCTTGACGCCTATCACTGCGGAGCCTTCCAGGGAGCGGCTACGATTACCCTCGGCACCCCATCTCCCTGCAACCTCTACGGATGGAAGGGCGACCTGGTATTGAACGGCCAGACCGGCGGGACCACGAATGTCTATGCCGAAGGCGGAACTATACTAATAAATGTCAGCTGCAACGGCGGTACTATCAATATCTACGGCACCGCCATAGTCACCGATAACTCCGCTGGTGGTTGTACTGTCAATGATCTCACCGAGAATGATGTTCCGGCAGCAGACGCTGTTACCAACGTACAAGCTCGGGATGTTATCGGGAACAAATCCGACGCAGCGGTAGTAGTAATAGGCGTTGTAGCTAGCATCATGGCTTATATCAAAGGTATATTACTGGGGATAGCTGCTGCAGCTCATGCCTTTCAGGAGCAGGCCGATACAGCGGTAAATATCAATGCCATACTGGCAGGTGAAACAGATGTATTCGACCTGAACGTGGCGGGCACCCGGTATATAATAAGGAACCTTCGATTGAAATGTGCCAACCCTGGGGCTGATACCGTAACAGTCAGGCTTCGTGAACTGGTAAACAACGTATCTACAATAGTAGCTACCTTCGATATTACCGCGGCGAACTTCGCCACTTATTTTTCCCTGATGGACATGTTCGGTGTTCAGTATCTGGCTGGAGACGACCTTCAGGTTACGGTACAGGCTTCGGCTGCCGGACCATACGCCGTAACTGGGCAGTACAGCCATGCTACCGCTACATAGGAGTAAATTATGAGTCATTGGATTGACAGAATATTAGAAGCTATCTGGCAGGTGCCATCCGTCATCGGTGTCGAGTGGAACCAGCCCACGGATGATTGGTACCGCATCGATGAATACGGCAACCATGTAAGTCTGCAAGCAGGCTACTTCGACCGTCATCCTGTCTGGGGTGGCATGAGAAGGTGCACCCTGGCCGCGGCCGGCACGGTAAATCACTATGGGGCGAACCCTCGTGGCGATGGTCTTGACCTCACCGGCGTAGATGGCCGTGTCATGGTTGAGATACCCAAGTTCTACGTCAAAGGTGAAAGCCCGTCGGCTAATGTCTACCGCTGGTGGATATCGCCGTCAGCACGCCCTGGCTACGTGGTGCATCCAGCCTTCGTCCAGAGAGGTGGCGTGGAGAAGGACCATATCTACGTTGGGGCATACGATGCCGACTTCG
>JAUYHA010000152.1 GCA_030690265.1 Dehalococcoidales bacterium | reverse complement strand
AGTTGGCTGACGACGTGCTGATAAGCAGGCAGGAGTATGAAAGGCTGATTGAGGCGATGAACTCTCTGGATACAAAACATCGTGCCGTGCTGGTACTGAGGTATTTCAATGACCTGTCGTATGAAGAAATAGCGCAGGCGGTAGGTATCCCACTGGGTACAGTCAAATCAAGAATCAACCATGGGCTTAAACTGCTGCGAGGTCAATTAGATGCTCAACAAAGAGAGGCACTCGGGTGAGGGTGTGAGGAAGCCATGAAGTGTGAAGATATAAATGATTTGTTAGCAGCCTATCTTGACGGCGAGGTCACGCCGGAAGAGAAGACGTTTGTCGAGGCGCACCTGCCTAGCTGCCCGCAGTGTCGTGCCGAGCTTGAGGCACTGTCAGCCACTCAGGTGGGCCTGCGCGGCGTCCTGAAGTCGATGGCCGAGGAGGCATCCTCTTCGCCACAAGCGTGGGAAAAGGTACGGGTACGGCTGGATGCGAAGGATAGCTGGCTTGATAGACTACACAGACTACTGATAAGCAGGACATGGCAGGTAGCTACGGTTACGGCCACGGTCGTTGTTATTGTGGTGGTGGCTGCTATCTGGCAGTTTGGTGGTGTTGGTCAAGCGCCGTCAATTCCTGCACCCAGTCCAACTGTGCCAACTCCTCCTACCATCTCAGCACCGGCTCCACGCCCTGCACCACCACTACCGTTTGGAGTGACCGTAGTGCCCGAAGAGCCTCATTATTTGCCGGGAGAAGAGGTTGCAATCAAGCTATCGATTACCAGCACATCTTCAGAGCCGATTACCTTAAGCCCGTACCCCTGGGAAATCGTTGTGACGCCAGGGGAGGATTTTGACCAGGTCTTGTTTTCCCAGGCTGGCGGCACGCAGGAGAAGGAGATAAAACCGGGGGAAACGGTGACAGTGGAGTTCGCCTGGGACCAGAAAGATAAGACTGGAAAGCAGGTGGTGCCCGGTTGGTACAATATCAGGTCTCGAGAGATTACCGTCCGGCAGGGAGGGGACAGGTTAACCATGTTCACCCCGGGAACCCGCGTCCTGATTCAATACCCCCAGGGAGCTATGGAAAAGAGCTTCGACGTAAACCAGTCCCAAACAGTTAACGGGATTACGGTTACACTGGAGCGTGTTGAGTTGACGGTGGACAGTTCAAGTTTCTACTTCTTCTTCATCCCACCGGACTACACTGCGCCTCCTCCCGGTCCGGGATCGCCTCCGCCTCCGCCACCTACATGGGCTATGGCTAGAGGCGAATATACTATCGACGGTATAACGAAAAATGCCGATACATCTGGGGTCAGGATCGAGGGCGATGGCATAAAACTGGTCTGGGGAGGAGGACCTGCCAAGCTTGACCCCGTTCCCAGTGACGCCGGGAAGCTCATTTTCACCATAACCAAGCTAGGCGACTGGCAGGGCCCCTGGGAGTTCAAGGTAACGCTTCGATAGTTTTAAACTTAGGAGGTCAAGCATGAAAGGATCAATAACAGGGCTGATATTGGTTTCATCCCTGATACTGTCGGTTTCCTGCGCCAGCCCTACGACAACAAATCCGACTCCCTCCACGCCAGATACAATAACCGTCCCAGGGCTTCCAGGCCAGCCACCGACCGGGCGGGAAAACGTCTATTCCGTAGAGGTAGGACTCATTCCTTCTAAAACGGTTTATATGCCGGGTGAGCAAGTACAAATGACCTTGACTCTTACTAACGCCTCGCAGGGAGAGGCAGAACCCGTGATTGTTAGCCCGCTTCCGCCGGAAATAAGCCTCGTCATACCGAACTCAAGGTCTGACGATACAGGGAATCTGGAGGCGGGAACTAGAGAGTACTACGAGCGAATCACTGGCAGCGAGATAGTAAAGACCTTAGCGCCCGGTACCGACGAGAGAAAACTCGTAGTGGGAGAGAAGTTAAGCTATGACCTGACATGGGACCAGAAGGACGAAGAGGGAAATCAGGTAGCACCCGGCTGGTATTTCTACGAGTCTATCATCAATGTCCGCATCGAGTCATCCAATGACAGCTTTGGTACAGGTGGCAGGGATAGGGCGTTCCTCATCCAATACCCGCAAGGAGCTATGGAAAAAACTCTTGAGTTGGACCAGTCTGTAACTGCCAGCAATCTGCCTCTTGATGTGGACGGAGAGGTAAAGCCGGTTGACATTGTTTTTACGCTTAAGCGTGTGGAACTGAGCCAGGAGAGAACCAGCTTTTTCATGGTGGTAACTTCACCGGATGACCCGCTTTCGAATTATGAGAGAGACAACTGGACAAACACGCGTACGGAAGCCCGATATGAAGTAGATAGCGTTATCAAGGGGCTTCCCGGTGGCAACAGACAATTCACGGATGAAGGTATTGAGATGAGGTTCGGCTATGGGGAGAGCTATCTTGACCCGATACCCAGCGATGCCAGAGAGCTAACCTTTGTAATAACCCAGTTCGGCGACTGGCGGGGTACCTGGGAATTCAAGGTGCCGCTTCGCTAATTTGAATCTGGAGAAGGTCTTTTGTGGAAAGACTAAGAATACGTGATATAATGTCCCAAACTGGCGTCTACTAAAACTCGAAGAAAAATGCAGGGGGTTGAATAGCACTGAAACCACGCTTCTTCTACGGTTGGTGGATTGTAGCAGCAGGATTCATAATCGTCGCTTGCAGTTCATTAAGCAGTGAGTTCTTAACAAGCCGTCTCGTCAGATTTATCGGAGATTATCTACGCGGTGGGGCGGTATCGGTCGGGCAGACGTGGAGCATATTCAACCTCTCCGGCACTATCTCTTTATTGGCTATTGGTCCTCTCATTGACAGGTTCGGTCCCAGAAAGCTGATGCTGGTCGGTATTCCTATGGCTGGTATCGGGTTTATCCTGCTTAGATTCGCTGATAGTATTATCGCACTGAATATCGTGCTAGGCGGGCTGTTGGGAATCGGAATAAAAGCCGGCTTTCTTCTGCCAGCGCAAACCGCCACGGCTAACTGGTTCGTCCGCAAGAGGTCTCTTGCCCTGGCACTGGTGATGACAGCCTCTGTGCTTGGCAAAGCCTTTATAACTTCCCCGTCCGAGCAGGCAGCAGGTCAGCCCGATTGGAGAATAGCTCTGGTATGGCTGGGAGTGGGGATTCTCGCTATCGGCGTTCCACTGGCTCTTGTTTTCAAGCACCGTCCGGAGCAGTACGGTAAGCTACCGGACGGTAACACTTTGGTTTCGGACGGAGAGACTAATTCGAGAACCGAGGCTACTGATAGCACTATCGAGGTCAATTTCACCGTCTGGCAGGCGCTGAAAACAAGAACTTTCTGGCTGCTGACTATTGCCTCATCTCTTTCTGCAGGGATATTCAGTATCGTCAATATCTACCGGTTCATATATCTACAGCAGGAAGCGGGTTTCGGGCGGGCAAATGTTGCCGATATTATCCAGCTTATTCCTGTGATGGGTATAGCCGGAATACTCATCTTCGGCTATCTTGGTGACAGGTTGCCGAAGCGGTATCTGCTGGCTGCTGCCGTATTAATTCAAAGCGCCAGCGTATTGATTATGATGGCGGCCGGAAATACTTTCCATCTCTATCTGTATGCTGTCGTCTTCGGCTTGGGCTCAGGTACGGTGCCTTTGTTGCTGGCTATCCGGGCTGACTACTTTGGCCGGAAGGCTTTTGCCACCATTACCGTAGTAATGACTTTCCTGAGCGGCCTCATCGGTATCCTTTTTTCATTTCTCGCTCCTCTGGCCGGGTGGCTCTTGGATATATCCGGAAGCTATGAGCTTGTCTTTTTATTGACGATGCTGCTGGGTCTTATCCCAGCGGCTATTTTCTTACTGGCTAGACCTCAAAAGGAGAGCAGCTTGAGTCCGTGAAAAGCAGCTTTGATTCTGAAAACTAACCTTTGTACTCATGATGCGTTATAATAATTTGAAACTGGATTAAGAAAGCAGGGTTATGAAGTTAAAGGCACTATTTACTGTAATTATTATCTCTGGTCTGATTATTTCTGCCGGCTGCCAGCCTTCAGTATCCCTTGTTCCTACTCCTGCTTTTACTTATGCTGAGTGGAACCTCGATTACCTGGCCATCAAATACGATGGCGCAGGAAACCAACTCTGGGTAGCTCGATATAATGGGCCAGGAAACAACGCCGATAGCGCCGATGCGTTGGCGCTGGATGATGACGGTAATGTGTATGTTACCGGGGCAAGCCATGGCAGCCGGGACAGCGGCATCAGAACAGACTATGCGACCATAAAGTACGACAGCAACGGGAACGAATTATGGGTAGCCCGCTACGAAGGGCCGACTGGTAGTGACGTCTCAGCCAGGGCTCTGGCAGTGGATGGTGATGGAAATGTCTATGTTACCGGCAACTACGCTACCATCAAATATGACAACGGCGGCAATGAGCTTTGGGTGGCCCGACATGATGAGACCGGGGCCAGCATCTCTGAGATTAAGACCTTAGCACTGGACAGCGATGGTAACGTATATATCACGGGAACCAGCCGTGGTGATAGTGGACATGACGACTACGTTACCATTAAATATGACAGCAATGGTAGCCAGTTGTGGCTAGCCCGCTATGATGACGGCTCGCCCACAGCCCTGGCAGTGGATACCGCCGGTAATGTCTATGTAACCGGCTTCAGCCGCGCCAATAACGACATTAATGGTTATCTGACTATCAAGTATGATAATGCCGGCAACCAGCTCTGGACAGCAGCCTACAATTTCCCTGGCTACGGGGGCCACATCGCCTATGCCCTTGCGGTTGATGACACGGGTAACGTCTGTGTCACTGGGCGGAGTTACAGTGCGCATGTTTCTGATTACGCCACTGTGAAGTACGATAGCCAGGGTAACGAGCTCTGGGTGGCTCGTTACAACGGCCCCGGGGACAGCAGCGACCAGGCTAACAGCCTGACTGTTGACGCCGACGGGAACGTGTACGTTACCGGGAAAAGCAACGACAAGAACAGGGACTTTGACTATGCCACGCTTAAATACAGCTCTGATGGTAAGATACTCTGGGAGGCCCGTTATGAAGGGCCTGGCAACGATAACGACATGGCTACAGCTCTGGAGGTTGATGATTTCGGGAATGTTTACGTGACAGGACGAAGCCATGGGAACAACAGTGGGTGGGATTCTGCTACTGTCAAGTATAATGGCAAAGGAAAACAGCTATGGGCAGCCCGTTATAATGGGCCGGGCAATAGCACGGATGAAGCTACTGCTATTGCCGTAGATGCGGAGGACAACGTTTATATTACAGGAAGAAGCGTCGGTACGGCCGGGGTTCTGATTACGAATCAGTCACCATGGCCGGATGTGCCCGTTTATACTGACCCCGGCAAAGTGGTCGAGACCAGGGTCGGACTGGAATTCGCCTTCGGCTTCGAGACTGTGACAAGGCTTCCTGGTGGATGGGAAGAGAGCCACGATGAAAATATTGTCTCACTTGTGGGAAACGAACTGGTTATGAACCAGACGAGCGGCACTGTCAGCGGTACTACATGGTATTCGTTTAAAGCCCTCAAACTAGGGGAAACCCGGATTACCTTCAAATTAGGGGAGCGTGAAACCAAAGAGTTCCGCATCAAAATCGAGTGATTCGTTACCAAGAGTCGTTAACTCGTAGTATCAGTCATCGCGATAAAAACAATGACAGTTAGAACGAAGCTTTATATTGGTTTGCTGGCTCTGGTGGTGGTGATGGTGGGAGGAAGCCTGTGGTTCCTGTTCAATGCAACGCCCGTGATTGACATTCCCGAGGGTAAGCCAATCATTGCTGCGGAAAGCTCATATACTTTGGGCGCCCAGGATAGGGACAGACTGTTCATCTATGAAAACGGGATGGTTGTTTTTGTTGAAGATGAGTGGTATCGCCCGACGATGTCCAAAACAAGAACCTGGAATGTGGGTCAGCTTGAAAAGGTGGAACTGGATAATATTATCCTTCTTTTCCAGAGCGACAATTTCACGGCACTGGAAGATAGCTACAAATGGCCACCACCGAGTAGGGTTTTTAACTATATAGTCTCAATTGATTATCAGGGTATTACTAAAACAGTCACTGTAACCGGCTATCCAACCCCTGATGAGGGCCTGACCTATCCAGATATGCCATATCCGCTTAATGAGATATACCAAGAGCTAAAGCAAGTAATCGACAATACAGAGGAAGTCTATAGTGAGCCTATCCAGTCTTAAAATCTAGGAGTATAGAAGAAAATGACCGGTAAATTGAAGCTTTATTATGGGCTATTGGTACTGGGGCTGGTATTGGTTGGTGGTGGTACATGGGGACTGCTTAATTCTACTCCCAAAATTCAGATTCCAGAGGACGCACCGGTCGTCGCCACGCAGCTTGACTTTGTGATGAGGGGAGAGTTTGACAAGCTTTATCTCTATGATGACGGGACTGTCGTTTATGTTGAGGAGAAGAACTTGAGGATGCCAGTGCCGGAAAATCCACCCGTTAGGATTTGGAGCAAGGGTCAAATCCGTTCAGAAGAACTGACCGAGATCCTGAGACTGTTCCAGACGACTGAATTCGCCGAACTGGGTGACTACTACCAATTCCCAGGCCAGCCGATGGATCCGATACCGGGCGTGCCACCTGGTGGTTTCACAATGGGTGATGGGAAATTCACGTTCCACGTTGACTACTCGGACCTACAGAAGACAGTTACCGCTTTTGGCTACCTAACCCCAGACCACGGGATAACATACCCTGACATGCCATACCCGCTCAATGAGTTATATAAAAGACTTCGTGTTGTCATTGATGATAAGATACGGGAGGTTTACCGGGAGGCTATCCAGCCATAATGACCTTGTCGGCAAAGAAGGTGAGCGTAGGGATGAGAAAAAGATTATGGTTGACCGCAATCTTGTTGGTGATAGTAGTTCTCCTTGCTGGCTGTGCTGGACACCCTAAAGGGATGAAGAGTTTAAGATGGTTGACAGATGCCGAGAAAGAGAAGGTGACTGAGATAGCCCTTAACACACCTGAAGCAGTGCAGGCAAAGAATAATTATGGCACATACACCACTAGCCTTGACTGGGTAGCAATAGACTGGCATGACCATGCTTTTGATTCTTTCGGGATTGATTACGACTACCAACAGCCAGAGTCACAGAAGTGGATTTCTGAGCACGTCCCGAAATCGGCAGAATTCTATTCAGAAGTAATCATTAATTTTGGAGAGCCTCCGCAACTGGAATCACGAGTGGCTATTAACCCAGATACAGGAAAAGTTGCAAATATTCAACAGTTCGGTCTCAAACTACCACCTTATTACAAGAATAATCAGTGAGTTTATGGGATAAAGGGGGGAGGAGAGGGTGGTTATCAAGTAATTGATGGTTAAGGTTAGAAATGAGAAGAAGGCTATTGCTGGTAACAACTTTATTGGTTGTAGTAGTTCTCCTTGCTGGTGGCTGCACCGGACAGTCTGCTCGCCTGCCCGAAGAAGAGGAAGTTCCTTCCGAAGAGAAGGTTGAACCTGTTATCACAGAGAGTTCCAGGTGGTTCCCGGATAGTGTAAGGTGGTTGTCAGATGAGGAGAAGGGTAAGCTGATTGAAATAGCAATGAGTAGTCCCAAGGCGGTGGAATGGAGGCAGAAAGAAAGCCAGTATCGGACAATGATTGGCTGGATTGCCCTGCAACCGGACCCTTCTGGAGAAGGCTATTCCGGCTACTCCAAATATGAATATGAGATAGTAGAAACGGGTATATTGGTCTATCCGCCAGGGAGGATGGTACTTGACCCCAGGGATGCCGACATATACCCTGAGGTTACTATCTGGTTCGGAGAGCCAGATAAATGGGGCGTCGATGTAGCCATTGACCTTGAAGAGGAGAAGGTGGTATTTGAGGAAGATTATCCTGCCAGAGGAATGCCGCCCATTCGACCTGAAGATATGAACTGATGGAAAGGAGGCGGATATTGCAGGTAAGGTGATTTATGGCTATTCTGAGCAGCTTCATAATGAATTACCTGGTGGGTATTCCGGGCCTTACCTGATTGTGAACGAAATATTGAGGGGTGAAGAATGAAAAAGCTGATAGGCACAATCGCACTGATATTACTGCTGCTCGTATTGCTGGCATCCTTCGGATGCAAAAGCACAACTGTACCTTCAGATTTAAATTTGGACATAATCATAGCCGCACTTCCTGACACATCTGTCCAGGAAGTTGATATCGTAGATGCATATTGCCTCGATTCAGATTCATCGCCCTTCCCTTTCAGATTTACATTGAAAAATCTCACCAAAGAAAATATGCTGGTATCTTACTTATGGACTTTGAACGACCCGAAAGCAGACGGGGCAGACCAGCACATCGATAATACTAACGGGAGAATGTATCAAGGTCGCGGAACAGCTTCGCTTTCTGCTTCAGGGACCGCCGAAATTGAAACCGAGATAAAGGAAGTGAGGGATTACGACCCGAGATTCTACGTCATGTATATCGGAGTATACAAGGATAATCAACAAGTAGCTTTTTACAGGGAACAGAAAAGCACGTATGACTGGGACTATTCCATGATTCCCCCTACCAAGAAGGCAAGGTAGAGCATGTTAGCATCAATAGCCCTGTTGATGGGAAAACCGAACTGGCTTCCATTAGAGAAGCAGCTTTGGTCTCCAGCCTGGTTGGAATGGTCCTCGACGCGCCGGTCGACCAGACTGTCCGTTCAAGCGGAAGTCAGGTATTTATCGAGTTTCATCTCAGGGACGGTACAAGTGTAAACCGCAGTTTCTGGGCTGATACCGGAGAATTGCACAGAGGGATAATGCTCCCCGCTGAATTCGGAGAGACAATTAAATCATTTATTCCATGAGGAGGTAA
>JAUYHA010000150.1 GCA_030690265.1 Dehalococcoidales bacterium | reverse complement strand
AAAAAAGTAAAATGGGACCTCAGAAGAAGTGGAAAGATTGCCCTGATTTCCCTTGCCCTAAGAGATGCCGCCCGCTCCGTCCCTTAGTGTTCATTTGGTCTCAGAAATAGCGGACAGTATGCCGATCTCTGTCTCATACTGTCCGCTATACTCTCCGCCATAGTGTGCTCTTACTAGCTGGCTTTAGAATCGTTATCTTCTTCACCGAACACCAAGCGGCGGAGTTTCTCCCTGTCGACCTCCCGCTGATGAGGGTCTTGCCGGTTCATTTTCTCCAGTTGCAGTTCATAATAGTACTGCAACTCCTCTTGGGTTGGCTCATGACCCAGTACCGCTCTGACCTTTGCTCTTTCAGCCCCCAATATCTTTTCGGTGAGGACGGCAAACATGCAATACGTCACCATGGTCATCACCCTTTGCATTGCGTCATTGAACGTATAGCTGAAATCATACATTGTTAACCTCCTCATTCTTCTCTTCTCGAGTAATGACTTGCAAGCCAAAGGCCTGGCTCATCTGGTCAACGACGTAAGCCAAGCTGATTACAAGCTTGTTCTGTTCTTCTGCCGGCGTCACCTTGAATTTCACCCTCAAGGAACCCCTGGCTGGGTCAACATCAAGGTAAACCACCCCAATGATTCCGCTCTGACCTGCCATCTGTTTAGCCGCCTGGAATTGTCTCTGCACTTCCTGATTATTCATCATTAAAAATTGCCTCCATTTCCTCGTTACTTATTTGTTTACTACCTGGTCGTGTACCTGATGGTTGTCCTCCGCTTGGCTGTGCTTGACCCGGTTGACCAACTGGTGGTGGCATCATGCCGCCCGGTGCTCCGAATCCCCCGAACATACCAAACATTTGCCCTATAGCCTGGGAGAAGTAGGGCTGTATTGCATTGGTTAGCATAGAAGCCATAGGATTGGGACTCTCGGGTTTAGCCGTTTGTCGTGCCACTTCTTGCACTTGCTGTCCTACTCTCCAAGCCGCTTCCTCAGCGGCGGCATGAGCGACCTCTTTGCTATCGCTTTTGGCTTCACGTAGGAGTTTTAGCTGTGTATCTGTTATCTGTGCCTGGGCCGAAGCCAGACCTTGGATGATGACGATATCCTCCA
>JAUYHA010000140.1 GCA_030690265.1 Dehalococcoidales bacterium | reverse complement strand
ACAATTATCAGCCCTAAGGTAAGATTGCCAATGTACCTGACGTGCCTTGGCCTAATTTTGAAATTTGCACCCTGAAGAGGACTAAAAGCCGGAACAGAAGCGAACCTGGTCGGTAGTCGATAGACTGCAGATTGTAGATTGACAGCTGGCTTCCCGAGAATATTCCCGAAAAACTTTCCGAATCCTGCCCTGTCGATTGTATCCGTAATCGCTCCTGTCTTAGGTGTCCTGAACCACGGACCTTCAGAAGGCTCAAGGAATCCTTTGATGGCAGCATATGCCTGAAACGGTACGACTATGTATGAAAGAGCGATAAAAGATAATATTCCGACATAGTCACGTTCATCTGATTCTTCAAGGAAAAGCCCGATGATGTTCATAAGCGGCAGGGAAAGCAAGTTGGTAAAAACAAGCGACCAGCCAAAGGCTGCGGTCCAGAATGGTAAGTGGGAACGCAAAACAGCCTCGGATAGGAACCAGGCAAATGTACCGACAACAAAGAAAGCCGCCTGCAGATAGTAAGGGGCAAGATAGAGGAACTCCAGTTTCTCGGCACGGGTTAAGTTAGTAGACCTAAGCATTCTGGGCAACATGATCTTGATGTTGTGGGAAGCACCTTCTGCCCAACGCATACGTTGTCTGATTAAACGTTTGATAGTAGATACCGCTTCCGCCGGTGCCTGGATGTAAGGAGTAAAGGCAACCTTCCAGCCATTCTCGTAGAGTCTTAGGGTCAGTTCAAAGTCTTCGGTAATACTTGTTCCCCAGCCAAAGCCCCGCAAAACATCTGCCCGTATCATGTAGACAGAACCGGCAATCTGCTTCAGTCCCCCGTAAATCTCAGCTCCTGATCTCTCAATTACATACGATCCTGCATATTCTGTCCTAACTCCCCGTGTTACCCATGTCTGGGATTTGTTAAGTACGTGCCACTGGTAACCCTGAACGGCAGCGATGTTAGATTCCTTAACTTTCTCCAGACCTCCGCATGTTGCCTGGAAACTCTTCACAAACTGCTCGATGGTGTCGGGATATGGCACAAAGTCCGCATCAAAAACAGCCACATACGCTGCACGCTCATCAGTTTGCTCCAAGGCTTTTTGCAACGCTCCTCCCTTAAAGCCGGAGCGGCTAAATCTGTGGATCAGCTTAACCGTTGGTAAAATGCTTACAGCATTCTGCTCACCGCTTACTGCTGTAAACACAAAAGTCTCAAGCTCGTCATCATAAAATGTCCTCACTCCCTTGTATCCAA
>JAUYHA010000138.1 GCA_030690265.1 Dehalococcoidales bacterium | reverse complement strand
AGACGCTTTAAAGCATTGAAGGCACTAATGATGAGATCTATTTGTTCATCAAGCGAAACTGTATCTCTGGAAGATAGAGCTTCCCCGGAGGAGGTCGGCTTTTGCTTCTGAGTATCTGACGCTTTTCTTGTCCTGACAGCGCGTTGGTCAGGTAATAAACCCTTTTCAATGAAATCCCTGCGGTGCAGGTCAATTGCCTGTCTGCTGACGTTGAATTTATCAGCTATGCTCTGGGTAGTTTCACCTTCTTTTAGCAGACTTATTATTATGTCTTTGTTAACAACGGCTTTCCTTGCCATTAACTTACCTTCAAATATCAGTTTGGCAATAATATATCAATAAAAGTTTGGAATGTCAATCTATCAAATCGCAAGATATCATTATCTCAGGTCTAATTTAAAAGTCTTGTTGTCCTTAGCCAAATCCTTAAGGGTCATGCTACCTTTATGACGACTTAATAGCTCCATATATTTGAAAACATGCTTAGCCTTGCCGGATACCTGTATAACTGGCTTCATTTCTTGCCTCCTTGTTTTATACTTGCCTTTATTATGGCGCAATAAAAGAAATGATGCAAGTATGATTAAGGCAAGTTATAGTCGGCTGGGATAATATACGCAAGTTATATTGCTGTGTAGCTCTTGATGATCTTAAAAATGCTTCAATTATCGCAAGATATCTTACAAATGCTTGTGTATCAGGAAAATATCGAGGAATGCTTGCTTGGGTGATGCATATGTTTATCCAGGTAGTGTGATACTTGCGTTTCGGAGGTAAATAGGATGTCATCCGCCCCGTATCAAGTAAGGGGTAAACTCCAGCGGGAATCTCCCCCACCCTACCTGGATTCCGCATCAAGCCTGTCCTGGCGACAGGCCAGGGTCCGGAATGACAAAATTAGTAAGGGGCAAATCCTGGTGGGATTTGGGGATTTAGCCTGAGAACTGGGCTCGGCAGGTTTCGAACCTGCGACCAATCGGTTATGAGCCGACCGCTCTGCCACTGAGCTACGAGCCCATGAAGCAAAAGGTAAGCCAGCAGTTACCTCCTGGATTACGCTTTCCCATTCCTTTTCTGGCTAATATCATATCGTACCGTACATTTGCCGTCAACCTGCCTGCGGCTTAATTAGCGCGGAGCCATCCTTCTTGCTTGTCTCCCGGTGGTCTGGCCAGCAATATCAGCGCTATTCCCGGAACTCCGGTCAAAGCAAAGAGCTGCCAGGCCAGTACATAACTTCCGGAAGTATCAAAAATCCACCCGGCGATTACGGGGCTGGCCAGCCCTCCAAGCATGATTATCATTGACATCAGCCCCATCGTTGTACCAAAGCTTTTCACGCCAAAAAAGTCGGCTTGCAGGGCGGCCCTCAGGGGTATCGGCCCACCGAAACCGGCGCCATAAGTGAGCAGAAAAAGGATGATAAGCCAGGTGCTGCCATTGCCGACATAGGAGAAAATAAGTATACCGATGGTTTGCAGGGTGATGGCGATAGCGATAAGATACCTTTTGTTGGTAAAATCACCAATGAGACCGAACCCCAGTCTACCGACGAGACTGAACAGGGTCATCCCGGTTACTGCCGTCGCGGCTATGGCTGTTGATACCTTCACGCTCTCCAGAAAAGGCACAATATGCACGGTAACCGCGCTTGTTCCTATCTGCTGAAAGGAAAATACCAGCGCTAACATCCAGAAGGCTCGTGTCCGCAGCGCTTCCTTTGCGGTAAAACCGGTAACATCAGACCCCGTATCTGCCGGCTGCTTTGAAGGGCGGGGGTTGTTTCCGGCGGCTTCTGCCTCTTCGGAAATCGTCGCTCTGACTTCACCATCGGGAAGGTATCCGTAGGGATAGGGTTTATGTCTGATAATTAAACTGAGCGGGATGCCGGTAGCCAGCAACGCGATACCGGTGACAACCAGAGTATCTCTCCATCCGATGAGGTTAATGGATAGGGCCAGTAACGGGGCCAGCAGACCACTGGCGCCGGGGCCAATAAACGTTAGCGCCAGTGCCCGGCTCCTCTTTCTGGTAAACCAGTTAGCGATGGCGGTATTCATCACCACGCCGGAGCCTAGGCTCATGCCGGTAGCTATCAGCACGAACGAGCCGTAAAATGCGACCAGGGAATCAATACGACTCATCAGGATGAAGCCCACCCCGATGATGCTCCAACCGGTAATCAGCAACCTCCTCGGTCCTACCCTGTCGACCAGGATACCAGCTACCGGAGCCAGAACGCCGGTTTCAAATCCCCGTAGCGTAAAAGCAATCGAGGTGACTGCCGAAGTCCAGCCGAAGGTGTCCTTTATCGGATTAAAAAAGACAGAAAAACCATAGTAAAACGCCCCTCCGCTCAAAAAATGAAGGAGCGCAGAGGCGATTACAATCCACCAGCCGTAGAAGAATTTTCCCCTTTTTGGCCTGATATTATCCACAGTTATTGCCCGTGTTTTACCCTGAGAATCCTACTGATGGGTCGCTGAAAAACGTGTTTTCAGGGTGGTTGCTGCCAGGGATGGACTAAATAACTTTTTGATATAATAGAATTTAGTGCGCCATGCTCTGTAGCTACTGCTTAAGCATAGCGGAATGGAGCGGAAAGTGCAATCGCCTTCATCCCGTTAAAAAATCAAGAATAGCCGGGGAGTAAAGAACTATGGAACGATCAATTGAAAGGGCAGCTAAAGATTTGGCTGGCTCCGGATACGCGATAGCCCTCACCGGGGCTGGTATTTCCACGGAGTCCGGGATACGTGATTTCAGAGGACCTTCCGGGGTCTGGACGAAAGACCCGGAAGCAGAAAGGAGGGCTTACCTGAGCTACCAGCGATTTTTAGATGACCCCAAAGCGTGGTGGCGGGAGAGCGTAACGGCAGCACGGATACTGGGCGACCTGGATAAAGCCGAGCCTAATCCCGGACATTATTCCCTTGCCGAGCTTGAGAGACTGGCTGTTCTGAAGTGCGTAATTACCCAGAATATTGATGCCCTTCACGAAAAGGCAGGGACTAAATCTCTCCTGGAGTACCACGGCAGCGTTTCCAAGTTGCGCTGTGTCTCCTGCGGGAGCAGGTTCAGCCGCGCCGGATTTAGCCTGGAAAAGATGATAGAGGAAGACCGGCTGCCTCCCCGTTGCCCTCAGTGTCACGGCGTCATCAAATCTGATACCGTTTTCTTTGGTGAGGCAATCCCCGGCGACGTTGCTCACCGCAGCCTGGAAGAAGCGGAGCGGTGCGATTTGATGCTTATTTGCGGGACTTCAGCGGTGGTTTTTCCGTTTGCCAACCTGCCCAGGATAGCCCGGCAAAGGCGAGGGGTAACTATCATCGAGGTAAACGCAGAGCCGACCCCGCTCACTGAAGAAAGGGTTTCCGATTACTTGATTCAGGGGAAGACCGGCGAAATTCTGCCGGAGATTGTTAAAGCCGTGAAAAATATCCGGGGGTAGCTCTAAGAGTCAGGTTATGGAAATAAATATTAAGCAGACTAAACTCTCCATAATACAGGGTGACATCACGGGGCAGGCTACCGATGCCATCGTGAATGCAGCCAATCCGAGTCTGATGGGGGGTGGCGGCGTTGATGGCGCTATCCATCGTGCCGGGGGTCCGGCTATTCTGGAGGAATGCAAGCGGATAATTGCTGAGCGGGGACGTTTA
>JAUYHA010000124.1 GCA_030690265.1 Dehalococcoidales bacterium | reverse complement strand
AAACCCCCATCAACGCAATCCTTAAATAAAATCCTGGAACCTTGAAGAAGTGTGCCGCAATTCCCACAATACTTGTTTTCATCCGGCATCAATCTGCTGCATTTTTGACATTGCATTGGTCTTACCCTCCTGATTGTATCTATGGCGTTACTGCAAAAACACTTTTTCACCAAACTGCCTGTGGAGTCAGCCTTTGATCCGTAAGATCTCTCCGAAGCCACTTTCCGGCAAATGCTGCGACCAGAGTCAAAAATATAGCGGTCATGAAGACCATGGAGGAGGTCAGACCCCGCTTTTTCTCCTCCAGGTAGTCCCATATCCGCCTAAAGTTTATCCCTATCGCCATTGAGATGATAGCATTCCGCACTCTCCCATAGCCCCGAACCCTGAGCTTCCCGTTGTGCGTCCGTTGCTTGAACTGACTCACCGTTCCTTCTATCGCTGGCCTTAATCGGCACTTATCCCTGTAGTCTTCCTGGCCTAGCTTCTGCCGTCTCTGGGCCACTACCGCTTGACGATCGCTGAAGGAAAGACTGAAAAACTTCTGCCGTTCTGCCACCGGACACCTGGCCATTACGGGACAGCCTCCACACTGCTCCAGAGAGAAATGGACTACATATCGCCCTTTCTCTTGCTTATAAATTTCACTTACCGGAGGCTGGCCTCCAGGACAGGAGATGATATTGCCCTCGGTAAATCGGAAATCTCTCAACGAAAGCTCTTCTTCAGCTAGCTTTCTCCCTTTTATTTCAGTGGGTATCAGTATCACTCCCTCCCTTTCACACACCTTCTCAGAGACCTCACCAGTAAAGCCCGCATCTGTTATCATCTCGCCTACATTCATCCTTTCCTTGATCTCAGGAACCCTCTCCACCGCAATTGCTTCATCCGAAATCACATTCGGGTAAAGGGCTATATCAGTCAAAAGTTGCACCGGGTTAGCCGGAGAACAGGTCTCCCCCACATTAAACTCATATCCCCAGTTGTCTTCTTCACCTTTCCTTCGGAAAGTGGCAGTATCATCGGCTGGGTTCTGCAGGGAAGCAGGACTTATTTCCTTCGACGGCTTCACTTCTATGGTAGTTTGCTCTTCCTCCTTTGTTACCTGATACTGTTCCCGAAGTACCCGACTCACATGCTGGTAGCTCCTGAGACCACTTATCCCTTCATCCTGGGCGTAGGCTTCATGAAGCTTGAAGAGCCATTCCCCTACCTTTTTCAGGTGCGCCTCAACCTCAGAGCGTTTCAAGCGAAAGCTCAGGTGCTGAGCTTCCTCTTCCAAATAATCGGCCAGAAGGGGTTGCCAGCGCTTCTGCTCTAACTCCGGAAGTTCTTTGTAGAAATTCTGCAGTACCTTAACCGCTATCTCCAGTCGGCTCATCTTCTTGATAAAAGAACCAACGAAACTGCTGTCCATGCGCTGCATCCCTGTATCCACTCCCAGTTGCTTCAGGGCGTCATCGGTAATGCCATTGAATTCCTCCTCTAAAAGATTGCGCCCCGTCTTCTCCTCATATTCCAAAAGACGCTCCCGGTTGTAATAAACCGTTCGGATGCAAAGGGTAAGTTCCCCCAGCCCTTCCTGTCCCAGGGCATAGGTAGTCAGTAGGTTGAAATGCCACTGTTGCATCAGTTCCTCATCCGTATAGTCGAATAAATATTTAATGATTTCCAGCCCAACCCAAACATTCACCGGGAAGTTGGGACGGCTCGGAATATCACTGTAAAGGCCAGCATAGCGTCTCTCATCTATCTTATCAAAGATCAATTTGCGAAAGGCCGGAGACCAGCTCTCATCCAGCATTTTCTTCACCCCTACAGGTAGTTGATGCACCATACCAAATAAATTTACTTGATATTTCCTATTTTCTCTGAACATAGCAACCTCAACTAATTAAGATTACTATATATTATATACTATATCCCAGGACGGAGGCTAGGCCTTTTTGCAGTAACGCCAGAGATTATATTACATCGGAGTCCGCTTGAAACGGACTCCGATGTAATGAGAGTTCAAATAAATTGGAGGACTAGTGTTTGGTTGGAACTTTATCGTCCATAGCGACAAAACGCCCTTCCAGCTTATGCAA
>JAUYHA010000120.1 GCA_030690265.1 Dehalococcoidales bacterium | reverse complement strand
CCAGCTTGGTCAGCAGCTAAATACACTTGCTTCCAGTAGCTTGAGCCAGGCTGAGCTTAGTCCATTATTCGAACGGCTGGATGAGCTTACTCAGCAGGTGATAAATCTTAACTCTCAACACTTCACTACGCTAGATGCCATATCTCATTGTGAGAATGAGCTAAATAAAAAAGCCGACAATACAACGATTAGTAGCATTGAAGTTAGGATTGCCCGCCTGGAGAAAATCCAAGAAGAGTATAGGAAACTATTTTGGGCATGACCTTTCCCCCTTAAATAATGCCAGCGCGTCTTAGAGTTCTCCGCTAGAATATAGCGAAAGGGAGGACTCGAAATGCGACGTAAAAAGTACACCGAAGAGCAGATTATCCAGGTGCTCAAAGAAGGAGAGGCCGGGGCATCGGTTCCCGATCTCTGCCGAAAGTACGGGATGAGCGACGGTAGCTACTATAACTGGAAAGCTAAATACGCCGGTCTCAGCGTAAGCGAGCTAAAGAGACTGAAAGCCCTGGAAGAAGAAAACCGGCGCTTGAAACAGATCGTAGCCGAGCAGGCCCTGGATAACCGGGCGCTCAAGGAATTACTCTCAAAAAACTTCTAAAGCCTGAGGCGAAGCGGATTGCGGTGAGCCATATTGTCGGCAGTCTTGGGCTGAGTAAGAGGAAAGCATGCCTCCTGGTGGACCTGAGCCGCACTGCCTACGGTTACCAGCCCCACCGGGAGGACGATACCATGTTGCGTCACAGGCTAAGGGAGCTCGCGGGAGAGAGAAAGAGGTTTGGCAGTCCCAGGCTGCACATCATGCTTAAAAGGGAGCATCTGGTGGTGAATCATAAACGGACCGAACGCATTTACAAGGAAGAGGGATTGGCACTGAGACGGAAACGCCGCCGGAAGGGCGCGGCTGGCGTCAGAATGGTTATTCCAGCCCCTGAGCGAATGAATCAGAAGTGGAGCATGGACTTTGTTACCGACAGCATCATTACAGGCCGACGTTTCCGTGCCCTGGCCATTGTGGATGATTATTCCAGAGAATGCCCGGCTATTGAAGTGGACACTTCCATGGGAGGACGCAGGGTAGTCTGTGTATTAGATAGGCTGTCTGAGACTAGAGGTTTACCGGAGACAATCACCTTGGATAATGGGCCGGAGTTTGCGGGGCGGGCATTGGATGAGTGGGCTTACCGTAAAGGGGTGAAGCTCAGTTTTATTCGTCCTGGCAAGCCCATTGAGAACGCCTTCGCTGAAAGCTTTAATGGCCGGCTCAGAGATGAGTGCCTTAACATTAACTGGTTTCTGAGCGTAAAGCATGCCAGGGAGGTGATAGAAGCCTGGAGAAAGGATTATAATACCGTCAGGCCGCACAGCTCGTTAGGCGGACTGGCACCCCAGGAATTCATGGCACTAGACGGAAACGCTAAGATGCAGGTGGCACTAAGAATGGGGTAAGGTCA
>JAUYHA010000093.1 GCA_030690265.1 Dehalococcoidales bacterium | reverse complement strand
TTTCTGGAGACAGGAGAACTACCTGAAAGTGAAGGGAAAAAGGTAACCAACCTGGTGACAGAGGGAGACGGGGTGATGCTCTCGCTGCAAAGGGAGAAGACCAGGCGGGCCGAAGTAAAGGTAGGCATAGCCTATGAGGGTTGGGAGCAGATAGGGAAAGAGCGCTATCAGACGTTGAACAAGAGCATATATGGAGATATAGCCTGTAGCGAGGAATACTGGGCCGGGATGACTTTGAAGCTCTACCAGAAATATGACATGGCAGCCCCGGAAAGGGTCGTCCTGGGGGGAGACGGGGCAGAATGGGTAAAGGAAGGCCTGAATTGGGTAGGTGGCCGGTTCCAGTTAGACCGGTATCACCTCAACAGGGAACTCCGGACTGCTCTGGGGCCGGACAATGAAACTATCAAGCTTGTACGCCAGGCCTGCAGTGAAGGAGATGTCGGGAAAGCCTGCCAATTACTCTCAGAGGCGGAAAAGAAGACAAGAGGCGATCAAGCTAAGAAAATAGAGAAAGCGCGTCATTACCTTATGAAGAATGAATCCGGCCTCAGAGACTACCGCCTCGACCTGGGAGAGGAAGCAAAAGGTCTCAGAAGGACCGGAGCTATGGAGGGAAATGTAGATAAGCTGGTAGTAAAGCGGATGAAAGGGCACGGAATGAGCTGGACCATAAAAGGCTGCCGCAGGATGCTGTGGGTGCGTTTCCACTGGTTAGAAGGTACTCTTAAAGAAAGCCTGGGCCCGCCTATTCAAACAGTCCTTCCCATAGGAAGGACCACAGGGCTAATGACAAGAAAGGTCAAACACATTATCGACAAAACCCTCACGGAAAATCCAGGCAATTGGCTCAATATGAAACTCCCAGCCCTTTATGGTCCCCATTGTAGCCGCCCATGGGCACTTGTTTTAAAATCCCTCGCACAGGGGAAAATTTGATGATTTTTAGTCTCTCTTCTATTTTCTGCCTGCACCGACAATTCCTTGACAGTAACTTGCATAAGTCGGGTATTCTCATGTATAGATAGTTTTAATTATTATTAAGTGATTTCTTCCTTATAAGCACACATTATTGGATCGTGGTCCGGTTTAACAATTTTGTGGTTTGTTTAGTGGTTACCATTTAGATAAAATAT
>JAUYHA010000156.1 GCA_030690265.1 Dehalococcoidales bacterium | reverse complement strand
ACCTTTGACGGATTATCTCGTTATAAAAAGCAGGAGTATCACCGGGGAGGTTGAGTCCCGTACCCGCATTGAGGTGCTGGTCTCAAGAGCACAAAATGGGGATAATGGCGCTTTCACCTTGCTTTATCAGGAATACGTTCAGCCGATTTATCGCTATATCTACGTACGAGTTGGCCAGGCCGAGCAAGCTGAAGACCTTACCCAGGACGTATTCCTCAAGGCTCTGGATAACATTGGTCGCTACCGTGATAAGGGGCAACCTTTTGCAAGCTGGCTTTTCCGTATAGCCCACAATCTGGTTATCGACCATTATCGCCAGGTAAAGAAGAATAAATATATTCCCCTTACCGAGACGATAACCGTCATAGACGATAATAACCTGGTAGCCACTTTGGAACATGACATGGAAATATCAGAGATAAAACAGGCGATAGAGAAACTACCGACACAACAAAGAGAGGTCATCTCCCTTCGTTTTGGTTCTGACCTGTCTGTGACCGAAACAGCCCTGGCAATAGGAAAAACCGAGGGCACAGTCAAGAAACTGCAGCATGTGGCCTTATCCAGGCTGAGAAAAATGATGAGTAATGAGTAAGAAACGCGACCATTTAAACGACTGCCTGGAGCGTCTGCTCCGGGGTGAAGAACTGGAAAGCTGTCTCCATGACTACCCGGAAGAGGCTGATGAGTTACGCCTTTTGTTGAAGACAGCCGGCGGAATAAGACGCTACGTTGAAACCGCGAAGCTCCGCCCTGATTTTATTACCCGCACCCAGGCCACGCTGGGGATAGCTTATCAGCACAAGTTCTATTCCGGAAAGACAAGGACAGCCGGAATACTCAGGCCGGTACGCCGCCTGGTGATGGCAACCGCCCTGGCCATCACTACACTGATTGTTACCTTTACCGGGGGTTTCGCACTATCGGTCAAGGCTTCTGAGAATACGATGCCAGGGCAGACCCTGTATCCGGTTAAGCTGGTTACCGAGCAGGTCAGGTTGACCTTCGCGTTCTCCGACGACAGAAAGGTCAATTATCTCACCCGGTTTGCTGAGACCAGAGCCGAAGAGATAGCTTATGCTGCGGCCAAGGGTGATAGTGACCAGGTGGAAGCTGCCCTGGGAAGGTTGGAGGGTCATCTTGAGAAAGTGGGGAATATTATTAGTCCGGGTCAAATTTCAGGGGGAATAACAGCCCCTGAATACAACCCTCCGGGATTGCAGAGAATAGAAAACATCGTCCAGGCCAGCTCGGCCAGGGCAAGGGCTACGCTGGAGATAATCCGGGAACCCGCCCCTGAGAAGAAGGGAGGAGAACCTGTCTCAGAGAATAAGACCGGGGGACTCGCCCCTGAGAATAAGACCGGGGGACTCGCCCCTGAGAAGAAGGCCGGAGAACCTGCCTCGGAGAACACGACCGGGGAACTCGCCCCTGAGAAGAAGGCTACGGAACCTTCTCCGGAGAAGCCCGGAACACCAGCTTCAGAGAATACGCCTGTGGAACCCGCCCCGGAGAAGAAGACCGGAGAACCTGCTTCAGAGAACACGACCGGGAAACCCACTCCTGGGAAGAAGGCTGCGGAACCTTCTCCGGAGAAGCCCGGAACACCGGCTTCAGAGAAGACGCCTATGCAGCCTGCCCCGGAGAAGCAAGATAAGATAATGGACCGGGTTGACAAAGCCTACTCCAGGGCAATCGAGGTAATAGAAGCTGCCAAGGGTGACAAGGGCGGTAAACCTGACAAAGCGGGCAAGTAGTTTGACGCTTTCCACTGAATCGGGATGTCCGGCCGCTCTCTACCGTCTCATCACGGAGATTAATCCCTTTCCCCCGCGCCTGATTTACATACATACCGCCAGGTAATTTTGATTCTGGCTCGTCAGCTTACCAACCACGCACCACACCACTCTATTCTATATCGAATTATCCGGAATAAATTATTTCGTTCAACCTTTTGCCTCTTGTCTCCGTTATTACTAATAATTGCCAGGGAAAGCGGCCTTAAGTGATAACTTTGCTTTGATACCTTTGCCCGCTTCAATATGACCTTTTGGTGATTTACACATTGATAGTAGTAATTGATAATTAGATAATCGATATTACTTTAAGCTAAAAAGAGGAGACCCCCGGGCGGTCAAGCTAACAGGGGTCTCCAGTGCAGGGGTGAACCTGACACCGTTTTTATTGTACAGCACTTCTTCTCCGGTGTCACCCTTTGAGTTAGGTACATTCAGGGCAAAAGAAGGTGCATTGTGAAAGTAAGAAAAGCTGTAATCGTCGCTGCAGGCTGGGGTACCAGATTTTTGCCTCTCACCAAGTCTCAGCCCAAGGAAATGCTGCCCCTTCTGAACAAGCCGTTGCTCCAGTACAGTGTGGAGGAAGCCATCGCCTGTGGCGTTGAACTCGTAGTTATCGTATCGGCGAAAGGCAAAAGGTCTATCGAGGATTACTTCGACCGTCATTTTGAGCTGGAAAGGATGCTCGAACACTCAGGTCAAACCCGACTGCTTAAAGAGGTCCTCCTTCCGTGTGACATGGCTGACATATGCTACGTCAGGCAGAAGGAGCAGCTGGGGCTGGGTCATGCGGTGCTGGCCGCAAAGAGAGTGATAGGAGATGAGCCTTTTATCCTGTTTCTCCCGGATGACCTCTTTCAGCAAAAGGAAAAGGTGCTCCAGAACATGATAACAATTTCCGAACAGTACCGGGGCAGTGTCCTGGCGGTGCAGGCCGTCAGTGAAGCTGAGGTCAGCCGGTACGGCATAATCGCCCCTGAGTACGTGGCGGAACGCGTGCACAGGATAGTCGGACTGACGGAGAAACCTGGTGCCGGGGAATCACCTTCTAATCTGGCCATAATGGGCAGGTATGTACTTTCAGCGGAGGTCTTTGATGCCCTGGAAAATACTCCGCCAGGTCGTAATGGAGAGATACAGTTAACGGACGCATTACAAAGCTTGCTCCTTCATCACCCGGTTTACGCCTACGAATTTGCGGGAGACCGGTATGATACCGGAAGCCTGCCGGGCTGGATAGAAACTATGGTGACCTTTGCGATAAATGACCCCCGGATTGGGCCCGGTCTGAGAGAACGCATTACTGCTATACTCTCCAGCTCATCAGGAATGAAATATCCCCTGGTCGATGGGGAACAAGACGGCAACGTAGTAATGATGACAGAAAGGAGGTGAATTGAATTATGTTTACTAAAAAGGTAGTCGCAGCGTTGGTAACTACCGTAGTGGTGGTATTGCTTCTGGCTGGACCGGCTTTGGCCGGTAACGGAGCCAGCGGGCAACAGGCCTCCGGAGACCGTCCTGGCTGGGGTTATGGTGATACTAACCACAACCACACGGGACCACCAGGGCTGAGCGGTGAAAGGCCTGGATGGGGTTATGGTGACACCAACCACGACCACACAGGGCCGCCGGGTCAGGCGGGGAAATGACCGTAAGCAAGCACTCTGAATAGAGATGGCTAAGGAGCCCGGCAGGGGGCCGGCGTAATCGGTGTTGTTCCCCGGTACAGTGACGGAAAAGACACCGTATAAACCGGCGCCCCCTGCCCCCTCCGGTGAGGTCAACAACCAGGAACAGCAGAAGCACAAATCTAAGGCTGAAAAGAGGGTCCCTTAAAATCTAGCGGTCTTGGATAAGTAAGGAGGTGCAACTTGACCACTGGTATCAAAGATAAAAAGTTGCCTGTTGGTATCGATGGGAAAGCAATGAACCTATCGGTCGTCGGTAGTGGCTATATCGGCCTGGTTACAGGCATTGGACTGGCGATGAGTGGCCACCAGGTCACGTGCATTGATTGTGATAGTACCGTGGTGACAAAGATAAATCACGCTATCTACCCTTTCTATGAGCCAAGCCTTGACGGTCTACTGGAAAAATGCGTCAACAAAAACTGCAACTTGAAAGCTGTCGAGGAGTACAGCGAGATCGCGAATTGTGATGCTTCCTTTATTTGTGTCGGTACCTTCTCCAAATCGGAAAACAACACTGACTTCAGCAATATAGCAGACGCGGCAGCCCAGATTGGTCACGCCTTAAGAGACACCAACGCTTATCATCTCGTCGTGGTCAAGAGCACGGTCCCTCCCGGCACGACTGAGGAAGTCATAATTCCCATTTTAGAGAAACAGTCATCAAAAAAGGCCGGCCGAGACTTTGGTGTAGCCGTGAATCCCGAATTTATCCAGGAGGGCAATGCCAGCCGCTCTTCTCTCAACCCGGACCGGGTTATTATCGGAGAGCATGACCAGAAGGCCGGGGATATACTGCAAAGCCTGTATGAATCATCATACTCAGGCCCTATCATCAGGACCAGTATCAGGACAGCCGAGATGATCAAGTATGCCAGCAATGCCTTCCTGGCTACCAAGATTACTTTTATTAATGAGATCGGTAATTTATGCAAGAAACTGGGGATAGACGTGTATGACGTCGCTCAGGGTATGGGTTATGACCCACGGATAGGCCAGAGGTTCCTGAATGCCGGAATAGGCTTCGGTGGCTCCTGCCTGCCGAAAGATCTGGAAGAACTGATCTGCAGAGCGCAGCAAACAGGCTATGACTCCCGGTTGCTCAGCGCTGTTTTGAACATAAACGCCGCGCAACCGCTGATACTGACACAGATTGCGGAAGAAAGGCTCGGCGGCTTAAAGGACAAAGTAGTCACCGTACTGGGTCTGGCGTTCAAAGCCGGTACGGATGATATGAGAGACGCCCCCTCCCTGAAGGTCATCGCCCAATTAATGAGCCAGGGGGCGCTGGTCAAGACCTATGACCCCAAGGCAATGCCACGGGCAAAAACTATCGTGGGCGATGGGGTGGAATTCTGCGCCAGCGCGCAAGAAGCTATCGACGGAACCGACTGCGTCCTGATTGTGACTGACTGGGAGCAATTCAAGGATGAGGAATTGTACCGGGGCAAGCTGGTTATTGACGGCAGAAGGGCGCTTGACCCGGATACAGCCAATCATGTATGCGCGCATTATGAGGGGGTGTGCTGGTGAAACTGGTAGTTACTATTCCGGCTTACAATGAAGAAAAGACTATCTCCCGCGTGATAGAGGAAATCTCTTCCAGCATGGAAGGGAGTGATTCGGTAGAAATTATCGTAGTGGATGACGGCTCAAATGATGGCACCGTTAATGAAGCAATAAAGGCCGGGGCGCATGAGGTAGTCCTACACGGGGTGAATAAGGGTCTGGGAGTTACCTTCAGGGATGGCCTGGAAGCTGCCATCAGGAGAGGCGCGGATATCATTGTCAATATCGATGCCGACGGGCAGTATAATGCCGGCCAGATCCCTGATCTGATCAGACCTATCTCGGAAAGAAAAGCCGATATCGTCCTCGGCTGGAGGAACATAAGCGAACTGGACCATATGCCCCCGGGAAAGAAAATCGGCAACAAGCTGGCGACCTGGGTTACCAGACAACTCGCAGGCTTCCCGGTCATAGACGCCCAGACCGGGTTCCGCGCTTTCTCCAGGGAGGCTGCCCAAAGGTTGTATTTATGCGGTAACTACACCTATGTCCAGGAAACACTCATCCAGGCCAATCATAAAGGCCTGCTGATTGAACAGGTACCGATAGAATTTAGAAGAAGAGACGGCAAGTCAAGGTTAATCCCCAGCCTCTCAACCTATGCCCTCAGGGCAGGGAGCACAATCTTCGGCACATACCGTGACTATCATCCGCTCAAGTTCTTCATGGCTGTCGGGGGTATTATTGGCCTGGCCGGACTTGGCTTTGGCGCCAGAGTACTTATCCATTTTTCCCAAACAGGGATGGTATCACCGTTTATACCTTCGGCGGTACTGTCATCATTGCTGATAATTGTCGGTCTGGGCGCCATGGCACTGGGACTCTTCATGCATATGCTCAATAGCCAGAGGAGACTGCTTGAGGAGGTTTTATACCGCCTTAAAAAGAACGGTGGGTAATAATGGTTCTATTTATCACTAGAAAGTTTCCACCTTCCAGGGGAGGGATGGAAAAAGTTGCTTTTGAGCTGAGCAGTCATTTATCCAGATTGACCGATGTAAAACTTGTCAAATGGGGCGGCTCTAATAAATGGCTGCCCATTGTTTTGCCTTACCTGCTTTTCAAGTCAATGTGGGCTTTAACTACTTCCGATATCAAGGTAATTTATCTCCAGGACGGCCTGCTGGCGCCGCTGGGCGTAATATTGAAAGTGTTTGGGAAGCCGGTATTGGTAACGGTACACGGAAGAGATATCGCCTACGAAAATAGACTGTACCAGTTTCTGATACCAGGGAGCATGAAAAGACTCAACCGGGTCACATGCGTGAGCAGTGCTATCAGGGACGCCTGTCTAACAAAAGGAGTAAGCGCGGATAAGGCTGTTGTTATTCTCAACGGGATCTCGGATGAGTATTACATGAATGGCGACAAACCGGAAGCCAGAAAAAAACTCGAGGAGATTTTGGGCAAGGAATTAGGCGATAGAAAAATCCTTCTTTCAGTAGGAAGATTTGTAGAGAAAAAAGGGATTCACTGGTTTGTGGAAAACGTTATGCCTGAACTTGCTAATACCGGCTGCGCTTATGTTATCGCGGGCGATGGAGTTTTAGCTTCATTGATTAAAAAGAGAATCGAAGAAAATAACCTGGAGAACAGCGTATTCCTGGCTGGCTGGGCTGAGAAAGGCTTGTTACGAATTTTATACAATGCGGCTGATATGTTTATTATGCCAAATGTTCCGGTGAATGGAGATATGGAAGGATTTGGCCTGGTGGCGCTGGAAACGGCCTCTTGCGGCTTACCGGTGGTAGCCTCTGACCTTGAAGGGATAAAAGATGCCATCCAGGATGGCAAGAACGGCTTTTTGCTTGAACCGGGCAATGCCAGGATTTTCACAGATAAGATAAAGGAGCTATTGGAGAACGATGAATTGCGACAGAGTTTTGGAGCTCAGGCAAGGGCATTTACCATGGAAAATTTTGGTTGGGAAAGGATGACAGAAAAATACCTGGGGGAGTTTGAGAAGATATGACCAGCAAGACAAATAGTATCAATCCGGAATACGTTAGAGAGAGCTACAACAGCCTGATAACGAAGCTAGACGAAGATGATTATAAGAATTACAGATGGTTTAAAAATGATGTCGCATTTCAACAATATCTGCAAACTGAAGTAACGATTAAGAGTATAAGTGAACTTGAGAAATATCGTGATATACTCGAGATCGGCTGCGGTCCCGGAACATGGACTGATATTCTATCTAAAACAAGCCAAAATTTGGTAGCGGTGGACATATCTAAAGAAATGATTAACCAGGCTACCGACAATGTAAAAAGCAAAAATGTCAGTTTCGTAACGGGGGATTTTCTGGATAACTCCATACTATCCGGAAAACAATTTGATGCTATCTATTCGATTCGTGCCTTCGAGTATTTCAGGTCTAAAGAAGAAGCAATCAAGAAAGCAAAGAGCCTGTTAAGACCCGGAGGCACCGTATTCATAATCACCAAGAATCCCAAATACAGCGCCAAAGTCATCATAGATATCCTCTTCAGGGCAAAAATCATTAACAGCGATTCCAGATGGCTTCCGGCCAATATCAGGAACCTGGTGAAGACATACTCAAGCAAACTACATTCTGACTGGATCGAAGTTGGGCAGCTTAGAAAGATCATGGAGCAAGAAGGATTCAGGAGCGTACAGTCTTATCCGGCTGTAATCGGGATAGGATTTTCTTCCAGAATATGGAGGCTATTCACTTCGATTCATTCAAAAATTTACAGGAGACCGCTAAGCCCCGTTTTAACTCCGCTGATGGAAAGCTACCTGATAACCGGCGTGAAATGAACAGGCAAGCCTTTTTGATCATTGCTCCCGGGAACAAAGCGCGGGCAGATGAAGCATGGAGTAAGGAGATCAAGGATATATCAGATATCTTGTCTTCCACCGTTCTCACCTGCGGTGATGTCACCGGTTTTCTTAAAAAGAATGGCCATTACCTGGTCCTCAAGAACCATTTTGCGTTATATCCCCTATTCGGCTTGCTATCATTTATATTAGCGCTTAGATCCGACCGGGTGTTATTGGAATGCAGCCCAAACTCGGTGTATTTTTCCGTCCTGGCAAGACTAATCAGGAAGAGCAAGATAATCTACAGGATTAGATCCCATTCCTGGATAGATCCCCATAAAAAGGCGTCCAGGAGACTATACCGGCTGATGGAGCATTTTGAGCGGACAGTAGTCACTACCGAGAGCAGTTACAAATCCTTAATCATGAATATACCGGCAGACAAAATTTCCATAATGACCCCTGGAATTCTTATAGAACGATATCCCCCTCTACCCCCACCTCCCATGTCAGACTGTTTTCATATCTTATTTGCCAGCGCCCCGTTGAGTAATCACCGGTATCCGGAGATATTTGAGACCAAAGGTATTAACATATTACTTAAATCTATAAAGTACCTGAACGAAAATCTTGATTACAATATTAAACTCCATATACTATGGAGAAACACTTACCTGACGGAACTTAACGGCAAGGTTACTCAGATGGGACTGGAAGACAAAGTGATCATAGTTAACGAAAAGGTGAATGTTATCGACTACTATGACAAGTGTCATGCCACTGTATTTCCTGCTGGTGACGTTGAGCACTCGCCGGATTTTCCGTCTTCGATTATGGAATCAATAAGCACCGGCAGACCTGTGATCGTATCTAACGTTCTGCAAATCTCGGAAATAATCAGGCAGTATAAGTCTGGAGTTGTCTGCGCGCCGAACGAGACAGATTTATCAAAGGCGATTCAAAGCTTGATAACAAATTATAAGCATTATGTAAAGAATTGCGTACGTACGGCGCGTTTAACTTTCTCTCTGAAAGAAAATGTTAAACCGTTGATGGACGGGACTTGTTAACAGGTAAAAATTTAATCTCGATCTTAATAATAATATCAGCATTTGCGCTTCTCTATAACTATTCCAACCTTAAAACCGAGTACATCCCAAACTCTCCCGATGAAGCACAAAGCAGATTCTTTGCGTATCATTTTATTGAAACCGGTGAATTGCAGTGGGAATCTGAATTAAACAATAAATATGGTACCACGATATTCGCGCCGAGAAACCTGGCCGCTTTAGGACAAAATGTTTACGCGCCCAAAAAACCGCTACTCTATATTCTTACTATGGCTACCTTTGGGGTATTTAGCCGGATAGAATATTTTACCCCGGTCTTTGGCTTATTGGGTATCATGGTATTTTTTCTTGTGTTGAGAAAGTTAGCAGGTAACAAGATCGCCTTAGTGAGTTCGATATTCATCGGCATTTCCCCGGTCTACTTGCTCTATTCTGTTTTCTACTGGGAGCACGTTCCGGCACTGGTTTTGACATTTTTGGCCTATTACACTTTTTTGAGATTTCAGGAATCCCGAAAAACAGCCTACCTGATCTTGACAGGTCTCTTCCTGGTGGTGGCCATCTTCATGAGACCTGTTGACATTCTGAGTATTTCTTCCTTTGTCGTGGTGCTTTTATTGTTTTACTGGAAGTCTTTCAGTATCCGCAGTGTCGTGATCACAGGTTTTATATTCATCATTTCATCTATTCCATATTTGTTTCTAAATAAACTTGTTTTTGGTGGCTTCTTCAATATCCCGGAAATCATGAGGGCAAGTTCATACCTTGAACAATCAGATTACAGTGTGATCCCGATGGATATCAATATGTACTACGCATCTTTCATGAATCATGTCATCCTGGTTCAGATTGTATCCGCAATGGCGGTGATGGGGATAATTTACGTACTTCTAAGAGGAAACAGCCATTTGTGGAAGTTTAGTATAGCCGTACTGGCATACTGCCTGGTGATCTTCGTTTTCTACGGTGCTCGCGACACTACATATGCGTTTGGAGGTGGAAACATATTCGCTTCCCTGAATAGATACTTCCTGCCTATTTCTGCCATGTCTTATTTATTTGCAGGGATTTTCATAGGTGTATTAAGTACTCACTTCAAGAAAACCACCATTATAAAACCAATCACAGCCCTGGCAATCCTGCTAGTTGTGGTCATCTCGTTACGAATGAGCCTCGTGAGCAGTGGCGGTGTGAACGAAAGATCATCGACGATGCAAAGATGGTCTCAAAGAATAGGAGTAATCAGACAATTGCCGGAGGATTCCATAGTCTTCACTTCAGAGGGAGACAAATATATATTCCCGACTCGAAATGTTGCGATAACATATACCAGTGATTCCCCCAAAATAATAGAGCGCCCTGACACTGCTTTAATTTATCAAATACTTGATGTGGAAAATGAATTTATGCCTTTAATAACCAAACTCAATAATGACAGAATGAGCACCTATATCACTCATGAGTCGAATACCTTGCCCTTAATTAATCAGTTAAGAGGCGATGACCGTTTTGAGTTAGAGACAGTAAATACCTGGCTTTATAAGATAGAACTCCGGTAGAGAAGCAAAAGTAATTATGGCTAAAGGCACTATTTATCTAATCGTCGCCAGCGTAGTATTTTCCCTTACCGGCTACGCCATCCACTTCTGGCTGGGACGGGAGATGGGGCCAGCGGAGTATGGCGCCTTCGGCGTGGTACTGTACCTGATGACCACGATCAACCTTTTCATTACCTCTGGTATCCCGCGCAGCGTATCAAAGTATGTTGCAGAGGGCAATTACAGTACGAAGGACATTGTAAAGTACGGAAACCGGCTCCAGTTAATCTTCTGCGCCATCGTTTTTGTTCTTTACCTGGGTTTTTCCGGCGTCATCGCGAATTTTTTGAAAGACCCATCGCTGACTCCGTATATCAGGATTTCAGCCCTGGCGGTTCCAACCTATGCCCTTTATTCCATCTACAACACCGGTTACCTTAACGGTCTAAGAAAATTCGGCCTGCAGGCCTTGACGTCGATGGGAGACTCCGTCATCAAATTGGCAGCTGTTTTCGGGTTGGTACTGCTCGGCTTCGGTGTGGGCGGAGCCCTGGCCGGCTATGTCCTGGCCACGCTGGTTGCTTTTCTGTTAGCCTGGCGCTTTGTGGGTCCGCTGGGAAAAAGTCAGGCGCTTTTTGACTGGAAAAAACTGCTTTCCTTCAGCGCACCGGCGACAGGTTTTGCGGTAGCGTTCTTTCTGCTAGTGAGCCTGGACCTCTTCGCGGTGAAAGCGATGGGCATCGGAGAAATCGAGGTGGGCTATTACACCTCGGCAACGACAGTTTCCAGAGCGCCGTACTATCTCTTTTCCGGCCTGGCAATGTCTTTATTCCCTTCTATTTCGAGGTCGACATCGACTAATAATGCAGACCTGACCGCCAGCTATATCCGCCAATCGATGAGATACATGCTGATGCTGTTGGTACCATCCGTCTTGCTGATAAGCGTCACTTCCAAAGACCTGTTGAGTCTGGTGTATTCCTCCAGATATATCGATGCCGCCGTCCCTCTTAGCGTTCTATCCTTCGGACTGGGCTTCCTCACCATCTTCTTCGTCCTTTCACACATGATTATGGGCAGGGGGAAACCGGGGGTAGTTCTTTTCATGGCTCTGATTTTGGTGGCGATGGATATCGGTTTGAATATCCTGCTAATTCCTACGTATGGACTCACCGGGGCAGCCTGGGCAACTACCATTACCGGGCTTGCGGGTATGTGCGCCGCAGCAGTCTATGTCCTCCGGGAATTCAAGACCTTGCTAGGCATCAGCTCCTTGATAAAGATATCTGTAGCTGCAACAGTGATTTATGCTATTGCCGCCCAAGTATCTTTCCCTCCCTTATGGCTGCCAGCCGTTTATACGGGCTTATTTGCGCTCTATGCAGGGATATTGTGGTTACTAAAAGAACTAAATAAAGACGATCTGAGAACTGTCAGAAAGGTTGTGCCGCTGCTGAAATCCCCTGGCATTGGAAATCGTACCAGTTAGTCTATTTCGTCAATGGGCAAGATAGAGTCGAAGGAGATGACCAGAATCGATAAGTCTGTTAAGCAAACTAGCCGGACTCAAAGATTCCTCGAGGGACCGTGGCTGATTCCCGTATTGGTACTGGCCTACGTTGGCTTCATGAACATGATGCCCCTGGGAGCTACGGTTTCGTATTACATCGATGTTGGCGGAGAAGATACCTCCGGCAAAGCCAGAATTACCGGCCCTTTTGATAGCATGTCAACCAGCTTTGATGTAAGTGGTACCACCTTCCGGTACCTGGAGAAGAACCCGGTCTACCTCGAGCTGGAGAGCAGCCTGCTCAGAAATGCTGACGAGATTGATATGAACGTGAGGTTTTGGGATGATTTTCCCGATGACGGCGAGTTAATCCTGGGCGCCGGAAACAAACCGGGGTTGAACTTCCTCCGGAAAGTGAGCTATGTGCCCTTCTACCAACAATTGACAGAACTGCCTCTGGTAGCTTCGAGTGGAAGCACACGAATATATGCCACCGGGCCTAATATCAAGGCTGGTTCACAGAATGTGGATGACTTTTTGCAGAATCTCCCTCAAGGGTCAGTATTGGCGACGAACACTGGCGACCTGAAGTCGAGTCTGAGCGTAATCCGGGGAAAGGCTGAACAAACGGGTGCGGGTGATTTTACGGCCGCAGGCATACTCTCCATCCCGCCCGTT
>JAUYHA010000092.1 GCA_030690265.1 Dehalococcoidales bacterium | reverse complement strand
CTGGGGAGTTTTAGCTATCAACCCCAACAAAAGCATATATCTGCCCGGAGAAACTGCCCGCCTCGGGATCGGAGTCTTAAATGAGACAGGCAGAACTCTTTGTGAGGCCAAAATAACCCTGGCAGTTACTGATCCGGCAGGCTCTAAAACCATACTTTCCTCAGAAAACGGGCTGGTTCAAAAAAGCGGTCAGTGCCAAGCCACTTCTGTTACTAATGTCCCGGATTATCTGGCCGGCTATAAAACAGGCAAAGCCGGAATTTACAAGATGCACCTGGAAGCAGACAACGGTAACGGGGTCAAAAGCCTGGAAGATAGTTTTGAAGTAAGGGACTCTGTGCCTTTTGATATAGAAAGAAGTGATTATCCAATGAGGATTTATCCTCCGGCAGAGTATTTTGGAAAGATTACGGTCAAAGCCAACCAGGATTTTACAGGAACTGTAGAGGAGGAAGTACCAGCAAGTTTTGATGTCAAATCGCAAAACGCAAATGTCAAATCTACATCTCAAAATTCAAAACTAATAATCTGGAACGTTGATTGGAAAAAAGGAGAAAAGTATGAGCTTTCCTATTCCATTAAATTCCCCCAAATCTCCCCGGAATTTTATTTAGTTGGGCCTTTAAGATTGATCCAATCAGACTTATCAGACCGATCGGTCTTATTTAGTGAGGCTAGACAGTGGCAGATAGCTTCAGATGTCATAACTACCCTTTTCATGGACACCCCGGATGCTACCCAGGCTAAGGAGTTCTGGTCGGCAGTCGTGGGGACTGTAGCCTATGATACGACCCAGAAGAAGTCAGGGCTGGCAAGCTGGAAAGGCACATATGGATCCCCTGATGGTTGGGTAGCCGCTGGTATGCGGATTGATAATTTGTTCCCTTGGTCTCCCCAGGCAGGTCGGATTACTGCATACTTTCGACTTCAGGATTTACCTTCCGGTTTTACTCCGCTTATATGGATAAGAACTGATCTTTATGACTTCTCATACGGGGTGAACTCTAGTGGAGTTCTACAATTACGAACTGGCGGTGAGAATCCAGGCACTCAGCTTGGCTCTAATGGTACTACCTTGGCTGCAAACACATGGTATCGGATTTCCATAGCCTGGAACATTACTAATACTACGACCTTTACAATTAAGGTCTTCTTAGACGGAACCCTGGACATCACAGGCAATTCCGGTACTCTTAGCGCAGATGCCGCTAACATGATCTATATTGGTTGGATGGAATCAGTCAGCTCCGGCACCAAGGTCCTCTGGTTTCAACATGTTTATATGGATGATGACACCAGCCTTACCGACACCGGCGATATTAGGGTAACAGCCAAGTTGCCCGTTGATGTGGTACACGATAATTTTGATGGCAGTGCAGGGGCAGTTAGCCAGCGTCCAATTACCACAGCTACAGAAGCCACCGATGCGCAAACTCACACTGGCACAAATCAGGTCCACCAGGACTACGATATCCAGGCTGCCAGCGTTGGGGACGTTGACATCAGCGGTGACACGATTGTCGCCCTTAACTTCTGGATATGGGCCAAAAACGCCGCAGACACCGCCGGCACGCCGAAGCAGGTTTATCAGGCAGATACCGAGGAAGCTATTACACTTTCCACTAGCTATCAACTTTTCACGAAAATTATAGATACGACCACTTATCCTTCCGACGGGGCCTCGATCATCGGCATGGAGAGTACCGGGGACACGGCTGATACCTTTCTTGGTGAGGCTGGTGTACTGGTGGCCTACATACAGGCTGCTGCTGCTGTGCCTGCTACCAGTTTTAATTTTAACGGCCTGAAAATGCAGGGAATTAAGATTAATTAAAAAAATGATAAGATGAAAATATGAACATTAAGGTTGATGAATCAGTACATGAGTTTGTGCAGAGCTTAGAAAAGCCGACAATTTCCAAAGTTTCCCGATTAGTCGACTTATTGGAAAAGTTCGGCCACCAACTTTCTATGCCCTATTCTAAAAAAGTGTCCAGCCAACTTTT
>JAUYHA010000091.1 GCA_030690265.1 Dehalococcoidales bacterium | reverse complement strand
TCAGGTTACACTTCCGGGTAACAAAGAGGTGAGCCCATAGAGGGAAAGATCTGAACCGGGACTTGATTACGAGTGGTGCCAGGACCTTGCCGAATTTAAGATTACGCTTTATTTTCGTGTCCAATTACTCCTCCTTTACTTTCTTCACTATTGTAAAGCCAGTCTTTCAGCGGGACTGGCAGACCGCCTGAACTATTCCTCTTCCGCGACGGGCACCAGGGCAACTAGCCGGGGATCGTCCAACTCTGCTGCCAGTGAGGCAATCTCATCCTCATCGACAAAGCGGTACTGGGTTCCCACGGTAGTTCCATCATTGCGGCCCGAAGCCCAGATAGAGTTCGTCTTGACGATTACCCTGCCGGACTTAGTGACCCAAACTCCCTCGCGGGAGACGCCGTGATTCTCCCGGGTACAAGCATCGGGCACCGCGTATAGTTTGCTCAGGTCATACTGTTTCCCCTCGATGATGGTCATAATACACCTCCACTGGTGTGTGTACTGGGATTCTGCTGAGGCGTTTCGCCTCTCTGCGTACTCAGCTCCCCTTGCGGAGAATACCCAGCCAGTACAGTTATTTCGAGCTTACCAGCTCGCTCGCCTACCAGAATCTTCCGACGGACCCGGGGTACGCATCCGGGTCTCCGGGCGGACTCTGGTAGACGAGGCAGCCGGTAAACAAAATAAGCCGTCTGAGAACCGACTCCCCGCCTTTACCTGAGACAGTGAAAGCGAAGAGCCGGTCTCAGACGGCTTGTCTAGAATTATAACACAACAGGGCAGTAAATTCTAACGGGAAAACATTTCTTGAGAAAAGTTCTAGCTGGCGGCCTCTCCCTTTTCCCAGACGCCGATGCACATATCCCGCCTGGCTTTAAACATACACTTCTTCCCGGCCCGGTACTGGCACCACGGGACCATGTAGACATCTTTCACGCAAGAAAGTTGTGCCGGCAGCGGCGCCGGCGGGGATCGCCGCGAGAAGATACGTCTTAGCACCTTTAGCATGAGAACTCACCTCCTGATAGTATATACCATCTGTAAAAAGAGAGGCTCTCCAGCACCAGGCCGGAGAGCCTCCGCTTTTACAAAAGCCCACATTGTAAAGAAACAGGCTACCCCTTTGCTGGGTAGCCTGTTTCTTTAGCTTGACGGAAACACGTAAGACGCCCATAGCTTACGCTAGGGCGTCTTTTCTTTACGCTTTTGAGATTATCTCAGGTAGGCTCTAACTGCCTGAAAACATATCCGCATTATTTCGGCTTGTGTCCTATCGGGTAGCGGCTTTCCGTGTCTCAAGGCTTTCCGCTTTCGGTTTTTACTTACACCCTGAAAGCCTGAAGTTAAATCAACGTGTAAGTGCATTAAACTGCTAGGTAACTTTACATCGGCATAAGGTGTAAACGTGATACCCGATATTCCTAGAGCTTCAAGGTAGAATAGCGGTTGTTGGCTGTGAAACACTTCCGAGCCTATACTTCCGAATCTACCTGCACGATAGCGAGCTTCCCCGCTTTGGTGCATGGCTTGACGCTCTAACCAGCAGTCAAATTTAGCTTGCTCTCTATCATCCAGCTTCCAGTTACTAATCAGGTGTTCAATGTAATATTCATAGTGGTGGCTAGGTTCAAGGCAGTTTGCCTCACCATAAACGCATAAGTCTTTACCCTCAGTATCAACGAAAAGCTGTAATAGTTGTGCCTTGCGTTTGGGTGTTAGCCATTTAAGGGACTTAGTAGTCACTCTCTCACCTCACTTTTTTCCGTCAAGCGTGTTTCGGGTGGCTATACCCCGATGTTACTTTTAGGCGGTAACTGCCTGTTTTGCGTTCTGTTTCGGCATGGCTTTGGCTTTCTCTATCCGTTCGGCTTCCGTTTTGGCTTCCGCTTCCGCTTTGGCTATTTCGTCCGCTTTGGCTTTGGCTTTGGCTTTGGCTTCCGCTTCCGCCATAGCTTTCAGGGTAGCTGAAATCATGGCGTTATCGTGGTTAATGATAGGTGCGCCCGCTTTGCGTTCAAGTTCCATATGAGCCTTGATTGCGTCCGGTTCGGATTTTTCGGTAGCGGTTGCATAGCTAATCAGGTTAGCTGTGAAGTTATCTCTCACAGCCTTGATGTTATCGGAAAGCGGTTTTGCTACTCTCAACACTGGTCTACCAGTGTTTGAAAAGCGGGGTTGTCCAGCCTTGTCATACTGTAAGCGAATCGGGGCGCCGATTGCGTCAACGGGGATAGCGGTTTCTCCGTTTGCGTTTGTGGCTCTGAAAAACGGGATCCAGACTTTCTTTAGGTCTACAGACCAGACTTTTCGGCTATCCTTTTTCTCCGTTTTAACAGGCGGAACTAACAGGGACTTAATATCATTGGATGTTTGCATTGTGGTTAATACCTCACTCTTTTATTTAGTGAGTATAGCCACCCGAAACACGCTTGACATACGTATTATTGACTAACCTAGAGCTTTTCGGCATAGGCTCGAAGTATCGGGAAGTTATGAGCTTGTCCTAATCGGTTCGTTCGGTTCATTCATTCGGAATTTTTCCGATTTTTTTCCGAATTTATTCAATTTTTGTTAAAGTGCTTTTCGTGTTTTTCAGGCACGTGCAATTTACTTTATTAGCTATTGTAAACTAAGTCAAAGTAATTCGTATTTACACTATAGATGAGGCTCGATAGGCAAGTCAAGCTCTCAATTTTAGCCTCAAAACGGGTATATTTTAGCCTCAAAACAACGTCAATTCATACCATAAAAAATAAAAAAATAAATGGGGTGGCAGTTATCTACTGTTCTGGTAGCCAGGTAAAACTCCGTTCCGGTATC
>JAUYHA010000084.1 GCA_030690265.1 Dehalococcoidales bacterium | reverse complement strand
AAACGTGATAATGCCGAAGCCTGGAGGAAGGCCTGGAATAATGTCTTCGGTGAAGATACGGTCATTCGCACCAATGAAAGGTTCGATAATACCATCAAACACCTGGGTTACCAGTCTATAAATGTTACCTGGGGGGTCCGGGATATCCTGAGCCAGGTGGTCAAGACTGATAAGGACATCAAGGACATTTCTCAAGAAAAGCTGCGGGAAACCGAGATTGTACCGGATGAGCAGTTGGACCCTCGCCAGTTGGCTCACATCAAGCTGGCCAGGGCCATCGCCGACAAGATATTCAGCTTTGGCTCATTGTCCGGCGGAGTGCATGCCGCTATTATCCCGCCGGCCAGCGACCGCGTCAGGACCGCCGGCATGTACGGAACCACTTCAAACGCAATCTACATATCCTTAGAAATGCTGTTCAAGGGGAGAGATACCATCGATACCCTGATACATGAAATGGCGCACCATCAACAGTGGCGGCAGAGTGGGGACGCCGAAGACCTTACCGAGAGCCATGCTCAGGCTATGACCAGCATCGCCGCCGGCGTAATCGCAAGGCTAGCTGGTGGGGAGTTCAACGAGTATCTTAAAGAGGTGCTTTGGTAAAAAGCTACACAGTATTGACATACAGTTGATATAGTGCTATATAATGAAGGTAATATGGTTGAGACGACAGAGCTAAAGCAAAAGACCGACTGGCTGGTGCCGACCGCCGTTGTCCTCGGCGGCGCCGGCATTGCCGCGGGGCTCTATTTCTACATGAAAAAGCCACCCGGGGTAGACCCCGGAGGATCGTTTGATGTTACCTTTAATTTTGATTACCTCGGTGAAGGCGGCATCTTTGTTCTTCAAGTCCATCTCGGAAAACTCTACGTTGGCAGTATCTTTGACCATGTCGAGGGGCTTGGCTGGTCGAAACAGGTTACATTAGCTGGCCCTGATTCATATGAGTTTAAGCTCAATTGTATTCTACCGATGGCAACTGACCCCAAGACCTATGACGGCGAGGCCGGCATCAGAGCGGTTGGGCCCTGGGACCCGCCGTACGACTATATCGCCGGGCCGGTTTATAAAAATGGGGCAGTTGAGGTGAGGAAGTAAATGGAGCAGCAGCCGGTTGCGGTAAGTATAATAAGGAAGGCTGGGGCTGGAGTCTACACCGAGATAACAGTGGTTGAAGCCCCCGCGTCGGCAAGTGCTGGTAGCCTGGTGCAGGTAAGGGTCAGCATCAAGAACAAGACAGCATCGACAATTGGTATTATGGTCGGTGGCGCCTTGGAGTATGGTGTCAGCCCCTGGCCGACAATTTCCTTCCCGAACTATTGGGCCAACTTCTCAGCCGGGCAATCCTATTATTTCGATGGAACCTTCGCCATGCCGGCCTATGCCGTCGTCATCCATGCCTACAGCTACTACTATGGGGCGGATAGCGCCTGGCACTTTGATGACGAGAGGACAAAGAGCGTGGGCTTGAGCCAGGTGGAGGAAGCGCAATTTCAAAGCCTGAGCGTCGGTTACGCGAAGGTCTAAGGAGGTCAAATGATACAGCTGCAATATGGAGATAAGCTACGGTTCAGCTGCTCCTTTCAGCATAAGGGAGCTGCCTACACAGGGGCTAAACTGCATGCCGCCATCGGAAATAAGGGCGCTTTCGGATTCGACGAAATACTAAACAATGAGACGACTGTTACCGGTATCATCTACGATGCTACATGGCGAACGTACACGGTGACCATCGATGTTACGATTACAACCGCCATTTCCGGCGGAGCTTATGAGACGATGGTCAAGCTCATGAGCATACCGGGCAGCGATATCTACTGGTACGGAACCCTGGATGACATCGTTATCGTCGGAGCAGCGGAGTTCCAAGGTTTAAGTGTTTCTTACGTGAAAGCCTGAAAACCACTTGACAAATAGCCTGTAATAGTTTTAAAGTTAAGAATAACTAAAGAGAGGGACGAGCATTCTTGAGGCTTGAGAAAGTCTGGGGAGCTCGTCCCTCTCCTTTTTTCATCCCGGGGTGCTCGTCCCAACCGCACAAGTCGAATGCGGAATTCTAGCAAGAGGAGGGAAACATGATCAGGATTCAGGACTTTGGGGAAGTTGCCTACGGCGGTGCCGTGACTCTCACCAGCTGGTGGGACAACAAGCGTATCGAAGAGGGCAAAATCGGCACGAAGGATGTCTTCAAGAAGGCGTCATTTTACACCTATCTGGGTGTAGGCCTCGTTGCCACGCTCATGAGCGTATTCGGCTGGATGCGGCGCTATGAAGTCTGGACGGAGAAGATCTCCACCGGCTTCCTGTACGACCTGCCGAGGTTCGCCTATGACATGAGCAAAACCCTGAGTTCCGCAGGCAGGGCCAGGACATCCGAATCGGCTGCCGTCAGGGAAGCCCAGAGGATTCTCCAACAGCGGTCCACTGCTCGCCAGCTCACCGAAGGGCAGGGGCAGGCCACTCAGCGGAGCTACCAGCCCGAGTTCAACAAAACTATGGCCTGGTAAACCAAGGTAAAGTAAGTATTCTAAAATAAAATATAGCTCAGAAGGAGGTATACACTAATGAGCAGCAGAACGTACATTATACCCGTAGGGTCAATGACCCTCACCGACCAGAAAGACTACCGGATCAATGCCATCGCCGCCGCCGTTGAGCGAGCGTCCCAGAAGAAAATCGGCTCTATTTCCGATGAGATTCCGGGATATTCGCAGTTGGCCAGCAGAAGTCAGCGCATCGATTCCGTCACCAGCTGGCTGAAGCAGGGCAACACCCCCACTTCAATCGATGTCCGCGAACCCCAGCCCGGTCTGGACTTCGCTTGCACCATCGATGACTGGCAGACCCCGGCCATGGCCGCGGTCAACACCTTCTACACCATCTTCAACGGTGTGGTTACCCCGACACTCAATGCCGTACGCATCGCCGTATGGTATGGCGTCGCGGTAGAGACAGCCGCATTCCCGGTGTCCCGACTTACCTGGCGCAATGGTGGCGCAGCCGGCAACATCATCGCCGAGTTCGACCTGGAGCAGCTCATCAACCGGCTGGAATCCATCGGGTTCTTCTCCGAGCCGGTCATCTTCGACCCGACCCTGCCGTACTCCGGGACCGTGAGATGTCGCACTGCCACCGCCCTTCTCGCTCGAGTGCAGCCGATGGGATTCATCATTGAGCCCGCCGGTACGACCAACGCTTAAAATAACTGGCATGGTGAGCCAAGGAACAGAATCACCAATACTCATTATGGAGGATGGAGGTATAAAATGAGTTTCAACGATAAAGTAGATCAAATGTTTCTGGCTGCGATTGAGTCGGGTAGTATTCGTTATCAGACATTACCCGTCGCAATAGTTCCCATTGCCGATGATGCCGCTTGGGACGAGTTATTCCAAGCCGCTGGAGCGCCGGCGGTTCCTTTCTGGTTATGCGGCATCTCTTTCAACTGGGCTACTGGTATCGCCGCGGAAACCTCACTGTTGGTTGATGTCGGTTACGGTGGTGTTGACGGTGCGGCAATTGCCGCGGCCACGGTCGTCCTCACCAACTGGCCGGTTACCCTGACGGCGGGAGCAGCTGCCGTGGGTCCCGATACTCACGCGCCGCACATGCTGCCGTTCCCCGTTAAGATACCGGCTGCCAGTCGTATGGCGGCTCGTATCGCCAGTTCACCTACCGGCACCCTGGCCTTCACGGATTTCCGTGTAATTCTGGCCACTCTTGTCGGTTCCTAATTCTTAACCTGACCAAATGAGGGGGGAGGGATAGAGCCCTCCCCCCCACCCTAAAATTGAATATTACACGCTGGGCTTAAAAAGCCATAGCGTCTCTGAGAAAAATCGAAGTAAGGAGGCTGCTATGTCAGATATAAAAGATACCCTCTACGCTTACGCTGCTGGCATCATCGACGGCGAAGGTTCAATAGGATTAAATAGAATTACTGGTGATAACCGCCGTGCACGATATACCATGCGGGTAACGATCGGAATTACTGATCCTGGCTTGCCTCTTTTCTTTCAAGAGCTCTTTGGCGGAAGTGTCTGGGTAGCGAAGCACACAAATGCCAAACATAAAGATACTTGGTTCTGGGCACTACGGGCTAAGAAGGCTGTTCCGTTCCTTGTCGGGATACTTCCCTATTTACATATAAAGCGCCCACAGGCCGAACTTGCCTTACGATGGCAGTCCAGAAAACATCCCCGCTACACTATATTAACAGATCATGAAATGGCTTTAGAAGAGGCCGATAGAATACTTATGCTCTCATATAATAAGAGAGGCAAGGAGGAAACAAAATGAGTGAGGTTGGGAACATTTATGACAATGGACCCCTGTCCTTAGTCGCAAGGATTAAGGATACCATCTCCGTCTACACGGCAAAAAAATGGGCTCACTACCAGGTCGCCTATGCTGAGCCTTGGCCTCGTTCCAGTCCCCTCAGGGTTGATATGGTCGCCCTCGCCGGCGCAACCACTATTGCCGCCAATGGCGTTATCGCCAAGAGGCTGGTCCCCATCCTGCAGGCGAGTGATGGAGAGATGATCCATTTC
>JAUYHA010000073.1 GCA_030690265.1 Dehalococcoidales bacterium | reverse complement strand
CCATAAAGGCCGAGGATATCCCCGCTATGGTCCGCGAAGGGAGTTTCCCAGATCTGGCACATCTGGATCTGTCGGCTATCGGGGAGAATGCTGAGCACATCGGAAAGATATCTCTTGTGCGCTTGGTGGAATTCATTGCTGAGGCTCGTCCTGACCTGGCGACGGTGATTATGAGCTTGGGGGATACCGGCGCCGAATACATGGTAAAATTACGTCGGCATATGCTCGGGTCTCTAAAGCGCACAGAGTTCAAGCCTGATGAGAACGTGGTGCTGGCTCATTGCGACAAGTGCGATAAGAAGTGGCCGGTCAAGAAAGACGAAGCTGAGTCTATTACTAGGTGCCCATTCTGCGGCGGGGGTGAAGACGAGCCAGAGAAGCCTCCAGTAGAGGAATAACGTTCAAGTCTTGACAATTGCTCTAAAAACGTTACATAATTACAGCAAATGGAAGAAGGTTATGTTCGGCCGGAGCAGTTTCTATTCAGTGTAGTAACTAGCGTTCTGCTAGGTATGATTATGAATGCTGCCACCCAGCCGCGGCAGACCGAAGGGAGGCAGACAATGTTTGGTATACCCAAAACCGATGTCGAACGGCTCATGTCTCATTATGGTATCACCGAAGAGGAGGCTTGCGAGCTGCTGGCCAGCTATCCAATTGATCAACTGTTGCCGGAAAGGGGCTCAGGACTGGCACCGGTTGAAATTGTAGGTTCCTCACAGAATGAGTTAGCCTCTGCACTCGAGCTGATGGAGTCCGGCATCAATTACGGCGAAAGCGCCAGGGTGAGGCTCTGTACTGAGGGATTGCCGGAGGCGGCGGATCTGGCTCAAGTGTATCTAGACGTCTTGGCCAGCGGTCATCACATCTCTTACCCGACCAGTACGGTTATCAATGGCATCCCTACTACCGAGTTCGTTATCAGGAAAGGGTCTCCCCAGTGGCAGCTCATCGTCCCGCTGCTGGTACCTTTGTTTACCATCGGATTGGTTACCTTCGGCATCACCAAGATTGAAAGCATCACCAAGGCGCTGGTACCGATTATCCTGATTTCAATCGGTGGTCTGATTGTCCTTGCCGCGGTGCTCTCCAAGCCGGCCACCAAGTACATCGAGCGGGGTGGGAAGGTTCCTTACCTGCCGGCAACCAATGGGGGGCCTGGTGAGTTAGAGAAAAAGGTTCACTCTCTCTGGATAAAGGCGTGTGAGTGGGAGAAGATTCCGATAGAATCCAAGTTCGTTGTATTCTCTGACGAAAATCCCTACCTGAAAGAATACAATGAGGCTGTCTCGAAACTTCTACGGTTCAAGCAATTCCAGCACGGGGAGTGGAAGCCTGCTGTAACCAAATCATCAAAAAAAGCACTGGCCGTCAGGTAGGGAAAGACCACTATCTGGCGGCTAATGATGTTCAGGAAGACCGCATCCGGCACGAGCTTGGTAAAAGCGTCAAGGAGGAGCAAGCGGCAGCCGACGTTTACCGTGACAGGGGTAAGTATGCCTCTGGGGCTGGTGATAAGGAAAGCGCCCAACTCTACGACCACATTGCCCGGGAAGAGGATACCCACAAGCAAGAGTTCCAAGAGCGTGGGCAGAAGCTATCTAAACAGTATTCTACTACTGAGCATATACCCCAAACCAAGAGGGAGTACTGGGTCAAGATAACCAAACGCGGCGCCAGTTCCTTCAGCGAAGGTTCTCTTATCAGGTGGGAAGAGTTCAAGGCAGATGACAGAAAGGTCAGGGAGCGTGGGGAAGAGCCGGCCTCCGTCGAGATTGTCAAAGAGCCACACCCGGGTAATGGGAATGGCGACAAGGAACTTCCGGCCACCGTCCAGGGAGAGCCAATCCCTGAGAAGTATCGCACGCTGATACCCCTAATCGATGAGCCACTGCCGCCCGGCAGTGATTACCTGGTACCGGCGATTGTCCCCGAGGAAGGGGAGCGGAAGATTGACGCCGTACTCCGGCAACTGAAGGAAGGCGTCGAGGGCATCCAGAACAGTGAACAGTTCCGGACATTCCTTACCACGATGGCCAAGTTCCATGAGTATTCGTTGGGCAATCAGATCCTTATTGCTATGCAGAAGCCAGAGGCCACCCGGGTAGCCGGATTCCAGACATGGAAGAACCTCGGCCGCTTTGTGAAGAAGGGTGAGTCTGGCATCGCTATTCTGGCGCCTATAATGCCGCGCAAGCAGAAGAATGAAGATGAGGAAGATGAAGAGTCGCCGCTGAGTCCGGTTTATTTCAAAGTCGTGCATGTTTTTGATGTCAGCCAGACCGAGGGCCAGCCGCTTCCGGAGTTTGAAGTACCGAGTCTTACCGGCGAGGCCAATGAAGAGTTGTTTACAAAGGCGTTGGCACTAGCCAAAGCCCAAGGGCTGGAAGTAAGCTTCGACCCCATGCCGTCGCAGGATCCGGGGGTGAAAGGCTTTTACTCAGGTAAGAAGATATGGGTGAAGCCCGATGAGCCCAAGGCGCAGCAGCTCAAGACTCTGCTGCATGAGATGGCCCATTATTACTCCGAGGGTGTATTCCGCATTCCCAGGCGTGATGCGGAAACGATTGCCGAAAGCGCCGCCTTTGCTGTGGGCGCCCACTTCGGCTTTGATAGTGGCACCAGGTCATTTCCCTATGTCGCCATCTGGTCTCAGGACCCGAAAGTGCTCAAGGCCAATCTCGGCTCTGTCCGGAAGGTAACCAGTGTTATGCTCGAGGGGCTGGAAGGCACGGAAGTAGGGAATTATGAGGCACTAATCCCTGCCTTTGATGAAACATTTGGACTACGGAAGAGAGAGTTCGATAATAGGAACAAGCCAAGGTCTGAGTGGATAAGGCGGGAAGAAAATAAGTTGGTACCAGCTCTAAAGCCTTTCGAGCCATACCACTTTGCCGAGTTTGTCCTGAGGTATAATCGCTTCAGTGACGCTGAGATACCTATTTATAGTGGGCTTACCGGCAAGGCTCCGCTGCGGGTACCCGACCATATTTGGAGAGAGGTGATTGAGGAGACGGAAGGCGAATTCGTTAAGCAAGGGGAGATAAGTATCTTCCACATTCCCGAGAAGGAGAGGCCGAGTTACATGAGGGCAGCGCCGACTTGGAGAGATGTTGTCTCCACTATTCCCACCAAGCCTTGCTACCCTAATTGTAGAGAAGAGCAGGAGTTTATCTCCGACTCCCCGGAGTTGATACCTTTCACCATCGACGATATCGGGTACCGGGACAAGTTAGATGATGCCTTCGAGATGGCGATCGCTAAAGTCCAAGGGGGCTAGATGTCTTATATCGAGGATGAGGGGAAAGTCATAGCCGATGCACTCAGTGTAAGATATGACGGCCCTCAATATTATAAGGAAGACTTCAAGTTCCATCTATTCACTGACCCCCTCACCCGCTCCACATTTGCTGGTACGTCTTTGGAGGATAGCAAAAAGCGTCTTGGGAAGATGAGAAAGCAATTTGACATTCCTCAAGAAAGGTCGCCTTCTACCCATCCTCTTGTCCTTGATCGTTTCCCCTATCCGGCCCCGGAGCAGATGGGGTTGGATATCGGTGGTATCGGCGAGCTAAAGGTGGTGATACCGCCCCCTCGAGGTTCAAAAGTTCCGCCGAAGAAGGTAGGGGTTACCGTAGCACCGGAAGCTCCCCAAGTTCTCACCATGGAGGGCTACGACCGCGACTGGAAGCCAAAGGGGTGGAAGCTGCTGGCCATTGGTCCTACCTCCACCTGGCGGCAGGACTGGAGCATCTGGGAAGCTATTCGGGATATTGTTCAGAACGCGCTTGATGAAACCGAAGCCTATCAGTGGGGCTATGACGACCAAGGTTTGTGGATAGCCGACCAGGGCAAAGGCGTAGGGATTGCTGACTTTCTCCTGGGCCCGCCGAAGTTAAAGCCGGAGTATGCCCGTGGCCGGTATGGGGAAGGGATGAAGATATCCACCCTGGTGCTGGTCCGCAGCGGCTATCCGGTTCACGTTACCACTGTGGGCAAAGAACTATGGGTAGTCTTCCTGGAACTGGATATCGACGGCACCACGAGCCTCCAGTTGAACGCTCTCTATAAAGCCGGTGGTTCCTCCCGCGGCACCAAGTTCAACATCATAGGCTATCATGGCTCGGCTTATGCAGATAGATTCGCCGTAAACATCCCGAAGGAGGACATTCTTTGGAAGGGCCCCAGCTTGGTCACCCAGCCGGAGCAGCGCTACAACATGCTTTACCCGTCCCATTTCCCTGAGTCTGAGGGAGCCGGTGCCGGCCGCATCTTCGCCCGGGATATCTACATGCGCGACATCGGGAGTCCTTACTCCTATAACCTCTGGAGCTTCAATCTTGCCCCCGACCGGCATGCCCCGGCATCCGAAGGCGACGTCTGGACAGATATCGGCCGGCTCTGGGCTACGGTAAGCGACGTCAGCCTGCTCGAGGACTTTCTGCGGATGGTTAAGGATCCTCCGGAGATCGCCAGCGAGGAAAGCCGCAATATCAACATGGGGTATGACATGGGTACAGTTCCTGTTTCCGGTAAGACGTATATTGAGCTTGTCAAACATGATAATGCCGAAGCCTGGAGGAAGGCCTGGAATAATGTCTTCGGTGAAGATACGGTCATTCGCACCAATGAAAGGTTCGATAATACCATCACGCACTTGGGTTACAAGTCTATTAGTGTTACCTGGGGAGTCCGGGATGTCCTGGGCCAGGTGATAAAAACCGATAAGGACATCAAGGACATTTCTCAAGAAAAGCTGCGGGAAACTGAGATTGTACCGGATGAGCAGTTGGACTCTCGCCAGCTCGCTCACATTAAGCTGGCCAGGGCCATCGCCGACAAGATATTCAGCTTTGGCTCATTGTCCGGTGGAGTGCATGCCGCCATTATCCCGCCGGCCAGCGACCGTGTCAGGACCGCCGGCATGTACGGAACCACTTCAAACGCAATCTACATATCCTTGGAGATGCTGTTCAAGGGGCGGGATACGGTTGATACTTTAATCCATGAAATGGCACATCATCAGCAGTGGCGGCAGAGTGGGGATGCTGAGGATCTTACCGAGAGCCATGCTCAGGCTATGACCAGCATCGCCGCCGGCGTAATCGCAAGGCTAGCTGGTGGGGAGTTCAACGAGTATCTCAAAGAGGTGCTTTGGTAAAAAGCTACACAGTATTGACATACCGTCTATAAAGCCCTTATTAACTCTTGGCCTGTTAGGGTATCAAGATATACTTCATGAAGTAATTTTGTTGTGTAAATTGCCCCCACTTTATAATTACTTTTACCCTCTTTCCCAAGAATTTTAGCAGACATGAATTGAAAAGGTTCTGTGCTGGTAGATAAGACTTCAAGAGTGAGGCTTGAGGACGGCCCTATGTAATATTTGACATAACTGCCGGGAACGATTTTCGCCCATTGCTCCTCACGGTGTTTG
>JAUYHA010000062.1 GCA_030690265.1 Dehalococcoidales bacterium | reverse complement strand
ACTTTCGTCCATTGCGCAAAATTCCTTGCTGCTGCCTCCCGTAGGAGTCTGGGCCGTGTCGCAGTCCCAGTGTGGCTGACCATCCTCTCAGACCAGCTACCGATCATCGCCTTGGTAGACCGTTACCCTACCAACTAGCTAATCGGACGCAAGCCCCTCCCCAAGCGCCCTAAGGCTTTAGTCCTTCCGCCTTACCGAAAGGACCATATGCGGTATTAGCTCCGGTTTCCCGGGGTTATTCCCCACTTCGGGACAGGTTACTTACGCGTTACTCACCCGTTTGCCACTATCCTTCCCCGAAGGGAAAGACCGTTCGACTTGCATGCATAAAGCACGCCGCCAGCGTTTATCCTGAGCCGGGATCAGACTCTCCGCTAAAATAATTAATTTCTTGCTTTGAACCTTCCTTCCGCTATTCAGTTGTTAAGGTACTCTTCCGCCAGCAGTACTCTCCTGGCGAGTTTATATAATAGCAAAAATAAATAATTTTGTCAAGAAGTTATATACCTATTTTGTTTTGTCATTACGAGGAGCCCTTCCAGGGAAAGGACAACCAAGTAATCTTATGAGTAATCTATAGAGATTGCCACGCCACGATTTCATCGGGACTCGCAATGACATGTTGTGTTACGTCTTTAGCTCGCAATGACAAATAGAGAACCTTCTTTTCTTCCACAAAATAAAGATTAAATTGCCCAGAGGATGAAGGGAATAAAGAGGGCTATCAGGCCGGTGAAAAGGACGGCGAGCATAAACAGGTTGTACCTGACCCGGTAATCGCCCATCAGTGACGAGTCATAGTAGCCTTCCACGTTCTGGTCTTTATACATCTTGAGCAGGCTTGAGGAGTTTGGCTCTGGTCTGCCTGCCCCTTATCAGGCCCAGTTCTGCCACCAGGTTGACCACTATCAGCAGAGCGATAAAAGCAAACATGATAATTGTTGTCGTAGCATCTCCGTTCCCCGCAGCAATGCCGGAATTAATACCCAGGGTCAGCAGGTTAAGGAAAATAGCCACGACAATAAAAATGGTATCGGTGCGGGTGTTAGTATTCAACTCGCTGAGAAGATGCTCATGAACTCTCTCAATCATCTTGTCCTCCTTTATTTATTTTATTTATATTTAACGACTTCCCGCCGATATGCATAAAGTAGGCTTATAAAGTTTGTGATTTCTGCCTGCCGAAGCGCAGGTAGATAAGAATAAAGACGATAACAAGCAGAAGCACCGCTCCTATACCGACCCACAGCCACAATGGCGACTTTACCGTTATCCAGAACTTTTCCACCTTGCGTAGCTCATCTGCTTCGGCGATGAAGTTGATTTCGTGTTCCCCCCTGCCCGCACTCCCGGGAGGCTTGATATTGACATCAACTGTCTGGATACTGCCGGCATTGAGCTGGTCTATTATATCAGGGTTAAAGACGATAATCCAGCCTTCCGGTTGCTCCGAAGACAGCTTTATACCTGTGATAGGCCGGTTACCGATGTTATTAAGCTCCAGGAAAAAATTATTGTCCCTGCCGGCGGTTACGTCAACCCGGTAATAGTGAGAGACCAGCCTCATAATCAGGTCCAGCTGTCTTTCCTGTGCCCGGACAGACTGCGGTAAGAATAGGACAACCACTAAAACCGCCAGTAACAAAAGCCTTCCGCTCCGGATAAAGATTCTCCACCTGCCTGTCCCGGAAAAGCGCCTCATTAGAATGTCCTCCTTCCCATTTAGACTAAATCTATCGAGATATAAGCCCCGCCCTGTCTGGCTTTTTCATAGATAAGCCTGGCAGTAGCTATGTCTTCAATGGCAAGACCCGTGGAATCGAAAACGGTGACGGCGTCCCTGTCTGTCCTGCCCGGCTTCTTGCCGGTAACTATCTCAGCCAGATTGGCATAGACTTCATCAGTGGTATATAGCCCTTTACTTATTGGGACATTAATCTCACCGGCGCCACTTGCCTGTCTTAAATCATCTACGACTACCACCGCTCTCCTGAGGATAGCTGGCTCCAGCTCCTCCTTGCCTTCCGCATCAGCGCCCAGGGCATTGATATGGGTTCCCTTTAAAACTAGTTCATTTTTCAATACCGGTACCCGTGACGGGGTCTGCGTACAGACAATATCCGAGGCGGCCGCTTCTTCCAATGAACACTCTTTGAGCGGATAACCGGGGAAGGAGTTGACCAGCCTCTCACTGGATGACTGAGTGCGGTCGAATACCCGAATCTGCTCGAAATTGAATAGCTCCAGGTGGGCCAGTAGCTGGGTGTAGGCTTGACGGCCGGCACCGATAATTCCTAAAGTGCGGGGATCGCTCCGGGCTAGATACTTTGAAGCTATGGCTGCGGTAGCTCCGGTGCGATAGGCGGTGATGTCGGTAGCATCCATTATGGCTAATGGATAGCCCGTTTCCGGGTCACTGTAGACTATCACTGCCATAATGGTAGGTAAACCTCGAGACGGATTTTGGGGATGGACATTCACCCATTTAATACCTGCAGCCCCCGGGATAACAGCCGGCATTGCCCTGAAATCACCCCGCTCCACGACCAGGTAAGACTTGGGGGGCATATTCGCCTTACCCTCCCCGAAGGCTCCGAACGCCTCCTCAACAACCTTTATAACATCCGGCATCTGCAGCAAATCTTTGACGGCACTTTTATTCAAGATGAGTGTTTTCATACTTCTCTGGAGTCTTTCCCTTTCTCCTTGTCGTTCCTCAGCTTGTTTATCTGCTTGAGGATGGCTTCCTTGTAGATTCGGGCCAGCCCCCCGCCGTGCTTTTGCATTCGCTCTTTCTTTTTCTCGAGCTTCTTTTCCCGGCGCTCCTGCCTCGTCTCCCGCTGGTTATCTTCCACCCTTTATCTCCGCATAGTCGAATTCTTTTCTCAGGTCGAAGATGCGGTCGCGCAGTAGTGCCGCCTTCTCAAAGTCCAGGTTTCTGGCGGCAAGCTTCATCTGGGATTCCAGGTCCTTGATGAGGCGGATGATATCCTCTTTAGCGATGGGGGCCGCCTCATAGGGGGCACGGGTCTCGGCGACCACCTTCACCCGCTCGGTAATATCCTTGATGGCTTTTCTTATCCCCTGGGGAGTGATGCCGTGTTCTTCATTATAGGCTTCCTGAATCTGACGGCGGCGCTTTGTTTCCTCGATAGCCGCTTTCATGGAACCGGTCATGGTATCGGCATACATAATGACCTGCCCGTCAAGGTGGCGGGAAGCCCGCCCCATCGTCTGAATTAACGCCCCCTCTGAGCGTAAGTAGCCTTCCTTATCCGCATCCAGAATGGCTACCAGACTGACTTCAGGCAGGTCAAGTCCCTCCCGGAGCAGGTTGATGCCGACCACGACATCATAAACGCCGAGGCGCAGGTCGCGCAGTATCTCCACTCTCTGCAAGGTATCAATTTCGGAGTGGAGGTAGTGGGTCTTTATTCCCAGTTCTTTTAAGTAGTCAGCCAGTTCTTCCGCCATTCTCTTGGTCAGGGTGGTTACCAGACAGCGTTCGCTTCTCTCCACCCGGGTCTTAATCTGTCCGATAAGGTCATCAATCTGCCCCTTTGTCGGCTTGATTTCAACGGTGGGCTCAAGCAGGCCGGTAGGGCGGACTAACTGCTCCACCACCTGCTGGCTGTGCTTGTATTCGTAGGGCCCCGGTGTTGCCGAGATGTAGACCACCTGGTTAACCCGCTGCTGGAACTCGGTAAAGCTCAGGGGACGGTTGTCCAGCGCCGAGGGCAGCCGAAAACCGTAGTCCACCAGGGTCTGCTTGCGGGAGCGGTCACCGTGGAACATACCGTTAAGCTGGGGGATGGTCATATGTGATTCGTCGATAAAGAGCAGGAAATCATCGGGAAAGTAGTCCAGCAGAGTCCAGGGCGAGCTACCGGGGGCACGTCCGGCAAGGGGACGGGAGTAGTTTTCTATGCCGGTGCAGTAGCCGGCTTCTTTGAGCATCTCAAGGTCATAGTTGGTCCTCTGCTCCAGTCTGGCGGCTTCCAGCAACTTTCCCTGCTCCTTCAGTTCTTTGACCCTGTCCTTAAGCTCCTGCTCTATCCGTTCAATAGCCAGCAGTAGCTTCTCCTGCGAGGTAACGAAATGCTTGGCTGGATAGATGTCAACCGAGTCTAACTCCGTCAGTAGCTCACCGGTAAGCGGGTCTATCTGGACAATACGCTCAATCTCATCACCGAAAAACTCCACCCGCAGGGCAAGCTCTTCATAAGCCGGCTGTATCTCCAGGGTATCGCCGCGGATGCGGAACTTGCCCCGTCTGAAATCGGTATCATTACGCTCATACTGCATCTCCACCAGCCTGTGGAGGAGCTTGTAGCGGTTATAGCTTTCGCCTTTTTTCAAAGAGCAGACGAAACTGTAGTATTCTTCGGGTTCTCCCAGGCCATAAATGCAGGATACCGAAGCCACGATAATGACATCGCGATGCTCGAACAGGGCGCGGGTGGCGGCGTGGCGCAGCTTGTCAATCTCGTCATTGATATCGGCGTCCTTCTCGATATAGAGGTCGATGCGGGGCACATAGGCTTCGGGCTGGTTGTAATAGTAGTTGCTGACGAAATACTCAACGGCGTTATCGGGGAAAAACTCCCTGAACTCCTGGTAAAGCTGGGCAGCCAGGGTCTTGTTGTGGCTGATGACCAGGGTGGGCCTCCGGGCTCGCTCGATGGCATTAGCCATGGTGAAGGTCTTGCCACTGCCGGTAACCCCCAGCAGGGTCTGGTGCTTGAAGCCGTTATTCAACCCCTCCACCAGCTTCTCCACCGCCTGCGGCTGGTCACCGGTCATCCTGAAATCAGAAACTATTTCAAACTCTGGCATAACAAACTCGGTAAAAGATTATCTAAATATATTATAGCACTATGGAGTGCTCTCACGGCTACAAAAGAAAAAGAGAGGCTTCGCCTCTCTTAAATACGCCTTTAGGAAGTGAATGAGTAAGAATCAAATAAATATTACGAATTAGGTCCATATTGGCTGAAAGTTGTTTATAGCATTAACCGCTCGTCTTAGGCTATCTGAATGTTTTATTGCCTCTACGATATTCCACGTATTGAAGACGAATAAAGATAACTGTCCATTATAGTCAGGGCCTACTCTTGCTGTGCTATCAGGTATAGGCACAATAGCTTCGCGTAATGTCCGTTTCCGTGACCTTCTAGCTAAACTAATCACTAACTGTTTAGGGTTATTGATTCCGTCTACGTTTTCTGGTATAAGTTCCTTTCTAATATTCAGAAAATAGGCAAATCCTGACCTATCTGCTAATAGCCAAGACTCAATTTCTCGAACAGCAATACGAAATAAAAGATTGTGATGTTTAGGTATTTGTAGCCATTCATTCATTTGTGTTGGTGCACATTCGGCTTCTTCCAGATCCGACAGTACTAAAAATGGTGTTCCTCTAGCAGCCTCGTTAAATGCTCCTACTTTTTCCTTTATATAGACATAGCCACACTTGCCGTAGGAAATCCCAACAGCGAATGTATTGTGAGACTCTTTTAGAATTCTTCGAATAAGAGCGTCGCTTAATTCGTCTTCAACAACAATTTGAATTGGAATAGGAGTGGGCACTATTTAAAAAGCTCCCATTCTAGTTGCTCGGGTGGTTTTGTATGAGGTAAAATTGCTTCGCCAGCACTTAGCCCAGCATTTAGTAGGTCTCTAATTTCCTTCATAGATGAGGCAACTATAACTTCGGTTCCCTCTTGTTGTGGTTTGAGAAGAAGAACGTCCTCACCTCCAATACCCTTGTCGAATAGTAAGTCAGCACTATGGGTACTTATAATAATCTGTCTTTTCTTCTCTTGCTGTAACCTATACATTAAAGCTGGTAATTTGACTATTATCCCCGTATTTAATGAAAGTTCTGGTTCTTCTAAGAGTAACAAGGAATCGCCGTCTAATAATGACCAGAGTAAGCCGAGAAGACGTAGAGTACCGTCTGAAAATTGATCCTCACGTTGTTTTGCACCTTGGGCTCTCCAATGTTGATAATTTGCTTCTAGATGAGGAACACCAGTTACTTCATCTTTATTTAATGTTAAATGGCTCAATTGTGGTACAGCGATTTTTAATGCACGCTCAATCTTGGATAATCGTCTCTCTTGTGTTGTTTTAGGTGTACGTGCAATTGTTTCGAGTAAAAAGCGCCCGTACGGGTCACCGGGCAGGCTATATCCAGTGAATGCATCTGGATGCTGTAACATTTGGGGGATCATATGTAGATACGTAATAGAATCGAAAAATTTGCTTATTTCTCTAAAATCTGCATTTGCATTAATTTGTTCTAAATGTGTCTGGGTCAAACGCATTATATCTTTTTTATCTTCTCTGTCTGGCCTTTCAACTATGATTCTCCCCTCTTTACTAACGCGTTCGTAAATTATTCTTGGTAAATGAAGTCCACTTTCTTGTTGCCTAATACCTATTGAATATTTCCAAAGCGGTGTTTTCTTAGAAAAATCTGATAGTTCTACTTCTATCTCAACACCAGGGTGTTGTCTTGCAGCTAAACATCGGATTTTAGACAATCCACCACGTTCTAGTACAGATTTCTGTAAACCACCCCCAGGTTTGGCAATATCACGTAAGAATCGAATTGCATCCAAAAAATTCGACTTACCAGACGCATTTGGCCCTACTAAGAAGACACGATTTCTCAAGTCTACATTTACATCACGAAAGTTTCGCCAATTCTTGAGGACAATGTGAGATATTATCATGATTGTGCCTCCGATATTGTTATGCTTGGATTGCTATTAGTATAACTCACTTATTTACTTCCCCCTAAAACATTATACCGCCAGCTTCCCCTTTTCTCCCTGCTAATAGTATATCTCTTTGCTATTATGGCTTCAATCAGGGGTTATGGCTAACGCTGAAAGGTGCCGATGAGTTCTGTTTGAGCCAGGGTGTGACCTCGCATGGCGTCAAGCGCCTGTTTCCTGGTAACGCCGGCTGTTAAATTCAGGGGCTGGTCAAGCGCGTAGAGGGTGAAATGATAGCGGTGGAGGGCACCCCGTGGGGGGCAGGGACCGCCGTAACCGAGTTTGCCAAAGTCGTTTCTACCCTGCCGGGCACCGCTGGCCAGCTGGGGTTCGGTGGCTACCGCCTCCGCCAGCCCGCGACTATCCGCCGGAATATTGAAGATTATCCAGTGGGTAAAGATGCCACCAGGGGCATCCGGGTCGTCCATTACCAGGGCAAAATAGCGGGTACCCTCGGGTGCTCCGCTCCAGCTGAGCGCAGGGGAAATATCCTCTCCATCACAGGAATAGCGGGAGGGAATTGCTGCTCCTTCCTGAAATGCCGGGCTGGTGATTTTCATTTTACCCTCCTTTAGCGCCGGGGCTGTTTCCGGCGGGGCGCAAGCTGTCAGGATAGCCAGACAGACAGCCGCCGGCAGGGTAACCCTGACCAGACTTACTTTTCCAACATTTGACATTTGAGCTTTGTCATTTGATATTCGTTTAGAATTTAGAGATTCGGATTTAGTGCTTACCCGTCTATTCCTCCACCTCCAGCAGGTTAAAGCCGCTTTCTTCGTCGGAGAGCCGGGCAGCTTTAGCACCGGTGATTTCATAGAGGATAGCCTCGCCTACCAGCCAGGTGGTGACGCCGAGGCGCAGGCAGCCGGTGAGGGTCTGACCGGAGCGCCCGAGGGCGGCGTGGATGTGCAGGACGGGTTTGCCGTTTTTATCCGGAGCAATGATGCCCACTCCCACCACCTCATGGGCACCGTCCAGCGGGAGGAGCATGGGGTCGGGGGGACTTTCTGCCGAGTTCCGGGGTCCCACCACCACCTGACCACTACCGATACCTCCGACGAGGATAACATGTCCGGTGGCTATTCCCTTCTCTGCGGCAAAACTTTCCAGGCAATCGGGAACGATATCACCATCCTCGAGCCGTATCACGAAAACTCGCCCGATTTGTCCTTCACTTGCTTTCATCGGCAGCCTCCTAACCTATTTTCCCGCAACACACTGCAGGCAGCACCAGCTTAATCTTTACTTGCTGCTAACAGTATATCTCTTTACCCTGCTGGCTTCAATCCGTCTGTCCGGTAACATTTCTGTGTCATTCTGAGCACATTCGCTACGTTCACTCTGACCTCGGTCTGAACTCGGTCTGAAGACGATAACCTGCTCCGAGCTTGTCGAGGCAAGTCGGAACGAGTTCACTCCTCAGAATGACACTACTGGACGACCGCTTCAATCCGACTGGCTAACCTTGCTATTTTATTGTAAAATAACAAAGAGGAATTGACAGGGTCAGATGGGCGTTATCGATGAAGTTAAACAGAGAATAGACATTGTTGAGGTTGTCAGCCAGCACACCACCCTGACCAAGTCGGGACGGACTTTCAAGGGGCTATGTCCCTTCCACAGTGAAAAGCATGGCTCCTTCTTCGTCTACCCCGAACAGCAGAGCTGGCACTGCTTCGGTGCCTGTAATACCGGCGGTGATGTCTTTTCTTTTGTGATGAAAAAGGAGGGCTTTGACTTCGGGGAAGCCCTGCGCTCTCTTGCCCGGCAGGCGGGAGTTACCATCCCCACCAGATTCGAGCCGGAGCCAAAGAAAGACGAGAAGGAAAGGCTTTATCAGGCTAACGGAGCCGCCGCCCAGTATTTCCACCATCTACTCATCAACTCCCCGGCCGGGGAAAAGGCAAAGAGCTATTTAGATAGCCGGGGCATTTTGCCAGACACTATTACTACCTTTCAACTGGGCCTCAGTCAGAATAGCTGGGAAGCGCTGAAGCAATACCTTATGGAGAGAGACTATACGGAGAAGGAACTGCTTGAAGCCGGCCTGGTAATAGCCTCTGAAAACGGAGAAACGCACGACCGTTTCCGCAATAAACTGATGTTTCCCATCCTCGATGAGCGTGGAAGGGTTACCGCTTTTGGAGCGAGGGTGCTGGATGATTCGCAGCCCAAGTATATCAACTCCCCGCAGACCCCGGTCTTTGATAAGAGCGGCAGCCTTTACGCCATCAACCTGGCGGCACCGGCTATCAGACAGCAGAACCAGGCTGTCATTGTTGAAGGCTATATGGATGTTATTACCGCTCACCAGAACGGGTTTACCAATGTAATTGCCTCGATGGGCACCTCGATTACCGAAAAGCAGGTAGCCGCTCTAAAAAGACTGACTAAAAATATCGCCCTGGCTCTTGACGCGGATGCCGCCGGCGAGGAAGCCACCCTGCGCAGCATCAGCTTTGAAAATACCCTTGATGTTGAGGTGAAGTTTGTTATTCTACCGGAAGGGAAAGACCCCGATGCGGTTATTCGTGAGAACAAACAAACCTGGCAGGAGCTGATAGCTGGAGCACTACCCGTTGTCGATTATACCTTCACCAGAGACGAGTCTTCGGCAGTGGACAGGCTGCTACCCCTAATTGCCCGGATAAAGGATGACCTGCGCCGGGACCGTTACCTTACCAAACTGGCAAAATTGACCGGTATTGACTATAAAAAACTGGAGGCAGCCTCCCAGGGTTATCTGGTCAGGCAGGATACCAGACGAACAAAAACAGCTACAGCAGTCCGTGCTATGCCACCCCTTCTTTCCCGCCCCCTCGAAGAGGAGTGTCTTGCCTTGCTACTCCAGCACCCTGAACTTGGAGACAGCACCGGAGGTCTTCTGCCTGAATACTTTGAAGATAGCCAGAACCGTGAAATCTTTCTCGGCTGGCAGACGGTTAGTGACCCTACTTCTTTAAAGGAAAAACTCGATGCTTCTCTATGGGAACAGCTTGAGCGGTTGATTAACAGGAAAATACTAGCCACCCGGATAAAAGAAAGGTATAATCAATATGCACTCCGCTTACGGGAAGAGTACCTCAGGAATCTGGCGAGAAAAAGGGCAATCTCTTCTAGCTCGAAAACAGACCCTGATAACACCATCGAAGTAGTTAAGCCTGATGAGCAAGATTTAGAAACCAGCCGTCAATTGAGAGAGGTCTTTCTTCAAAAAGCCAGCCAGGGTTGGGAGCGAGGAGATAGAAAATGAGTGTAAATGATAACGGGGATTCAGCAGAAACCCAGAGTAGCAATTTGGTCGCAGGTAAAGGACTGCCTCTGACTGAAAAGCGGGACGAGGGGGTTGAGTCTCTGGAACAACTTGAGCCAGAGACCTCCCTTAATAAACCTCTGGAAGTGGAGGAAACTACTGATGACCCGATTTACCAATATCTGCTTGAAATTGGCCGGGTGAACCTGCTCACTGCCGCAGGTGAAAAAGTGCTGGCTCAAAAGATAGAGCGGGCTAATCACATCAGGGAGATTGAGCAAGACTACCTGAAGAAGAACCGGAAATACCCTTCACCAACCGAAATAATGCTTACCATACTCAAAGAAATCGGGCAGGCAGTCGAGCTCATCCGTCTTCTCCAGGAACAGCTCAATTTACCACCTGTCACCGGTTTTAAGGAAAGCATCTCCCAGGCCGAATTGCGGAATAGTATTGAAGGAGTAATAGACCAGCAGCTGGCTTCGGCTATTGCTCAGAAGATTGACAGGACTGTACCTAGGACAGAACAGCTTTTGATTAGTCTCTCCCTGAATTGTGACCTGCTGCCAGACAAAATCCTTGACACCATTGAAGATGCAATCTCAGTAACTGATATAGAAACCCTGGTAACACAGGAGAGCTTTATTAACTCTGTTCAGGCCCATGAGCCGCAAATCAGGGAGCATCTGGAGACTGTTGAGCAGGAGGCTGAAGCAGCCCAGGGTCATCTCATTGAAGCCAACCTGCGCCTGGTAGTCAGCATAGCTAAGAAGTATACCGGCCGGGGTATGTCGCTTCTCGACCTCTTTCAGGAAGGGAATATCGGTCTAATCAGGGCAGTAGAAAAATTTGACCACCACAAAGGCTACAAATTCAGCACTTACGCTACCTGGTGGATTCGTCAGGCGGTGAGCCGGGCTATTGCCGACCAGTCTCGCACCATCCGTGTCCCGGTCCATATGATTGAGACCATTAACCGGCTGTTGAGAACCAGCCGCCGTCTGGCTCAGGAATACGGGCGAGAGCCCACCGTCAGGGAGATTGGAGCCAGGATGGAACTCCCGGCGAAAAAGGTGAGCGAGATATTCAAGCTGGCACAGCTGCCGGTATCGCTGGAGGCACCCATCGGTGAGGAGGAGAACCGCCAGTTGAGTGACCTTATTGAGGACCGGGATACCTTGCCCCCAGCTGATGCCGCCTCTCAGCAATTTCTCAAGGAGCAGATTGATGATGTCCTGGCTACTCTTACCCCCCGCGAGCAGCGTGTCCTCCGCTTAAGATTCGGGCTTGAAGATGGACGGAGCCGCACCCTGGAGGAGGTGGGACAGGCATTCAATGTCACCCGGGAGCGCATCCGCCAGATCGAAGCTAAAGCCCTGCGCAAGCTGCGCCACCCCTCACGCAGCCGGAAACTAAAAGACTATCTAGATTAAAAACCCCTCAACACCGGACTGTAATTACAAATGATTGTGAATGAGATTTTAACAGGAAAAAGACCGGGCAAAGGACCTTATAAAATTGTCCGGGAAGAACTAACCGGTAATGATGCTTATCTGACCAGTTTCTTCTTTAAACTGGGCGCTAATTTTTATGTATTTAGCTATCAGAGTAACGGGGTGACCAAGCATACCTTTATTGATGCCGGTGACTGCCGCTACTATGAGAAACATATACTCTCAATCCTGACCGAGAATGATATTGACCCCGCTAATATCGAGAGGATAGTCATTACCCACCGCCATCCTGACCATTGCAGTTTAGCTGACCGGCTGGCTCAGGTCTCAAAGGCGAAAATTCTGGTTCACTCTAACTTTAAGAATCTTGTGGACGGCAATGTTGCTGAACAGGAAAAGGGGTGGTGGGGTGATGTTCAAATAGCCCGGTTCAAGGAACATGATATTGTCTATCTGCTCCAATCTGACGGGGAAAAAGTAAGGACCATCGCCGGGGTTGACTTTCCGGTGGTGAGGGAAACAATCAATATCGGAAAAGCAGGCAAGCTGGAGGTCCTTGCCTGTCCTGAAAACAAACAGACCCACAGCCCTGACCAGCTAATCGCCCTCTATTCCGCCCGGCATGCCCCGTACTCGGCAGAGAAGGAGGAAGAGGGCTTTCTACCGACCGACGATTTAATTTTTACCGGCGATTTCTGGTTGATGACCGGGCCCCGTTTCAACCGGGGGATGCGAAGCTTGTACCGTCATCTTAGATTTACTTTCCACCGGATAAAAGAGCTCCTCTCCGGCAAAGGCAACTCGCGGGGTAATCCCCGGGAACAGGATGCTCCGGCTCGGGAAGCCCTCAAAGGGGGGTTCTGCCTGATAAGGGTAAAACCCGGTCACGGCGAGGAGTTCATCGGTACCAGACTTATCCCCGAAGGTCTGCTTGCTGACAGCGACCTCCTTATGAAACTGGGTTATCCTTCCAGGACGGACAAGTCAGTCCTGGAACAGGCCTCTTTAGCCCCCAGAATAGCTGCCATCAAAGAGCAGGCTTACACCGCTTTTACCGAAGAGCTGCTTTTCTGGCAAGAGCTGGGCTACTCCTTTGAAGATATCTCCGACCTTGTGCTCCGCATTTACCGGGAACAAACCGGGGGAGATGCCCAGGCAAAGCTGGATAGAAAACAAAGAAGAGAACAAATCAAAGCAACTTTACTCAAACTGAGTAACGACACCACCAAACCGGAACAGCTGCGTAAACTGGCTGAAACCACCCTGGCTAAATTAGGAACCGCCCGGTAAGACTTTTAGTCTCCGTGAAGTCCTGGATTCAGGAGATTACGATGTTGGGATATCTAGTGTAGTGTCTCACTAATAACTTAACAATGTCATTCCGTACTTGATACGGAATCCAGGTGGGGTGATGATGCTGGATTCCCGCTTTCGCGGGAATGACAATATGAAGTGTATTGTAAAGGTATCTCTGAGACACTACACTAG
>JAUYHA010000153.1 GCA_030690265.1 Dehalococcoidales bacterium | reverse complement strand
TTGAAGGGATCAAGGAGGAGCAGGGCATTACTGAGTCAGTCCGGGCGGTCAGAGACGGTCTGGACGAACTTGTAGATGATGTTATAAATAGAATGATCAACCCGGAAAAGTGGCAGGAGGAAACCGAAGAGCAGGGAAATGGTAAACAGGAAAGGGTGGAGCTATACGCTGGCAATAGCTAATCCCAAGGGAGGGGTGGGCAAGACAACCACCACAATAAACCTCGGGGCAGCACTTGCCGAAAAGCAGCACAGGGTTCTTCTTATTGACTTCGACCCGCAGGGACACCTGACAGCAGGCTGTGGTCTCAAAGGCCTGTACTTGCGCAGCGATTTCCCTCTTGCCGACCTGGTACTTCGCGGGGACACAGACCAGATAAAAGCCTTTATCACTCCGGTGGAGAACTTCTGGGTAATGCCGGCGCATATGTCGCTCATCCGGCTCGAAGACGAGCTGGTAGTCCAGCGGGCTGGCGAGACCAGACTTAAGAAGGTGCTTGAGGCTCTCAACGCTGATTTTGAGTTCTGCCTGATAGATTCACCGCCGGCGGTCAATATCCTGGCAGACAGCGTGCTTCTTGCCGCCGGGAGGGTGCTCGTACCGGTGCAAGCTGAGGATACATCGATTAGGGGTATCGAGGCACTGGAAGCCGAGATACAGGAATTGAAGGATGTTCTGGATGCAAACATTGAGATTGTGGCAATCGTACCCAATATGGTGACTTCCAACTCGGTGTCAGAAAGGGTGCTGGGAGATCTGCGCGGCAACCAGTTGGGGCAGACTGGCCGGCTGCTAACTGAGTATCAGATTCGTAAGAGGATCGACCTGGCCAAGGCATGGCATGAAGGAAAATCGATTTTCAACTATAACCCTCGATGTGACGCCATCGAAAGCTACCGGAAACTCGCCGATTTTGTGTGTCAGGTGAGCAGTTCATAAATGGAGAACAAAGGGCGGTACATATACGGAGTCGCTGCCGGCGAAAGGGCGGTCAGTCTGGGCCCAATAGGGATAGGAGGCAACGAGGTGTACACTATCCCCTGCGCTCATTTCTGCGCCATCGTTCATAGCTGTCCCGCCGAGCCATATCAGTCCGGTGATGAGGAGACCGTAAAAAGGTGGGTGAAGACACACCAGTGCGTTCTGGACGAGGCAAAGAAAGAGCTTGGTATCGTAATTCCTATGGGCTTTGACACCATTCTACAGTCAAAGGACGATGCTATCTCCCCCGATCGAGTAGTAAAGGACTGGCTTAAGGAAGACTCCGAGCGACTCCAGTCCGTAATGACGAAGATAGAGGGCAGGGACGAGTACGGGGTACAAATCTTCTACACCCCCAGTGTAATAGCAAAGCAAATCTCGGAGGAAAGTCAGGGGATTCGGGAAATCAGAGAAGAAATGGCATCCAAATCACCGGGGATGGCATACCTGTATAAGCAGAAGATGGAAAAAGCCGTGAAGGCTGAGATAGAAAGACTGGCCAGTGACTGGTTTAAAGACTTTTACGCGAGGATCAAGCGCCACTGTGATGATGTTGTCATAGAGAAAACCAGGAGGACGAACGGGAATAAGGTAATGCTGGTCAATCTCTCTTGCCTGGTAGCGGGGGAGAGGGTGGATCATCTTGGAGAGGAGTTAGAGAAAATCAAAAACACGGATGGCTTCTCGGTACACTTCTCCGGTCCCTGGCCTCCTTACAGCTTCGTAGCCAAGCCCGTAATGCCGGTCAAAGAGGAAATCAAATGAACCCCACTCGAGATACGCATGCCACGCTGGTAGACCTTCTGGACAGGGTGCTGGACAAGGGTCTGATAGTTGATGCCGACCTCATCATCCACGTGGCTGGCATTCCCCTGCTGGGTGTGAAGCTGAGAGCTGCCCTCGCTGGCATGGAGACCATGCTGAAGTATGGTATCTGGGAGAACTGGGACGAGGCACAGCGAGCAATAGCTACGGAAGAGTACCGGCAAAAGAAGATAGCCGGGGCTCCAGAAGATGAAGTGGCCGCTTTATGCCACAAATCGGGAGGCACCGGAGTTACCATTTAATAGTGATTCGTGACGGTTTTAGATTTGCGTGGGAGGTGTACAATGAAAGTATCAGAGAAGATTAAGGCATTCTTCAAACGGGAAAAGGCAACAACCAAAGTCAAGCCGACCGAACCAGCGGCTGGGGGTGCCGAGAACAAGGCTACTGAAACGAGTGCCCAGGAAAGGATTAAAGAACAAGGCAGCTAAACAGCCGAAGCAAGACGAGTTAAAAATATATTTACCAGTGCGTAGCTAAGCAGACTCTCCGTAATCCGACGCAATACGTGAGGCTGTGACTGAAAAGGAGGATGAAAGTCAGTATGAACGCTGATGAAATAATTAAGAAAGCGCAGGAGGAGTTTGCCCGGCTTAGCAAACTGCCCGTTAACGCGGTTATCGGACTCGCGAAGATAGATGAGGGATGGGTTATCTCGCTAGAGGCCCTGCAGAGGAAGGCTATCCCGGATACCATGGACGTCTTAGGCGTATACGAAGTCTGCATGGACAGCGATGGTAACCTTCTTCATTTTGAGAGAAAGAGGCTGCGTAAGCGTGGTGAAACCGAGGAAGGCTAAACAGAGGAAACAGAGAGACAACTCCGCCGCGGAGCAATCTGGTAATCTTGGAAGTTTCACAAATTCTTTTCTCCGATCTCAAGCACCGGTAAAAGAGCGCGGCAACGTTCAGAATGAGCAGAGATAGGCGGCACCGCAAGGCAGCGATCTGAACCACACTTAAAGAAACCCGGGGTGATTTTGACCATGAGGAAACTCTACCTTGTCCCTATTCTTCACATGAGCGCTGACATGGGTTCCCTAGCTTCATCCCTGGATGAAACAGCGAAGACCGTACTGGGGCAGGAAATATGGGAAAAGCGTAAAGATAATGTTTCCAGTTTCTGGGACTGTGTTGCGCAATTCTTCGACGTCCTGGACGTTAAAGGTTTTAAAATATACCAGGATGGCATGGTGGCTGATGGTGCGGATGGACTCAGGATTATTAGAGAGGGTATTAGCCAGGGGAGTAAGAACTATGGGATCATAGGGAAGCTTCTGGAACGGGGAGCAATACTGGTAAAGACCGAAGACCTTGGTCTGGTGAAACAGGAATATACTTATGTAGCAAAAATAGCTCACGCCAAATCAAAGAAGGAAAAAGAGGTGTGGGCACTCAGATATAGACTGGCTCAAGGCGGTTTGCTCAAACAACGCGACGATTTTATTGCAAAGAGAACTAACGACACTTTATGCGAGGGAGAAACTGGCATCCTGTTCATCGGAGCTTACCATGACATCGTGTCCAGACTATCGGGCGATATTCAGGTAATCCAGGTCAAAGATGTATCAAAGGTGAGAGAGTACCATAGAGGGCCTATCGTGTGGACAGACGGAAATATCCGAGCTGATGAAAAAACATAGGCGAACTGTGAGCGCGGTTGGCCTTGAGTGCGGGATCCTTGTTCTTGCACTTTGCAACTGGTCTATTATAACCTGACACTTTGTATCTCCTCTATCCCCAGTATCCGGTCAACCCGGAAAACCCTATCTTCATTTCGAGTCAGGCAGAATGCTCTCATGCCAAGATATTTCTTGCCGTGGTATTTCATTTCACCAACTGCCTCCGGCCGGACAACCCTCGTTGTCTTCTCATCGCTGGGCTTGAGATAGACTATTTCCAGCGACGCCCCATTCTCAATTGCTTTCCTGATTACCTTAATTTTGCCATCCACCGGGTGGGCAGCTTCCGCTTTCTGATACTGGTACCTGGTCAGGAAGTCCATTACCTGGTAGTTTGTCCAGATATGTTTTTTGAGCGCCAGCCTCTTGAGGACGATGCCTTCCAATGTGGTGCACCGGCTTAGCGCCACGTACATCTGGCCGTGGGCAAAGGTGCCGCTGCCGATATCGATAATCACGCTGTCGAACGTCTTTCCCTGGCCCTTGTGAATGGTTACCGCCTAGGCTAACATCAGTGGATACTGGGTAAACTTGCCGACGGTCTCCGACTGCAGCTGCCCG
>JAUYHA010000044.1 GCA_030690265.1 Dehalococcoidales bacterium | reverse complement strand
ACGATATGGCTTGGGTGGGTGATAAGACACCCTTGACGCTCTGCGCTGTCAGGGTCAGCCCTTCCAATGCTGTCAAGCCTAACCTCGGAGCACTGGAGCTATCGGAAGCCCTATCAAGGGTCTTGCCGTTCACCACCAAAGAGGACTCCAAACCAATCCTTCAATGTGTCCTTTTCAGGGTGAAAGACGGCAAGCTCACGATGGTGAGCGCCGATGGTTTCAGACTTGCGGTGGTGAAGCTGGATTTTGACGGCGATGAGGGGCAAGTCCTGATAAGCAGGGATGACCTGCGGGGTGTCACAAGTGCCTTGCGAAGGGCATACAGGGTGAGGGTGGGCTTTGAGAAAAGCGGGGATGGTTCGGCAGGCTCACCACAAGTAAGCCTTGACGGAATGAGCCTCGTGCTGGACACGGAAGCAATCCGCTATAAATGGCGGGGAGCTGACGGGAACTTTCCCGAATACGAGAAGCTGATACCCGCCGACTTCAATACATTGGCTTGAGCAACGTTACACTATACCTTTTAGCTTCAAAGTGGCCGCCGGTTGTGGTAAAATTAGGTAAGAGAATGAGCAATAAGACTTACAGCCAAAGAGAGTTAGCCTTTGCCCGGATTAAAGAGCGCAACCAGTTAGAGACGCAACGGCTTTTTAGTGACGGCGCGCACTACTGGACGGCTGATAGCCTACCCTTTGCCTATGCTATGGCTTGTGTCCAGGTAGTAATACTTCATGGCAAGGCTGAAAAGCAATACCATAAAGTCGTAGAGGCATGGGCATTACCGGACTGCCAGTTAGCTATGCAGGACTTCAAGGCGGCTTATCTGGACAAGGCCGAGACTTTGAAGGGCTGGCCCGGCCTTTGGAATGAGCCGGACAAGTTTACCGATAGCCAAAACTTTGAATATCTACTTGACTGGGTAGCTGAGTTTATCAAAGAGGGCTTTAATCGTGAGATAGACCGGGGTATTAACGAGAGTTGGAAAGTATTGCCGTCTCTTGAGACACCTTTATTCATGGCTGTTGCCACATGGGCGCTAGCTGATTATCTCGGTATCAAGCTAGAGGACTGGAATACATACAAGCCTTTGGTACGCAACGGCAAGACTTATGATACCGAGGACATAATGAGAAACAGGCCTACACACCGGGTACACCGTGAGATTGCCTCACTGTTTAAGAGATACGGCAAACTGGTACATGATAAGAAGCTGCTGGACGTGGCGGAAAAGTGGTATCAATCCAGGGTGGTATATGCCGGGCCAGAGGAATATACCCGGCGCTATTATATTGACAAAGATATTTACTATGACCCGCGAAACATAGGTAACGAGATTAAACCATGCGACTATGCTACCGGCTACCCTAGACGCGGCTAGCTAAAGTAGGCAAGTAGAAGCAAAGCCACCTTAACCGGTGGCTTTTTTATTTGTGCAAAAAAGTTACGGTTAAAGTTAGCTAGTATCGTGGTAACTTGGAATCATGGAGAACAGAGGCGAGGTTGTTATATTCACCGGGCTAACTTTTGGCGAACGTGTGCGGCTTACACGCCTACGCCTTAATCTTAGGCAATTAGACGTAGCTAGCCAAGCCGGAGTTACTACTCAAGAAGTAATCAGGTTAGAAAAAGGCGGCTTTGTATTACCTACGCACAGCAAGCGGATACTAACAGTCCTGGGACTAGAAGAAGATGGACAAGACGAAAACTAAGCCAGAAGCGAGGGTAACGCTTACGATAACACCGGGCCAGGTGACACCGGCGGCAAAGGCAGCATGGCGTAAATTCTGGCAGAAGCTAATAACTGAGGTGAAAGCCGGTGAATAATCCCTGGCGTGAACAATCAACAGTTAATCCGCAGCGTGATAACGGCCATAGGCGGATAAACAACGATGTGTTCAGGGCTTTGATGGTAGCTCCGCTATCAGGCATTGAATTTAGGGTTGTTCTCTGCGTTATTGACCGCACATGGGGATTTGACAAGATTGAGGCCTATATTTCCTTTTCACAATTCAGCCTGGCAACTTGTTTAAGTAGACCCAGCGTAAATAGGGCAATCAAAAGGTTACAGGAAAAGCGAATTATTGTAATTGACAAGACACCCGGACGGACAGGCAACCGATACCTTTTCAACAAACACTTTGATACTTGGATAACTGGTAACACAGTGTTTACTAGTAAACACATAGGTACTAGTAAACACATAGGTACGCTAAATGGTAAACACAGTGCTACCAGTACTAGTAAACGAGCCACGCCTAGTACTGTATCTACTATAGAAAGTATATATAAAAAAGAAAAAGGGAAAAAATATAATTATGTTAACTGAAAACAAACTACCGCCACATAACATAGACGCCGAGGACAACGTAATCGGCTCATTGCTGATAGATGGTGACTTGATTCACGGGCTGAACCTAGAGCCTAGCGACTTCTACCATGAAATAAATCAGTTCATATTTTCTGCCTGTATCGCACTTGCTGAGAGGGCGGTAAGCATAAATCAAATAACTTTGGCGCAAGAGCTAAACGAGAAGGGAAAGTTAGAGGCTGCCGGTGGCGCTGCCTACTTGTCGCACCTGATTGCTAGCTGCGCCACTTCCCTTGATTGCCGATACTACGCTGACATAGTGAAAAGACTCGCCACATACCGGGGCTTGATAGCAGCAAGCGATAAGATAGCCACTCTTGGCTACGGCCAGGGCCCGGACATTAGCGACTCACTTAATAAGGCTGACGAAATCTTATTGGCGTTGCGTAAAAATGGTGCAGCTTCACCGATTATCACGCCGAAAGAGCGGGCGTCTCTCATGGCTGACCGCTATTCTACTCTTTTCACTGCCGAAGCGGGGATTGCCTTACCCACTGGACTTCCAGACTTGGATGCTCAAATAGGCGGGGGGCTTTACGCTGGCGAAATGGCAATCGTGGCAGCACGTCCAGGTTTAGGTAAGACCACTTTTTTAATGAATGTGGGTAACAATAGAGCTGCCAGTCACAAGGTGCTGGTATGTAGTGCGGAAATGACAGTTGCGGGAATCACTGACCGAGACGTGGCCAGTGTTTTAGGCATGACCACCAATGAAGTGAGGAGTGGCGGGTATGTAGAAACTACCTTTGCGAAGATACTCGGCGAGGGATTATCGGCGGTGATTGACCGGCAGTTGTATTTTTACCACGAAACGCCACTGACTACGGACAAGATACTCCAGGCGGGCGTAAATATGCAGCTTCGGCACGGGCTTGACCTGATAGTGGTGGACTACCTGGGGCTGCTGGATGATGATTACGGCAATAGCCAGTATGAGCGCACCGGGTATGTTAGCCGAAAACTAAAACAGATAGCCATGAAACTTGACGTGCCTATACTGGTCGCTCACCAGCTTAACAGGGCACTTGAAACACGTCCAGATAAGAGACCGATGTTATATGACTTGCGGGATAGCGGGCGGATTGAGGAAGATGCTGACCTGGTGCTTTTCTTATACCGGGATTCTTATTACCAGGACGATGCGGATGATGTGACCGAGATTTTAATTGCCAAGCAGCGACAGGGTGAGGGACATAAGATTGTCAAGGTGTTTTACGACCGACAGCACCAGCAATACCGAGACTTGGTAAAAGGAGGTGAAAAATGACAGGTGGAATTTGTTACAGAAGCGGGTACGAGCGAGGCGCGTGGTTTGAGTTAAAGTCTATTCGAGAAGTGATAACTGGCAAGGAATCGGCGGGCAAGGATGCGACCTTTGAGCGGAAACTTTATGGTTCCTGGTGTAAAGCCCCGGACTTTGCGGAAGGCGACAAAGAAAACTTGGCGAGGGGGATTTACAAGCCTTGGACAGTAGTGGCTGAGGGGCAAGGAAGTGTTGCAAAACTACCCGACAAGGAATTACTACCCCCTGTAGTTATGCAACACTCTAAGCATGGTGGTGGTAGACCGCCAAAAGCACCAGGGGAGCCGGTTCACCGGGCAACGGCCTGGCGCAGGGCAAAGGAAAGCCAGGGGGTGATGTTGTGAAGGCAGCCTGTTATTTAAGGGTAAGCACCGGCCAGCAGGACGTTAGCAATCAACTGCCGGCTATTAAGGCATGGTGCGAAAGCCGGGGCTATGAGCTGGCGGAAGTCTACCAAGAGGCTGAGAGCGCATGGCGGAACGGCCACCAGCACGAATTAAGCCGACTGTTATCCGATATCCGGGGCGGTAAGCGCCGGTATGACGTGCTTTTGATATGGTCACTTGATAGGTTGTGCCGGCAAGGTATCGGGGCGGTGCTTCAGCTTGTGGCTACCTTTGAGACATACGGCTGCCATGTTATCAGTATTCAGGAAAGCTGGACGCAGGACACCGGGCCGATGCGGGAACTGTTTATCGCTATGGCAGCCTGGGCGGGCAAGTTTGAAAGCGACCGGCGCAGCGAACGCACAAAGGCGGGGCTAGCCAGGGCAATCAAAGAGGGTAAGGTGTTAGGACGGCCACCGGGTAGGAAAGACAGCAAACAACGCCGTAAAAAACGTCCGGTAGTTTTCAAGTATGGCGGGGTAGGCACAAATACTAATGAGCAATAAGGGAACGTTTTTAAGGAGGTGAAAATTGGAATATCAGAGGTGCAAACAGTGCGGCGGTCTTCTCCGGCTCGCTATGGATGCTGACGGGCGAGGTGGTCATAGGTGGCTTCATGTGTTCAAGCAAGATGCCCAGACGTGCAGGCTGGCAGTACCGGCTGAAAAAGAAAAACTGGAGGTTTTGAAATGAGCGAGATAAAAGAATTGACAGGTTGGAGGCGTTTACTTTTTCACTGGCCATGGTGGAAAATTTTACTCTGGTTCGTGCTAATAGGGGTGATGCGCTTCGTATTCGGATTTTTAATATTCTGGTTGAATTATTAAGGAGGTAGATAGAAATGACCACACAAATTGAACAGCAAGAGCAGGAAAGGCAACGGCAGCAAGAGCAGGAACGTCTTAAAATGACGTCCGTGGAGATTGAGCGTCAGTATAATGAGCGCCTTCAGGAAGCGCAACGGATAGCCAGGGAGAAGGACATTACTACGTCAGAGGCGTTACGTAGCCTTGGTTCACCTGTTCCTGACTGGAGAATTGAGCAGGAAGTCAGGGCAAAAGAGGCAGCCACACGGGCACAGGAAGAAGCTAACAGGCAGCGTGCCTCGGAACGTGGCGACCAGTATTATGAGACTGTCGAACAGTGGAAACAGGCGGGGAGTCCGGCAGCGGGGACGGGGCAGGAAGTAAAAATAGGGGGCAAGCCACCGCCTGGAGTTGAGTACAGCAAACCGGATACCACCGTCTTGAAGGTAGGCGTAAGGACAGACAGTCCGGAGACTATCAAGAGGACGGCTGAAATCGAGAGGCTGAGGCAGGCTAATCCGCAGCTCTACAAGGTACTGGTAAATGAGGGGATTGAGAATTACGAGCGGGCAATCAGCGCACAAAGGTTTATAGCGCAGCAAGAGGGTAAGCGGACTGGTGCCCAGATAAGGGAATTTGAGGTAAAGCTCAAAGATGCACCGGCGACAATCAGGACAGCTTACGAACAGGGCGGTATCGAGGCGTACAACAAGGCGGTAGATGATTACAATCGCCAGATTGAGCAAACACACGTCAAACTACCGGACGGCTCGTATGTGGCGGACGCTGACTTCAAGAAGATGCCTGCAAAGTATACCGACATAGGACTGACTAAAGGCTATGACGCCATGGTGAAGGCAATAGACTCAGACATAGCACAGTCAGACAAGGCTCTGAAACAGCTTGATAATTACAAGGACGCTGAGGGGAACTATTATCTTGGCAAGTTCATGGCGGACTCGAAAGCAGCCGGGGGGCTAGTCAAAAGCGAAAAGGTAAAGATACTCAAAGAGGCAGGCTTTAGTAGTGAGGCTATCGAGGAAGCCGGTAAACCGGAACTTTCCGCAGTAAAGGCATACTGGCAATGGGCAACGCCCTGGGACGAGGCAGCAGGTGAAAGGGCGAGCCTGAAAGGTGTAAGTATCATGGCTGCGGAGCAATTAGTACCGGGTGTCATGGTTGTGGGGCGGTGGGGTGAGCTAACACCAACTGAGCGGGCTACTTATATTGCTATTGACGCATTGAGCGTTTTGCCCGTTGCCGGTGCTGCTGTGAGAGGTGCCAGGGTAGGAGCCAGCTTTGGGGCGCGGGCAATGGCTGCCGGTGTTGCCAAAGAGGTGGGCAAAGAAGTTGTCGCCCAGGCGGTTGCGCCGGTCAATATGATAATTCATCCGATAGGCACGGTCAAGGCAACGGGAAAGCAGATATTAAACTTGGCTGAGAATATAGCTTCTCCAGGGAAAGTTCCCTATGCGGTAGTAACTACCACAGACGGAGTAGTCCGGATACGTGTTACCAAGGACATGACGAAAGCCGAGGCTATGGCTGCCCGTGACCTGATAATGGCTGAGTATGCTAAAGGGAAACAAATACTCGTGCAGGCGGGGGATTATGTTATTGAGCCGGTACAATCCCCGTTCATGCGAGAAGCCAGGAAAGCGGGCGGGACGGTAGCTCATGCCACACCAGATATAGAGCCTTTTGAAAAGATACTCACATCCGAGGCAAAGGCGGGCAAGCCTCTCAATGAAGCGGGGATATTCTTCGCGAATGAGCCACCTGTTAAATTCAGCCAGCAATCCGCCTTTGGTAAGACAGGGGAGCGTCCAGGAATATATATCGCATCCAAAGAGACGGCCTCTAAAATGGTGTCCAGCAATAAGATATACCGTAACACCGCCGAGCTTGAGAGTGTTTTACCGCCTGGCGCAAAGACTTCCGGCCCGCAACAAAGACTGTATACCCGCATCGGGCCGAATGCTGATAAGGTGGAGATATTGCTTGAAAAGCCACTTACAGCCAGGCAGCTAGCACGGCTCAAGGCGGAGACTCTAATCGAGGCGGTGAAAGCTCCATTTAAGCCAGCTATTAAGATTAAGGCAACAGGACGGCGGGCAATGGGCTTGACCGCTAAAGAGACGCAGGCGTTAGCTCGTGAACTAAGGGCTGCGGGCAATGCTGACCAGGCAGCCAACTTATTGAGAGCGCATCGGGCACTAAGAGGCACCAGGGCAGTACCACGTTCCTTAGCAGCCATAACGGGGCGGGTAAGTCCGAGGGAAGTTAGAGCAGCCAGGACAAGGCTTGAAGCTGCGGGCATGAGAGTAGCCAGACTGGAACGACCGGAACGTATCACTCGACCGGAAAGGCTTACCCGCGCAGAGCGGATAGAACGTGCTGAAAGGCTATCACGGGCAGAACGTGGGGAACGCCTTACCCGTGCTGAGAGGGCTGAACGTGCCGAGAGAATAGCCAGGGGTGAGCGTGTAGAACGTCCTGAAAGGGCGGAACGTCTTACCAGGGCAGAAAGGCTTGAAAGAGCGGAGCGGGTTGATAGACCGGAACGGGCGGAACGAATCACTAGACCGGATAGAGCCGACCGGATAACACGACCGGAGCGGGTTGACAGGACTGACCGTCTTGACCGCCTCGATAAATTGGATAGGGGCAGGCTCAGACTCCCCGGCAGGGCAACCGACCAGGAGAAGCGGGAACTAATCAAGAAGCATCCGGGAGCGACGACGCTCAATATGGGCAAGCTGCATGGCAAAGATGTCTGGCATACGTGGCTTGATAACGGGCAACGCCTTGTAGTCCTGGGCGCACAGCCTGAAGGTACTGTTATCCAGGCTGACGGTGCCGGTAGTGCCTATAAGACTACGCAGCGCATCGGCACAAGGGGCTTTGACCCGATAAAGGCTGAGTTCGGCTTCATGGGAGCTGCTATCCGGCCA
>JAUYHA010000042.1 GCA_030690265.1 Dehalococcoidales bacterium | reverse complement strand
CTATACTGGTCGGGACGTCCTGGTGAAGGTCTCACCCCGGACTCCGTCGCGGCCAGATTAGCTGACCGCACCAGGTCCCTGAGTTTCATGCCTTCTTCCGGGGACAACGAGTCCGTATCGTGTAGTCTCTCACGTGAATTGACCGCTTTCCGGGGAAAATTCTCAAGTTAATTTACCAGTCAGATTCTCACGATAATTTACCACCCTCTGGTGCACCAAAACCGAAAATATTACATCATTGGCTCAGCTAACGTTAAAGGAGGTTGAGCCATTGGCAAGAAGGAGGTTTCTGGTGCGAGATATCGCAGAAATTCTGGAGCACTGGCAGGCGGGAAGGAGCATCTGTGCCATTTCCCGGAGTCTTGATGTCTCCCGGGCTACCATTCGTAAATATATTTATGCCGCCGAGGCCAGGGGATACCGGCAGGGTGAGCCCACGCCGCCTCAAGGGTGGAAGGCTTTTATCGCTGATGTCATTCCCCGGCCGCCAGACCCGGCTACCCGGTCACTGGTATTTGCCGCGCTGCTTCCCTACCAGGAAGAAATCAGGACTGCCTTAGCCACGACAAAAGCTTCGACGGTGTGGCAGAGACTACGGGATGAAAGGCGGTTAAAGGTATCTAAACCCAGTTTCTATCGCTACTTGAGCTGTTTTCTGGCTGATGTCTGGAAGAAGCCGCGGATTACGGTCAGACGTGACGACCCGCCTCCCGGTGATGAAGCCCAGATAGATTTTGGTTATCTCGGTACCTGGCAAGACCCAAAGACCGGTAAAAAGTGCCGGCTGTGGGCTTTCGCTTTGATACTATCTTATAGTCGGCACATGTTTGTTTGTGTGGTTACCCGGATGGACCAGCGGGAGTGGTTAAACTGTCATATTTTGGCCTTCCAGTTTTTCGGTGGAACTACGCTACGAATTACCCCGGATAATCTGAAGACCGGGGTAATCAAAGCAGATCTCTATGACCCGAAATTTAACCAGGGTTACGATGAGCTGGCGCACCACTACGGCGTTATCATTGACCCCGCCAGAAGCGGAAAACCGAAAGATTATCACGAAGATTTAGTTATCCCGAAGAATAGCCAAAGCAGTCTGGTAGCCAGCCATTTGTTGCTCATATCTTCGGGATAATATTTACTTCAAACCGCAAAGTTTTAATATCATGTCTTCATTGCCTTTCCATATAGGCGGATCTCCTTTGACATCTTTTTCATTTGGTACAGCCTTTTCCAGGGCAGCCTTCAACATAGGCATGTCTGCCGATGCATAAATACTGGTTGTATTTAGGCTGACATGGCCGAGGAAATCTTTGATATAAGATAATGGAATTCCAGCCTGATATAGGTGCATTGATCTGCTATGGCGAAAAAGATGAGCATGCATGTTGTCCGGCACCTCCAGACACTTAAGCCTGGCGGATACGGCAATCTTTTTTAGGAAGCAAGAAACATTATCAGCGGACATCGGCCCTTTTTTACCTTTAATTTTGGTATAAAACAAGTATTCTTCCTTTCCAATCAAATTGTCGCTATGAAAAGTATCCACATATTCCTTCAGATGAAGGATGGTTTTATCCATCAATGGAACCGCCCTGGTTTTATTTCCTTTTCCAGTCAGATAGACACAGGGCGTATCAGCCTCCAAATAAATATCTTTCAGTTTAAAATCCAGCATTTCCTGTATACGTGCTCCGGTATCATACATCAAAATCATGAAAAACCGGTTTCTCGCACCGTAACGGGTATTTGGATCAGGTTGTTCCAACATTGTCTTCAAAGCTTCGCGGGTCATATATTCTACCCCCACTTTGCCAGTCTTTTTTTGTACGGATATTTTTTTGATGTCCATATATACCGCTGTCAATACAGAATTTTCCATGGCACAATAGTGAAGAAAGGATTTTAAGCCGGCGAGTCGCTGGTTTCTGGTGGTGGCGCTGCAGTGCCGTTCATCCTGAAGCCATGTAATGAATTCATAAACGAGGGTATGGTTGATAAGATCAAACGTTATTGCAGTGAAAGCAATATTCCTTTTCTCAAATAGAAATGCCCGGAATAAGTTTAGAGTGTCGCGATATGACTTCACGGTGTTATAACTGTAACATCTGTTCCGGGGCAGAAATACAGTTAGAAATCCCCTTACATATTTATAAAAGCTGTCATCATTATTTTTTCGCATAGTTCACCTCCGGTATCAGATCGGCACATGCCAGTGTTGATTTTCTCTTGAATGTCGGAAAGAATTCCGAGGCAAAGTGCATATAATAATCGGTATCCGTAAGGTGGACATGTCCGAGATACATGCTCAGATAGGGTAAGTAGGCGTTGATATCTCTACCTTCGTTTACCCAGAGGTTCAAACGCCTCACAGAAAAGGCATGGCGAAAATCATGTACCCGTGGTGGATTGCCACTATAGTTACCAGCAACTTCAAGGTGGTCCCAGAATAGATGAAACCAGTAATCCTGAATTGAGTGGTTATAAAATTCACCTTTTGAGTTGGGGAAAAATGCCTGTCTGTCTGGAAAAATCCGGCTTACTTTTGTCTCATACTTACGGCATAAAGCCAACACATCTTCCGCCAGCATGACGGTACGGTCTTTATGGCCTTTTGATTGTCTGATAAACATCCTGCCTGTCGCCAGGTTTATATCCCCAGTATTCAAAAGTCTGGCCTCTGATGAACGCAGACCGCAGCAATACAAGAGCCGGAAGAATACCGGTATGACAAGGTGCTTGACCGGGCTAAATGGACTTGGAAGGCATTTATCAATCTC
>JAUYHA010000038.1 GCA_030690265.1 Dehalococcoidales bacterium | reverse complement strand
CAGGAGTATCAGCCTCATGCCGCCGCTGCTACCGCCGCCGGAAGACCGGCGCTTCTTGCCCTTTCTTTCCTTGGGCTGGGATGCGGATAGCTCACATAACTGCACGGCCTCACTCTGGGAAGAAGATTTCCCTGAACACTGTTTTGCAGCCACGCAAAATGCCATCTTCCTCTCCGGGGCGGTGAAATGCTGCCCTTTTAATGCCGTAGCCACACACGAATTATATTCTTTTCTGTTCATTACTCCTCCATTATACCTGATTCTTTAATTCCTCAATAGGTATGTGAACTATATCTGTAAAATAAGATTCGAGTAGCTTCTCGTCTTCGTCATTGGTCAAGCCTAATATATATTCGGCCCTTAACCCAAGTGCGAAATCAGGCGATACTTCTTTCAGAGCGGAACACTTGATTCCACTATCTGGGGTTCCTATGCACTCCAAGTATTCATAAGACCCACCATATCTTCTTTTTGCATTTATTCCCTGTTTAACTGCACCAAATAAATCACCCCAGTTAGCTGGTAGGTCTTCAGGATGGGTATGAAAAGAACCCACTTGTCTTCCAATGTAGTGACCATTTTTATCATCTTTAACATAGCAACCTTTGAGAGTGACGTGACACTCATCGCCTTTACAGATGGGGCCGGGTACAGTAATACCAGAATCAAGTTTACAGAGATTAAACCCACGCTCACGCCCATCTTTTCGGGTATTTTCTGTCAATCTCAGCATTGCCTTCACCACAGATGGGTCAAGGTTAAATTCTTGTCCGTCTATTTTAATATTCATGGTTCCATTATACCTGATTCGATAATCTTCTGGGCGAGTGCGGCATCACTGCCAGTCGGGTCTAATTTATATTTATGGGCAATCTCCAGCAGGCCGACCGTCCCGAGCTTCTTGGCGAGTTCCGATGCCTGCAGCTTAACCGGCTTCGCCTCTAATTTACTGCATACTTCTTCATTCCAGTCCCCGACTGTGTAGGGATAAACATCGCCAAGATAGGGCTGGGACATATTGCTTTCAATCATAGTAGCGCTTCCCAGGGCGAAGCGCACGGCCCGGTTGACACAGGCATATTCCAGGTGGTCGATGCCGTGCAGCTTGGAAAGGAAGATGGCGGTGGTTTTCACCATGGCCCGGTCGCCATCCTCGGCCATGTTCAGTCCTCCCCGGGCGCATACGAAGTGGTCGTTGAGGAAAGAACAGCCGTAGCCCAGGCCCGTAAGAAGTTCCGCAGTCACCTGCTGTCTCTGCTTCCACTGCTTGCCCTTCTCGTCTACTTCCTTGAAGGTTACGGACAGGGTAGAAGAGTCGGGGCTAAGGACTATGGCGTTATACCCGTCGGCAAACTGGGAGACAACGCCTTCTTTAGGAACCTTTTGCCCTGGTATAAACTGGACATAACCGGCCTTCTTAGCACCCGGGGGTTTCATAATTCCTTCGCAGTAGACCACCTGGGGGGGTTCCAGACCTACCCCGGGGTAATCCGGGTAGCAGCCGCCGTAGGGCTTACCTGCATTGATTCTCATGGCGGCTTCAAGGATGGCCAGGGTAGTTTCCTCCTGGGGTTCGACCGGGGCAGCGGTAGGCGGTTCTTCCTCTTCTACAAGAACGTACTTAACAGCAGCTTCTATCATTTCAGATATTTTTGGCAGAGTATAGATATTCCAACCTGCGTTCCCTAACTTAGTCGCAATATCTTCAAATGAAACTCCCAATTTGTCCAGCCCTACAACTCCCTTCAGGACGTTCAGCATCTCCTCCTCGGAAGCCTCGTTCCAGTCCTTGCCTTTGAGGACCGGCTCTTCTTCCTCTACCGGCTCACCCTGGAAGAAATCAGCGAGTTCCCCTATGGATGGGAATGAAGAAGAGTCTAAGCCTACAACATCTAAACTTTTAAGGTATTCCATAACCTCTGAGTCGGTTTCGCCTTTTAATTTCCTTAC